>JAEZHW010000013.1 GCA_023436775.1 Actinomycetes bacterium
GCACCGCAGCGGCCTTCTCCTCGCTCGAGTAGCGACGCGTCGTCGGCTTCCCATTCGCCAGTTCCTTCGGCATGACTCCATCCTCGTTTCCAAGGTCAGGAGCCTCCAACAAACTCAGGGCGCTTCAAACCGCGGCAGGATGGCGGGTTGTCGAAGTGCCGAGCTGGGCGCGTGCACTCCTTGATGCGAAGGCTGCTCAGGCCCAGTCGCCAACGACGCTGCTGCTTCGCGGGCGAGCTGAAAAAGTCCTTGCCGCCAACCTTCGGCGCGCGCTCAGGGACGCTATGGCAGGCAGTGAGCTCGAGGGCGTGCCGGGCGTCGACCTCAAGGCCGGCCGTCGGCGGGTCATCGACCAGCTCGCTGGCATCGACCCTGTCCTGGCCGCGCGGCAGGCTGGCCACGCCAGCACCTCTACGGCGAAGGCGTACTCATCCGCCCGGCCTGTCTCGCTGAACGCCGGGCAGCTAGTGGACCCGGATGCAGCCACGAAATCTGAGCTCCTCAACGCACTGCTCGCTCTATTGCGCGATGCAGGCTTCCAGCTCTGGGATTCAGGCGACGGCATCTGGGAGCCGACCGTCATAGTGCAGCTCAACGACCTGAGGCTCGAGCCCGGGAAAGAACACAGAAAACTCGCGAAATCCATCGCCGCCAGGGCCGCAAGCGGAGCCTGGCAACCTCGAGTAATCCTCGCCAGCGATTACGTCCTCTGAGGTAAAGAGGTAAATAAAGGGGTAACGGCTTGGCTCAAGGAGGCCAGAATCGGCAAGAAAAAACCCTGGCTCACCAGGGTTTTTCTCGTACACCCCCTGGGACTCGAACCCAGAACCCACTGATTAAGAGTCAGTTGCTCTGCCAATTGAGCTAGAGGTGCTCGCTGGTCTCGGACCAACGAGGAACAACATTACCATGTTCTGGAGGGCTTTGTTGCACACTCCACCCGAATGCGCCGCCCGAATCCGATTTTCTTTCCTGCCCACCCCTGGAGGTCCCATGAGCACGTCCGCGCCCACCCCGAACCGCACGATTCTGGCGGCGGGTGACGTGGCCCCGGACTTCACACTCACCGACCAATACGGCAAGGAACGCTCGCTCAGCGACTACAGCGGCCGCCGCCTCGCCATCTTCTTCTACCCGGCGGCGAACACGGTGGGGTGCACCAAGCAGGCCTGCGACTTCCGCGACAGCCTGCCCGCACTGCAGGCCGCCGGGATCGACGTGGTTGGCATCTCGAAGGATGAGACCGAGGCGATTGCCCGCTTCACCGAGAACCAGTCACTGACCTACCCGCTGCTGTCCGACCCCAGCCTCACAGTCCACCACGCCTATGGCGCCTTCGGTGACAAGAACAGCTACGGGAAGATCATCCAGGCCGTGATTCGCTCGACCTTCATCATCGACGCCGAAGGCCGGATCGAGCACGCACTGTACAACGTGCGGGCCACCGGTCACGTAGCGCGTCTGCGCAAGTTGCTGGGACTCGACGCCAGCTAAGCACCCCGAACAGGACGGCGCCCCGACAGCGAGCTGTGCGACAGCGTCGCGCTACTCAGCGTCGCGACGAGGGCCGCCGGCCGCGAACCACGCGGTGACCGGGCCGCTCAGCAGCGCGATCGCGGCAGCGATGGCTGGCAGCAGAATCAGGCCGGCCAGCGCTGGCTGCGCCTCGTCCCCTTGCAACAGGCCGAGGCCGATGGCGAACTGGAAGACAATGAGCGCAAAGGCGGAGGCACGACCGATCCCTCGGGCTTCGAAGCACCAGCGGATGGCCAGCACGATCCACACGCCCATGACCAGCAGCAGCACGGCGAGTGCGGCCGCCAGTTCCACCGAGGTCGGCGCCGCGCTCGGCACCACACCGGCGATGCCAAGGATGTCCCAGACGGCACCACCGAAGACCGCCAAGGCCTGCAGTCCGAGCAGGGCAATGACGATCCAGAACGGGGCCGGAGCGGCGGATTTTGCAGATGCTGAGAATTCTTCGTTCACAGGAATTTCCCATACCTGGGTATTGATCGGCCCGCGAGTCTATGGGACGATTGATGGCAGAGCGCGCCGGAATTCCTCGACTCCGCTCTCACTCTCGGCGTTGGAGTGTTAGCCCCACTCTAACCCCATCTCAGGCCATATACCCGGCCACCGTTCCCCCCGGTACAAGGAGCAATGCACCATGGATTGGCGCGATAAGGCAGCCTGCCTTGAAGCAGACCCCGAACTGTTTTTCCCCGTTGGCAACACGGGTCCCGCCGTCGAGCAGATTGAGAAGGCGAAGTCCGTCTGCGCCAACTGCTCGGTGACCGAAATCTGCCTGCAGTACGCCCTCGAGACCGGTCAGGACTCGGGCGTGTGGGGCGGACTCAGCGAAGACGAGCGTCGCGCCCTCAAGCGCCGTGCCGCTCGCGCCCGCCGAGCCTCCTAAGATCTCAACGAAGAAGCCCCGCGCAGGGGGAACATGCGCGGGGCTTTTTCTGTGCCCGAAATCGGGTGGAGGATCTAACCGAAGAGAACGGCAGCCTCGTCGTACCGGTCGTCCGGCACCGTCTTGAGCTTGCCGAGGGCCTCGTCGAAGGGCACCGTGACAATGTCGGTGCCGCGCAGCGCGACCATCTGGCCCCACTGCTCCCGCTGCACTGTGCCCAGCACCGCCATGCCGAGGCGGGTGGCGAGCACGCGGTCGAAAGCGGTGGGGGTACCACCACGCTGAATGTGACCGAGGGTGGTCGCACGCGTCTCAATGCCGGTGCGCTCCTCAATCAGCGGAGCGAGCAGCTCGCCGATGCCACCGAGGCGCGGACGACCGAAGGCGTCCAAGCCGCGCTCGGAGTGCGCGTCGTCCATGGTGTCCAGGGCGAAGCCCTCAGCAACAACCACGAGCGGGGCACGACCACGGTCCGCCGCCGACGTCACCCACTTGGTGATCTGGTCGAGGCTGGTCTTGCGTTCCGGAATCAGGATGGCGTGCGCGCCGGCAGCCATGCCCGAGTGCAGGGCGATCCAGCCCACGTGACGGCCCATCACCTCGGCGATCATGCACCGGCCGTGCGAGTCACCGGTGGTGCGCAGGCGGTCCATGGCGTCGGTCGCGATCTGCACGGCGGTGTCAAAACCGAAGGTGTAGTCGGTGGCCGATAAGTCATTGTCGATGGTCTTCGGCACGCCGACGATGCGGACGCCCTCATCGGTGAGGCGCTTCGCGGCAGCGAGCGTACCCTCACCACCGATAGCGATGATGGCGTCGATGCCGTGCTCGGTCATCACCTCGTTGATGCGCGGCACGCCACCGTACTCAAACGGGTTCGTGCGGCTCGAGCCGAGGATGGTGCCACCCTGCTTGGCGATACCCTTCACCTCGTGACGGGTCAGCGGCATGATGTCCGCCTCCAGCACGCCACGCCAGCCGCCACGGAAGCCGACGAACTCGTGACCGTACTGAGTCGAGCCTGCTAGGACTGCTGCGCGGATGACCGCGTTCAGACCGGGAGCATCGCCCCCGCTGGTAAACATTCCAATTCGCACCCGTCCATCATGGCGCGCAAAGTCAAAAAACGGAAACCGATAAGAGCGCTTCCACAATCCAAGCGTTTAGGAATTGTTACGTCGCCCAGGCCGGTCCAGGAATGGCACCTCGATCGTGACCGCGGTGCCCTCGCCCTCCATGGTGTGCCAATCGATCGTGCCAGACAATTCGCCCTGAATCAGGGTGCGCACGATCTGGGTGCCGAGGCCCTGACCGACCTGGCCCTCGGCCAGACCCACCCCGTTATCAATGACCTGCACTCGCAGGAACTCCGGGGTGCGCTCGGCGTTGATAGTCACCTTGCCATCGGCGCGACCGGCGAGCCCGTGCTCGACCGCGTTCGTCACCAGTTCGGTCAGCGCCACCGCAAGCGGCGTGGCGTATTCACTCGGCAGGATGCCGAACTTGCCGTGCTTCTCGGGCCGCACCACGGTATTGCCGGTGGCTGCCACCTCAGCGGTGAGCTGCAACACCCGATTGAAGACCTCGTCGAAGTCGACCTTCTGGGTCAGGCCCTCGGACAGGGTGTCATGGACAACCGCGATCGAGGCGACGCGGCGCATTGCCTGATGCAGCGCCTCGCGGGTGGATTCGGAGTGGCTGCGACGGGCCTGGATGCGCAGCAGCGAGGCCACGGTCTGCAGGTTGTTCTTCACCCGGTGGTGAATCTCACGAATCGTCGCGTCCTTGGTGATGAGTTCGCGCTCCTGGTGACGCACCTCGGTGACGTCACGGCAGAGCACGATCGCGCCGATGCGTTCGCCCTGGTCACGCAGCGGAATGGCCCGCAGCGAAACGGTGACGCCTCGGGATTCAATGTCGGTCCGCCACGGCGCGCGACCGGTGACCACCAGCGGCAAGGACTCGTCCACGATCAGGCGGCCCTGCAGGAGGCCGGTGGTCACTTCGGCCAGAATGCGGCCTTCGAGCTCGTCGTCGAAGCCCATCCGGTTGAATGCGGACAGCGCGTTCGGGCTAGCGAAGGTGACCTGGCCGTCCACGTCAAGGCGGATCAAACCGTCCGATGCGCGAGGCGCGCCGCGCCGCGGGCCGGTCGGCGCCCCCAGGTCGGGGAAGTCACCGGTCGCCACCATCGAGAAGAGGTCGTTGGCGCACTCGTTGAAGGTGAGTTCCTGGCGCGAGGGGTTGCGCGTATCGCTGAGGTTCGCGTGCCGAGTCAGCACCGCGATCGGCGCACCGAGGTCGCGGGCCTGGCTCGAGGGTCGGCGACGCACCGGGACGGCGCGAACGCGGGTCGGGGTCTCTTCGTACCAGGCGGGCGTGGTGGTGTCGACGATCCGGCCGGTGCGGAAGGCCTCATCGACCTGCTCGGCCCACTCTTCACGGATGCGCTGACCGACAAAGTCACGGTAGAACAGCGTGGCGGCACCGGACGAGCGCGCCTGCGCAACGGCGATATAGCCGCCGCCCTGGGCGGGCACCCACAGCACGAGGTCCGCGAACGACAGGTCGGCTAGCAGCTGCGCGTCCGCGACGAGCATGTGCAGCCAGTCGATGTCTGCCTCGGAGGCAAATCCTTGTTCGCTGACGAGATCGCTAAGCACTGACACGGCTCCAGCCTAGACGGGCTGGCAGGCCCATGGTGCTCCGCGCGGCAGAGACTAACTGAGGGCGGCGGCCGCGCCGGACTGACTCCCCCACCGGGTCGGCTTGGATTTCGCACCGCGGCGCGGCTTGGCCGGCGCTGTGGGGACATCCATGAGCGCAGCGGCGAGTTCCACGATCGCGGCTCGCAGGCCGGAGCCGCTCGTCGCCTCGACCAGCGGTCCGCCCGTGAGCGCCGCCGCGTCCACGGCCGCCAGGTCCCACGGCAGGAAGCCCGCCGCGTCAACGCTGGCGAATCGCTGCAGGGCAGCACTGACTTGCTGTTTCGGTGCCGCACCGAAGGGCCCCGGCCGCACCTTGTTGACCACCACCAGTATCCGGGCATGACCGACCGCATCCAGCAGTTCCGGATAGTGCCGCAGGAATCGGGAGATCCCGAGCGGATCGGCAGCCACCACCGCGACCACGACGTCGGCAGCCCGCAGCGTCGCCAGCGTGGCAGCGTTCCGGCGTGGGGCACGGCGGTCACTGATCAGGTGCTCATCCTGTTCCAGCGGGGCGGCAACGTCCACGATGGTGCAACCAGCCATGCCGCGGGCGATGTCGAGGACGCTGGTCACCTTCGCCTCGGCCAGTTCCGGCCAGCGTGTGGGATTCGCAATCCCGGTGAGCACCCGCGGGCCGCCCCTGCCAGCGCGGCGGGAGAGGCGATCGAGTTCGATTGCGTCCAACTCACCGAGTCCCGCGAGCCGGCACGCCGCCGCCAGCCCGGGCGCCTCGTCCAGCAGTCCGAGCGTGGCGGCGATGGCAGCAGCATGTACATCGGCGTCGATCAGCAGGGTGTCGACTCCAAGTCGGCTGGCCTCGACGGCGAGGTTCACGGCCAGGGTGGTCCGACCAGGGCTGCCGGGAGCACCCCACACCGCAATCACACGACCGCCGGCTGCAGCAGTGGGCGGATGCCAGACTGGCGCCCCTGGGTCGGTGTGCGCTGCTGCCCCGAACCCGGCGACCGCACCGGTGTTCGTCCGCGGTGGCAGCGATGAACCGGTCGCGGTGAGCCCCGGGGCGATCGTGCTGACGGTGGCAGGCCCAGCCGGCACGGTACCATCGATCAGCCCGATCACCTCCGGCCACGAGGCGGTAGTGTCGGCCAGTTCGAAGACGCCGGCCTGCACCGCGGCGGCACGTTCGGCCGCGTCGGCCGCAATCCCGATCAGGCGCACTCCGGCACGGTCGCACCGCCCGACCCAGGCTGCACTGAGCAGACCGGCACTCACCACGGCGATACTGGCGCCACTACTGAGCACCCGCTCCAGCCCCAGCGCGTCCGGGGTGATCAGCGCCACGTCGTAGCCGGCGCGTCGGGCCTCGGCGTGCAGGCGTTGGCAGGTCGGCTCGGGCAGGACCAGCAGGATGTCGGGCTCGCTCATCGCGCCTCCCCGGCGGGAGCCGCGACGGCGTCATCATCCTCGGCGTTCGGGACGAGCACGTCCGCCCCGAGTACAGGCACTCCCATCGGCTCCGGCTGAGCCAGCGGGAGCGTCGTGGGCACCAGCGAGAGTTGAGCACCACCGGTGACCGCGGCGAGGACTTCTGGCAGCAGCAGCCGCGGTACCAGGATCTCAACGGCGGTGCCGTCGCTCACGCCGCGGAACAGGCCCGCTTCGTCGGATGCGACGACCCGCAGCACCGGAGTGGCTGCCAGCAATTGGACCGGCGCAGCGTAGCTGTTCATGGCCAACGGCGCCGCCGACCACACCTCGACCACGCTGCCGGCCACCACTGCTCCGGCCAGTTCATGGTTGACGGTGACCACGACCGCGGCGTGATCGACACTGGTGCTGCGGCCGATCGCATCGATTGGCACCAGCTCACCAGCGGCGATAGTGCGGGTAATCAGCAGTGGCACGTCTGGCAGGTCGCCCGGCCGCAGATACTTCGTGGACGAGGCGCCGAGCACCACCTCCACCGGTACCAAGTCGGCCGGATCCAGCGGCTGTCCCGGCAGCAGGGCGGTGCGCGCGGCATAGACCGGTGCAGTCTTGTCTGCCGCCTGCACGATGCTCGCTACCCCGGCGATCGAGCCCAGCACCAGCACCACACCCACGAGCATGCGCGGCTCAATCCGTACCTTTCGGCGGGGTGCGTCGTTTCTGGCGGACGAGGTCGTCCGCGCCGCAACAGCGTGGGCGAAGTCGGTGCTCATGGCTTCCTTTCCGCATGCGGCCCCTGCCGCAGCGTCCGCCGCTATGGTGCAGACCAGCCGAGGCCCGGCGCAGAAGTTATCCACAACTTGCGACAGCACGCCCCACCCAACGACCCGGCGGGATCACAATGAAGCCATGCGTATCGTCACTGATGCAGACCTGCCGACCCCACGCGGCCGGTTCCTCACGCCCGCCGAAGTCGCTGAACTCCTGGCGATTACTCCCGACGAGGTGCAGACCCTGATCGATTCCGGTGAACTGCCGGCCATTCGCCTGGGCGCGATCGGCCTGTGGCGCGTCAGTCAGGACGACCTCGAAGGGTACATCGACGACCGGCATGAAATTGCCCGTCGAATGAGCCAGTTCAACGGTTCTGACCTCCCCACCGTGGTCGACCTCTTCCGCTAGGCAGACCCGCCCGGCCCGGCAGCAGCGCGTCGACGTCCGGGCCGAGCAGGTATCCTGCGAGCATGCCGCCGACCATTGCGCCGTACGGAACCTGGACCTCCCCGATCCTGCCGCAGGCACTCGCCGCCGACACCCACCCGGTGACTGCCGCGATCGCTCTCGGCGATTCCGTCTGGTGGTCCGAGCAGCGACCGAGCGAGCGCGGCCGTGCCGCAATCCTCAGCCGCGAGGCCGACGGCACGGTCACCGAGCGGCTGGCCGCTCCAGCGAGCGCACGCAGCCGGGTCCACGAGTACGGTGGCCTGTCCTGGACAGTGGCCGCGGGCGAGGCCGGACCGCTGCTGGTCTGGGTCGAAGCCAGCGACCAGCGCCTCTGGCTGCAGACCCCAGACGGACACCGCACCCCGCTCACCCCCGCCGAGCTCGGCATGCAGTTCGCCGAACCCAGCATCGTGACCGTCGGCGACGAACGTCACGTCCTGGCCGTGCGCGAAACCATTCCCGCAGGCTTTCACGGCACGCCGCCGCGTGACATCGTGCTCGTACCGCTCGACGGCGCGGCCGCCGAGGACCCGGAGCGCATTCGCGTCCTCGCCAGCGGCACTGACTTCCTCGCCTGGCCCCGCATCTCCCCCGACGGCCAGCGCCTGGCCTGGATCGGCTGGGACCACCCGCAGATGCCCTGGGATGGCACCTGGCTGATGGTCGGCAACCTCACCGACGATGGCCCCGTCCAGCAGGTGCGACGCCTGATCGGTTCCCCCAGCGAGTCGGTGCTGCAGCCCGAGTGGCTGGACGACGACACGCTGCTCGCGATCAGCGACCGCAGCGGCTGGTGGAACCCGGTGCGGGTTTCGGTGCCCGCCACGCTCGAGGATGCGCCGCGAGTGGACGCGGTCGTGCAGGAGGACGCGGAATACGGCGGACCGCTGTGGCAACTGGGCGTGCGCTGGGTGGTGCCGGTGCCGGGCGAGGCGAGCGGCGCCTCGCCGGACTTGATCGCAGTCCGCAACGCCGATGGTGTGGATCGGCTGGTACGCATCACCACCACCGGTGAGGTGCGGCCCTTCGATCTGGGCCTGGATGCGATCCAGTTGCAGCACGCCAGCGCCGAGGCGGTGCTGCTGATCGGGGAAACCTCGGACGCGATGCCCGGGCTCTACCGGCTCGACCTCGCCACCGGCGAGCTCGACCTGCTGCGGGCCAACCTCGAGGCGCTCCCGGACACCCGGTACCTCCCGCCGATCGAATCGCACACCGTAGCCGGTCCCCTCGGTCCGGTGCATGTGCTGCTCAGCCTGCCGCGCAATCCCGACTTCGTCGCGCCCGACGGCGAGCAGCCACCCTGCGTCTTCCTGGTCCATGGCGGCCCCACCGGGCAGGCATCGGCGCGGCTCAGCCTGGCCACCGCGCTGCTCACCAGCCGCGGCATCGCCGTGGCCGAGGTGAACTACAGCGGATCCACCGGGTTCGGCCGCGCCTACCGGGAGCGCCTGAACGAGCAGTGGGGCATCGCCGACGTACAGGACACGATGGCCGCAGCCCGAGCCCTCGCCGAGCAGGGCCTCGTCGATCCGGAGCGCCTGATCATCCGTGGCGGCTCGGCCGGTGGCCTCACCGTGCTGGGGGCGCTCGCCGAGGGCGGTGTGTTCGCCGGCGGCATCAGCCGCTACGGCGTCGCGGACCTGCTGGGCCTCGTCGCCGACACGCACGACTTCGAAGCGCACTATCTGGACACGCTGATCGGGCCGCTGCCCGAGACACGGCAACGCTACATTGACCGCTCACCACTGCACCGCTTGGAGCGGCTGCGCTCCCCCATGCTCATTGAGCAGGGCCTGCTGGACAAGGTCGTACCGCCGAGCCAGTCCGAGGCGGTGCGTGCGGCGCTGCAGAGCGCCGGGGTGCCGCATGCCTACATCGAGTTCCCCACCGAGGCGCACGGCTTCCGCACCGCCGAGGCGATCATCCGCTCGGCCGAGGTGGAACTCGCCTTCATCGCGGCCGTCTGCGGCTTCGAGGCACCCGGCATCCCAGCGCTGGAACTTGAGCCGCCGCTCGAGCGGTAGCGACCTAGCCCCGCCCTTGCCGCTCGGGCGCTGACCGACTGACAAGCGCGCACGCCACCCGTCGGCAGGCCGGTCTAGTCGACCGGACGCAGCGTCATCGGCCCGGACTCCTGCCCTATCTCGGCCGCACGGTAGTAGCAGCTGCGGTGGCCAGTGTGACAGTTGATCGCGCCCGCGGTCTCGACGCGCAGCACGACCGAGTCCTGGTCGCAGTCCACGCGCAGTTCCACCACGCGCTGGACGTGCCCACTGGTCGCACCCTTGTGCCACAGTTCCTGGCGGCTGCGGCTGTAGTAGTAGGCCTCGCCGGTTTCGATGGTGCGCACCAGCGCCTCGGCATTCATCCACGCCACCATCAGCACCTCGTTGGTGGCGGCGTCGACCGCGACGGCGGCCACGAGCCCGTCCGGCCCGAACTTCGGCATCAGCAGCTCGCCCGCCTCGATTGCCGCGGTGTCCCCGCGTGGGCTGAGTCGCTGCTCGAATGCGTCGCTGGTCATGCTTCCTCCGTTCGACGCCCGAAGCCTCCGGGCGCGGTCAGTCTACTCTTGCGCCTCGGCCGTCGAGACGACCTGGAGGAACCCCTCTACCACCAGATCGCGGACCGCCGGCAGCAGCCGCTGACGCATCGCCTTCGGCGACTCCTCCAGCAGCTCGGCGAGCGCATCCAGGATCACCCCAAGCGTCAGGTCACCGTCGCAGGCACCCACTAGGGCCGCCTCGGCAGTGCCGGTCAGGCGGGTACGACCGAAGCCGCCGCCCTGGCGCAGTAGCAGCACGGACGGGTGCTCCTCACCGGGCATGTGGTGGCGCTCCTCGGTCACGTCGGGGGCCACCCGCAGCAGCAGCGCGTTCAGTTCCGCGTCCGTGTGCGCGCTGAGTGCGTCGTGACCACGCAGGCCGTCCAGGAATGCGGCGGCCAGACCGCCGCCGGGGGTGGCGTGCGCAATCCGCTCGCTGCGGGCCAGGGTACCGATGCCCGCCTCGGGCCGACGCAGCAGCAGCATGCCGAAGCCAACGTCGGTCACGCCGCGGTGCTCGAAGTCGGTGAGCCAGGCCGCCAGCAGGCCGTCATAGTCCGGGTCACCGGGTCGCGAACCGCCATCCCGAATCCAGGTCTCGGCGTACTCGGCCGGGTCCAGGCGCTCGCGCTCCACGATCCAGTACTCGAGCCGCGCCCCGGTCGCCCAGTTGGCGGCACGCAGCAGCCCGTCAGCTTTCAGCGGGTCCTCATCGCCGACCCGGTACTCCCAGTTGCCGAGCAGCTGCGCAATGCCGCCCACGGTGAGGTGCTCCGCGGCACCGGAAACGACCGCAGCCGTGAGGGCATCGCCCTCCATCCCACCGTCTCGATACTCGTACTCGGGCACCCCCTCGCCGCGGGGCGTGATCACGAAGGGCGGGTTGGTGACGATGCGGTCGAAGCGCTCGCCCGCCACCGGCTCGAAGAGGCTGCCGAGGCGGAAGTCGATGTTGCTGATGCCGTTGAGCGCGGCATTGAAGCGGGCATAGGCCAGGGCGCGCTCCGAGATGTCGGTGGCCACCACCTCGCGGGCCCAGCGGCTGGCGTGCAAAGCTTGGATGCCGCAGCCGGTGCCGAGGTCGAGGATGCGCTCGGCGGGCAACTGCAGGGTGATGCTCGCCAGGGTCGCGGACGCACCACCCACCCCCAGCACGTGGTCTTCCGGCAGCGCCCCGCCGACGGCACGCTCACCCAGGTCGGAGGCGATCCACCAGTGGCCACCGCCGCGCTCGTCTTCGAAGGCGTAGGGCCGCAGGTCCGCGATCGCGCGCACCAGTTCGGCCTCGGGATCCTCCTGTGCGGCCTCGGCGCTCACCTCCACCAGACCGAGCGTCACCAGCCCGTCCAGCCCCACATTCGGCACCGCCAGTTGCACCTCGACGGCCGGAACGGCTTCGGCGAGCAGGAACAGCCGCGCCAGCGTGCCCGCAGGCGTCGGCGCAGGCAGGGCTGCAATCGCGCGCCTGGCCGGCACCGGGTTCTCGCGTCGCAGCGCGTCGGCCGCCATCGGTCCCCAGAGTCCGGCGAGCACATCGACCCGATACTCCGCCGCCGCCAGGTCGTCACGGAGTTGGCCGATGGCAAGGGAATCCAAGACGGGAACGCTTCGTGGCATGTCTTCGAGACTACTCGGGCCGCAGTGGGTGGTTTCGCCTGGTCGGGCCTTCCGGGTTCCGACCGGCTCTGTCATCATGACGCAATGGGATCAACGTTGACCGATGTTGGGCTGCCGGTTGCTCTCGGCATCATCATGCTGGGCCTGGGCCTCAGCCTCACCCCCGGCGATTTCGCCCGCGTCGCCAAGCACCCGAAGGCGGTGTTCCTGGCACTGCTGTGCCAGCTCGTGCTGCTGCCGGCGGTCTGCCTTGGCCTGGTCGCATTGTTCCATCTTCCGCCGGTGCTCGCGGTCGGCATGATGCTGCTGGCCGCCTCGCCGGGTGGCAGTACCGCGAACCTGTACAGCCACCTGTTCCGCGGCGATGTGGCGCTGAACATCAGCCTCACCGCGATCAACTCGGTCATTGCGGTCTTCACGCTGCCGCTGATCACCAACTTCGCCATCGCGCTGTACCTGCCGGGCGATGACCAGTTGGGTCTGCAGTTCTCGAAGGTGATGGAGATCTTCGTCATTGTGCTCGGCCCCGTCCTGATCGGTATGGCGATCCGCTGGTGGAAGCCCCGCTTTGCTGCTGCAATGGACAAGCCGGTGCGCATCGCCTCGATCATCATCCTGGCGGTCGTGATTGGCGGCGCCGTCGCCTCGAACTGGACTCTGCTGATGGCAAACGTCGGCCAGCTCGCGCTGATCACGGTGCTGTTCTGCCTGCTGAGCCTGACCATCGGCTTCTTCGTGCCGCGCCTGTTCCGGGTCGGACCGCGTCAGGCGGTGGCCTCCAGTTTCGAGATCGGCATTCACAACGCAACCCTCGCGATCGTGATCGCCCGGACGGTCCTCGGCAACGAGGAACTGTCCCTTCCAGCCGCCGTGTACGGCGTGCTCATGTTCTTCGTCGCGCTCGGATTTGGCTTCCTGATCCGATCGCGCGTGCCTGAGGAAGCGTCGGACGACGCAGGTGTGGCAGACCCGAAGGGGGCGGTGCACTAGCACCGGGTCCACGCCAGGGCCTCAATGGCGCGGCCCCGGAATGAAGGGCGCGAGGCGCGGTTCGCTACCGCTCCCCTCGCGCCCTTCGCATGGCTGCGACTAAGACTCGGCGGCCCGCGCCCGCGCAACCACCATGCCGCGGGCGGACTCCCAGAACCGGTCCAACTGCGTACGCACCTCGGCTGCGGGCAGCACCGCCCCGAAGAGGTCCGTATTGGGCTCGAAGCGGATTCCCTCGGCGAGGCCGCCAGCGATCACCGGGTCAAAGCCGGCCTGATCCACCAGGGCCGCGACCCGCGCTAGGGCGGCCTCGTCGTCGCCGGCGATCGCCATCCCGAAGCGTCCAGGGTCCCCCGCCGGCCGCGACTCGTCTTCGAGGTCGTGGTAGCCAAGGTGGTTGAAGGCCTTAATCACGGTGGAGTCCGGTAGGAAGGATTGCACGAGCTCGCTGGATGAAGTGGTCGGGTCATTGAGGTCGTCGCGGATCCCGTCGACCTCCCACCAGTAGTTCATGGCGTCGATGACGAGCTTGCCGCGCAGTTCGGCGGCCGGCAGTTCGCGATAGCGGCCCAGCGGCAGAGCAAGGATGACGATGTCGGCGGCACGGGCCGCCTCGACAGCGGCGACGGCCTCGGCTCCTGGCACCAACACCGAGACAATGAGCCGCTTCTTCTCTGGGTCACCGGAACCTGCCAGCAGCACCCGATGCCCAGCCGCCGTCAGCAGCCGTGCCAGCACGGTACCGAGCTTGCCGACGCCGAGGATGCCGATGGTCAGCGACTCAGATTTCGCCACAGTTCCGCCTTTCTGCGAGCCGGTGCGCAGACCGCGCCCCGACTCCGTTACAGCCACCACAACACCGCAATCGCGGCGAATGTTCCCGCGGGCACCGCGAGCCATGCGGGCACTCGTCGTTGCAGAGCGATGCCGACCCCGATCGCCATCAAAACCAGCAGCCCCTGCACCAGCGGACCGCTGTCGGCGGTAGCCTCGGCACTCGATACCACGAGATGCAGGAACGCCGCCGCCAGCACGCCCACGGCCGCCGCGCTGGCCAGGTCGATCGCGGCCCGCAGTCGCGCCACGGACCGGAGTCGCTGCCAGTACGGCAGCACCCCCAGCATGAGCAGCATGCCGGGCAGGAACACGGCGACCAGGCCCAGCACACCGAGCCACGGCGACGGACCGTCCGTCCCCGCCGCCGCACCGGCATACCCCGCCAAGGTGAACAGGGGCCCGGGCATCACCTGGACGAGGCCGTACCCTGCGGTGAGGTCGGCGCCTGCGACCAGACCGCCGTGGACCAGCTCCGCCTCCAGCAGCGGCAACAGGGTGTGGCCACCGCCGACGACGAGGGCGCCGGCGCGGGCGGCGCCATCGGCGACGGCCACTGCTCGGTCCGGAGTGAGCGCTTGGGCGATGGGCAACGCGACGAGGCCGAGGGCGACGAGTGCGATCGCAAACCATGCCGCGGGGCGGGCCCGCCCTGGGGCGGATGGTGACCCGCTGCTCGCCGTATTCTGGCCTGCGTCGTCATCGCGCCGTCGCATCGCAGCGGGAAGCATGGCACCCAGAATCCCCGCTGCCACGATAGCCAGCACCGGCGCCAGCGTGCTGGGCAGCAGCACCACAAGCACGGCCGCACCGATCGCGATCCCCACCGACAGCCACGAGCGCAGCAGTGGTCGCGCCATCCCCAACACCGCGTGGGCGATGACCCCCAGCGCTGCAACACCGAGTGCCGTGGCCAGCGTCCGCATCACCTCGCCAGTTAGCGACGCGGCGAACACCGCGGCGAGGATCATGGCTAGGCCCGCCGGCAGGGTGAATCCGAGCCACGCGGCAGCAGCACCCGCTAGGCCCGCCCGATGCCGACCAATTGCGAGGCCGACCTGGCTGGAGGTGGGTCCGGGCAGTATCTGCGCAACCGTGACCAGTTCGGTGTACTCGGCCTCGCTCAGCCAGCGGCGGCGTTGGACGAAGGCCTCCCGGAAGTAGCCGAGGTGCGCGATCGGCCCGCCGAAACTGGTGCATCCCAACGCGAGGAAGGCGGCAAACACTTCCGCAGCGGCACGAACCTTGGGCACGGCGGCGTGCTCAGGCGGTCTGCGGTGCGGGCTGGCGCAGGATCTTCTCGATCGTGCGGCCCTGGGCTACCTCATCGACGACCTTCTCAACGTAGAGCGGATAGACCTTGCCGAAGCTGTACCCGAAGACCCGGTGCATGGCGGCAGTGTACTCCAGCAAGCCTCGGCCGGTATCAGCTCGCCGCCGGTGCTTCGTCCTCGACGGCTGGCACGCCGTTGCTGTCGAGGACGTGCAGCGCCAACAGCGGGTCCCAGCCGGGGGTGTCTGCCAGCATTTGTCGGATCGCCGCTGGTTCGCTCAACGGCGGGATGTTGTCGGCGGTGATCCACGCATGGGAGCGCAGTTCCCAACTGTCCCCCACGCGACGGAAGTTGAAGGTGCGGTCGACCTGCCAGCCGACGTTCGATTCGCCAGCAGAGTCCTCGAAGATGTAGTCCACCCGCGTCGTCTCCAGCACCCGAATGATCAGCATGCTGCGGTCCTGCAGGAAGGACTGGAACTCCACCTTGGTCTGAATCCCCTCGGGGCCAAAGTTCGGCTCCCAGTCATTCGTGCGCTGGGTGGCGATCAGACCATAGGCCTTGCCTTCAATGTCGATGGCGCCCTGTGAGAGACCGCGCAGTGCTTCTTCGTCGATCGTGGTGCGACCGGTCAGCACGCTGTCATTGCGCTGCTCGATGACGCGTTCGATGATCGGCATCAGGGCGCGGGCCTCTTCCTCGCTAATGCCCTGCGGGTTCATGATGTTGCGGATTCCGAGCCACGTACCACCGACTATGGCGAGCAGCGCGACGACAACGATGAGGTTGCCGATCCGTCCCTTCAGCATGCATGCCCCCTTGGCTTGATGTTCCGGCAACAGCGCCGGGAGTGTGTTTCCTAGGCTATCGATTCGCCCGATCATTCGGCAGGGGTACGGATGGATTCATCACGAGTAGCGCTCCCGCTGGGTCAGTGCTCCGCAACGCAGCAATTACCCAACTCATTGCACAAAAGGCTTGCCCGCTCGAGTCCTCCTCACTATCGTCGGATCAACGCGTCAGGCGTTGGGGAATTGGGGGCCTTGCCCGTGCGTGCACGGTGTACCCGGTCGCCGCTTGGGACTGCTGCTCTGCGTCAGTCCGACCTACCGTGCGGCGGAAACCGCACATCAACAAGAGGGGAAACATCGTGACAAAGAAGTTCAAGGCACTGATGGCAACGACAGTCGCGTCTGTGCTGCTGATTGCGGGGGCAAGTGTCGCGGCACACGCCGCCGACCGGCAGACCTTCACGGCGAACTGCAGCCACTACTACGGCCACTCCTTGTACATCAAGACGAAGCTGTCGTCGGGATCTTCGGTCAGCATCAAGGCGTACAGCCGTGTGCCGGCCTCGTACGGCAACATACACGCCTTCTCGCACCCGGCAGCGTTGAAGGAGACACGGGTCAACTTCCCGCACGCCTACATCGACGCCTCCACGAGCGGCGCCTTCAGTATCTGGCCGACGGTTACCTGCAAGTAGCCCGGAAACGGTAGGGCGGGCATTCACCCCGCCCTACCGGAAGGGATCATCGCTATGACGCTGCACTCCTGGGCGCGCAGGCCGCTGATCGCACTGCTCATGGCCCTTGGGTCGCTTGCCGCTACAGCCTGCGCACCCATCGAACATGACAACGGAGGCCATGCCCCGACGGCGACGCAGCGGCCGCACTCGCTCGCCGACGACGTGGTCACCTGCCTGGCCGAGCAAGGCTTCGAAGCCAGCGTGACGCCAAGTGGAGGTGTCAGCGCAGAGTTCCCGGCCGGAACACCCGAAGCGATTGGCGATTCCTATTTCCGTGCTGAGGAAGCCTGTTGGGAGTCAACCGGCTACGCGGCCTCCCACGATCTGAGCCGCTACTCACGCAACGACCTCGAGCGCCGCTACGCCCGAGAAGTCGCCAGCTACCAATGCTTCATCAACCTCGGCATCTCAGCCGCTCCACCGCCTTCACTCGAGGCCTATCTCAGTGCTGCCGCTCTCGGCGAAGACGTCTACATGTCGACCGACAGCGTCTGGGACCGCAACCCTCCCCACGAGTATGAACGAGCGTTCCTGGAATGCCAGCCACCATCGATCTATCCCACCGCGACCGACGTACCGACCGGCAGGTAGGCCGATGGTGGCCCTGAACAGCGGCGCAACGCAACGTCTGGGCGGAGCGACCGCCAACTCGTCGGGCCTTGCTTCGCCGGGTCGATCACACACGAATTCGGTGTCCAACGATTGGGCTGTGACCGGCCCAGGCTGGCTGATCATCGCAGCGCAGCCACACGCGGCGCCGACTCGAAGCTTCGTGTCACAGCAGTGGCACGAACACCGGGGCAGCCACTGTCCCACCGTCATTTGAGGGGAAACAATGAGGAAAGCACTGATTCGCTCGCTCACTGCACTGCTGGCCGTCGCAATGCTGGGCTTCGCCAGCACGGCAGCCCACGCCAACGCGAGCCGCACTGGCACGATCACCTGCGGGTATCACGCCTACAGCGCCAAGGTCAAAGTCTCAGCCAGCGCTGCCAATACGCAGAACCGCGTCCAGTGGACCACACTCACTGGTGCCGCCATCAAGCAAGACAAGTTTGGCACCACCGTCGTGACGCTCAATAGCGGCCGGAACTCGGCCAACTATCTTGCCGCAGCGTACCCGTCGTTCGGTCTCGCACCGGTCGCCATCTGTTCATAACGTCTCGGGCTCGCGGTGCTCTTGGGCCGCGAGCCCGAACTTCATCGAAATTGGACCGCATGCCCACGATCCCACCCCGCCGTAAGCGGCAGCCTGGGGCGTCTCGCAGACGCATCAGGGTTGCCGCAATCCTGCTGCCCCTACTACTCGGCGGCTGCTCAACCGTCGTCACCCCCGGATCCGCGGCACCGACGACCGACTTCCCCCCTTCTCTGCTCGACGACTTCGTCCGATGCCTCACTGATCGCGGCTACGAAATCGCCGTCGGCGGTTGGGGTGATCTGACCTTTGTGATGCCCGATGAGGTTCGCACCGCGCTGGGGGATCAACTATGGCAGGACTACACGGACTGCCGCGTCAGCACTGGATTCTTTGCCGCTGAGTCCGCAGAGAGCGAGTCAGAACGTCGCCAGCTCTATCACCGGGAGGTTGAAACATACCGGTGTTACCTAGCCGAAGGTCATACGCCACCGGCACCGCCGTCGGAGGAAACCTTCGTCTCCGAAGTTGGCGTCTACTCGACCGCCACCTATATGACGGCACTCAGCGAGGAAGCCGCCCGCGAACTGAATATGGCATGCCCATCTCCGATCATGTTCCCGCACCGGTACACGCACTAATGAAGCGCACCGCACCGGGCGTGGACACCGCGTGATCGGGTTGCCGCAGGCTCAGGGTATGCAGTCAGCAGTGCATAGTTGAACCTGCCCCATAAACACATGGCACCAAAGAGTGACCCTCACTATCCTCGGAGGAACGCGTCAAGTGTCGGGGCCGACGACATCGCCACACACCGCTCACGATGTCACTGAACACACGGGGGAACACAATGTCGAAGAAATTGATCGCCGGCGCACTGGCGCTGCTGCTCGTCGGTGGGGCGATCGGGTGGGCGATCGGGGCCGTCTTCGCGCCGCCGCAGGTGGCCACCGCGAGTGATGCCACCCTGACGACCACGGCACGTCATGGCACCGTAGAAGACACCCTCGTCATGGCTGCGGAATCCAAGTGGAACGAATCAAAGATTGGCGTGAACACGGCCTCGGGAGTTGTGACGCGAGTCCACCACAAGGCGGGTGAACAAATCACCGCTGGCAAGGTCCTGTTCCGTGTGAACGAACGACCAGTGATCGCCCTGCAGGGCGATATCCCCAGCTTCCGCGGCATGCACGAAGGCATCCGTGGCAACGATGTCCGACAGCTCCAGCGTTTCCTCAAGGGCAAGGGCTGGTACAAGGGCAGCGTGACCGGCAAATTCGATGCCAAGACTACGTCTGCAGTCAAGCATTGGCAGGGCAAAGTCGGCATCAGCAAGGACGGCTTCGTGCGGGCCAGCGACGTCATCTTTGTGCCCACCTTGCCAGTGAACGGCAGCTTGGACGAGTCCGTCATCAGGCCTGGCAACCGGCTCGTCGGCGGCGAGAACGTCCTGACGGGTGTGTCCGGTGACCCGCAGTTCGTCGCCCCGCTCACCGTTGAGCAGGCATTCCGCGTCAATACCGGAACGAAGGTCAAAGTCCAGAACCTCACCGGCGGATACTGGTCAGGCCACGTTGCCGAAATTCGCGAATCGGACGCCGGCTACTTCCGGCTCACCCTCACCGCGCCCGACGGTTCCCCGATCTGCGGCGACCAGTGCTCCAGCCTGGCATCGTCCGAGGCGTACCACCTCAACGTCACGTTCATGCTGCAGGAGCCGGTCAGCGGCATCATGGTTCCCGCCTCAGCGATTCGCTCCCGCGGAGGGGCCGTCTACGTGCTCGCTGAGGACGGAACGGAACTTCCGGTCACTCTCGTGGCGTCGGCCGGCGGCCAGGCAATCGTTGAGGGCCTGGCGGAGGGCACCGTGGTGCGCATGGGCGGCGCCGCGTAATGCTCGCCGTCACGGACCTGAGCTACGCCTACCCAGGGCGTGATCCCCTCTTTGCAGGGTGGGCGGCAGATTTCCCGGCCGGCAGCATCACGGCGATCACCGGGCCATCGGGCCGCGGCAAATCGACGCTGCTGTACCTGCTGGGCTTGATGCTGCAGCCGACCGCGGGCAGCATCACCGTCCATGGCGAGGCGGTCAATGATCTCAGTGACGCTGAGCGTTCGCGGCTGCGCGCCTTCCAGTTCGGCTTCGTGTTCCAGGACGCTGCTCTGGACTCGACCCGGTCCGTGCTCGACAACGTGATCGAGACCGCGCTGTACCGGAACGAGGACCAGGCGGCCGCGCGTGAGCGTGGCAGCGCCCTGCTCGAACGGTTCGGCGTGAACGTGCCGACGGACGCGCGTCCAGGCCAGGTGTCTGGCGGGCAGGCGCAGCGCATTGCGCTGTGCCGGGCCCTGCTGAACGATCCCAGCATCGTGCTCGCCGACGAACCCACCGGCAACCTCGATCCGGAGTCATCCATGGTGGTGCTGCACGCACTTCGGGACCATGCCGAGGCGGGGAATACGGTGGTCGTGGTGACCCACGAGCGGGCGGTCGCTGACGCTTGCCACCGAGAGATCGTGCTGGCATGAACGTGGCATTTCTGCGGGCCATTTGGCGCGAGGCGCGTATCAGCACGCTGCGCCAGCCGGTCAGCACGATCGTCACCGCCCTGATCGTCGCCGCCCTCATGGTCGCCGTGCTGCTCACGACCGGCCGCACAGTCGCCGCCGAGCAGGCTGTGGCCAGCACCATCGAATCGCCATCATCGCGCCTCGTATCCATTCGGTTCGGGGCCGAGGCGGGCGTGACCGTCGATGCACTCGAGCCGCTGCAGCGCATCCACCAAGTCCAGTGGGTGGGCGCCTTTGGCCGGGTGCGCGACGTTCGCAACGCGCTGGTTCCCGGCGGAAGTCCCGCCGCGATGCGGATCGTGTGGACGGACGATCCAGCCGGCATCGGCCTGCCGGAGGCGCATCCCACCGATGGCCTGTTCGCGACGCCAGCGGCGATGCAGGCGCTCGGCATCGACGACGCCACCGCGCCTGTGCGGAGTTTCGCCGGCGTTGACTACTGGATTATCGGGCAGTTTCGACTCGCGGCCGGATTCGCTCAACTCGATCCGGCAGTGCTGCGGCCGCAGCCGCTGGCCGCCGCTGGGGACCAGGCCGTGTCGACGATCCTGTTGCTGATGGAATCGGCGGATGACGTCGAATTGGTGACTCGCACGCTGCCGTACTACTTCGCGAACGTCAAGTCGGATCAGCTCAACATCAGCGCCTCCCTTGGCGTTGCAGAGCTTCGCGACCGGGTGCAGTCAGAACTCTCCAGCTATTCCCGTGCGCTGCTGCTGGGCATCCTGGCGGTCGCTGGCACCTTGGTCGGGGCGCTGCTGTACGGCCTCGTGCTGTTGCGCCGCAAAGACTTCGGGCGACGCCGAGCCCTCGGCGCAACGCGAGGCCTGATCGTGGGGCTCGTACTGCTACAGACGGCCATGCAGGTCGCGATCGGCATCGTGCTGGGGGCAGGGATCGGCTATGCGATCCTGCTGGCAAGTGGCGACGCGCTGCCAAGCCTGAGCTTCACCGGAGGACTGGCGGTGCTCACCCTCGGTGTCAGTCTGCTGGCCGCCGTGCTGCCCGCAGTGGCCGCGTCTCGGCGCGACCCACTCAAGGAGTTGCGCGTGCCGTAGCGCGCGCATCCTCGGTCACCGCTGCCAGGGTCCGCACGAACAGGATCAACCAGGCAAAGATGATGCCTGCCGCGATCAGTTCGAGGCCCGTGAGGTTGAGGTAGCCGACCGGGAAGAACAGAATGACGGTCGCCAGTAACGCCCCGAGCAGCACCCAGTTCGCGACGAAGAACGATCGCGGGAAGCCACGCAGCGTCCACGGCGCCGACACGGTGAGGACGGCGAACACGACCGCGAGCAACGCGGCGAAGCTGTTGTGGATGATCAGGCTCAGGTCGACCGCGACAAGCCCGACACCCACGAAGGCGATGCCGAGGCCGAGAAAGGCCGCCCGCACCAGGTCAGCGGACCTGCTGGCCTGGCCGGTCCCGGCCCGCCATGCGGCAAGGTCACGGGCCAGGTAGTCGGCAAGAGTCACGACCAGGATGCCGGACACGATCAGCGTCAGGTTGAAGGCGGCACCGTTCAGACCGCCCATGCCGAGCGCGCTGAAGTTGAGCGCCCACCACTGGGGATCTTCGGCGGTGAGCATGGCCGCGAAGATGCCGACGATCACGAACCATGTGAGCAGACCGGCAAGCCGGCCGCTGTCGATCCGAGCCGCGTCCAGGCCGCTGGCATATGCCACCAGTCCCGTGACCAGCGCCGAAGTCATCACGGCCGTCAGCAGGTCGACTTCGAGGCCGAGGAAGGCGCGCTGCAGCAGCGCGAAGCCGGCGGCGATCACGACCGCGACGAGCACGGCGTGGGCGATGGCGATCGCGGCCGTGGCGAGCACTGCCTGCCACGTCGGCACCTGATCGCGGGTTTCCCCGCCCGGGGCTCGCCGCGACTGCCAGAACGCGTCAGAGGATGCTCCGAGGGCGGCGGCTGTGCCAGTGCAGAGCGTCACCAACCCGACCGAGTAGCCGCCCCACAGCGGCCAGTGCTGACCCCAGAACAGCAGCAGCGCGCCGAGCGCGGTGATACCGCCAGCGATGGCCCCATACCGGAGCGCGCGCGTCTCGACCGCGACCGCAGCCAGGTGGGGCGAATGGTCCGTGTGCTCTCCCATGACGCCAGCCTAGGCTCGACGCGGGTGGCGCGACAGGGGCGAGCTAGTCCTCGTCGTCCGCGGCGGGGCGGGCCGCGATCGAGGACTGGTCGGCGAGTTCTGCGAACTTGGCTGCCATGGTGGGGTTGCCTCGCGTCAGCTTCTTGATGCTGAGGTCCTCGGCCTTGTCGTTGGCCAGGCGCAGATTGTTCGCTGACTTGTGCAGCGCTTCCTTCGTCTTCTCCAAGTCCTTGATGGCCTCGTCGATGCGCTTGATGGCTTCGGCGAAGCCGTCGGAGGCGAGGCGCCAGTTGCGACCGAACGCTTCCTTGAAACTGTCGAGCTGCGCCTCGAAGTTGGTGATGTCGATGTTCTGTGCCTTCACCGCTTCAAGCTCGGCCTTCGCCGCCGCGGACGAGTAGGCGGCATTGCGCAGCAGCGTGATCATCGGGATGAAGAACTGCGGCCGGATCACGTACATCTTTGGGTACCGGTGCGATACGTCAACGATGCCGGTGTTGTAGAGCTCGCTGTCGGGTTCGAGCAGGCTGACCAGGATCGCGTACTCGCAGCCCTTCTGGGTACGGTCCTTGTCGAGTTCGCGCAGGAAGTCTTCGTTCTTCTTCTTGGTGGCGGTCGTGTCAGCCTCGTTCTTCATCTCGAACATGATCGAGATGATCTCAGTGCCGGCCGCGTCGTAGTCGCGGAAGATGAAGTCGCCCTTGCTGCCGCTGGAGGCGTCGTTGTCTTTCTCGAAGTAGGCCTTCGGGAAGCCGGTGGCGCGCACCCGGTTGAATTCGATCTCGCAGTGCTGTTCGAGGGTCTCGCCGAGCATCTTGGTGGACAGCTTGGCTTTCAGGTCACGCAGCCGCTCGATCTGCTCCTCACGGTCGCGCAACTGGGTCTGGTACTTCTCTTCGAGCGCCTTCTTCTCAAGCTCTTTCTCGAGTTCGGCCCGCTGCACGGCGTTCTTCAACTCGTCGCGCTCTTTCTCAACCCGGCTGACCGCGGTGGTGACGGCGAGTTTCGCCTCGGTGGTGGCTGCATCCAGCTTGGCCTTAAGTTCCTGAATCGCGGCGTCCTTGGCGGCGGCCTGCTGCTGCGCTTCGGCGCGTAGCTTGGCTTCGGCGAGGGCCAGGGCAGCGGCCTTGTCGGCTTCGGCCTGCTTCAGGCTGGCGGCGATCGCGTCCCGCTCCTGCTCGACCTGCTTGAGCGCTTCGGCAGTCTTCATCTGGCTGGCGGTGTCGGCCTGCTGAAGCTTGGCCTGCAGCTCGGCGATGGCTGCCTTGTGTGCCTGCTCGGCCGCGTCGCGCTCAGCCTTGGCCTTCTGTTCGGCGGCTTCCCGCTCGGACTGCGCTTTCTGTTCGGCGAGGCGGATCTCGGCCTGCTTGGCCGCTTCCGCATCCTTCAGCCGGGCCTCAACCGCGGCCTCCAGTTCGTGGTCCCGCACCTGCTGCACGAGGCTCGCATAGCCGGCCCCGTCCGCACTGAAGGTCTGCCCACAGTGCGGGCACTGCAACTCAACGGCCACGGTTCCTCCTACCCCACTCGTGCTGCTGCGAGCCTACGGCACATGACCGATGCCGAGGGCATCAGCAGGGCGAGATATCAATGCCTACTCAACGAAAAGGTGCGGCACGATGGCTTGAGTTGCACTCTCGCCCAAGTACGTACGAATCGAATGGTCAGATGCCTCATCCCAATCCGAGCGAGTCATCCTGCCCACAGACATGCCGATGGCGACTTCCCAAGGTTTACCGTTGAAAAGTAGCGATGCGAGAATACCTTCAAGCCCTTTGAGCTTGAACTGCTCCCGTCGTTGCCAGTCCTTGATCAATTGCAGCATCAAGTCCGCTTTCTCATGAGTCGGGTTCTTCTCTGCCCATTCTTCGATGCGTTGCCGGGCGGTCACCCCGTTATATTCGAACCCGCTGAGAACCTGATCCGTCACCATGAGATTCTCAACTTCAAGACAATTCGTGCGGAAGCGTTTCAGCTGGCCTACCGGCTCAAGTTCACCTTCCTTACCATCTCCATCCCTGAGCGAATAGCCGATCAGATCCGCCTGAATCGTCTGGAGAAGGGAGCTGGCCAACTGTTCCACCTCGTTCATCCGAGAAACTCCCCCGGCGTCGACAGGAAATACACCCTGACCCTTAACCCGACGAGATACCTCAGCCCAGACACGGCAGTCGTCCGGGCCTTCAACGATAAGTAATGGGCTCTCGCGGAGGGACCGACCCAAAGCGTGACCCGAAAATGTCGAAAGAACCAGCGAGCCCACTCGGTTTAAGGGCTCGAACTGGAGCCGCGGCATACTTGCAGCCCAGTCAAACACTTGCGAATCACGCTCGACGAAAGTGATTCCGACGTTGGGACTCAAAGAGAGTGCCTGCAGAAGCACAACGCTATGGGTCGCTATGACCACGCTCAGACCCGCAACGGCTTCGACCAAGCCAATTATGAGGTTGGCCAGCAACCTTTGGAGAGAAGGATGCAAATTCGCGTCGGGCTCATCTAGAAGGAGCACCCCCTCCTGATTGTCCACGTAGACGGCCAACGCGAAATGGAATATTGAACTAACGAGAGAGATGACCTCTGCTTCCCCGGAACTAATCCCCTTAGCCTCGATCTCATCACCTGAGAGACGATCCACTATGCGGAATGTTCCCGCGAGACGTTCGCTCGGGGCTACCTCGATGAACTCCAGAAAGCCACTAATCACCTTAAAAAGATCCACCGGAGCACCGTGTAGATTGAAGAGTTCTTGGCCCGCAACTGCGGATCGCAGAATTACGCGTTCAGCTGCCAAGAGCTCTTCAAAAGCACGATGCCGAAACTTCTCTTGGTGACCTTCGCGCGCATACTCCGTACCATGGACATAACCGCGATGGAAATCCGCGCTCGTCTCGAAGTCAGGGCTCAGCGTTCCCCCACGCTCAGCGGGAATGTGTCGCAGAAGCGCTGGACTGCCATCATTGAAATCCGAGCGGCGAACCATAGCTTTGCGGAGCAACCTGGACTTTCCAGCACCATTTCGTCCGACCAGAACGCTAACGCGAAAATTCGACCCAAAAAGCTTCTCTACCGCCTGCATTACCCCTCCCCCTATGCAAAATCCCGCAGGCGATGCCTGCGGGACTTGGTTGTGGACCTATGGGGAATCGAACCCCAGACCTCTTCATTGCGAACGAAGCGCTCTACCAACTGAGCTATAGGCCCGTGTCAGATTGACCAAGCAAGCGTATCAAAAAACGACAGCACTCGTGGACGGCTTGCCGGCCGCTGCCGCCTCGGGAGGAAACCCCGAGTGGGTGTGGAACCGCTCTCGCATAATTCCCGAACCCTTGTTACTCTTTCGCTACCACTCGCATTGACCGGATGGCACGCGTGCAGACCGATCAGCGCAGTGCAGAGGGGCACACGCCACCTGGCGGCCACACCGTGGGGAGTCCGGCACCTGACATCGATGACGATGCAGGTGCTTCGGGCTGTGCTGAAACCGCTACAGACCGGAGGCGCGGCGACGGAACACGTCGTCCAAGTCGCCGAGGCCCGGCTCGACCACGTCCGCGTCGATGACGCCCATGCGGGCATAGCGGGTCGCCGGCACCGAACGCTGCGCGGCAGATGGCTGACGGTCCACCACGGACGGCAGCGCCGACTCGGCCTGGCGCAGACGCGCCGTGGCCGCCTCGGACTCGGCACGCAGCTGGGCAGCCGCCACCGCCGCCGAGCGCGGTGCCGGGACCGCGGCCGCTGCAGCAGCCTCGGCCGCCACCTCGAGCGCCCGGGCGCGGATCGCCTCGATGCTGGGGGCTGGCAGGTAGGTGGGACGCGGCAGCGGGACCGGAGTCCAGGTACGGTCCTCCTCGACCTCGGTCACGGCCTGCTGGGCCGGCATCGGGTCAATGAACGTCGTGGCCGGACGCACCGCCTCGCGGTAAGTGCTGCGGCGACGCCGCTCGGTGCGGTTGATCGTGCTGAGCATCCAGGCACCGCCGATGGCGACGGCGCCAGCGATGCCAGCGGACCAGCCCGCCACGACCCCACCGAACAGGCCGGGCAGCAGCGAGGCGCCCAGCACCACCACCGCCACGGCCGTCACCAGCGTGGTCGCCAGGCGCGTGCGGCGCAGGCGCTGCGCCGGGGTGAGGCCACCGCGCGGGCCAACCGCGGCCGGGGCGGAGTTGGGGACCGCGGCGCGAGGTGCCGGCACCGCCGACTTCTCGGCCGCACGCAGCGCGCGACGCTGCTCGGCAATGCCTCGTTGCGACAGTTCCACCCGGATCTCCTCAGGTGCTTCGGCAGTCTCAGCGAGCACCCGCACCACCTGCTGCATCCGGACCGCATTGCGGCTGGTGTTCAGGTATTCGCGGCGGCGCAGCCAGGACGGCATCAGGTACAAGAGCCACAGGCCGGCCGCAATCGCCAGGGCGATGCCACCACCGAGGTTCTCTGTCATGGCACTACGGTACGAAATCTGGGGCGAATCCCCGGGATTGACACCCGACTAAATCACAACGGTGTAATTCACACCGATCGCACAGTCAGCCTAGCGTGCGTCCCAGCGCGGCACCTCGTAGGGCCAGCGCTCCCCCGACACCGGGTCCGGACCGGGCACCCGGGTCAGCATGCCGCCCGGCGCCTCCTCGCTCAGCAGCGCGAAACACACGTGATCCCGCCAGGCGCCATCGATGTGGATGTAGCCGCGACGCTTCCCCTCGAAGCGGAAGCCGAGCTTCTCGACCACCCGCAGCGAGGCCGTGTTCTCGGGCCGGATGCAGATCTCGATCCGATGCAACTTCAACGTCTGGAAGGCGTAGTCGGTGGCCAGCGCCACGGCGATCGCCGTGAACCCGTGCCCGGCGGCACGCTCGGCGATCCAGTAGCCGATCGAGGCGGACGAGAGCGACCCGTAGCCGATGGCCGAGATGTTCAACTGCCCCACCAGTTCACCGTCGACCAGGATCGCAAGCGGCACCGTGTTGCCAGCGCGGTAGCCCGCCCGCAGCGCGCGAATCAGCGGGCGCGCGCCGGTCCTCGGCCAGCCGGTCGGGTCGGTCGCTTCCCACTTGCGCAACCAGGTCCGGTTGGCGAGCAGTTCGTGCTCGAGCGCCTTGGCGTCGCTTGGTCGCAGCAGGCGGATCGTAACCCGCCCGTACGAGAGGCCCCGCCCCGGCCCGCCGAACATGTCGCTACCCCTGCGCCTCGACTGCTTGCGGGTTGCTGTGCAGCCATCCGCCCTTGGGGTCGGCGCCAGCGGCAATGTCCTTGGCCAGTTGCTCGGCGAACTCGATCAGCCAGGGCCGCAGCTCCTCGGCCAGATCGTCGCGGTCGGAGGCCAGGGTCACGATCGACTTGATGTAGTCGAGGCGGTCACCAGTGTCGTAGCGCCGGCCACGGAAGATCACGCCATAGAGTCCACCCGCGGCCTCGTCGTTGGCGAGCTCTTGCAGCGCGTCGGTGAGCTGAATCTCGCCGCCCTTGCCCGGCTGGGTCTGCTCCAGGATGGCAAAGACCTCGGGCTTGAGCACGTAGCGGCCGATGATGGCGAGGTTGCTGGGCGCTTCCTCACGGCTCGGCTTTTCGACCAGGCGGGTGATGCGCACCACGTCCGGGTCTGCGGTCTCCTCGACGGCGGCACAGCCATAGAGGTGGATCTGCTCGGGGTCGACCTCCATCAGCGCGATGACCGAGGCGTTGCGCGACTCCTGCTCGTCGAGCATGCGCGACAACAGGGTGTCGCGCGAGTCGATGATGTCGTCGCCGAGCAGCACCGCGAAGGGCTCGTTCCCGACGTGGCGCTGCGCACGCAGCACCGCGTGGCCGAGGCCGAGCGGGTCACCCTGACGGACGAAGTGGATGTCACCGAGCTTGGTGGACTCGTTCACCTTCTCGAGCTTGACCGTGTCGCCCTTGCGCTCGAGAGTCGACTCGAGTTCGGGCAGGCGGTCGAAGTGGTTCGACAGCGCATTCTTGTTGCGGCCCATGATCATGAGCACGTCCTCGAGGCCGGCGCCAACCGCCTCCTCCACGACGTACTGGATAGCGGGCTTGTCAACAACCGGCAGCATCTCCTTCGGGAGCGCCTTGGTGGCCGGTAGGAAGCGCGTACCAAGACCGGCGGCCGGGATTACCGCTTTGCGAATGCGTTGTGGCATAGAGGCTAGGCTACCGCGTCGCGGCGTACAGTGAGGCCATGCCCTTGCGTGTGCCTGCCGACCCACGGTCCGAAAAGGCCGAGATTCGGGCCCTCGTGCGTGCCCGGCGAACCGCGCGCACCCCGGAACAGCACGGGGAAACCCGCACCGGCCTGGCAGACCGAATCAACGAGGCGATGGCCGCCCTGCGTGCCACCGGCCAGCTCCCAGCCGCTGCACACACCATCGCGGCCTACCTGGCCCGCCCCGACGAGCCCGACCCGATCGCCTTCCTCACCGCAGCCGCCGAGCAGGGCGCGCGCATCCTCGTCCCGTCGTCGCGTCCCGGCCGAGTGCTCGACTGGCGGGGGGGGGGCCGGGGGGGGGGGCCCCCCGCCCGGGGGGG
>JAEZHW010000055.1 GCA_023436775.1 Actinomycetes bacterium
GGCGGGGGGGGGTGGGGGGGGCCTTTCGTGGGGGCGGGCCCCCCACCTCCACTGTCCTCCGACTACGGTGTGTCGATATCCACCAGGCCGGCAGCGGTGACCTCGAGCACTCGGTCCAGCGAGAGCTGCTGCAAGAACGCGGGCTCGTGGCTGACGATCACGACGGCGCCGCGGTACTGCTGGAGCATCCGAACGAGGTGCGCTTTGGTGTCGAGGTCGATATCGTTTGTCGGCTCGTCGAGGACCAGGAGCTGTGGTGCGGGGTCGGCCAGCAGTAGCGAGGCGAGCACAGCCCGGAAGCGCTCTCCGCCCGAGAGGGTGTCTAGCGGACGGAGTGCGGTGTCGCCTCGGATCAGGAAACGGCCGAGTCCGTTCCGGAGCTCGCTGACCGGCTTGCCCGGTGCCGCTGCGGTGAGCAGGTCGAGTGCGCTGCCGTGCAGATCCACGTCCGGGCGCTGCGGCAGGTAGCCGATGCGCTCGACGTGCGATGTGGCGGTGGGGCGATCGGGCTCGCTCAGGCCCTCGTGGGTCTCACCGGTGACGGCGCCGACGAGCCTGCGCAGCAGCGTCGACTTCCCTGCCCCGTTCGGTCCCACGATCGCCCAGCGTTCCGGGCCTTGGAGTACCCAGTCTCGGTCGTTCGCGGTGAAGGTCGCGACTCGCCTGCCGGGGGAGAGGCCCGGGTCAGGCAGGGTCAGCGGCATTGCGTCGTCGTCACGGAGGCGCTCCTCGGCCTCGCGCACCGCCTCGTGCGCCTCGGCAATCTTGGCCTTCGCCTGCTCGCGGAGTCGGCCGGTGGACTGTTCCGCGGTGTTCTTCCATGCGTTCAGCACGATTTTTGGCGCGGTCGCATTGGCGCGGGCTGCGCGACCCGCCGCGCGTCGGGTTGCCATCGCCTGCTCCTGCTGGGCGGCGTCATCGCGCTCGCGCTGCAATCGCTGTTTGGCGGCGGCGAGCTGCTTCGCAGCGGCCTGTTGTTCCGCCGCGATTGCGGCCTGCCACGCCTGGTAGCCGCCGCCGAAGGTGCGCAGTTGGCCGCCTCGTAGTTCCACCGTGTGCTCCACGAGGTCCAGCAGTCCCAGGTCATGACTGACGACCAGCAGATCGCCCCGCCATGCCGTGACCAGCTCATGCACCTGGGTGCGGTGTCGGGCGTCGAGGTCATTCGTGGGCTCGTCGAGCAGTGTCAGTGCCGCGCGCCGCAACTGCACGCCGACCAGCGCGAGGATGCGCGCCTCGCCGCCCGACACCTCGCCGAGGCGCCGATGCAGGAGCGCAGCCATCCCGAGCCGGTCGAGTTGCGCGGTGAGCCGCTCGGCCAGGTCCCAGTCGTCGCCAACAGTGTCGAAGAGTTCGGGATCGTACTCGCCGGCCTCGATCCGACGCAGGGCATCCAGTTTGGCCGTTACGCCGAGCAGGTCGGTGACGGGTGCGTCCGGATTGAGCCACGGGTGTTGGGGGAGCCCTGCGACCTCGCCGGAGCGGGTGATGGTGCCGCTGGTCGGGGTTAGCTCGCCGGTGATGAGTCGTAGCAGGGTCGACTTGCCCGCGCCGTTGCGGCCGATCAGGCTCGACCTGCCAGCGGGCACTTCGAAGGTGACGTCGTGCAGCAGGGTGTGGCCGTCCGGCCAGGCGAATGTGAGTTGGTGCAGAGAAATGGGCACAGGGCTCCTTCGGTGGGTCTGTGCGCAGACCATGCCGGAGCGCCGTGGCAAACCATGCCAGAAGGAGACGAAGACCGACAGTGCTGCGCTATGGAGCGCACCTGTCGGCGATGCCGATCACCGTGCGCTAGAGAGCGGGGGTGCCGGTCAGCTTCATGTCGTCAGTCCTTCGATCGGGGAGAGTGCCCTGTGAGTGTAGCCCAGCTGATTAGGAAGTCGTCAAGTCCTTGCCAGCGGATTCGCGGCGGGCGCGTCCAGCCTGGCCGATCCAGCCGAGGTGGGTGTGCTGGAAATCGTCGTCGTGCTTCAAGCCATAGCCGAGGGCGCGGTCGAGGGCTACGTGGAATGCCCAAGCGCCGGCGATGATGACCAGCCAGGTCGGGTTGGATTCCTGCGCGGTGGCCGAGAGTAGGCCGATGACGACCGTGACCAGCACTGGACCGGTGTAGTTGTGCACCAGGTTGTAACTGATCGCACCGACTCGCGTTGAGATCGCGTATCCGATCGCGGACAGGTCAAAGACCAGGAACAGTACGGCGAGCCACCACCAGTCGAGGTCGACCCAGATGAAGCCGAGCAGGATCGCGAGCGCGATCACGGCGTTCTCGACGCGCTGGATGGTGGTCGTCATCAGTCTCCTTCGCTAGCGGGCGAGCCGGGCCTCGAGCCCGAGCCGCACGTTCTCCCACTCGTAGTCGAGGACAGAGTACACGCAGGTGTCACGGATCGAACCGTTCGGCAAGATCATGTGCCGCCGCAGCACCCCGTCCAACTTTGCGCCGAGCTTCTCGATTGCGGCGCGCGACTGGTGGTTCTGGAAATGGGTACGCAACTCCACTCGAACGCAGTGCAGGTCCTCAAAGGCGCGCTGCAGCAGGAGCAACTTGGCGGCGGGGTTGATCTTCGTTCCCTGCGCTGCCGAGCCAATCCAGGTTGAGCCAATCTCGAGGTGGCGGTCGGTGGGGGCGAGGTGCAGATAACTGGTCATGCCGACTGCCCGTCCTGAGGCTGGATCCACGATGGCCCAAGGAGCCCGGGTGCCAGCGTCCTGGTCAGCCAGTCGCTTGTCTATCTCGTCAGCCATCGACTCGGGCGAGGGGGTGGTCGCGTACCAGGCTCTCCAGATTTCCCCCGGGGTCACCGCCGCGACCAGGTCGTCACGGTGGTCCAGCGAGAGTGGCTCCAAGCGCACCCACGCGTTCTCCAGGACGGGGGTCTCGCTCATTGACATGGATTGATCGTACTCGCGCCGGGAAGGCGATGTACTACCGGTTGGCAAACTGACCATGAATCGTCCAGCCAGATTGATTGCAATAGTGCAATAATTCGCATGTGAGCCGTTCTCTGTCTGATCTGATTCTGCATCCAGTCCGTCTGCGCATCATGCAGGCCTTGCTGGGCGGCAAGGCCTTGACTACGCAACAACTCGGTGAGCAGCTGCCCGATGTCACCTCGGCGACGCTCTACCGCCAGGTCGCGACGTTGCTCGAGGCCGGCATGATCGCTGTGGAGTCCGAGCGTCGCGTCCGCGGCACAGTGGAACGCACCTATGTGCTGGCAGCCGAGCACCTGCAGGTGCCCGAAGCAGAGTTGCAGGCGATGACCATCGAGGACCATCGCCGCGGCTTTGCAGCCTTTATTGCTGGGCTTCTTGCCGGCTACGACACCTACTTGGCGATGGGCTCGCCGGATCTGGTGCGTGACCGGGTTGGTTATCGTCAAGTCGCGGTATGGGCAAGCGACGAAGAACTGGACGCAGCGATGGCTGAGATGCGCGCACCGGTGGCTCGACTTGCCGAGAACGGCCAAGCGCCGGGCCGGCGGCTGCGCATGATCACGAGCGTCTTGATGCCTGGTGAACACAACGGCTAGCCCTGCGATTTATCGTCAGACTCGCAATCATTCGCAGTAGTGATAATAATAGAAACGTCGCTACTCGAAAGGAACTCTCGTGGGGAACATGTCCATCACCGACTCGGTGCTCAATGTGACGGTCGAAGGCCGCAGCGCCACTGTTGCGCGTGACCGGATCACTGCCGTCCGCCTCGTTCAGAACGCCGCGGCCGTGGCGCGCCTGCTGCGCCGACCGGTGACCCTCGGTACCGCCGATCGTGGTCTCGTGGTCACCGCTGACCGTCCGTATCTGCTTCGTGACGAGGCTGCGGAGGACTGGTACCAGCAGCTTCGTGTCGCCTTTGCCGACAGCACTGTGCGCTTCGAGCGTGACGTGCAGTTCCAGAACGGCGACGTTGTGCTTGCCGGCAGCCTCACCGAGCCGCTGGTCGCGCTGCGCGGTTCGGCGTTGATCGTGCCGGGCTCGGGCCCGATCGACCGGGACGCTGACCACAAGACCATGCCGCTCGGCGTCTCCCGTGACATGGCCACTGCGCTGGCGGCCGTCGGCATCGCAAGCCTGCGCTACGACAAGCGCGGAATGGCAGCCTCCGGTGGTGACTTCCTCACCGCCGGATTCCTGGACAACGTGGCCGACGCCGAGGCAGCGCTCGAGTTCGTGCGAACGGCCACCGGCACGCAGCCGATCCTGATCGGCCACTCTGAAGGTGGTGCGATTGCCACCCGGGTCGCCGCCGGACGCTTCGATCTGGCCGGCGTGGTGCTGTTTGCTGCAATGGCGCACGACGGGGTGACCACCATGCGCTGGCAAGCTCAGCAGGTGGCCACGGCGCTGCCGAAGTTCGCCGCCTTCGTGATCAAGGCCTTCCGCATCGACATCGCCAAGCAGCAGCAAAAGAGCTTCGACAAGATCCTCCGCAGCACCACCGACACGATCCGTATGCAGGGCCAGCGCGTCAATGCCAAGTGGATGCGGGAGTTTCTGACCTACGACCCGCAGCCGGACCTGCGTACAATCTCGGTGCCGGTTCTCGCCATCACAGGTGACAAGGACCTGCAGGTGCCCTCGGCGGATCTCAGCGTGATTGCCTCGCTGGTGCAGGGCCCGGTGGAGACGGAAGCGTTCGAGCACCTGACCCACTTGCTGCGCAACGACGAGCAGGCACCGAGCCTCGCCCGCTACAAGGCGCTGATCCGTGAACCGATGGACCAGACCGTGCTCAGCCGACTGACGGACTGGGCTCTGACCACCCTGGCAAAGGAGCCGACGAAATGACCTCGTCACTGACCTACGCTGAGCTGCAGCAGGACCTTGCACTCAAGACGCGGCGAGGCATCAACGCATTGCTCACCGGTGTGGTGCTGTGGACGGGGTTCGCCGTCCTCGGCGCCACCATTGACCACCCCATGCGACTGGCTGTGTTCGTCGCATTCGGTGCCGGTGCGCTGTTCCCATGGTCGCTGGGCGTGGCGGCCGCCATGAAGATCGATGCCTTCGCCAAGGGCAACCCACTGGGGACACTGGCTGGGCTGCTGGGTGCGGTGCAAATCCTCTACATCCCGGCTGTGATCGGCATCATCTTTCTGATCCCCGAGCACATGCCGTGGATGCTGGCCGTCCTGGTCGGTGCCCACTTCCTGCCCTACGCATGGCTGTACCGTTCGGTGGCCTATGTGGTCGCCTCGGTCGGACTCGCGGTTTCGGCCGGTGCGATCGCCTGGCTGTTGCCGGAGCAGGCCAAGGTCCTGGCCCCTGCCGCCGTCGCGGTGATTCTCGCGGTCTCGGCACTGCTGGCCTTCCTCGAGGATAAGCGCCTGCGCCAGCAGGTCGCCGCCGCCTAGGACACACTCATGGCGCCGACGAACTCCACCGCTAGCGACACGTGCTGGTGCGGTTCGTCGGCGCCTGCCGCATCCTGCTGCCAGCCGATCTTGGCCGGGCAAGCAGCCCCCACCGCCGAGGCCCTGATGCGGTCCCGCTACTCCGCCTACGCCATCGGGGATGCCGACTACGTCCTCGCCAGTTGGCATCCGGACACTCGGCCAGTCGAGGTGGACCTCAGTGACGGACTGACCTGGCGCAAGCTCCAGATCGTCGACACGGTCGCCGGCGGTCCAGACGACGCCGAGGGCGTGGTCGAGTTCCGCGCCGCCTATCGGGAGCCGGATGGCACGGTCGGGCTGCTGCATGAACGCAGCCGTTTCGCTCGCATCGACGGCCGCTGGGTCTACGTCGACGGAGACACGCTGGACTGACGCGTCCGCACTGCGCCTGGCCCGTCCTCCCTACCGTTGCCGCCCGTTCTGGGGGAGAGGAAACCCCTGCCGGTCGCTCGCTCGAAGCGGGCGATTTCGGGGCCCGGGGTAGGCTGAAGGGGACATGACTGATCAGCAGATCCGTATCGTCCTGGTGGAGGACGACGCCGATGTCGCAGGCTTCATCGCCGCGGTACTCGGCAAGCGACTGGACGCCGACGTCCGGGTACTCGGCAGTGCCAGCGGCCTGCTGGAGACCATGCGTGAGTTCGCGCCGGACCTGCTGCTCACCGATGTTGAGTTGCCCGGTATTTCCGGCCTCGACCTGATTCAGCTTGCCCGTGGTCTTGATCCCGACCTGCCGGTTATCGTGATGACCGCGCACGCGTCGGTGGACTATGCCGTGCGCGCGCTGCGGGCCGAAGCGGACGAGTTCCTGCAGAAGCCGGTGGACACCAAGCAACTGGTGGACACGGTGCAGACGCTGGTGAACCGGGCGCGCCTGGCACGCACCTCTCGTCGCAGTCGCTCTGTGCTGGCCATCGGTGCGCATCCGGATGACATTGAGATCGGGGTTGGCGCCACCCTGGCGGCCCACGCCGCGGCCGGCGACCCGATCACGCTACTGACCCTCTCGCGAGGCGGTCGTGGCGGCGACGCGGACAACCGCCAGCACGAATCGCTGGCCTCAGCGGAACTGCTCGGAGCGCGGCTGTTCATGGAGGACCTCGAAGACACCCACATTCCGAACGCCGACCCAACCGTCGGCATCATCGAGCGGGTGGTCGCTGAGGTGCAGCCTTCGATCGTCTACACCCACACCCGCCACGACCGACACCAGGACCACCGCGCAGTCCATGACGCATCCCTGGTGGCGACCCGGCGCGTCGACAACGTGGCCTGCTACCAGAGTCCGTCGGCGACCATCGATTTCCGCCCGTCCCGATTCGTCACCGTCGACGACTTCGTCGAGCGGAAACTGCAGCTCTTGCAGTGCTTCAGTTCACAGACCGGTCTGCGCGACTATCTGGAGCCTGACTTCGTCGTCGCCACCGCCCGGTACTGGTCCCGGTTTGGCACCGGTCGGATGAGTGAGCCCCTGGAAGTCATCCGCGACTCGACCGGCTTCACCGGTCCTGGCATTCACCATGACCGACTCAACCTTGAATCGATGGGTGGATCGCGATGAGCTCCGTGCGCGTGTTGGTGACCGGTGCTGGCGGTCCGGCGGGTGTTGCCGTGATCCGCTCGCTGCTGCGCCGAGACGACGTCGAAGTGTTCGCGGCCGACATGGACGGTTGGGCCAGCGGCTTGTATATGGTGCCGCCGACGCACCGCCGCATCGTGCCGCCGGGACGTTCCGCCGAGTTCTTCGATGCCGTGCGGGCCATGGTCACCGGCGACCGCCTCGATGCGATCGTGTCGACGGTGGACGTCGAATTGCCGGCGCTGGCTGCCCGGCGCGACGAACTCGGTGCGATCCTCGTCGCTCCGAGCGCCGAGGCGCTGACGACCTGCCTCGACAAGTGGCTGCTGGTGCAGGCCTGCCAAGGGGCCGCCCGCGTACCCGAGACCGCGCTCCTGACTGCTGAGGGCGTGGCTCGGGACTGGACGTTCCCAGTACTGGTGAAGCCGCGCGCGGGTGCGGGCTCTCGCGGGGTGCATGTCATCGAGTCGCGAGCGGCGCTCGAGGCGATGCCGCTGGACGAAGCGATCCTGATCCAGGAATACCTGCCCGGCGAGGAGTACTCGGTTGATGTGCTGATGGGCGAGGCGGGTAACGCCATCGCTGCCGTGCCGCGCCTGCGCGCCCGAGTTGACTCCGGGGTGGCGGTCGCCGGCCGAACCGTCAACCGCGCGGATCTGCGCGACGCGGCTGAGGCACTGGCTCGTGCCGCTGGCATCGTCGGGGTGGCGAACGTGCAACTGCGGGAGACCGCGGACGGCGTGCCGGCCCTGCTGGAAATTAACCCGCGATTCTCCGGCTCGATGCCGCTGACCGTGGCTGCTGGGGCAGACATGCCCTCACTGGTGCTCGACCAGGCGCTCGGTCGCCCGATCCCGGACCATGTGGACGTCGCCGAAGTGGCGGTCGTGCGCTACCTCGAAGACATTTTCGTCCCAGTCGAATCCATCATTGAGGCGCCATGACGCATCCGGAGCTCCGCGGTGACTGGCACGTCCACTCGGACTTCTCCGATGACGCGGTCAGTTCGATTGCCGAGAACCTCATCGCTGCCGCCGAGGCGGGATTGACTGAAATTCGACTCACCGATCACGTCCGAATCGGCACCACTTACGTACCGCGATTCCTGGAGACCGTGGCTGCCACCCCTGTGCCATCGGGACTCACTGTGTACACGGGGGTCGAGGCGAAGATTCTGGACGCGAATGGCACCCTCGACATCCCCGGGGACTTGGTCGTTGGTCCGGGAGGCGTGGATGGCATCGTCATTGCCGATCACCAGTTCCCGGGGCCAGACGGGCCCTGGAAACCGGAGCGAGCCCGCGAGGCGCTGGCCGAGGGCTGGGCGCCCGAGGCGGCGATCGAGATGCTGGTCACGGCCACCGTTCGGGCGATGGAGCAGGCGGGCGGCAGCGCGCAGCTCGCGCACTCGTTCTCGATCCTGCCGAAGATCGGCTTGGACGAGTCGCAACTGTCCGACGACGTCCTGCGCGCATGGGCTGATGCCGCGGCCCGGACTGGCACCGCGATCGAGGTGAATGAGAAGTGGGGCTGCCCAGGCCCGCGTGCCATCCGCGCTGCCTGGTCTGCGGGTGCGCGTGTGGTCGCCTCAACCGATAGTCATATCGCCAGCGATGTCGGCCAATATCAACGAGTCGCGGACCTGTTCACGGAGGCTCGGGGATGACTGCCCTGGAGTGGCTAGGGACCGGTGGCAACATCCTCGCCCTCATCCTGGTGTTGTTCGCCGCGATGGCGACGGTGCCGGCGCTGGTGATGTCGATGCAGTTCTTGCTGGTGCCATTCCATGCCCGGATCAATAACTACCGCTATGCAGCCCCCTACACACCGAACGTGGCGGTCATCGTGCCGGCCTGGAACGAGGGCGCGGTGATCGGCGGCTCAATAGATCGGCTGATGGGGTTGGACTACCCGGAGGGGCGGCTCCGGATTTACGTCGTCGACGACGCGTCAACGGACAACACTCCCGAGGTAGTCCGGCAGAAGGAGTTGGAGTACCCAGGGGCGGTCTATCACCTGCGGCGCGAGAAAGGCGGCCAGGGCAAGGCGCACACCCTGAACCACGGCATCCGACACGTCCTCAGCGAGGACTGGATGGAGGCCATGCTGATCATGGACGCCGACGTGATCTATCTGCCCGATTCGCTGCGCAAGATGACCCGGCATCTGGCCGACCCCGAGGTGGGCGCGGTCACCGCCTACATCCGCGAGGGCAGCCAGGACAAGACCTACCTGACCCGGTTCATCGCCTTCGAATACGTGCTGAGCCAGGTGGGTAGCCGTCGTGCGCAGAACGTCCTGGGCGCGCTGGCGTGCCTGGCCGGGGGAGCCCAGCTGCACTCCCGCACCAATATCGAACAACTCGGCGGTGCCATCGACACCTCGTCGCTGGCCGAGGACACGGTCACCACGATGGAAACCCAGCTGGCTGGCCGTCGGGTCGTGTTCGAACCGCACGCCGTCGTCCTCGCTGAAGAGCCGCAGCGCGTGGAGGCGCTCTGGAAGCAGCGACTGCGCTGGGCACGAGGTAACGTGCAACTCACCGAGCGGTACAAGCATGTCTGGTTTCGACCCGCCAAGCAGCACAAGCTTGGCAGTATCGCCTTTGGTCTGATCTGGTTCTCGGTCTTCCTGCTGCCGGCGCTGATGATTCTGGCCTCGGTGGGTCTGACCGGTCTGTACCTACTGGATTCGAGTCTGGCGATGAAGGTCTTCCAACCGCTCTGGATCACCGTCAGCGCCGCATACATCTATTCGATGGTGTTGGCGATGTTGCTGGATCCCAGGACTGGTCTGAGCTCATGGCGCGAGGTGATCCTGTTCCCGGGCGTCATCTCGCTGGTGGCGATGCTGGAGGCGTTCTTCCCGGGCCTGCTCACCGAGGACGTGCCGGGACTCTTTGGCGTGGTGTTCCCGCCCGAGGTGATCAGTATCTGGTACCTGTCCACCTTCGCTTGGCTGTCGCTGTGCATGCTCGCGGCCTGGGGTGTCCGGTTGGTGGACCGGAGTCGCTGGGGTCGTTGGCTGAGCCCGTTCCTGGTGTACCTGGTGGGATTCGGACCGATGCTCTGTGCCATCACCTTCGACGCCTACGTCAAGGAATGGCGAGGGGCTGCGATGACCTGGGACAAGACCGAAAAGGTCGGACGGGTGCTGACGGCATGAACAACTCCCGTGGCGCGCAGCGTCAGCAGATTCAGACCGATCGCAAGCTGGAGCGTTGGCTCTGGCTCAAGTCCCTCACCGCACTCGCCGTCGTCGTCGGCATGGTGATCATCCGCGAGGTGTACTTCATATGAGTCCTGACCTGCCGACCCAGCCGATCCGCGTCCCCAGCGCGGCCCGGCGCATCGACGTCGGACGGACCTCCACCCCGGATGCCGTGACCGTACCGCGCAGCCTCGAGCGTTGGCAAGTGATGCTCGACTCGACCAGCCCCGGTGCTCGTCAGTTGACCACGGTGGTTGGGGTCATCGTGGCCATGTTGATGATGTGGGTCGTGCCGGGCCTGCCGCCCCAAGATCCACAGGCCATCTGGAGCGGCGTGTTCCTGCTCGCGGCCATCACGGTTGCGGCGGTGCTGATTGATTGGTCGCAGTTACCGCAGCGCTGGACACTCGTGGTGCCGCTGCTGTCCATGATCGCCATCGGGTTCTTCCGGATCGGTACTGGCGGCGCTGCCTCGCCGTTCGCGGCTCTGGTCGTGCTGCCCGTGCTGTGGATTGCTGCCGAACCGGGCCGCCGCAACATCTCTATCGCCACGGCGATGTCCGTTCTGGTGATGCTCATGCCGTACCTGTTCGGCTACTCGCCATGGAATGACGGACAGATTCTGCGGGTTATCTACTCGCCGCTGATCTATCTGATGATGTCGATGATCGTCAATGAGCTCACACGCCGTGCCCGAGAGCAGATCGCCGACGAACGCGCCCTCTCGCGTGAGCGAGCGCTGCGCTTGCAGCAGGCGCAGGCCAGTGAAGCAGCGATCGCAGACGTGGTGTCGAGCCTGCAGGCCTCGGAGGACTTCAACCGCAGCGTCTGGAACTCGGTCGTCCATGAGGCGCTGATCGTAACCGACCCGATCGGCGTGATCGTCTCGTGGGCGCCCGGAGCGGAGCGGCTCTTTGGAGTCGATGCGCTCAAGGCGACCGGTGGCTTGTCGATCCTCGACTTCATCGCGGACGCGAACTTGCCCGAGGCCGTGACACTGTCACTGTCCGACGTGATCGAACTGACCTCGCGCCCCGACGAACTCGGTGACCCCATCTTGATGCGCGGCGCAAACGGGACATCGATTCCGGTGCGACTGTCCTCATCACCGCGACACGACCGGGCCGGACGCTTGATCGGCTACATCTTCGTCGCCCTCGATGTGACGCAGTCCCAGGAAGTGAACCGACTCAAGGATGAGTTCGTTGGCTTGATTTCGCACGAGCTGCGAACGCCACTGGCATCGATCCTGGGCTACTTGGAACTGGCGAAGGACGAATCCGAGCAGTTGCCCAGTGAGGTGGTGCAATACCTCTCGGTCGCGGAACGAAACGCACAGCGCCTGCTCAACATCGTCGGCGACCTGTTGTTTGTGGCCCAGGTCGACGCAGGGAGGATGCCGCTGCAATTGCAGACACTCGACCTCAGTGACGTGGTGCGCACCTCGATCGAGACCGCCCTGCCGGCAGCCAGTCAGCGCATGATCTCGCTGCTGCGGGATGGCGATGAGGGCAGCTGCTTCGTACACGGCGACCCCCTGCGACTCGGCCAGGCGCTCGACAACCTGATCTCCAACGCCGTCAAATTCACGCCGGATGGCGGTACGGTGACCGTCGGGCTCGACCGCCAAGAGGATTGCGTTCGCTTGCGGGTCACTGACACGGGCATGGGGATTCCCGCCGATGAGATGGACCTGCTGTTCACCCGATTCTTCCGGTCACGCAGCGCCGCCCGACAGTCGGTGCCCGGCGTCGGCCTCGGTCTGAACATCACGAAATCGATCGTGCTGGCGCACCAGGGCGAGTTGGCTGCCTCCAGCGTGGAGGGGGAGGGTACGACCTTCACGATCACGCTGCCGGTATTCGCGACTCGGGTTGAGGTGAATTCGCATTAGCCTGGAGTGGTGACTCGCGGATCTGCTTCGGGCGACGACGCCCTGACTCTTACTCGCACCCAGCGGCTCGACCGACTGCCCTTCACTCGGCGTCATCGGGGCCTCCTGTTTGGCTCAGGCCTGGGCTGGGCCCTGGATGCGATGGACATTGGTCTGGTCTCCTTCGTCATCGCGGCGCTGACACTGGAATGGCAGCTCGCGCCCAGCGAGTCCAGCCTGATTGTCAGCATTGGCTTTGCGGGTATGGCCGTCGGCGCGAGCCTCGGTGGGGTGCTGGCGGACCGCTTCGGTCGGCGCACGGTCTTTGCGCTGAGCTTGATCCTGTTTGGGGTCGCAACCGGCTTCTCGGCGGCGGCGTTCTCGGTGGCATCGCTGCTGGTGCTGCGGTTCCTGGCCGGGGTTGGCATGGGTGCCGAACTGCCGGTCGCCTCGACCTACATGAGTGAGTTTGCGCCCAGCCGCATCCGCGGCCGCGTGGTGGTCCTGCTCGAGGCCTTCTGGGCGGTGGGTTGGATTATCGCCGCGCTCATTGGTGCCTTCATTGTGCCGCTGGAGCACGGCTGGCGTTGGGCCTTGCTGGTGGGAGCAGTGCCAGCGCTGTATGCAGTGGCGGTGCGATTCCGGATGCCAGAGTCTGTGCGCTTCCTGGAGCGTCAGGGACGCTTCGGTGAGGCCGAGGCGGTGGTGCACTCGCTCGAAACCGCGGCCGGCGTCGCAGCCCCCGCGACCGCAGCGGCGGATCAGGGCGGCACCGCGGGGGAGCTGGGCGCGGCCGCTGGCGGCCAGGCCTCGAGCGGTATCTGGCAGCGCCTCGCGGCCCTCTGGGCACCGGGCCGAAAGCGCATCACGGCCGCGCTCTGGGCGGTGTGGTTCTGCGTGAACTTCAGCTACTACGGCGCCTTCATTTGGATACCGTCGATTTTGGTGGCGTCCGGATTCGAACTGGTGAAGTCGTTCCAATTCACCTTGATCATCACCCTGGCGCAGTTGCCCGGCTACTTGTTGGCTGCCTGGCTCATCGAGGTCTGGGGCCGGCGCGCGACGCTCGCCACCTTTCTGGTCGGATCTGCTGCATCCGCGGTGCTGTTCGGTACCGCAACTGAGGTGTGGAGCATCATCGCCTTCGGCTGTGCCTTGTCGTTCTTCAACCTCGGGGCCTGGGGTGCGTTGTATGCGATTACCCCCGAGCTGTATCCGACAGAGATTCGCGGCACCGGTTCCGGCTGGGCTGCCGGGGTGGGGCGGATCGCCTCGATTGTGGCGCCGCTGACCGTTGGTCCGCTGCTGCTGGCTGGCGGCGCGCCGCTGCTCTTCGTGGTGTTCTCGGCCTTCTTTGCCGTGGCGGCGGCCAGTGCTTTGCTGCTCGCTGAGCGACGCGGCGAGGTGCTCGACTAGGGGTTTTCTGCACCCGAACCGCCATGCCGTGCCGCCACGCGCTGGCGTGTTTGGTGGAGTCAGGATGCAGGCGATACGCTCAGGCCATTCCACTGCAATGAAGCGAAGGAGCATGCGATGAGCGACGACCAGGTGATGTATACCCTCGGACCTGACGAGGAGGTCACCCACTGGTACAACATCGCGGCCGACTTCCCGACTCCGCCGCCGCCGCCGCTGCACCCGGGCACGCACGAGCCGGTCGGACCGGATGACCTCGCGCCGCTGTTTCCGATCGAACTGATCATGCAGGAGGTGACGCAGGAGCGCTTCGTGGAGATTCCGCAGCCGGTCCTGGACGTCTACCGCCAGTACCGGCCCTCGCCGCTGTACCGCGCCCGCCGCTGGGAGCAGCTGCTCGGCACCACGGCCCGGATCTACTACAAGTACGAGGGCGTCTCGCCGGCCGGCTCGCACAAGGTGAACACTGCCGTGCCCCAGGTCTACTACAACTCGCTGCACGGCGTCCGCCGTCTCACCACCGAGACCGGCGCCGGTCAGTGGGGGACCGCACTGGCCTACGCCACCTCGCTGTTCGGTGTGGAATGTGAGGTCTGGCAGGTCGGTGCCTCCTATGACTCGAAGCCGCAGCGCCGCACCCTGATTGAGGTGTTCGGTGGCAAGGTGCACCGCTCGCCCTCACGCCTCACGGAGGCTGGGAAGGCTTTCCCCGAGGACCACCCGGGGTCGCTCGGCATCGCGATCTCCGAAGCCGTGGAGGTTGCGGCCCAGGACGAGACCAGCAAGTATGCCTTGGGCTCGGTGCTGAACCACGTGCTGCTGCACCAGACGGTGATCGGTGAAGAGGCGATCCGTCAGTTGGCGAAGGCGGGCGAGGAGAAGCCGGACGTGGTGATCGGCTGCGCTGGTGGCGGTTCGAACCTCGCCGGTCTCGTCTTCCCCTTCCTGCGCGAGAACCTGACCAAGGATGCGGGCATCCGTCTGGTGGCGGTCGAGCCGGCCTCCTGCCCGACCATGACGCGCGGTGAGTACCGGTACGACTTCGGTGACACCGCGGGCATGACTCCGCTGATGAAGATGTACACCCTGGGTCACGACTTCGTGCCGAGCCCCATCCACGCCGGTGGCTTGCGCTACCACGGCATGGCTCCGCTGGTATCGCACGCGGTGCACGAGGGCTACATCACCCCGGTCGCCCTGGCGCAGACCGAGTGCTTCGAAGCGGGTATCGAGTTCGCTCGCACGCAGGGCATCGTCCCCGCACCCGAGTCCTCGCACGCGCTGGCTCAGGCTCGTCGCGAGGCACTCGAGGCGAAGGAGAAGGGGGAGGAGCGTGTGATCGTGATCGGCCTGTCCGGCCACGGCCTGCTCGAGCTCGGTGCCTACGAGCAGTTCCTCAAGGGCAAGCTCTCGGACGATGCGCTGTCGGAGTCGGCCCTGAGCGAGTCGCTCGCGGGTGTGCCGCAGATCGACTAGTCACGACACGGACGAAGCGCCGCAGGAAATCCTGCGGCGCTTCGTCGTTGTTGGATGGATGTGCCAGGGTGTGTGTGAAAGGGTCTATGGGGTGCTGTTCGCATCCGGAGCGGTTACTGCAGCGACGGTCTTCGTGGTGGTCGTATAGGCGCTGCGCTTGACCGTGACCTTCACGGAGTAGGTGGCGCCCGAGGTGGCGGAGGCGGGCACGGTGTAGCTGCTCTTGGTGGCGCCGGAGATCTTCTTGCCGTTCTTGTACCACTGGTAGGTAATGGTGGAGGCGGTGGGGGTGAGATCGGCGCAGTTGACCGAGAGCGTTTCTCCTGGCAGCGGCAAGCCGCTGATCGGCATTTCGCCGAACTGGAACGTACCGGCAGCAACCTTGGTCGACAGTTTCTTGGTCTTGCTGGCCGACTTGTAGCCGCTGAGGCTGCCGGTCACCTTGACGCTGATCTTCTTCTTGTGCGCCGAGGCCGGAATCTTCCACTGCTGTCCGGTTGCGCCCTTGACTGCCTTGCCGTTGACGTACCACTGGTACTTCAGCGTGGCGCCGTCCGTCCAGGTGCCTGGATCGGCGGTGAGCGTGGCGCCGACCTTTTTGCTGCCGATGATCTTCGGGGTGGTGCTCTTGATCGATGCCTTGGCAATGGAGCCGGTCTTCGAGGTGGAGTAGGCGCTGAAGGCCTGCTCATCCTTGAACGCCGTGATCCGCACATGGATCTTCTTGCCGGCATCGGCTCCGGTGAGCTTGTAGGTACTTGCAGTGGCGTCGGCAATGGCGACCCCGTTGCGGTACCACTGGTAGCGATAAATGCCGTTACTCGGCCAGAGCGCCTTGCCTCGCTGTGCGGTCAGGGTCGCGCCGACCTTCTTGGTGCCGCTGATGCTGGGCTTCGGGTACTTGCCCAGGACCATTGACACATAGACGTTTCCCGCGCAGGTGCCGCTGTCGGCCGTTGCGATGCCAATACCGATGTTGGTGTAGTCGCCGACCAGGTTCTTCCGGTGCCCCTCGGAGCCGATCCAGGCCTGGACGGACATGGCGGCGACGGACTCGTGACTGCCGCCGCCACTGCGCAGCAGGTTCTCACCGATCCTGCTCCAGTGGCTGGGGACCTGCGATCGCAACTTCAGGTTGTGCTCCCATTTGCAGGTGTCGGCCAGGTGCTGGGCATACTTGGCGGCGACCGAGTCCAGTTGCTCGGCTCGCACCAGGGAAGCTTTGCCCTTGGTCGCGCGGTAGGCGTTGGTGTCGCTAATGATGGTTGCCACTGGATCGTTCGTGGCTGCGGGCTCGCTGGCCTGCGTTGCGGTGCTTGGCAGCGCGACGAGGGCGGCCGCCACAAGTACGGTCGTCAGGGTTCGCGCTGTCACAGTTCGGGTCTGTGACATTGCTGTCGTTTGCCTCTCGGGTTGAAGCGTTTCATTGAGTATGCGCGGTCATGCGAGCGCTCTCAACACCGAATTGCATTCAATTTCGAACGCCGGTGGGAAAACTCCTGAATTCCCAGGCCAATTCGTTGTTTCCGGAGCAAAAATGAGAGTGTTCTTCGGATTGCTAGTCTGAAAACTGCCTGGCAAGGGCCCAAGCCTTGTCAGGCAATGCTCTCGCTCTCACGGGAACTCCGTGGGAGCTCAGCGCGCTCAGTGGCTGCGTGCGCGCGGTCAGACAGCGATTTTGGCAGCAAATGCCGAAAATGCTGCGACGGGAGATCGCAGGACCACGGCGGCCGCCCCGGGAGATGCCTGTTATTCCGGGGAAGATCCGTCAGTTCCGGGATTGGATCCAGGCTGTCGGATGCTCGCCAGCATGTCCTCGGCCGTCTGGGTGATGAATCGAATCACGACTTCGCGCTCATCCGGGGCCAGCGCGACCGCTGCCGGAATGCGGGCAGCCTGAATGCGCCCCATGCTGGACATGGCGGCTGCATGGGTCTGGGCGCTGACTGAGAGTACGAGCGCTCGACGATCGGTGGGATGTGGTTGGCGATGCAGATGGCCGCCGGCCTCGAGCCGATCCAAGAGCTTGGTCGTGGATGCGGTCGTAATGCGCAGGAACTCGGCCAGTCGACGTGGGCTGACCGTTTCGCCGGCGTTATTGCGAGCGATGATGAACTGCAATGCACGCATGTCAGTCTCGTTCAGCTGCATATAGGCCCGGCTCGATTCCATCACGAGGCGCTCAACGTCTCGCAGTCGCGCCATGGAATTGAAGAGTCGATCCATTTGCTGCAAGTCCTCAGCAGAGAGCTGGGACCGGTCAAACAGCTGCTGTCCGGGATCGTTCTGAGCAAGGCCGAACTCACCGCTGCGCATTTTGGCAGCAAGGTCGTACTGTTCGAGCCCCATGAATCCAAACGTTACCACGCAGCAACTTGCACGCCAAGTTATTTGTTAGCTAAACTAGCGAATGTTGGATGCGAAAGGACGCAAATGCGTAAGTTCTTGGGCACCCTCGTCGCGCTGGCGATCGCAGGGGTGTGGATGGCGGCAGCCGCTATTGGTGGGCCGTACTTCGGCAAGGTCGAAGAGGTCTCGTCAAATGACCAGTCGGTGTACTTGCCTGCCAGTGCGGAGGCAACCCAGGTGCGTGACGAACTCACGGACTTCCTCGGTGACAACACGATCCCAGCGATTGTGATTGTGACCAGCGACACGGCACTCGAGCCGGACACCATTGCTAAATTGGCCAGCGTCATTGCCGAGGTGGGCACGATCGCCGGTGTGGAATCGGCCTCGCCGCCGATCCCGTCGGAGGACGGCAAGGCGGTCTCCGCATTCCTGTCGATTGATACCGACAGTTCCATCAAGGAAGTGGTCGGGGAGATGCGCGCGGAACTTGATGCGCTCATCCCGGCCGGACTGAATTGGCATGTGACCGGTCCGGCAGGCTTCACCACCGACCTCGCTGCAGGGTTCGCCGGTATTGACGGTCTGCTGCTGATTGTCGCGCTCAGCGCCGTCTTGATCATTCTGATCCTGGTCTACCGCTCCTTCTTGCTGCCGATCGCCGTGTTGCTCACCAGCGTCTCTGCCTTGTGTGCCGCACTGCTGACGGTGTGGTGGCTGGCCAAGGGGGAGATCCTGCTGCTGACTGGTCAGACCCAGGGCATTCTGTTCATCCTCGTGATCGGCGCGGCAACCGACTACGCGCTGCTGTACACGGCTCGGTTCTCGGAAGAGCTGCGTCGATTCGAGAGCGTTGGACAGGCGACGCGCGCCTCGATCAAGGGTTCGGTTGGCGCCATCTTGGCCAGCGGCGGCACCGTCGCTGCGGGCCTGCTCTGCCTGATGTTCTCGGACCTGGGATCGAACAGCTCGCTCGGTCCGGTTGCCGCGATCGGCATCGGCTTCGCCGTCCTCTCGGCACTGACCTTGCTGCCGGCACTGCTCAAACTCATGGGTCGCGCCGCCTACTGGCCGCGCAAGCCTCAGTTCGACGATGAGTTCAACGAAGACAAGGTCGTCAATGAGGGCCTGTACGCCAAGATCGGTGCCTGGGTGGCGCGCCGCCCGCGTGCCATCTGGATTGGCTCCACGCTGATCTTGCTGCTCGGCGCCGCATTCCTGCCGCAGTTGAAGGCGGACGGTGTGCCTTCCAGTGAATTCGTGATCGGAGCGTCCGATGCTCGCGACGGTCAGGCAGCGCTCTCGGAGCACTTCCCGGGCGGTTCCGGCACGCCAGTGTATGTGATCACGGACGAGGCGAAGCTGCAGTCGGTTGCTGACCGTCTGCTTGCCAACGACGGCATCGACTCCGTGGCGGTGACCGCGAACGATGCTGCCTCGGGCACGCTGCAGGTCACGAGCGAAGGTATTCAGCAGGGTTGGGGTGCTCCCGCCGAACCGACGGTTCGCAACGGCGATGTCCTCCTGCAGGCCACCCTGGTTGCTGCCAGTGACTCGGTCGAAGCGCAGCAGACAGTGGTCGAACTGCGCGATGCCCTCGCAGGAGACGCCCTAGTGGGCGGCCAGACGGCAATTACCGTTGACACGAACACGGCAGCGATCCACGACCGCAACCTGATCATTCCGTTGGTGCTCGTGGTGATCCTGCTCATTCTGATTGTGCTGCTGCGATCCATCGTGGCCCCGCTGCTGCTGGTTGGTACCACGGTGCTGTCTTTTGCTGCAGTGATGGGCGTCTCGGCGCTGCTGTTCAACGGCGTGTTCGCGATGCCGGGGGCAGACCCGTCCGTGCCGCTGTACGGCTTCGTGTTCCTGGTCGCGCTCGGCGTGGACTACAACATCTTCCTGATGACCCGAGTTCGGGAAGAGGCGGTCACCCATGGCACCAAGGCGGGGGTCCTGCGCGGACTGTCGCTGACCGGTGGCGTGATTACGGCCGCGGGTGTGGTGCTGGCAGCGACGTTCGCGGCGCTCTCCGTCATCCCGATCCTGTTCCTGCTGCAGTTGGCCTTCATCGTTGCCTTCGGTGTCCTGCTGGACACCTTGCTGGTGCGGACCCTGTTGGTGCCGGCGCTGTCGCTCGAGATTGGTCGAGCGGTGTGGTGGCCATCGAGACGGTCCAAGATCGACGCCTAGCGACCCCCACGCGCGGCCGCAGCCTGAATGGGCTGGGGCCGTTGCGCATTTCTGGGATGCACGTCGTACGCTTGCTGAATGAGTAACGAAGCACAGTTGCCAGATGTCCCCACCCGCGAGCTCAACGACGGCTCGCAGATTCCGGTGCTCGGATTCGGTACCTACCCCCTCATTGGCGAGCCGGGACGTGCGGCCGTAGTCTCGGCCGTTGAAGCCGGCTACCGACTGCTGGACTCGGCGGTCAACTACGAGAACGAAGGTGCCGTCGGCGCCGCGCTGCGCAGTACCGCGGTGCCCCGCGCGGAGTTGACCGTGCAGACCAAGCTGCCGGGACGTCACCACGAGACGGAACGGGCGCTGCGCAGCATTGAGGAAAGCCGGTTTCGCCTGGGCGTCGACCAGATTGACGTAGTGCTGATCCACTGGCCCAACCCGATCACCGGCAAGTACATCGAGGCGTGGCGCGGTTTGGTGCAGGCGCAGCGCGAAGGCCTGGTGCGCACCATCGGCGTTTCGAACTTCAACGAACGCTTGCTGCGCGAGATCATCCAGGACACTGGCGTGGTGCCAGCCATCAACCAGATCGAGCTGCATCCGTGGTTCCCGCAGGAAGACATGCTGCAGGTGCACCAGGAACTCGGCATTGTCACGCAGGCGTGGAGCCCGCTCGGTAAGCGCAAGGCACCGTTCAACGAGGAGCCGGTCACCGCAGCGGCCGCGCGCCTCGGCGTGACCCCGGCCCAGGTCATCCTGCGCTGGCATCTGCAGCGCGGCGTGCTGGCGTTGCCGAAGTCGGCAACCCCGGAGCGACAGGCGTCGAACATTGACGTATTCGGCTTCAGCCTGACCGACGAGGAAGTGGCAGCGATTACGGCGCTGGGTCGTCCCGATGGCCGCCTCTTCGACGGTGACCCCGAGGTGCACGAGGAGCAGTAGCCCCGGCACCGCTGTACCCTCGAACGCTCCCAGATACGACGAAAGACCCTCCCAGGTGAACCCGAATCCCTGGGAGGGCCTCGTCTTGATCCTAAATATAGCAATTGTCTGGCGACATCGTCGCGGAGCCGTCAACTTTTGCATTCTGTGACAATATTCGGGGGTTTTCTCCCAGCGTCGATGTTCGTACCCCGCCGAATCGGCCCGCGGTAGCAGACAGGTACGTGAGCCGCGGGCTGCCCTGTGCCGCGCGGTGACCGCCGTCGGTGCGCACGCACCAGTTAGACGACGCCGAGCGCCTCGAGCAAGGCCGGCAGGTCGGCAGTAGTGCAAATGGCCAGTGGCGCCTGCTCGGCCTTGCCATGTTCGGTAACCACAATCGCTGCCGGCGGGTGGCCTTCTTGGCCAGCGAGCATGCGCACTGCCTCGGCTGCGGTGGTGCCGCGGGGACGGACTACGACCCGGTCGCGGCGTTCCGCGTGCTGGAGCACATCGCGTACTGTTGCTGCCTCCGCAACGCCGTTATTGACCGTGAATTCTTCGGCGAGCCAGCGGGCGACCGCATTGGTGGTGATCAGTCCCAGCCCACCATCCTGCAACCGCACCGGGGCCTGGGAGTACCGGTGTTCGCGCAGGAGCTGCAGGAAACTCTCCAGCGGGTCGGAGTCCTTGACCGCACGAATTTTCTGCTGACCCATCACGTGCAGGATCGTCGGCGGCGACTCGATCAGGTCGGCCTGCTGCTCTAACCAGGCGACGATGTCCTCGCGTGGGTCGGCGATCGGCTCTCCATCAAAGTACGAGGAGTGCACGATCGAGTTCCGGAGCCGGGCAATGGCCTTGAGTTCGGCGCGTTGCGGTTCACTCAACTTCTTGGATTCCCGCACGAGCTGCGAGAAATCGCGGAAGCGGTCGGAATCCCCGGCCTCGTCGGCGAGGTGGTTCTCAATGCGAGCGAAGGCGTCAAGGAACCGGCGAGCCCGGTCCGCGGTCCCCGAATTACCGCTGGTCTGCATGGCTCAACTCTGCCACAGGTGCGCGGCCAGGCGGCTACCATCGAAGGTGGGGGCTACCGACGGAGAGGACGAGCGCCATGGTCAACGATCCAGAACTCGCGGAGATGGCCCAACGCCGGGCTCGTCGGAACCGGCGGATCTCGCTGGTGGCCATTGCTGCGCTCGTGCTGTCCACCTTCGGCACCGGCTTGGTACTGTTCGTGAACCAATTCTTGGCAGGCTGACATGCTATATCGCGAAATTGCTCGACTGCACCGTACCGTGTCGGTGCTGGGTCTCGGCACGTGGCAGCTCGGTGCCGACTGGGGTGATGTGTCCGAGTCGGATGCCCTACAGACGCTCGAGGCCGCCTGGGACGCTGGCGTGACCTTCTTTGATACCGCCGACGTCTACGGGGATGGCCGCAGCGAGCGGATCTTGAGTCAGTTCCGCCTCCGCCACCCCGAGGCGATGATCGCCACCAAGATGGGGCGACGGGCCGAGCAGCGGCCCGAGAACTATACGCCGGAAGCCTTCCGTGCCTGGACCGAACGATCTCGGCAGAACCTGGGGATGGACACCCTTGACCTGGTGCAGTTGCACTGCCCGCCCAGCGAGGTCATTGCCTCGGACGCAGTCTTTGACGCGCTCGACAACCTGGTGGCCGACGGGGCGATTCGTGCTTACGGGGTGAGCGTGGAAACGTCTGCGCAGGCGCTTTCCGCGATCGCGCGTCCAGGGGTGGCCACCATTCAGATCATCATCAACGCGTTCCGTCGCAAGCCCCTCGACGAGGTCCTGCCGGCCGCAGCGGCCTCTGGTGTCGGTATTATCGCGCGCGTGCCGTTGGCCTCCGGCCTGCTCTCGGGTCGCTACGACCTGTCCACCACCTTCTCGGCCGATGACCACCGCCATTACAACCGACACGGTGAAGCGTTCGACGTGGGGGAGACCTTCTCGGGCGTGGACTACGCCGAGGGCGTGGCGGCAGCACAGGAGTTCGCGGCCCTCGCTGCGGCTGAGGCGCCTGGGTTTACTACCGCACAGGTTGCCTTGGCGTGGCTCTGGCAACAGCCAGGGGTCAGCACGGTGATTCCGGGCGCGCGCAGCCCAGAGCAAGCCCGACAGAATGCCGCTGCTGCCGACGTGCCGACCCTCTCGGCATCGTTCCTGGCCGAGGTTGCAGCGCTCTACGACCGTCGCTTCCGCGCCAGTATCCACGAGCGCTGGTAACACCCAGAACCGGAGCGGGTGGCGCAGGCCGCTAGCCCGGTGCCTCGCGGACTAGTGGGCGGCCGCGGACGCGTCCGGGGTGATGCGCTTACGGAACAGTGGCAGATCGGACATCCGCGCAGACTGCCGCTTATTGCACTCCACGATCAGGTCAACGGCCTCCGCAATGTCGTCGGTGAGCAGGAACCGGTTGACGTCCTCCGGCGAAATGTACCCATCGCTGATCAAGCGATCCACGATCCAGCGGTGCAGGTCACCCCAGAACTCGGTACCGAGCAGAATGACCGGGAACTCGCGGACCTTGCCGGTTTGCACCAGCGTCAGGGTCTCAAAGAGCTCATCCATGGTGCCGAATCCGCCGGGCAGCGCAACAAAGGCACAGGCGTAGCGCACCAACATGAGCTTGCGCACGAAGAAGTGCTCAAAGTTCACCGACAGGGTCAGGTGTGGGTTCAGATTCTGCTCGTGGGGGAGGTCGATGCCGAGACCGATGGAGGCGCCACCGGCCAGGCGAGCTCCCTCGTTGGCTGCGGACATCAGCCCAGGGCCGCCACCGGTGATCACCGGGAACCCCGCGTTCGCGATCGCGTACCCGGTGTCGACGCCCAACTGATACAGCGGCGTGCCAGGCTTCACCCGTGCCGAACCAAAGACCGTGACGCCGGGCGGCACATTCCGAAGTTGGTCGAAGGCGGTCACAAACTCGTCCCGGATGGAATCACTCCATGCGCGGTCCTCAGCGCTCGAGATTGATCCGAGCAGCAGTTCTTCTTCTAGCACTCGTTATGCTCCGTGGCCAGCCCGCAGCGCAGCGTGCTCGGGGTGACGATCAAACCATTCGGCGACATACCAGCACATCGGCACCACCTTCAGGCCGCGAGCCGCAGCGTCGGCGACGGCGAAGCTGGTCAGCGTATCGGCGTGACCGGCGCCTCGGTGTGAGGGAAGCGTGAAGGTTCGGGTGAAGCTGGTGGTGTCGCCCGCCTCGCGGTAGTCGATGACGCTCACGATCTGGTCGCCAAGCCGCAGGGTATAGCGGTTGGCATCTGGTTCGTGACTCAACACCGGTTCGGACATACCGCTAGCCTAGCCCGGCGTGTTGCAGACTGGGGGTGTGAACGCTGAGCACCCACTCCTCGCCGTCCAGCTGGCTGCGGCCGCCGGGCGGTTCCCGCCGGTGGATGGGGCAGTGGATTTCGTTCCAGCGCTGCCGAAGGGCCTTCGCGCCGTGGTGTCATTCACCGGACACAGCTACGTCGCCACCGACCAGGCGCCGGCGCAGTTTGCCGATCTGCCGGTGGATGGCTTCGGTGGGGTCCTACAGCCAGAGGTGCTGCTGCGCCTCGGCGAGGGCGGGTATCGGTTCGGGCACCTGGACGCGATTCTGGTGGGCCGGGGGACTGGTCCGGCCAGTGCTGACAGTCGCAGCGGCTCTGCGCGGCTGCCACGACAGTTGCAGTTGGATGATCACCCGCGGGTGCAATTTGCCCGTGCGCAACGAGACGACGTGCGGGTCTTTGCCGATGAGCGGGGCCTCGTCACCCTGGCCTCCGGCGTAGCTGGTCGACTGGAGCTGTCAATTGAGGTGGAATCCGACCGGATCGGTGGCGGTACCGGTCGTGGGCTGTTGCACGACGCCTTGCAGTTGGTTCCGGCGCGAACGCCGGTCTTTGCCGCGGTTACTCCCGGGAATGCCCGGTCCCTGCGGATGTTCCTAGCCAGCGGTTTTCACCCCATCGGCAGTCAGATTCTCGCGCTGCCGCCCCAGGGGTAGGCCTACTGTAAGCCCTCCCAGCCTGCACGGTCCTCGGGCCTCGACGCCGCGCCCACGTGCTGCCAAGCGAGTGCCGCCAGCGCGAGCGCTTGATCTGCCAAAAGGGCATCGTCAAACACGACGTCCGGGGAATGGTTGGACGGGTGTCGAGCGTCGACCGGGGCGAGGCCAGCCCCGAGGAAAATGAACGCGCCAGGGACTCGTTCCAATACGAAGGAAAAGTCCTCGGACCCCATCCAAGGTCGGGGTATGCCGATCACCCGGTTCGCACCGAAGGTGGAGACCAGCACGTCCCAGGCCGCGTTCGCGCGCTCCGGGTCGTTGACGGTGACCGGATAGACGCGCTGGAACTGCGCATCCGCGCGCAGCCCATGCGCGACGGCGATGCCTCGTGCGAGCCGCAGCAACTCTTCCTCGATCAGGTCAAGGGCCGACGGGCTCAGGGTGCGAACCGTCGCCGCCATGGATGCTGAGGCAGGGATGACGTTGCTGGCGTTGCTACCAGACAGTTGCGTCACGGTCACCACCACCGGATCGAAGGCATCGATCTGGTTGGTGGCGACGCGGGAGGCCGCCAGTGCTAGATCTGCGATGGCTGGGACCGGGTTGCGTGACTGGTGCGGCTGCGAACCATGCCCTCCGACGCCGTGCAACTCCACCTGAAACACATTCGATGAGGCCATGATCGGCCCTGGAGCCACTTGGAACTGGCCGTGCGGCACGTCCGCCATCACGTGGATCCCATACGCGGCATCTAGCGGCCGACCCGCCGCCTCGAGCACCCCCTCGTCGATCATGATCCTTGCGCCGGCGTAGCCTTCTTCGCCGGGCTGGAACATGAACACAATCGTGCCCAACAGTTCATCGAGCCGGGCACACAGCAATCGGGCGGCGCCCAGCAGCGCCGCCATGTGCAGGTCGTGGCCGCAGGCGTGCATCGCCTCATTTCGGGCCGCGAACGGTAAGTCCGTGATCTCGTCAACGGGGAGGCCGTCCATATCGCTGCGCAGCAGGATCGCCGGACCTGGACGATTCGTTTCCAACACCGCGACGACCGAGGTGGTTTGCTCGCCGACAGTGATCTGCAGTGGCAAATCAGACAGTGCGTCCAGGATCCGCTGCTGGGTCCATGGCAGCCAGAGTCCCACCTCGGGGTTGGCGTGCAATTCCCGACGCAGCTGCTGCATCCAGGGCAGCAGGGAGCGCGCTTCCTCCTGCAGCCTTGTCATGCGGACCTCCATCACCGATGTGGCAATGGCTCAGACTACTGCACGGACCCCGGCGCGCAGTTGACGCAGAATTCCTGCGGCGATCAGGCCTTGGGCGGCCAAATAGGTGACCATCACCAGGAACCCCGAATTCCAGGGGATGACATCATCCGGGTGGAAACGGTTCAGGGCCAGGATGGAATCCGAGGCCAGGAACAGCGCGCCGCCGAGGGCGGTCTGCCAGTTCCCCTTCGACGCGACCGCCGCCATCGCGCACAGCACCACCCCGTAGACGATCACCGGCACCAAGAGGTCGCCGAGGTGTGGAGCGAGGACCCACACCAGTGCACCGAACACGGCCACGTACGCAACCGACCACCAGCGCATCCGCCGCTCGGGGAAGGCCACCACGAACACGGGGATGTAGGCCAGGTGGGCGACGAGGAAGAAGATGAGCCCGACCACGAAGTTGTACAGCAGAATGTCGCCCAGCCAACTGAGGGTGATGCCCGCAGCGGTGAGCCACACGGCCAGTGCCCGCAGGGCGGGGACGGCAGCGAGGAACGCCAAGAGCAGCGTCGGCATCAGCATGGGCTTCGTCACCGACTCGACCATGCCGGCGACCGGATCATCCTGGAACTTCCCCCACAGGTGCACGCCGCTGACCAGCAGGTACGGGCCGGCGATCAGGGCGAGACGGGTGCGGGACAGCAACGCTGGGACAGGCATTTCGACTCCTTTGTCGATCAGGACAGCGAGGCAATCGTAGCGGGCTGGGCACACCGGTGCGGCAACTGGCAGCAACGTTGGCAGCGGCCGCCATACCGGGCGGGTTCACCCCCGGCCGACGACGGGGCTCGGCACTCGATGCGATAGCGTGAGAACACCGCGCGCTGGGGCGCGTTGACCTCGACGAAGGAGTGGATATGGCCTTCCCCGTGCAGGGAGCTCGCGTGGTCATTACCGGCGCCGCGAGCGGACTCGGCTACGGATTCGCGGAGCAGGCCGTGCTCGGTGGTGCACACTCTGTCGTGCTCTGGGATGTGAATGAGCAGGGGCTGGTGGAGGCCACCGAGCGGCTGCAAGCATTGGCTCAGCGGCACGGTCACCCCGCCGTGTTCGAGCACACCGCCTTGGACCTTGCGAACTTCGAGGCGGTGGATGCCGCAGCTGCCTCGGTCCTGGCCGGTGGTGTCCCGGATCTGGTCATCAATAATGCGGGCATCGTGCGCGGCAATAGCTATGCCTGGGAGGCTGACACTCGAACGGTGGCACTGCCGACCCTCATGGTGAACACGGTGGCTCCAATACATGTCGTGCGCACCCTATTGCCGGCCATGATCGAGGATCGGGGCCGCGAGAAGCGCCTGCTCACTGTTGCGAGCGCTGCCGCGCTGGTCTCGAACCCGCGCATGAGCGCGTACGCGGCCTCGAAGTGGGCGGCCTACGCCTATAGCGACACCGTGCGTTTGGAACTCCGCAATGCTGGGCATCGGCATGTGAAAGTCACGACGTTCTGCCCCTCGTACATTTCCACTGGGCTGTTTGCTGGCGCTCGCGGCATGTTCCTGACGCCGGTCATCACGCCGGAACACGCCGTGCGTTCCGCCTGGCGTGCCATGCTCCGAGGCAAGGCAGTGCAGCGGACTCCCTATGGAGTCACGCTCGGCCGAGTGCTGAAGGGTATCCTGCCGCAGCGGGTCTGGGATCGGGTGGCTGCTTCGCTCGGCGTCTACCGCAGCATGGAGGCATTCACGGGTCGTCCGACCCCCACCGATGGAGGTGCCAAGTGACCGAAGCGACCGAAGCGATCACTGGGGAAGCGAGCCCGGCCCAGATCGTGGCGGACCTCCGTGCCGCCTACGAGGCGGGCATCACGCGGTCACTGGACTGGCGCCGGTACCAGCTCAGCTCGCTCATTCACCTACTTGAGGCCCACGAAGACGAACTCTCCGCCGCACTCGAAGCCGACCTTGGCAAGCCAGCGATCGAGAGTGCGCTCACCGAGTTCAGCATGGTAATCGCTGACGCGAAGTTGCTGCGCAAGAAGCTGCGTCGCTGGTTGAAGCCCAAGCGGGTGGCAACGCCGCTGGCACTTTGGCCCGCCTCCGCCCGGATCGTGCGGGAACCCAAGGGTGTTGTGCTGGTGATGGGGCCGTGGAACTATCCCGTGCAACTGGTGCTCGCGCCGCTGGCGGGCGCGCTCGCCGCGGGCAATACCGTGCTTATCAAGCCCAGTGAGCTGGCTCCTGCCACCGCCGAGACGCTCGCCCGCCTGCTCCCGCAGTACCTGGATGCACGCGCGGTCGCCGTCGTGCAGGGTGGCCCTGAGGTCGCAACCGCCGTCCTCGCCGAACGCTATGACCACATTCTGTACACCGGTGGTGGGGCAGTGGCTCGGATCGTGGCACGGGCGGCGGCCGAGCACCTCACACCGACCACACTGGAGCTGGGTGGGAAATCGCCGGTCTGGGTTGACGACTCGGTGAACCTGGAGGCGGTGGCCGACCGGCTGGTCTGGGGCAAGTTCCTCAACGCTGGTCAGACCTGCATCGCACCCGACTACGTGCTCGCTACCCCGCAAGTGGCTGACCGCTTGGTCCCGCTGCTGCGCCAGAGTATTGCGCGGCGGTTTAGCGATACCCCGATCGCCAGCACGGACTATGGCCGCATTCTGGATGCAACGAAGTTCGACCGTCTCGACGCGTTGCTGGATGATGCGGTGGCGGGCGGCGCCGAGATTGCGGTCGGGGGGGAGCGGGATCGGTCCGAGCGCTTCATTGCACCCACGGTCCTCGATGGGGTCGACCTGGAATCCCAGATCATGCAGGAGGAAATCTTCGGGCCCATCCTCCCGATCGTGCGCGTGGCCGATGCCGAGACTGCGATCGAGTTGATCAACGCGGGGCAGAAGCCGCTGGCGCTCTACGTGTTCTCCGGGCAGCGGCGCGTGCGCGATGCCTTTGCAGCCCGGACATCATCCGGCGCTTTGGGAGTCAACATCCCGGTGGCGCATATTGCCGTCCCTGGCCTGCCGTTTGGCGGGGTTGGTGAGAGTGGCATGGGTGCCTATCACGCTGAGCATTCCATTCGCACCTTCAGCCATGAGCGTGCAGTGTTGATGAAGCCGCTCTGGCCCGACACGATGCGGTTGGTGTACCCGCCGTATGGGGATCTCACCCGCTTCGTCGAGCGAAAATTCTTGAGATAGCCTGAGTGGCACTCGACATCTCAGCACGCCGCTCACTATTGTCTGGCAATAGGGGTTTTCCCCTAGGTATTGCTGGACAAGATCGAGCCGATTCTGACGGCCGATCGGAGGAGGGTGTTCATGTCGGAGACTGTGGTGCCAACGACTCGCCGCCGCGCAGCGGTGGCGATCGCACTGGCCGCTGGGCTGGTGTTCTCGGGTGCAGCCGCGGTGCAGGCGACCCCGCCTGGCACGGGCTTCGTGGCGGGGAAGGGCGGCGCGCTGGGGGCAGCCCACGGCTGTGACAACCACGCGGGGAAGAATAAGACTGCTTCGCACAGCGCGGGTCGGGCGGCAGCGAAGCCAGCTCCGAAGCCGCTGAGCATCTCGATCGCCGGTCAACCGGTCGTCGGTGAGGCAGTGCAGGCGAAGGTCAAGAACGCAGGGAAGAAGGCGACCTTGGCTTATCAGTGGTTCGCTGACGGTACCGCAATCCCGGACGCCACTGGCGCAACCTTCACGCCCTCGAGCGCCGAACTCGGCAAGCGACTGACCGCGCAGGTGACCAAGCTCAACGGTTCGGCCAAGTCGAAGTCGGTCGCGACCGCTTCGGCGAAGGCGAAGGGGAAGACCAAGACTTCGAAGCCGAGTGCACCGGTTGTGCTGGGGGTCGTCACCCCGAGCGCGGTGACGCTGCTCGGCGAAAGTCAGGTCGGTCGCGTGCTCGTGGCGGTGACGGATGCCGCTGCCTGGGCTCCAGACGGTGTCACGTTGCAGTACCAGTGGTACCGCGGCAAGAAGGCAATCAAGGGCGCCACTGGCAGCGAGTACGTCCTCACCAAGGCTGACGCTGGAAAGAAGATCAGCGTGCAGGTCAAGGGCACGGCCAGCAATTACAGGTCGGCGAGCAAAAAGTCCGCCGCGGTGAAGGTTGCCAAGGGTGCCGGCGCGTCGACCGCGGTGGACAAGGTCGCTTGCGACCTGGCGAACTGGGCGACTCGTGCTGCCGCAATCCTGCGGACGGTGAACCTCTAAGGCAGCAGCGGTCTCGATCGACCTGACTGGCTTACCACCGGTTCTGGGCCTGCTCAGCCCAGCCGGTGAGGCCGGTCAAGTCGATCCGCTCCCCGGCATCGGTTTCCGCCCAGCCGCGCCAAGTCCCAAAGGCTTGGAAGGTTTCGGAGGCAATCACCAGGGCGTTCGTCTTCGCATGCCGGACATGTTCGGGAATGAACTCGGCATCGACTCGCTCACCGTGCATGCGCCAGGCAGCACTCCAGTTGCCTGGTGTGTAGTCCCACGTCACCTCAGTCGGAATGTAGTGCATGCGCTCACCGACAAAGAGCGCGTTCTCGGTCGCTCCGGTGCCCACCGTCCACTGTCCACCTAACTGGATCGCGCGCCGTTCGCCAGCGACGGAACCAGAGCCAGCTGCCCAGTTCCAGGTCATTGCATACGGCCACCGGCCACGCCCGCGGTCCAGGACGGCGAAGGATTCGCCAGCTGGGAATTCGTAACTGTCGTTCCCAATCTGGAGGGCGCCGGTCAGGGGACGGGCGAGATCCTTCACCGTGTACTGGAATCTCCGGCGAGACCAGGGCACGACCACGCTCAGACTGTCGCCAGCTTCGGCAGCGACCGCATCAATCACGACGTCCTCGAATTCGACGTGCAGCGCCGTACCGCCCGCCTGGTCGGCGAACTGGTAAGTAAAGCCTTTCCCGCTCGCCGTCACCGTCATCGGTGGCAGCGTGTCGGGCAGGGTGACGCCGCCGCCGAAGGGAATCAACGCGCCGAACTCGCGATCCTTGCCAGAGCGTCGGTCCAGCAGATATCCCTGCAGCACCGCTGCGTAGTCGAGGTTGGAGACCGTGACTCCCACGATGTAGTCGGGGCTTACCAGCCCCCAGTAGTCCCACGCCTTGTTTCGCCCCCAGCCGCGCAACGTCGTGCGGTGGAGGGGAGTGCGAGACCAGCCCCTGGCCGCTGGATTGAGGTCCCGGCCGTTCAGACTCAGATCAACCGGAGCAGTGAGTTCAGGATTCGTCGACGCTGACGTAGGCATAGCGCAATCGTAACTGGCCTGTGGCATTCGACCGTGCGGGGAACCCCCTCGATACACTGGAGAGGTGACGACAGCGCCGACCGTGAGCCACCGGGTGTGGACGGTGCCGAACGTGCTCAGTTTCATCCGGCTGGCGATCATCCCGATCTTCCTCTGGCAGCTCCTCGCCGGGAACGACCTGGTGGCGTTGCTCTTGCTGGTCGGTGCGAGCGTGACCGACTTCTTCGACGGCTGGATCGCTCGTCGCTTTGGCCAGGTGTCTCGGCTCGGCCAATTGCTCGACCCTGCGGCAGACCGCCTGTACATGCTCACCACGCTGCTGGGCCTGTGCCTGCGCGATGTGTTCCCCTGGTGGGTGATGGCGCTGCTGGTGGGTCGCGATGTGTTCCTGTTGGTGCTTGGCGTGGTGTTGGCGAACCATGGCTTCGGCCCGTTGCCGGTCCACCACCTCGGCAAAGCAGCCACCTTCGTGCTGTTCTATGCGATGCCGCTGTTTATGCTCGGCCTCGCGGTGCCCACGATCGCGCCAGTGTCGCAGCCGATTGCCATCGCTGCACTGGTGTGGGGCACCTTCCTCTACTGGTGGGCGGGCGTGATCTACTTCCTGGAAACTCTCCGAGTGATCAAACTTCCGCTCGATGCGCCGGTGGCTCAATCCGCTACGCTGGAACCCTGAGGAAGGGAGTCCCATGACGCAGCAGGGTGGGCAGGCGCCAGAGGGCGAATCGACCGCGCACCTCGGCGATGACTACCTCGCCGAGTTGGCCGCTCGCGGCGCGATGAGCCCGGAAGAGGACGCCGCGGTTGCGGCACTGCCGGAAGGCTCTGCGCTGCTGTTCGTGCGCCGTGGTCCGAACGCTGGGGCTCGATTCTTGTTGGACGTGGACGAATCCATTGCTGGTCGCCACCCAGACGCCCAGATCTTCTTGGACGACGTGACGGTGTCGCGTCGTCACGCTGCATTCCTGCGCACGCCCGAGGGCTTCGCGGTCGCAGACCTTGGCTCGCTGAACGGCACGTACAAGAACGGCGACTTGATTGAGGCGGTTCCGCTGCAGGACGGCGATGAAGTGCAGGTGGGCAAGTTCCGCCTCGTCTTCTTTGCATCGCGTCGCGGTGAGCGGGCATGAGTGGCGCAGCCGCGAAGGCTGACGCCACCAAGAACCTGCTGAGCATCGGACAAGTTCTCGCGCGCCTGAACGCGGAGTTCCCGGACCTCACGCCCTCGAAGCTGCGCTTCCTCGAAGAGCAGCAGCTGGTCCACCCTGCACGGACGGAGTCTGGCTACCGCAAGTTTTCGCCCGAGGACGTTGAGCGGCTGCGCGCAGTGCTGACGCTGCAGCGTGATCAGTATCTGCCACTCAAAGTCATTCGCGAATACTTTGAGCAGAAGGATGCCGGGCTGAACCCGGAACTGCCGGGCGGTACCGCGGCCAGCACCTTCCTGCCGCAGGAACGACGCCGAACCCGGGCCGAACTCGTTCGCGAGGCTGGGGTCAGCACCGCGCTGCTCCAGGAGGCGGTCGCGGCTGGCCTGGTGGCGCCGGCAGAACCATACCTGGACGATGCCCTGGTCATGTTGCGCACGCTGGGTGAACTCCAGCGCATCGGCATCGAACCGCGGCACCTCCGCGGATTCAAGACCGCCGCCGAGCGGGAAGTAGGCCTGATTGAAGGCGCACTGCAGCCGCTGCTGCGTCGCAACGATGCAGCCAGTGCGGCCCGCACGGCCGAACTGGCTAAGGAAACGGCCGGGCAACTGGACCTGGTGCGTTCCACGCTGTTCCGCAATGCCTTGGCCGCGTTCTTGCAGGAGCTGCGCTAGCTGCGGGCCGAAATCGGCATTTTCTAACCCTGAAGTACAACCTGAAACTTCGACACGCCGAACGATCGGCCGCTCAATCGTTGTTGCACCCCAGTGGCGAGGGTACGCTAGGGCCATACCCCGGTTCTCAGTCGGGCAGAAGGGACACCATGAGCGACTTCGTTAGGCCGTCGGCCTCCGAGCCTGCGCCGCTGTTCACGGATGGTCTGCCTGAGATCGAGGAAGGGGCGGGGTTCCGTGGCGTGAACGCGGCCGCCGCCGCCGGGATCAGCTACCGCCAGTTGGACTACTGGGCCCGTACCGGCTTGGTCGAGCCGACCGTGCGCACCGCCAGCGGTTCTGGCTCGCAGCGCCTCTACGGCTTCCGCGACATTCTTGTGCTCAAGCTGGTGAAGCGACTGCTCGACACCGGTATTTCGCTGCAGCAGATCCGCGTCGCCGTCAACCAGCTTCGTGAGGCTGGCATCAACGACTTGGCACAGACCACGCTCATGAGCGATGGCGCCAGTGTGTATCTGTGCACCTCAAACGATGAGGTCATCGACTTGGTCAGCCGAGGCCAGGGTGTGTTCGGCATCGCCGTTGGCAAGGTGCTGCGCGAGGTCGAATCGTCGCTGATTGAACTCGGTGATGTTGCCACCGAACCCGTTGACGAACTCGCGGCCCGCCGTGCGCGGAAGGCGGCTGCTGCAGGCTAAGCCTTCGGGGTATGAACTTCGGCGCCGACGGTGACGTCGGCGCCGTTTCGTTGGTGCGCGGGTCTAATCCTGTTCCAGCGGGTGGCTGCCGGTCTGGAAGGACCGCTGCACGCGGTCCAGCAGGACGTCAAAGGCGTGCGAGAGGTCTTCGGCGGTTTGTCCCGGCCAGGCGTGTAGCGGCTGCGCCGCACCTTGCGCTTGCTGGAGGGAAGTGCGCTCGGGCAGGTGCGGGGTCAGAACCAGGGGGCCGAACATTTCACGGAGTTCCTTGATCCGGAACTGGTGTTCGAGGCTCTGGCCGCGCACTCGGTTCACGATGATGCCGAGCGGCTGCAGACGCGGACTCAGGCTACGACGAATTTCGTCGATGGCGCGGAGCGCACGATCAGCCGCGGCCACCGAGAACAGACCGGGCTCGGTCACGACCACGACGCGGTCGCTCGCAGTCCATGCGGTGCGGGTGAGGGCGTTCAGTGATGGCGCGCAGTCGATGAGCACCAGGTCGTAGTCGGCCTCGACGTACGCGAGAGCTTCTTCAAGCTTCCACACGTCGCGGACCGTCGGGTTCGGCACATCAAAGTGCAGGGCGCGCGGGCTGCCGACGAGCACGTCAACCTTGCCACCGCGTCCACGCGTCCATCCGCTGGGCGCGATGGCGGCTCGAACCGTCTTCTCCTTCGGGGCCGCCAGGACATCGGCGATGGTGAGCGTGCCGGTTGGATTCACATCCAGACCGGTGGACACATCCGCCTGCGGATCCAGGTCAACCACCAAGAGGCGCAGACCTCGCGCGAAGGCTGCTGAGGCCAACCCGAGGGTAACGGTCGTCTTTCCGACGCCACCCTTGAGGGAACTGACACTCAATACATGCACGATTGCTAACGTTACCTTCAGTAGTCTGAGAGGCGCACCTATTCGCCGCGCGCGTTGCGCGATCGGTCAGAAACCCCCGCAGCATCAAGAAACAGAATCCGGTCCTACATGTTTTCTAAGATCCTGGTTGCCAACCGAGGCGAGATTGCCATCCGTGCTTTCCGAGCGGCATACGAGCTCGGTGCTAAGACGGTGGCCGTCTACCCCTATGAAGACCGCAATTCCATGCACCGCCTGAAGGCGGACGAGGCGTACCAGATCGGTGAGGAAGGTCACCCGGTCCGCGCGTACCTGGACGTGGCTGAGATTCTTCGGGTCGCCAAGGAGTCGGGTGCCGACGCCATCTACCCGGGTTACGGATTCCTGTCCGAGAATCCGGATCTGGCAGAGGCTGCAGCGAAGGCTGGCATTGCCTTCATTGGTCCCTCGGCCAAGGTGCTGGAAATGGCCGGCAACAAGGTCACCGCGAAGGAACACGCCATCGCGGCGGGCGTCCCGGTGTTGAAGTCGAGCCCGCCGAGCACGAATGTGGACGAACTCATCGCCGCGGCGGAGGAGATCGGCTTCCCGGTGTTCATCAAGGCCGTCGCCGGTGGTGGTGGTCGAGGGATGCGTCGCGTGGACACTCCCGAAGCGTTGCCGGACGCACTGGCCGCAGCCATGCGCGAGGCCGACAGCGCCTTCGGTGACCCGACGATGTTCGTCGAGCAGGCCGTGCTGCGCCCGCGTCACATCGAGGTCCAGATCTTGGCCGATGCCAGTGGCGAAACCGTGCACCTGTTCGAACGTGACTGCTCGGTGCAGCGTCGTCACCAGAAGGTGATCGAGATCGCTCCGGCGCAGAATATCTCCGATGAACTGCGCGAGGCACTGCACCGTGACGCGGTCGCATTTGCCCGCTCGATCGGGTACGTGAACGCTGGAACGGTAGAGTTCCTCGTGGACACGGCCGGTGAGCGTGCCGGTCAGCACGTGTTCATCGAGATGAACCCGCGCATCCAGGTCGAGCACACTGTGACCGAAGAGGTGACCGATGTGGACCTGGTCCAGTCGCAGATGCTCATCGCCGCCGGTGCGACCCTGGCTGAACTCGGCCTGACCCAGGACAAGATCCAGATGCACGGTGCTGCCTTGCAGTGCCGAATCACCACCGAAGACCCTTCGCAGGGCTTCCGTCCCGACACCGGCAAGATCACCACCTACCGTTCTCCCGGTGGCGCCGGTATCCGTCTCGACGGTGGCACAATCAACCCGGGTGCGCAGATCAGCCCGCACTTTGACTCGATGCTGGCCAAGCTGACCTGCCGTGGTCGTGACTTCGCCGCTGCTGCCGCTCGTGCCCGCCGGGCGCTTGCGGAGTTCCGTATCCGCGGTGTCTCCACGAACATCCCCTTCCTGCAAGGCGTGTTGGAGGACCCGGACTTCCTGGCCAACGACATTTCCACCTCGTTCATTGACGAGCGTCCGGAACTGCTCAACACCCGGGTGTCTCGCGACCGCGGCACCAAGCTGCTGTCGTGGCTTGCCGACGTGACCGTAAACCGTCCCTACGGTGACGGCAAGGGCCTGGTTGACCCGGCTACGAAGCTGCCGGAGTTTGACGCCGCTGCCGAGCCGCCGGCTGGTTCCCGCCAGCGCTTGCTCGCGCTTGGCCCGGCCGGGTTCGCGGCCGAGGTTCGTGCCCAGAACGCTCTCGCGGTCACCGACACCACCTTCCGTGACGCTCACCAGTCGCTGCTGGCCACGCGCGTTCGCAGCAAGGACCTGATCGCCGCGGCCCCGGCGGTGGCCCGCCTGACGCCGCAACTGTTCAGTGTCGAGGCCTGGGGTGGCGCGACCTATGACGTGGCATTGCGCTTCCTGGGCGAGGACCCGTGGGAGCGACTCGCCGGCCTGCGCGAGGCGATGCCGAACGTGAACATCCAGATGCTCTTGCGTGGCCGCAACACGGTCGGTTACACGCCGTACCCGACCGCCGTGACGGACGCCTTCGTTGCGGAGGCCGCAGCCACGGGTGTGGATGTCTTCCGCATCTTCGATGCGCTCAACGACGTCAACCAGATCCGCCCGGCCATCGACGCGGTGCTCGCCACGGGCACGGCCGTAGCCCAGGCAGCCCTCTGCTACACCGGCGATTTGCTCGACCCGGCAGAGGACGTCTACACGCTGGACTACTACCTGCGTCTGGCTGAGCAGATGGTCGAGGCAGGTGCGCACATGCTCGCCATCAAGGACATGGCGGGTCTGCTGCGGCCGGCCGCAGCAGAACGCCTGGTCAGTGCTCTGCGCGAACGCTTCGACCTGCCGGTCCAGGTGCACACGCATGACACGGCCGGCGGCCAGCTCGCCACCTTGCTGGCAGCGGCCCGAGCCGGTGCCGATGTAGTGGACGCAGCCAGCGCCCCGATGGCGGGCACCACCAGCCAGCCCTCGATGTCCGCCCTCGTCGCCGCGCTGGCGCACACCGAGCGTGACACCGGCCTGTCGCTGCAGGCAGTCACGGACTTCGAGCCGTACTGGGAGGCGGTGCGCAACATCTACCGGCCCTTCGAGTCCGGTCTGCCGGGCCCGACCGGTCGCGTGTACAAGCACGAGATTCCGGGTGGTCAGCTCTCGAACCTGCGTCAGCAGGCGATTGCGCTCGGCCTGGGGGACCAGTTCGAGAAGGTCGAGCACTGGTACGCCGAGGCGAACCGGATCCTGGGCCGCCCGCCGAAGGTGACCCCGTCCTCGAAGGTGGTTGGCGATCTGGCACTGCAGCTTGCCGCGGTGGATGCTGACCCAGCCGACTTCGAGCAGAACCCCGACAAGTACGACATCCCCGACTCGGTGATCTCGTTTATGGCGGGCGAACTGGGTGACCTGCCGGCTGGCTGGCCGGAGCCGTTCCGTAGCAAGGTGCTCAAGGGTCGGAATGTCTCGATCGAGATTCAGGACATCAGTGCGGAGGATCAGGCGCTGCTCAACGGCAGTAGCCAGGAGCGTCGCGCCACCTTGAACCGTCTGCTCTTCCCGGCGCCGACGAAGCAGTTCTTGGAGAGTCGCGAGCAATACCACGATCTGTCGGTGCTGAGCACGCGCGACTACCTCTACGGTCTGCAGCAGGGCCAGGAGCACGTGCTGGAGGTTGCTCAGGGCGTGAATCTGCTGGTCGGTCTCGAGGCGATCGGTGGCCTGGACGAGAAGGGCATGCGCACCGTGATGGCGACCATCAACGGCCAGCTCCGCCCGATCCAGGTACGTGACCGCTCCGTTGAGGTCGAGGTCAAGTCCGTCGAAAAGGCGAACCCGGCGCTGCCCGGCGAGATCGCGGCACCGTTCGCGGGCGTGGTCACGCTCAAGGTCCAGGCGGGTCAGCAGGTTGCTGCGGGCTCGGTGATTGCGACGATCGAGGCGATGAAGATGGAAGCGTCCATCACCACGCCCGTCGCCGGTACCGTGTCGCGGCTGGCCGTTCCGGTCACGCAGCAGGTTGATGTTGGCGACCTGCTCGCAGTCGTGGAATAACCCCGAGCGATAGAATGGGGTGTTCGCGAGCGAGCACCCCGTGCTCGAGACGGAAGGAAATCTGTTGACCACGGCGAAATCTGAAGACGAGGGCCAGCAGGATCTTGCGAGCCTGCTCGGCATCGACACCACGGAACTCGACCGTCTGCTGGCCAAGGTAGAGGCCGCTGGCCCCGCAGGCCCGCTGACCGAGGAGGGTGACGAGGCGCCGGAGGTGCACCTCGAACTCGAGCACGCCGAGCCGACCGGGGGAGAAGACTCCGAATTGAGCCTGGACGACACCGTCGTGGCCGATCCGGCCGAACTCGGAGCCAACACCACGACGGCGATCGTGATGCCGGTGGTTGCTGAAGAATCAACCGAGCCGGCCGTGGTGACCGAAGCCGTGCGCTATGACGTGCCGGAAGAACTGACGGTCGGCCCTTCGCGGGCTGAGCGACTGCGCGGCGGCGTCTCGTCGTCGCCGGAGTCGCCGACCATGCTGACGGCCGACCGGCTCATCGAACCGAAGAGTCGGAAGCGTCCGGCGCCTGAGGGCGGCGTCAACGAGTTCTTGTACAAGGCGAGCCTGCATGCGATTAATCTGGGTGACTCCGCCAGGGTGCGTGAGCGCAAGGCATTGGATGCGCGGATCAGTCGCCCGCTGCCGGGTGGGACTCGCTTCGTGCCCGTGCTCACCCGCAAGGGTGGCGTCGGCAAGACCACGGTCACCACGCTCCTGGGAATGGCCCTGGCCTCGGTCCGTGAAGACCGGGTCATTGCCATTGATGCAAACCCGGACCGCGGTACCCTGGCCGAGCGGGTGAACAAGAAGACCCAGGCCACGGTGCGCGATGTGGTGACCAAGGCCGCGAGCCTCACCGAGTTCACCATCTTTGACCAGTACGTTTCCCGCGATGACACTCGTCTGGACGTGCTGGCCAGCGACACCGACCCGTTGCTGTCCGAAGCCTTCGATGAAGACGATTACAACGTCGTTGCGGACCTGTGTGAGCGCTTCTACTCGCTGGTGCTCACCGACTGCGGCACTGGCATCGTGCACTCGGTGATGCGGCCGATCCTGCAGCGTGCGCACGGCCTGGTGATCGTGTCGGGCGGCAGCGTTGATGAGGCCCGCCTCGCCTCCGAAACCCTCACCTGGCTTGAGGCCAACGGCTACGCTGAGCTGGCTCGCAATGCGGTCGTGGCTCTGAACACGGCCACGCAGGGCACGCAGCTGGTGAAGCTCGATGAGATCGAGCAGCACTTCCTCTCGCGCGTACGAGCCGTGGTGCGGATTCCGTACGACCCGACCTTGGCTGCCGGTGCCGTGATCGACTACAGCCAGTTGAAGCCGCTGACGCGGGCCGCAGCACGCGACCTGGCGGCCCAGGTCGTCGACGGCCTTGCCGGAGACGCGGACCGCTACGTCGGCGCCTAAGCGGCGCCGTACGACGGCACCGGAACGGCGCTGAGGGGCCGTACCTTTCGATGCTTGTGCCCGCGGGGGCTCGCGTGGCTCTGTCGCGCCTGCATGCCGCAAATGCAGTGAGGGCCGACACCTGACGGTGCCGGCCCTCACTGCATGAGTGGGAACTAGCCGGTGACCGAGATGCCCTGGGTGTTCGGGCCGGTCGCGTAGATCGATTCGATCACGTCGGCGAAGTCCTGCAGAATCACGTGACGCTTGATGCTCATCTTCGGCGTCAGGTGGCCGCTGGCCTCGGAGAGGTCGGTCGAGAGCACCACGAACTTGCGGATGGACTCGGCGCGCGAGACGCGCTGGTTCGCTGCGTCCACAGCGGCCTGGATCTCGGCGAGCACGGCGGGGTGTGCCGAGGCTTCGGCGAGGCTGATGGAGGCATCGTGGCCATTGTTCTTCAGCCAGACCGGCAGCATTTCGGCATCCAGCGTGATCAGTGCCGAGATGAACGGCTTCTGGTCACCCACGACGACGACCTGGCCAACCAGCGGGTTCGCGCGAATCGGGTCTTCCAGTGCAGCCGGGGCGACGTTCTTGCCACCGGCGGTCACGATGATTTCCTTCTTGCGGCCGGTAATGGTCAGGTAGCCATCCGAGTCCAGGCTGCCCAGGTCACCGGAACGGAACCAGCCGTCCTTGGTGAAGGCTTCCTTGGTGGCGTCGGGGTTCTGCCAGTACTCCTTGAACACGCAGATGCCCTTGATCAGCACTTCGCCGTCTTCGGCGATCTTGATGCCGACGCCCGGCAGCGCGGGGCCCACGGTACCGATCTTGAACTTGCTCGGCACGTTCACGGTGGCCGGTGCCGTGGTCTCGGTCAGACCGTAGCCTTCGAGCACCCGGATGCCGTGGCTGCGGAAGAAGTGGCCGAGGCGCAGGCCCAGCGGGGCCGAGCCGGACACGGCGTACTTCACACGGCCGCCCAGCTTGGCCTTGAGCTTCGAGTAGACCAGCTTGTCGAACAGGGCGAACTTCAGCTTCAGTCCGAGCGGCACGTGGCCCTCGTCCAGCGCCTTCGAGTGCGCGACGGCCACGTCGGCTGCGGCGCGGAAGATCTTGCCCTTGCCGCCAGCCTCGGCGGTCTGCTCGGCGTTGTTGTAGACCTTCTCGAATACGCGCGGGACGGCAAGGAGGAAGGTCGGCTTGAAGGAGGACAGTGCCGGAACCAGCTGCGTGGTGTCGGGCTCGTGGCCGACCTTGACGCCGGCGTGCACGGCCAGCACCGAGATGAAGCGGGCGAAGACGTGGGCCAGGGTGACGAACAGCAGGGTCGAAGCGCCCGGGGCCACCACCTCGGGCATCGCGGCAGCGGCATTACGGGCAAGTTCCACAAAGTTCGAGTGCGTCAGGACCACACCCTTGGGACGACCGGTCGAACCCGACGTGTAAATCAGGGTCGCCACGTCGCTGCCGACCGGGCCGCTGGCGCGCTTGAGTACTTCCTCGTCGCTGACGTCCGTGCCGCTGGTCATCAGCTTCTCGAGGTCGCCAGCGTCAAGCTGCCAGACCTTCGACACGTTGGGCAACTCCGGACGCACCTCGTCGAAGCGGGCGAAGTAGTCGGCGTTTTCCACAATCAGCGCGGTGGCACCGGCATCGCTCAGGATCCACTGGATCTGGGCCGGGGCACTGGTCTCGTAGACCGGCACCATGATGCCGCCAGCGAACCAGATGCCGAAGTCCATCAGCGTCCACTGGTAGCGGGTCTTGGCGATAAACCCGATCTTCTCGCCCGGCTCGATGCCAGCAGCAACCAGGCCCTTGGCGACAGCCATCACCTGGTCGTAGAACTCGCGGGCCGTGATGTCTCGCCACTCGCCATGTTCCGGCACCGCGAACAGCGGCTCATCCGGAGTCAACTTCACGCGCTCCAGGAGCAGGGCGGTCGTGTTGGCCGACGGTTCGGCCGGAACAATGGGCGCTACGATCTCGGGGTCGCTCACGGTATCTCCTTTGGCACCGGTTGTGAGGATCAGTCGCCAGAAGGCGCCGGTCCTGGCTTTCCACTACTGTACAAGCCCTACAGCAACTTGTGCGCCCCATGCAGGGGTTGTCACACACGCACTAGACTGGCCCAGTGAACGACCGGAGGCGTGCATGATCTACTGGCTGATGAAGCATGTGCTGGTGGGGCCGATTCTGTGGCTCTACTTCCGGCCCTGGGTGTCTGGCGACGAACACGTGCCCAATGACGGTCCTGTCATCATTGCGAGTAACCACCTGTCCTTCATCGACTCGGTGATTCTGCCGCTGGTCGTCAAGCGCCGGATCTTCTTCCTCGCCAAGAGCGAATACTTCACCGGCAAGGGCATCAAGGGCTTCCTGAGCCGCATGTTCTTCAAGGGAACCGGCATGCTGCCGATCGATCGTTCCGGTGGCAAGGCCAGCGAGGCGAGCCTGAACACCGGTCTGCAGGTTCTCGCTCGCGGTGAAATCCTCGGTCTCTATCCCGAAGGCACCCGCAGCCCGGACGGCAAGCTCTACCGTGGCCGCACCGGCATTGCCCGCACGGTCCTTGCCCACCCGAAGGCCGTGGTGGTCCCGGTGGCCATGATTGGTGCCGCCGAGGTGCAGCCGCTGGGTCGCAAGATTCCCAAGCCCGGCCGCGTGGGGGTCGTTTTTGGCAAGCCACTCGACTTTTCTCGCTTTGCTGGCCTCGAGGGCGACCGCTTCGTGCTGCGCTCCATTACCGACGAGATTGTCTATGAACTCCAGAAGTTGAGCCAGCAGGAATACTCCGACGTGTATGCCTCGTCCATCAGGCAGAGCATGGCGCACCAGTCGCGCTAGTGTAGGTCTGTTCCCATATATTCGCCGGAATTCCCGGCACGCCCCTTGAGTTGAGGATTGACGTGGTACACGACCCGAACGAGCAGTTCGTCCAGGCCGACCCAGCAGTCATCGCAGGCCTCGACCACTGGCGCACGCTTCCCGTGAAGCAGCAGCCAGTCTGGACCGAGCCTGCCAAACTGCGGGAAGCAACGGCGGAACTTGCCTCGTATCCTCCGCTCGTCTTCGCGGGCGAGGTGGACAACTTGCGTGAGCGCATCGCTGAGGCGGCACAGGGCAAGGCCTTCGTGCTGCAGGGCGGGGACTGCGCCGAGACCTTCGCGGGCGCGACCGCTGAGCAGATTCGCAACCGGGTCAAGACGGTGCTGCAGATGGCCGTCGTGCTGATGTACGGCTCGTCGCTGCCGGTGATCAAGATGGGCCGCATGGCCGGTCAGTTCGCTAAGCCGCGGTCGAACGACACTGAGACTCGCGACGGCGTCACGCTTCCGGCCTACCGGGGCGACATCGTCAACGGATACGACTTCACCCCGGAGTCGCGTCAGGCTGACCCGATGCGCATGGTCAAGGCGTACCACACGGCCTCGGCCACGCTGAACTTGATCCGTGCCTTCACCCAGGGCGGCTTCGCTGACCTGCGTTCGGTGCAGAGTTGGAACAAGGGCTTCGCGCAGAACCCGGCGTACCACCGTTACGAGCGTCTCGCCGACGAAATCGACCGCGCCATCAGCTTCATGGTGGCTGCCGGTGCTGGCTTTGAGGACCTGAAGCGTGCCGAGTTCTACACCGCGCACGAGGCGCTGCTGATGGACTACGAGCGTCCGCTGACCCGTATTGATTCGCGCACCGGCACGCCGTACCTCACCTCGACCCACTTCGCGTGGATCGGTGAGCGTACCCGCGACCTCGACGGCGCCCACGTGGACTTCTTCAGTCGGATCCGCAACCCGATCGGGGTCAAGCTTGGTCCGACCACCACGGTCGACGACATGCTCGCCCTGATCGACAAGCTCGACCCGAACCGCGAGCCGGGACGTCTGACCTTCATCACCCGCATGGGTGCCAGCAAGATCCGCGACGTCCTGCCCACGCTGCTCGAGGCGGCCAAGGCCAGCGACGCCACGCCGCTGTGGGTGACCGACCCGATGCACGGCAACGGCATCACGACCAAGAACGGCTACAAGTCGCGTCGCTTCGACGACGTGGTGGACGAGGTAAAGGGCTTCTTCGAGGTGCACCGCGCCGTGGGCACGCACCCGGGCGGCCTGCACGTGGAGCTCACCGGCGACGATGTCACTGAGTGCCTGGGTGGTTCGGAAGAGATCGACGAGCAGACGCTCGAGACCCGCTACGAATCGCTGTGCGACCCGCGCCTGAACCACATGCAGTCGCTGGAGCTGGCCTTCCTGGTCGCTGAAGAACTCGGCAAGCGCTAGGGCTGCGGCTGCTGCAAAACGGGGCGGTACCTTCGGGTGCCGCCCCGTTGCTGCGTACGCGGGAACGCGTGCGCCAGCCGGACCGCGACTAGGGGAGGTTCAACTGCACGAGACGGACCGTTGAACCACGCTTGGCCTTGGCGCCGGGTGCCGGGTCGGTCTGCTCCACTCGCCAGTACTTCACCCACGCGGGATTGGGGATCGGCGCGGTGTAGTCAACCTTGAAGCCAGCCTTCTCGAGGATGCTAATCGCTTCCTCCGCAGTTCGGCCATAGACGTCGGGCACCGTCACCAAGTCCGGACCCTTCGAGACCTGCAGTCGCACACCGTCGCCGCGGGTCACCGGCGCATCACCAGTGAGCACCTGGATGACCTTGTCCTTCTCGACGTTGTCGTGGAACTTCATCTCCGGGTCGCCGACGACCGAGAGCCCAACGGCGGCCAAGGCGGCGGTGGCTTCCTCGACGGTCTTGCCGCGCACCTCGGGCAGTGGACCAAGTGAGAGGACGAGCACGATCGGGCGCTGGTCGAGATACCTGTCGCCCTCGGCCAGCGCCTTGCCATCCGGACGCTCAGCGCGGATCACGGTGCCTGCGGCGGCATCGGCGTCAAAGTATTCCAGCGGTGCAGCGAGCGTGAAGCGAGCATTCGTGACCGCTGCCTCAGCATCGGCTCGATTCAACCCGACCAGCTTCGGTACCGGCAGCGGCTCAGGACCCTTCGACACCAGAATCGTGACGGTGACGCCGCGGTCCACGGATTCGCTGGCTGCCGGGTGCGTGCCAGCGACCTTGCCCTCCGGGACGACGGGATCCCAGACATCCTGGACGTCCTCGGCGACAAGGACCCCGACCTCGGTGAGCGCCGCCTGTGCCTGAGTCACCGTGGCGCCCGCAAGGTCGGGAATGACGGCCTTGGAGCCGGGGCCAATGCCATACCACCAGCCGGTGGTCCCGGCTACGGCCGCGAGCATGAGCACCAGCAGCAGCAGCCACGGGCCGCGGCGAGATGCCCGCGCGGTCCGTTCGGTGAGCAGCCGCACACTATTGGGGCCCACGGGCGCAGTGGCCGCCTTCTGGAGGACGCGGGTGCTGGCCTCAACCGGCGTTTCGGGCAGGATCGCGGTGCGAGCCTGCACCGTCGGCGAGGCGGTGGTCCGGCTCGTAATCAGCGTCTTCGCCTCGCGCAGGGCATCCAGCAGGACGCCGGCGTCCTTCGGACGGTGCGCAGCGCCACGGCTGGTCGCCCACAGGACGAGCTCGTCCACCTCGGGCGGGACCCCGGGCACCTTGGCGCTCGGCGCCGGGACAGACTCGTTCGCGTGCTGGTAAGCGATTTGCATCGGCTGGTCGCCCTTGAAGGGCTGTTCGCCGGTGAGCATCTCGTAGAGCATGATGCCCACCGCGTATAGGTCGCTTCGGGTGTCGGCGACGCCGCGGGTGACGAGTTCAGGGGAGAGGTACGCCACAGTACCGAGCAGCGCTTGCCCGGTCGCGGTTGCGGCGCTGGCAGCGCGGGCCAGGCCAAAGTCGCCGATCTTGATGCGGCCGTCGTCGGCGAGCAGCACGTTCTCGGGCTTCAAGTCCCGGTGCACGATGCCGGCGCGATGCGCGGCCGACAGGCCGGAGAGGATGGCATCGGCCACATCGATGGTCTGCACGGTGGTGAGTCGGCCATGTTCTTGCAGGAGTTCTCGCAGCGTGATGCCCGGGAGGTACTCCATGACCAGGTACGCCAGTTCGCCATCGGTGCCCTGGTCGAAGACGTTGACTACGTTGGGGTGTGCCAGGCGGGCCGCTGAGCGTGCCTCCTGAATGAAGCGGTCGCGGAACGCGGTGTCGTCGGTGAGGTGACTGTGCATCACCTTGAGTGCGACTTGCCGTTCCAGACGCAGATCGGTGGCCAAATAGACCGTCGCCATGCCGCCTCGAGCGATGCGGGAGCGCACCTGATATCGGCCGTCAATCAGACGGCCGATAATCGGATCTTGCGCGGCCTGGCTCACGCTTCGAGTGTAGGTGAGGGGAGCGCGGCCACCGGGCGACGGCACGCCGGTGCCATTAGCTCAACTGCTTGAGCCAGTCGCGCGCCGATGCCTCCCACTTGGCGTAGGCGTTCGGGGTCGCGGAACGCTGGACCGCCTGCGCCGCCTGGGTCACCGTCATGTTCTGCCAGCCCGGGATGTCGAGCAGACCGATGGTCTTGCCCTTGTTCGGGTTGCCAGCCCCTCCGAAGAAGGCCTTGGCGGCGTGCACGGGATCCATGATCTGCGCGGCCGTGCCCCAACCGGAGCTCGGACGCTGCTGGAACAGGCCCAGCGAGTCGCGGTCGCCGTAGGCGATGTTGCGCAGGCCCGACTCCTGGGCTGCCGTGGCCAGCGCAATGATGAGGCCATAGTCGCTGACGCCAGCCGCGCGGCCCACGTCCACGATGATTTGGGCGTTCTTCTTCATCTCGCTGGTCATCGAGGCGGTCACCACGCACCCGTCCGTCAGGAGCGTCGGGTTCGGGATGGTCAGCGTCGCGCCGGCGTAGATGATGCTGGTCCAGGTAAGGCCGTTGGCGTTGAGCACCGACTGCGTCGTGACGCCGAACTTTGCCGCGATCTTGCTGACGGTGTCACCCGAGTTGATGGTGTACTTGACGCTGTCGCACTTGGTCGGCGCCGGGGTTGAGCTGCCACCACCGGAGGATCCGCTCGAGCCGGACGAACCGCTGTTCGAACCGGAGGATCCACTGTTCGAGTTGCTGCCCGAGTCCGAGGAGCCACCGCTGGAGGTGGTCTTCACGCCGGGGATGGTGAGCTTCTGGCCCACGTAGATGATGGAGTTCATCTTGAGCTTGTTGGCGTCCAGGACGGACTGGGTGCTCACCTTGTACTTGGCGGCGATGCCGCTCACGGTGTCCCCGCTCTTGACTGTGTAGGTCACCTTGGTCGTGCTGCTGGAGCTACTCGATGAGGTGGTGGTCTTGCTGCTCGAGGAGCTGCTGGAGCTCGTTGAAGTAGCCTTCAACTGCAGCACCTGACCGGGGTAGATCAGCGAGGTTGCCTTCAAGCCGTTGAGCTTGAGCACCGTCGAGGTCGACAGGCCGTACTTGGCCGCGATACCGCTCACCGTGTCGCCGGAGCGCACAGTGACGCTGCTCGGCACGCTCGCGGCGGTGACCACGGTTGCCGCCTCGGTCTGCACCGATTGGGTGACCTGCGGCGGTTCGAGCCGCACGGGCGGCGGCGCGCTCACTGGCTGCTCTGGCTCGGCAGCCTTCGCCTGCGTTGGAGCGAGCATGTCGGCACCGAGGGCCAGCGTCATCGTGCTGGCCAAGACCATGGGCACCGTGTGCAGCAGCGGCCGGGTCAGATTGCCCTTCGGCGGTTCCGATTCGCGCAGCGCGCGGACTCGCTGCGCGACCAATTCTGCGATGGACGCCTGCGATTCGGGGGTGCGGTCGGTCATCCCGGTCTCCTTCCCGTGCCTACCCTGCGGCTGGCTGCGTTGCCATGACGAAGTCGGTGCTTCGACTCGTCACCTCGCTTTAGTGTAGCCGGACACATGTTCACTCAAGTAAACCAATGTGATTTGAGTTTACATAGTTGTAACATTCCTGATTCGTCGTCCGACAACTCCATCAGGCACGCTAAGAGTGTGGCTGGACAAGCAGAACCGACAACCTCCTGGCCCGCTGAGCAACAGTGGCACACCGTTCCCGAACTGACCGAGATCCTGGGGCTGACCCCGAGCCGTATCCGACGGCTCATTGAGGATCACGCCCTCGCCGCCGTCCGAGTGGATGGCGTGCTGCGAGTGCCGGTCGAATTCCTGCGTGACAACGAGCCCATGAGCGAGCTCCGCGGCACCCTCGTGTTGCTGGAAGACTCCGGCTTCACCAACGAGGAAGCCGTGCATTGGCTGGTCACCGAGCAGGAGCTGCTGGGTGGGGTCCGTCCCATCGACGCGCTGCGCGCTGGCCGCAAGGCCGAGGTGCGTCGCGTCGCGCAGTCCCTCAGCTTCTAGCTGCCGGGGGTCACGCCGGCTCCTTAGGCGTGACGACGGGTCGCGGCGGCGATCAACGCCCGCAGCGGCGCCAACTGCGACTCCGACGCGCCCGAATCGTCCAAGGCAGCGAAGGCGGCGGCTTCGGCATCCGCGATGCGTGCCTCGACCGCGGCAACCGCGCCGCTCGTGAGAAGCGCGTGCTGCACGCGCGCGAGGGCGTCAGCGTCGACATCTTGATTCCCCAGTGCCGCAACGAGTTCCCTCGCATCCGGATCACTCATCAGTTGCAGTGCCTCTGCGACCAACACGGTGCGCTTGCCTTCGCGGATATCGTCGCCGCTGGGCTTGCCGGTGATGGTGCTATCGCCGACCGCGCCCAAGAGGTCATCCCGAAGTTGGAAGGCTAGGCCGGTCCATTCGCCCGCTTCGGCAAGTGCCGACATGCGCCTCGCATCGGCACCGGCCAAGGCAGCCCCGATCCGAATTGGGTACGCCACGCTGTAGCGACCGGACTTCACGCGTGCGATGAGCAATGCCCGCTCGAGCTGCTCGGCAGGGGAGCGGCGTCCGCCTTCCTGCTCGGCCAAGACGTCCAGGTATTGGCCGACGGTGACTTCCTCGCGCATCGTGGTCAGCAATTCCGCCACGGCGGCGCTGGTCGGGCCAGCCGCACGCAAGGCGCGTTCGGTCAGTTCCGCACTCCACACCAATAACAGGTCACCGAGCAGGACCGCCGAGGCCATACCGAAATGATCGGCCTCACCGGCCCAGGTCTCGGAACGGTGCAGGTCAGCGAAGGCGCTGTGCGCTGCAGGGAGTCCACGGCGGGTCGCGGAGCGGTCGATCAGGTCATCGTGCACGAGTGCGGCGGCGTGGAAGAGTTCGAGGGCTACAGCTACCACAATGAGGGCATCGGGTGCATCTTCACCGTCGACGCAGGCCTGCCAGCCGGCGAGGGCGAAGCGGGAACGCAGCCGCTTGCCGCCGGCCAGCATGGCGTCCAGATGTGCGCTGAGCGGCTCGGCGTCGGGGGAGAGTGCAGCGAGCGTGGTGCGCTTTTCATCCAGCACCATTCGCAGCCGAGTTTCGACCAGTTCGCTCAAGCTTGGGCTTTGCTGCACTCTCCTAGCCTACCCAGGGAAGCACGGGTTATGATTGGGCCACCTTGATCCCTGAAAGGCCGGAGGCCGGGAAATGGCATTGTCCGAACAGGAGCAGCGGCTCCTCGACGAACTCGAGCGAAACCTGTACAGCAATGATCGCGATCGAGTCGTTCGGGTTGACCCGCGCGCTGTCGAGATCAATTACCGCTCCCTCGTCATTGGAATCCTGGTCGTGGTGCTGGGCATCATTGGCTTGATCGTCGGCGCTGCTGTGCAGCAGCCCATTGTTGGGGTCGCCAGTTTCGCTGTGATGTTCGGCGGGGCCATGTTCGGTCTGAACGCGTTCCGCCCGCAGAACTCGCGCCGCTCCTAGCGTCGGGGTCCTTCACCGACCATTGCGGTCGGTAGTGTTCGCCGGTCCACGTCCGGGGCCAAGTGGACGTGCCGTTCCGGCGGGTGTCCTTGGGTGCTCTGCAGCTGCGTCGTGACCTCTGTGGTGTGCTCCGTCAGGCAATCCTCCACTGCGACTGCCATTTGCGGCCGAAAACACGCCAGATTGCTCCACTTTCCTCCACCAGCAACTCCCCTGAAAAATCAGGGGAGTTTTGCAATTCTTGGGGCAAATATGCAGAAAAATCTCTTAGATGTGGTTGAAAGTGGAGTAAAGTGGGGAAACCGCTTCACATTTCTGGCCGGAGGGAGGAGCGCACATGTTGATGGGCGAGTTCTCCCCGAAGTTGGACGAAAAGAACCGCGTCATCCTGCCGGCGAAGTTCCACGCCGACTTTGAAAGCGGCATCGTCCTCACTCGTGGCCAGGAACGCTGCATCTACGGCTTCACCGACCGGGACTTCCGGGACATGGTCGAACGGCTGCGCACCGCACCGATTTCCACCCGTGAAGGCCGTACCAACCTGCGTCTGTTGATGTCGTCGGCCAGCGACCAGCAGCCCGATAAGCAGCACCGCATCTCGGTGCCCGCCGCGCTACGGGAGTACGCCGGCATTGAGCGAGACATCGTCGTGATCGGCATGGTCACGCGCATTGAAATTTGGGACGCCGAAACCTGGCGTCGCTACGTCGAAGAGAACGAGGACTCGTTCGCGGAAGTAGCAGAGGAGGTGATTCCGGGCATGATCTAGCCCCTCGTTCCTGACTCCCAGCCGCCCCTCCTGGCGCACTTCCCCGGTGCCAGGCGGCGCGGAGGGGAATCAGGATCGCAGGGTCGCTCGCCCCCACTCCTATGAGCGCCGACGAAACGATTCACACGCCAGTCCTGCTCGACCGCTGCGTCGAGTTGCTGGCCCCCGCACTGAGCGAACCGGGCAGCATCGTGGTGGATGCCACCCTGGGAATGGGCGGGCACAGCGCCGCGCTCCTGGAACGCTGCCCGAATGCGCGCCTGATCGGCTTTGACCGCGACCCCGAAGCGCACGCCATCGCCGCTCGCCGCCTGGCTCCGTTCGGCGACCGCTTCACCCCGGTGCACGCGGTCTACGACGAATTGGAAGCGCAGCTCGACCGACTGGGCATCAGCCAGATCCAGGGCATTCTGTTCGACCTTGGTGTCTCCTCGCTGCAGCTCGACGAGGCGGACCGTGGGTTCGCCTATGCCCAGGACGCCCCGCTGGACATGCGGATGGATCAGTCCGATGACGAGGCATTGACCGCCGAGCGGATCCTCGCCGAATACGATGAGGCAGCCCTGCGACGGATCTTCAGTCGCTACGGCGACGAGCCGCTGGCCGGTCGCTACGCGCGCGCCATCGTGGCCGCCCGTGAGACCGAGCGGCTCACCCGCACCGGCCAACTGGTCGACGTCCTCCAGGCGGCCACACCGGCCGCGAAGAAGCACGCGGGGCACCCGGCCAAGCGCGTCTTCCAGGCCCTTCGCATCGAGGTCAACGGCGAACTCGCCGTGCTCGAGCGGGCGATCCCGGCAGCACTACGGCGGCTTGCCGTGGGCGGTCGCATCGTGGTGATGAGCTATCAATCCTTGGAAGATCGCATCGTCAAGCGCGCCCTCGTGCAGGCCTCGACGTCGACGGCCCCCGCTGGCCTGCCAGTGGAACTACCGGAACACCAGGCACAGTTCAAGCTCTTGGTTCGCGGTGCCGAACTGGCCAGCGAGGAAGAAGTGGCGCGCAACCGCCGCGCCGCGCCGGTGCGGCTGCGCGCCGCGGAACGAATCCGGGAGGCACGATGAATCCGTCCGCCACCCGCAGGAGTCCCTCCGCCACCCGCCAGCCCGCGGCGGTCCGTCCGATCATGCGCGCTGGCCAGCCGCAGGCACCGGATGCCGTCATCGCTGCTTCCCGCGCTCGAGCTGCCGCCCGCGCCGCCGAACGCGCCGCGGCTGCTGGGGCAATTCCGATCAACCGTGTCGCACGAGGCGAGCGCCAGGCCGCCACGGCCGCTGCCGACCCGCGCACCTCGGTTCGCCCTCGCGGCGGCGTCGCGTGGCAGGCATCGGCCTCCCCGTCGGCTCGTCCTGCCTCGGTTCGAGCTGGCAGCAGCGCAGCGCAGCCACTCGTGACTCGCGGCAACGTGGCAGTCGCCGTTGCTGCACAGCCCGCGCCTCAGGAGCGTCCGGCACGTGCGCCGCTGACGGTTGCCGCGCCCGCGCCGGTGCTGCGTCCGAAGCCGAAGACTCGATACGCGGTCATCACCGTGATCGCCGTCGCGCTGATGGCGCTGGGTCAACTGGGGCTGTCGATCTTGCTCAGTTCTGGGGCCTATGAGCTGGCGCAGTTGCGTGGTGAGTCGCGCCAGTTGGAACAGACCGCTCGCGCCCTGAACGAAGACTTGGCGCTGCTGTCATCGCCGCAGGCGCTGGCCAAGAGTGCCTCGGCCCTGGGCATGGTGCAGGCCAGCAACCCGGCGTATCTGCGGCTCTCCGATGGCAAGGTGCTCGGCGCACCGAAGGCCGCCTCAGCGGACCGAAAGGCCTCCGCTTGGGCAGCCACGATCGTGCCGAACAGCTTGCTGGGTGGGTTCCTGCTCCCGGTGTTGCAGGCGGGCAACCTGGATGCAGAGGGCAGCCAGGCGCTGCTGGAACTGGATGCTTCGCTGCAGGGACTGGCCGCGGTGCTCGACGCCCAGGCGATGGCCGAGGACGGTGATTCGGAAGCCCTGCCGGCCAGCAACCGCGGCAACGCCGGTGGCAATTCCGAGCAATCCGGGAACTCCGGGCTAGGGTCGGGCAACGACAGCAGTTCGTCCGGGGGCATTGCAGGACCGAGGTTCCGATGAGACCAGCCAGCCAGGCCCGTATGTCGACGCGGCGCCGGCTGGCGCTGTTTGGCCTCGTCGTCATCACGCTGGTGGTGGTCTTTGCCGTGCGCCTGGTCGATATGCAGATTGTTCGCGCTGCCGAGATCAACCAGGAGGCGGCCGGCCGCAGATCGATCGTGGAACAGATCGCCAGTCGTCGCGGCGACATCGTGGATGCGAACGGTCAGGTGCTTGCGACTGACGTCGAGCGCTTTAACATCACCGCGGACCCCCGCCACGTTGGCCCGTTCCGGCGCATCATCAAGGATGAGGCGACCGGCGACAGTATGCAGGTGCAGATCACGGCTGAGCAGGCGGTGAATGAGATTGCCGGGCTCACCGGCGCCGACCCCGAGGCCATGCTCGACACCCTCGAGAGCAACAAGGAGCGCAACTACGCGCTGCTGGTCAAAGGCGTCGACGTCGAGGTGCTCCGCGAGGTGCGCTCGCTTGGCATCCCGTGGGTGTACTCCGAGCCACAACCGGCTCGCGCCTATCCCAACGGCGCTGTGGCAGGGAACCTGACCGGCTTCCTCGGGACCGACGGTCCGGGTGCCGGCGTCGAGTTGTATCTGAACCAGTGCCTCGCGGGGGAGAACGGCAGTGCCACGTATGCGCGTGGCGGTGATGGCGTGCGTCTCCCGGGTTCGACCATCGTCACGAAAGAGGCGCGCAACGGCGCCGACGTCCAGCTCACCATTGACTTGGATCTGCAGTGGAATGCGCAGCAGCAGGTCGCGAACCTCGCGAAGAGCCTCGGTGCGGACTGGGGCATCGCCATTGTGATGGAGGTCGAGACCGGCAAACTGCGCGCGGTGGCCGAATACCCGAGTGTGGACCCGAACAATCCGGGCGCCACCGACCCTTCTACCTGGACGTCCCGCTCGTTCACCGCACCCTTCGAACCCGGCTCGGTGATGAAGGCGCCTGCCCTGGCGGCGCTGCTGGATGAGGGCGTGATCAGCGTCGGCACGCGCGTGGAAGCGCCGTACCACAAGAAGTTCGAGGAGCACGTCCAGGTCACCGACGCGTTCTGGCACGGCAACCTGAAACTCACCACCGCGGGGGTGCTGGCGGTGAGTTCGAACGTCGGCATGTTCGAGCTCGCCAAGCACGGCACCGCCAGGGAACTGGATAAGCGGCTCCGCCTCTTTGGCGTGGGTGCAGCCACCGAGGTGGGATTTCAGGGCGAGTCCAACGGTCTGTTGCACGATCTGTCCAGCATCGACCGGCAAACCCGCTTCAACGTCGTCATTGGTCAGGGTGTCTCTGTGACGGCGGTGCAACTGGCGAGCATGTACCAGGCGATCGGCAACGACGGTGTCCGGATGCCGGTCACGCTCGTCGAAGGCTGCCGTCACGAGGACGGCACCGTGACTGAGGTGCCGACTGGTGAGGGCAAGCGGGTCGTCTCGGCGCAGGCGGCAAAGGCAACGCAGCTCATGCTCGAGACCACGGTCCGCGAAGGCGCGCTGCGTGCCGAGGCCAGCATCTCTGGATATCGCATTGGCGCGAAGACGGGTACCGCGCAGGTAGCCGAGCGTGGTGTGTACGGCAACAAGCGCATTACTTCGGTGGTGGGTCTGGCCCCGGTGGGCGACCCGAAATATGTGGTTGCCGTGATCATGGGAAATCCAGACAACAAGGCATCCGTGTCCGTGGCCCCAGGCTTCCGTAAGATAATGTCTCAGGTGCTAAAGACATACCGGGTCGAGCCGTCTACCGCAGGAGCGGGCTCGCTGAGCACGAACTGGTAGTAGCCCGAAACTGACAAGACCCAGGAGTGCGTGTGGCTGAAGTTGTCCGGATCCTGGTGCGCCCGGAGTTTCCGAGCCCCCGACCGCTCCGGTTGTTGGCTGAAGCCTTTGCCCTCCCCGTCACGGGAGCCGTGGACGGCGTCGAACTCACCGGCATTGCGATCGCGTCGGGCGATGTGCGACCCGGTGACCTCTTTGCTGCCCTGCCCGGTGGACGGCGTCATGGTGCCGCATTTGCTCAGGCCGCGCGTGAGGCCGGTGCTGTCGCCATCCTGACCGACGAGGCGGGACGCGAGCAGGCCCTCGCGGCTGGAGTCCCCGTCCTCGTCGCTGAATCGCCGCGGGCCATCCTCGGCGCTGTCTCTGCCTGGATCTACCGCACCGAGTCTGACCTGCCGACCCTGTTCGGGGTGACCGGCACGAACGGCAAGACCACCACCAGTTACTTCCTCGACTGGCTGTTGCGTCGCCTTGGGCTGGTGACCGGGATGTCCACGACGGTCGAGCGACGCGTTGCCGACCTGGTGTTCCGCAGCCGCCTGACCACGCCCGAGGCGCCCGAACTGCACGGTCTGCTGGCTCGGATGCGCGAGGCGCAGGTGCGCGCTGTCTCGATCGAGGTCAGTGCCCAGGCGCTGGAACGTGGTCGGGTCGACGCGGTGGTCTTTGACGTGGCGGCGTTCACGAACCTCTCGCACGACCACCTCGATGACTACGGCACCATGGACCGCTACTTCCAGGAGAAGGCGGTGCTGTTCACGCCGGAGCGGGCGAAGCGTGGCGTGATCAGCCTGGAGTCCGAGTGGGGATTCCGTCTGCTTGAGCAGGCAACGATTCCCGTCACGACGTTGGCGCTCGCCACGAACCCGCGCGCCGACGAGGCGGACTGGGTGGTGGACGTGCTGGAGTCGGGTCACGCCTCGACCCGCTTCCGACTCAGCGGGCCTGACGGTCGCTCGCTGGAAACGACGATTGCCACCATCGGCACGCATATGGCCGAGGACGCTGGCCTGGCGCTGGTGATGATGACCGAGGCCGGCTTCGACCTCGACGTGATTGCTCAGGCGCTCGGAGAGGAAGGGATTGGCGCAGCCATTCCTGGCCGCCTCGAGCGGGTCAGTGGTCCGGAAGGCCCGCAGGTGTTCGTCGACTTTGGACACAGCGCCGATGCCTTCCTCAAGATCTTGACTGCTGTGCGATCGGTTACGCCAGGTCGCCTCGCCATCGTGTTTGGTGTGGACGGTGACCGCGACCCGTCGAAGCGAGGCGAGATGGCGCGCGTCGCCGCGGCCAACAGCGACCTCGTCGTCATTACCGATCACCACCCCCGCTTCGAGGACCCGGCGTCGATCCGGGCCACCCTCATCGCGGCGGTGGAGGCAGCGTTCCCCGAGAAGGAACTCCACGAGGTCGTACCGCCGCAGCAGGCGATCCGGCATGCGGTGGGCCTGCTGGGACCCGGCGACTCGATCGTCTGGGCTGGTCCCGGTCACCAGGACTACCGCGAGATCGAGGGTGTGCTCACGCCGTACTCGGCGCGAGACGAGGCCCGCGCCGCGCTGCGAGAGGCGGGATGGTCGTGATCGCATGGTCGGCTCACGAACTCGCCGAGGTCCTCGGCGGCATCTGGCATCTGCCGGATGGTGTCGCGGTGCCGGCGTCGATCAGTGGCGTTGCTCGCACCGACTCGCGCGAGGTTGCCTCGGGCGATGTGTTCTTCGCCCTGCCAGGCACCGTCGCTGATGGCCATGACTATGTGCCCGCCGTTGCCGAAGCTGGCGCGGCGGTGGTGATTGGCGCCCGCCCGGTCGAGGCGCCGGTCGCGCAACTGCTGGTCGCTGACGTGTTGCAGGCCCTGCACACGCTGGCGCGCGAGACCGTGTCGCGGGTCAAAGCGCTCGGTCGCCTGCGCGTGGTTGCGGTGACCGGTTCGAACGGCAAGACCACGACGAAGAACATGCTCCGCGCCATCCTCGAGCGGGTCGGCCCCACGGTGGCACCGCAGGGCTCGTACAACAACCACGTCGGCGCGCCGCTGTCGATGCTAGGCGTGACCGAAGACATCCAGTTCTTGATCGCGGAGCTCGGTGCCAGTTACGAGGGCGAGATTGCCCGCCACGCCGCATTGTGCTCGCCGGATATCGGCATCGTGCTGAAGGTGGGCGCGGCCCACATGGGCACCATGGGTGGCATCGAGGCGACCACGCGGGCCAAGACCGAGATGGTCCTCGCCATCCCCGCCTCCGGCACCGTGATTCTGAACGCGGACGATCCGCGCGTCGCAGGCATGGCTGCGGTCAGCGCCGCTCCGGTGCGCTGGTTCGGCACCGATGTTGAGTTTGCTCGTGGCGAGCGTACGGGCATTTGGGCCGAGCGGCTGAGCACCAGCATGGATGGTACGACCGCGACCCTGCATTGGCCCAATGGCCAGACGCGCGAGTTGCGGCTCAGCATCATTGGCGAACATCACGTGCACAACGCACTCGCCGCACTCAGCGCCGCAGACGTGCTCGGTGTGGACGCGGACCTGGCCCTCGAGGCGTTGGCAGCGATGCCTCGAGCGGAGCGCTGGCGCATGGAGGTGCTGCCGCGTCCAGACGGTGTCACCATCATTAACGACGCTTACAACGCCAGCCCGGACTCGATGGCTGCAGCCCTCCGCAGCCTGGCCGCGCTGGCGCAGCCTGGCCGTCGCACGGTGGCGGTGCTGGGGGAGATGCTTGACCTCGGCCCGGACGCGGTCGAAGAGCACGACCGGATCGGCCGTATCGTGGTGCGGTTGAACATTGGCAAGCTCGTGGTGATCGGTGATGGCGCCAGGCCGCTGCATCTCGCCGCGGTCCAGGAAGGCTCCTGGGATGGCGAGTCCTCGTGGGTCGCCACGCAGGAGGAAGCCTTCGATCTGTTGGCCGAGGAACTACGATCGGGAGACGTGGTACTGGTGAAGGCGTCCGGTGGGGTAGGACTGCGATATTTCGGTGACCGACTCGCGGAGGTGCGCGCGTGATTACGCTGCTGCTCGGAGGCGGTATCGCCCTCGTGCTGTCCCTGCTGTTGACGCCTGGCATCATTTGGGCGCTGCGCAAACTCAACCTCGGACAGCTCATCCGAGCTGATACGCCCGAGCGGCATCAGCTCAAGCACGGCACGCCCTCGATGGGTGGTGTGGCGATCGTCATCGCTGCCGTGACTGGCTATCTGTCGGGCGTGTGGCTGACTGGCGAGGAAGTGTCTGCCGCAGCGTGGCTGGTACTGCTGATGATGGTCGGCATGGGCTTTGTCGGCTGGATCGACGACTATCTCAAGGTTCGTCGGCAGAACAGCATCGGTCTGCGACCGGGACTGAAGTTCCTGGGTCAGTTCCTGGTGACCACGCCGTTTGCGATCCTCGCCCTGACCCTGACGGATCAGCATGGCAACACCCTGGCCTCGACCGCAGTGTCATGGGCGCGCGACATTGACTGGCTGAACTTCGCCCTGTGGTTTGGCCCGGTGATCGGTCTGATCGTGGCAGTGCTCTGGATCAACCTGATCTCGGCCGCCACCACCCACGCCGTGAACCTGACCGACGGCCTCGACGGTCTTGCTGCTGGTGCGGCCATCTTCGTGGCCGGCGGCTATGTCCTGATTGGCTTCTGGCAGAACCAGCAGTCCTGCTTTGCGGAACTCCTGCCCGAGGCCATCGAGAGTTGCTACGTCGTCGCCTATCCGAATGACTTGGCCCGGGTCGCGGCCGCCATGGTGGGCGCACTGATCGGCTTCCTGTGGTGGAACACCAACCCGGCCCGAATCTTCATGGGTGACTCGGGCGCCTTCGCGATCGGTGGCACCATCGCGGCGCTGGCCGTATTGTCGCGGACCGAACTGCTGCTGGTCATCACCGGTGGCTTGTTCATGATCATCACCCTGTCGGTAATCATCCAGATCGGCGTGTGGCGCCTGAGTAAGCGCACGGTACGCGTGTTCAAGTCGGCGCCGCTGCACCACCACTTCGAACTCTTGGGCTGGGAAGAAATCACGATCGTTGTTCGCTTCTGGATCGTTGCGGGTCTATTCGTCGCCACCGGTCTTGGCCTGTTCTACATTGAATGGATTCAGTAGGTATGGATGCGCGGCCGTGGACGCTGCAAAGTTGGCACGATGACTGGAGCGGCCTGAAGGTTGCAGTCCTCGGCGTTGGGGCCACCGGCTTTGCGGCCGCCGATACCCTCGTCGAACTCGGCGCCGACGTGCGTGTGTACGCCGAGCGCGGCGACGATGATCGCGAACGCATTCTGCAGGTGCTCGGTGTGCCGGTGGTAATCGCCCCGCTCCAGGACGCCGAGGCGCTGTTTACGGATGCCCGGCCGGAGCTCATCATCGTCTCACCCGGTATCCCACCGCACCAGGAAGTCGTGCGCTGGGCGCGCGAGCAGGAGATTGCCGTCTGGGGCGATCTGGAACTGGCCTGGCGGTTGCGGGATAAGGTCGGGGCCCCTGCCGAGTGGCTCATGATCACCGGGACCAACGGCAAGACCACCACCACCCAACTGACTGAGGCGATGCTGCTGGCCGGCGGGAAGCGCGCGGTGGCCTGCGGCAACATTGGTACACCCATTCTGGACGTGATCCGTGACCCGAACGGTTTTGAGTTCCTCGTCATTGAGGTCTCGAGCGCGCAGCTGGAGTACAGCCACGAACTGCACCCCTACAGCAGTGTCTGCCTGAACGTGGCCGAAGACCACCACGACTGGCACGGCAGCGCCGAGGCGTACCGGGCAGCCAAGGGCAAGGTGTACGCCAACGCGAAGGTGGCCTGTGTGTACAATCGCGGCGACCGAATCACCGAGTCGCTGGTTGAGGAAGCCGATGTCGCGGAGGGCTGCCGCGCGATCGGCTTCGGCCTGGTGTCGCCTGGCCCGAGCGACCTCGGCGTGGTCGAGGACCTGCTCGTTGACCGTGCCTTCCACGAGGACCGTCACAATGCCGCGGACGCCCTGATCACGATCGACGCACTGGCGACGGTCGGCTTGGCTGCACCGCATTTGATGATGGATGTGCTCGCCGCGGCGGCCCTGGCGCGCTCGGTCGGAGTGACTCCGGCACAGATCCAGGACGCACTGCTGCACTTCCGCCTCGACGCGCACCGCGTGCAGGTCATCGCCACCGCTGGGGGAGTGACCTGGATTGATGACTCCAAGGCCACCAATCCGCACGCGGCTGCGGCAAGCCTGATCACCTATCCGACCGTGATCTGGATCGTGGGTGGCCTCTTCAAGGGCGTGGACGTGTCCCCGTTGATCGTGAGCTACCGTCACCGCCTGCGCGGGGCGGTCCTGATTGGCAAGGATCGTCAGGCACTCCGCGAGGCCTTCGAGCGACACGCGCCCGACGTGCCGCTGTTCGAGGTCGAAGCAGAGGAAACTGAAGACGTCATGCCGACTGCGGTGCGACTGTCCGCTGGAATCGCGCAATCCGGTGACGCGGTCATCCTCGCTCCAGCAGCCGCATCGATGGATCAGTTCACAAATTATGCGGACCGCGGCAACCGCTTCCAAGCGGCTGTCCAGCAGTATCTCGGAGGAGGCGGCGATGGTGATGACACCGCAGCGTCCTCCGACGGGACCCGGTGAACCGCAGCCGCTGAACGGGCGCAGTCAGCCTCGCCAGGGTCGGCCGCTACCGCCGTCCCAGCGCGGCGCTGCCGCGACAGGTCGGCCACTGCCGCCGTCACAGCGTGCTGCTGCGGTACCGCCAGTAGCGCCAGCCGCCGACGCTCGAGCCAGCCGGCCGCTGCCGCCGTCGCAGCGTGCTGCTGCCGCTCGACCCGTCCCGCCGTCACAGCGTGCCGCGGCTGCAGCAGCAGCGGTGACCGCTGCCAAGGAGCCGCGTCCGAAGCAGGCACGCGTGGTCCTGCGGCAACTGACTGAGCCCGCTTCGGCGAACTGGGTCTTTCTGCTAGGCATCACGATCTTCCTGATCCTGTTTGGCCTGGTGATGGTGCTGTCGTCGGCCTCGGTCACGGACTACGCCCGCACGCACGATTTCTTCGGGACGGCCGCCCGGCAGGCGAGCCTCGCCATCATTGGCGTACCAGCCATGTTGTTGGTCGCCCAATTCCCGGCGGTGTTCTGGCGCAAGTGGGTGTGGATCATCATGTGGGCGGCCTTTGGGCTGCAGTTGATGGTGTTCACCACGGCTGGTCTGACGCACGGAATCAACCGCAACTGGGTGTCGATTTTTGGCTTCACGCTGCAGCCGAGTGAGTTCATCAAGTTGGCGTTGGTCATTTGCCTCGGCGTAATTCTCTCTGCCCGCCAGGACTCGCTCTACGACGCCAGGGAACTGGCTCGTTCAACCCTGCCGGTCGCTGGCGGTGCCCTCGCCCTCGTGCTGTTTGGTGGTGACCTGGGCACGGCCATGGTGATGGCGGCGCTGATGCTTGGCTGCGCCTACTTCGGCGGCGTGCCGATGCGCTACTTGTTCTTGGTGATGGCCATCGGTGCCGCCGGCGCGTGGGCCTTCGCCATGCTGGACGGCAGTCGCGTTGCTCGCATCACCGAGTTCTACAACGGGGTCTGTGATTACGAGGGGGGGTGCTGGCAGTCCACGCACGCCACCTTCGCTCTGGCCGCGGGCGGCTTCTTTGGTGTCGGCCTCGGCAATTCTTCGGCGAAGTGGTCATGGATTCCCGAGGTGGAGAATGACTTCATTTTCGCGGTCATCGGCGAGGAGCTCGGACTGCTGGGCGCGCTCGTGGTGATCCTGCTCTACGTCCTGTTCGCGGTGGCGTGCTTCCGGATCATCGCCAGCACGGATGACCCCTTCACCCGGATCGTTGCTGGTGGCGTGATGACCTGGATTACGGTGCAGGCTTTCATGAACATTGGCGTGGTGCTGGGGTTGCTGCCGGTGCTGGGTGTGCCGCTGCCCTTTATCTCTGCCGGTGGTAGCTCCTTGCTCGCCTCGATGCTTGCCGTCGGTGTCGTCCTCTCATTCGCTAAGTCTGATCGGAAACGCGCTCGATGACTCGCTGGCTTCTTGCTGGTGGCGGCACTGCTGGCCACGTCAACCCGCTCCTGGCTGTGGCGGACACCATTCGCGCACAGTCGCCGGAGGACACCGTCCTCGTGCTCGGCACCGCGGAGGGGCTCGAATCCCGCTTGGTGCCGCTGCGTGGCTATGAACTCTTGATTATTCCGAAGGTGCCGTTCCCGCGCCGCCCTGATTCGGCGGCGGTGCAGTTCCCGATGCGCCTCCGCGCTGCTGTGCGGCAGACCAAGCAACTCATGCTGGACAATCAGATCGAGCAGGTGATCGGGTTTGGTGGCTTCGCCGCGGCTCCGGCCTATTTGGCCGCTGCGGGCGCTGGTGCCGCGGTCAGTCTGCACGAGGCGAACGCGCGCCCGGGCTTGGCCAACCGTCTCGGCGCCCGCAGCGCCAGTCGCGTGGGCGTGGCCTTCGAGGGTACGCCGCTGCCCGGGGCTGTCCATGTGGGTATGCCGTTGCGACCAGAACTGGTTCGGCTTGCCGATCCGTCGGTGCGCGCGGAGGTTCGGAACGAGGCGGCAGCGCACTTCGGTCTCGACCCCGCGCGACCAGTGCTGCTGGTCACCGGCGGGTCGCAGGGCGCGCTGCGGCTGAACACTGCCGTGACCGCCGCCGCTCAGGAGATCACCGACCTCGGTTGGCAGGTCGTGCACCTGACCGGAGACCGACACACGCTGCCAGAGGGACTGCCAGAGGGCTACGTGCCACTGCACTATGCCGACCGGATGGACCTTGCGCTGGCTCTCGCGGATGCCGCGATTTCACGCTCCGGGGCTGCGACGACCAGTGAGCTCACCGCCCTTGGGATCCCGGCCATCTACATTCCCTATCCGGTGGGCAACGGCGAACAGCGCCTCAACGCGGCTGGCGTCGTGCAGGCCGGCGGTGCCCTGCTCGTGGACGATGCCGAGTTCGACGCGGCCTGGATTCGGGCGAACGTGGTGCCGTTGCTGGACAATCGTGACCGCCTCGCAGAGATGGCAGGGCGGGCCAGCGCACTTGGCGTGTTGGACGGCAGTGAGCGGATGCTCGATCTCGCGCGGACCGCTGTGCCGCGACGCCGTCGGGGTGGGGGAGCCGAGGCGTGAGACGCCCAGGAGATTTCTCCGGCACACCGGAGCCACCGCAGCCGGTCGAGTCGGAGCGGAGCGCTCGCCTGCGTCGCCCTGCTCGCCGAAAGCCCATGGCTGCCCCTCAGCCCGCGCCGAGGATCGCACCGGTCACCTCAGTGCTGCAGGACACCGAGCCGCTCAATCTGGACTCGCCATCGCTGACAGAGGCCACAGCGATTCGGCAACCGGGGCGTGCGACCACGGTTGGTGCAACGCAGCCGCCCCTGATGGAGCGCACGGTACTGCCTGCGGTGACATCGCGAGCAGCCACCGGTGCGCCGACGGTGCAGGAGGGTGGCCCCTCGGCGCGATCGGCGACAGGGACCGACACGGCACCCACCTCGGTGCGGCCAGGGCGAGGGGCGGTCCGGGCGCGACGAAAGCAGGAACGCGCGGAAATCCGCCGATTCACCGCCGACCTGCGTCGTCGTCGGCGTCGCAAGTGGATCGCGCTGGGAGTTGTTGTGACCCTGGTGGCGCTGTTGTTGGTTGGGATTTTCTCGCCCATGTTTGCGGTGCGCCAGATCGAGGTGCTCGGCACGAACCGCGTGGATGCCGAGGCGGTGAGCGCGGCGCTGGCTGATCAGCTCGACACGCCGCTGCCATTGATCGATCCCGGATCCGTGGCACAGGCGCTGGCGCAGTTCCCCGCGATTGAAAGCTTCGTGGTGGAGAGTGCACTGCCGTCGACGCTGGTCGTGCGCATCGTGGAGCGCACCCCGGTCGCGTTGTTGCGGGAGGGGAACCTGTACGTGCTGGTGGATGCGGTCGGGGTGGAGTTGGGCCGTGAAGTGGATCGCCCGAAGGGGCTGCCCGTCGCGGCGGTCGACAGTCAAGGTGTTGAGGGGCAGAGCTTCAAGGCGGCCATTCGCGTGATTCGCGCCTTGCCGGCGGAGCTACGCAGCAAGGTTGATTCCGTGCGGGCCCGGTCCTTGGACGATGTGGTGCTGGCCATGCGCGACTCGGACCTCATCGTGCACTGGGGGAGCGCGGACGACTCGGTGCAGAAGGCGCGAGTGCTGGCTGCATTGATGGCGAAGAACAAGGGTGGTACGCCGAAGGAATTCGACGTGTCCTCACCGTCGTCGCCAATTCAGCGCTGACGCCGGCGACAGACCGCGACAGATCTGCGACACTCCGGGATGCGTTCCCTGGCCAGGTGCGATTGCTCGCGTAGCGTCAGCGACAGACCAGGATACCTGAGGATAACTCTAAGGGTCAAGTAAAACTTGAAGGTTTCGGAGGCCGGAACGTGACCATGCAGCAGAACTACCTCGCCGAGATTAAGGTCGTCGGCATTGGTGGCGGTGGTGTCAACGCCGTCAACCGCATGATCGAACTCGGTCTGCGCGGGGTGGAGTTCATTGCGGTGAACACGGACGCTCAGGCGCTGTTGCTGAGCGACGCCGACGTCAAGCTCGACATCGGCCGTGCGCTGACCCGTGGCCTCGGGGCTGGTGCTGACCCGGAAATTGGTCGCCGCGCGGCCGAGGACCATGCGGAAGAAATTGAAGAAGCCCTCCGTGGCGCCGACATGGTCTTCGTCACCGCCGGTGAGGGCGGTGGCACCGGTACCGGTGGCGCCCCCGTCGTCGCGCGCATCGCCAAGTCGGTGGGCGCGTTGACCATCGGCGTGGTGACCAAGCCGTTCAGTTTCGAAGGCAAGCGCCGCATGCAACAGGCCGAGGCTGGTGTTGCCCGCCTCAAGGAAGAGGTCGACACCCTCATCGTGGTGCCGAACGATCGCCTGCTGCAGATCAGCGATCGCGGCCTCAGCATGGTGGATGCCTTCCTGTCGGCCGACCAGGTGCTGCTCGCCGGTGTGCAGGGCATCACGGACCTGGTGACCACGCCGGGTCTGATCAACCTGGACTTCGCCGACGTGAAGTCGGTCATGCAGGGCGCCGGGAGTGCGCTGATGGGTATTGGTTCGTCCCGCGGTGCGGACCGCGCCATCAAGGCAGCGGAACTCGCCGTCGCTTCGCCGCTGCTGGAAGCCTCGATCGAGGGCGCGCATGGCGTGCTGCTGTCGATCCAGGGTGGCTCGAACCTCGGCATCTTCGAAATCAACGACGCCGCCAAGCTCATCCAGGAAGCAGTGCACCCCGAGGCCAACATCATCTTCGGTGCGGTGATTGACGACACGCTCGGCGACGAGGTGCGGGTGACCGTGATCGCCGCCGGATTCGATGGCGGCGAGCCGCAGCACCGTCCGATGCCGGCCGCCGGTATCGGTGCCACCCCGGTGAGCGCGGACTCCGGTCCGGTGGCGACCGAGTCGGACTGGCTGACCGGGGAGGTGTTGCCGGCGGACGCTCCGCCGCTGCACCCGGCCGTGGACGAGGCGGACGGCCAGGACCTGGACATCCCCGACTTCCTGCGCTGATCATGACGGATGCGTCGCTGACGCTGCCGGATGCGGAGCGTGCCGCACTGGCGGACCGTTTGGCGTCGGTCCGGGAGCGGATCGAGCAGGCGGCTCGTTCCGCCGGGCGCAGCGCTGAGTCGCTGACGCTGATTGCGGTCACGAAGTTCCATCCTGCTGCGCTGGCGGCGGAGCTGGTGCGCCTCGGTGTGACCCACCTCGGCGAGAACCGTCATCAGGAAGCGGCCGCAAAGTCCGCAGCATTGGCGGAGGTGGGCATCGCCCCGACCTGGCATTTCCTGGGGCAGTTGCAGACGAACAAGGCCCGACACGTCGCGCGCTACGCAGGCATGGTGCACACCGTGGATCGAGCGGAGCTGGTGCAGGCACTGAGTCGACTGGAGCAGCCGCTCGACTGCCTGTTGCAGGTCAACCTGACCGATGACGAGCATCGGGGAGGGGTCGCTCCCAACGGCATCGAGTCGCTCACTGAGCAGATCCTCGCTGCTCCGGGACTGCGGTTGCGCGGGATGATGGCGGTCGCCCCGCTGCCGCAGGAGGAAGCTCCTGAGGCAGCCTTCGCGCGATTGGCCGACTATGCCGCACGACTGAGGTCGCTGGCGCCGGATGCCACCATCCTCTCGGCGGGGATGTCCCTCGACCTCGAGGCGGCGGTGGCTGCCGGTGCGACACACCTACGAATCGGCACTGCAATCACCGGAAACCGTCCTACCCAGGGTTAATCTCAAACCAGGTTTTTTCTACTTGGAGGTCACTATGGCAAGCCCGCTGCGCAACGCGATGGTCTACCTCGGCCTGGCCGAGGAGGAGGAGTACGAGCAGCAGCCGCAGCAGCAGGCTGTCCAGCCGGTGGCAGCCCCCGCGCAGCCCCGCGGTCAAGTCACCCCGTTGCGGCGCGCCGCCGCAGCCCCGAGGAATGCAGGTCCAGCTGAGATGAACGAGATCCTCACCGTCCACCCGCGTGAGTACAAGGATGCCCAGATCATCGCCGAGCACTTCCGCGAGGGTGTTCCCGTGATCATGAACCTGTCCCAGATGCACGAGGGTGAGGCGCGCCGTCTGGTCGACTTCGCCAGCGGTCTGGCTCAGGGCCTCTACGGCAAGATCGAGCGGGTGACCAGCATGGTCTTCCTGCTTTCGCCGGCGCACGTCCAGATCACCGGCGACGCACCAGTCGCGGGCGAAACTGGGCCGGTCGTCGAGTACTAGCCACAGCCTTCACGACGCCGCGTGCGACCACCGTTGGGTGGTGCACGCGGCGTCGTCATTCGTTCGCAGCACCGGGTCGCGCCGGCACTGCGGTACCCTCGGCAAGGCCCGATTTCCAGGCATCACGGGGAAGATTCAGGACACCCCCAGGTGGGTGACCCCTACTCTGGGGCCAGATCTGGGGCATCTTCCCCCTGGATTCTTGGGTGCGCTGTGCTTGAATGGAAATGGAAATCCACAGCACGGATTCCCGCCGGGCACCCGACCCGATGCGTACCTAAAGAGGTGAATTGTCATGGCTTTGACTCCTGAGGATGTGGTCAACAAGCGGTTCTCGCCGACCAAGTTCCGTGAGGGCTACGACCAGGATGAGGTCGACAGCTTCCTTGACGAGGTCGTCCTCGAACTGCGTCGGATGAACCAGGAAAACCAGGAGCTGCGTCAACGTCTGGCCGCGAGCGAGGCTCGCATCGCCGAGCTGACCCGCGGCGGTGCTCCGTCGCCGGCACTCACCGAGCAGATGCAGGCACAGGTTGCCGCTGGTGCGCCGGCCTCGCCGCTGGGCCTTCCGTTCCCGACTGCTGGTTCGGGTGCCAGCGCTCTGGACCCGGGCAACACCAGCAACCTGCTGCAGTTGGCTCGCCGTCTGCACGAAGAGCACGTTCGCGAAGGTATCGAAAAGCGCGACGCCCTCATCGCCGAAGGTCAGGCGACCGCGCAGCGCATCATCGCCGATGCTGAGGCAGCGCAGCGTTCGCACAACTCGGCGCTGGAGCAGGAACGTGCGCTCATTGAGCACCGTATCGACGAACTGCGCAGCTTCGAGCGCGAATACCGTGGCCGTCTCAAGAGCTGGATCGAAGGACAGCTGCGCGACATCGAGTCGGGCAGCATCGTCGGTCAGACGGTGCAGGCACTGACGGCACAGGGTGGCCCAGGCTACCCGCAGCAGCCGCAGCAGCCGGCGTACCAGGGTCAGCAGGGGTACCAGGGCTTCAGTGCCCAGGGCTGAGCGGCGCCGCGGAGCAATCGCCATCCTGAGCGTTGCCGGTATCGCGGTCGTTGCGTATTTCCTCGACTTCATCACCAAGGAACTGGTCCTCGCCAATATTGGCGAGGGCCATTCCGTGCAGGTACTGGGGGAGTTCCTGCAGTGGACCTTCGTACGTAATCCCGGTGCAGCGTTCTCGCTCGCCTCAGGAATGACCTGGATCTTTACGCTGATTGCGCTGGCGGTCACCGTGGCGATCGTGGTGATGGCGCCTCGGCTGCGATCCTGGTGGTGGACGCTGGTGTTTGGCGCACTGCTGGGTGGCGTGCTGGGGAACCTCACGGACCGGCTGTTCCGGGAGCCTGGTTTCGCCGAGGGTCACGTCATCGACTTCATCCATTTCAGTTTCTTCCCGGCAATCTTCAACGTCGCGGATGTCTTCATCGTGGGCAGCATGGGCCTGTTCCTGGTGCTCACCATGCTGGGGATCGAGCTCGATGGCACCCGGCACCGTGTCGGCCATCACGACGTCGTGACGACGGCAGCCGAGACGGAATCCACCGCCGAGGAGTCGGCGTGAGCGTTCGTTCGCTCCCGGTGCCGGACGCGCTGGACGGTGAGCGGGCGGACGCCGGTGTCGCCAAGATCCTCGGGCTCAGCCGCACGCAGGCCGCCGAGATCGCGGACGCCGGCGGCATTGTCCTGGAGGGCAAGACCCTCGGCAAGTCGGATCGACTCCGGGCGGGTGGCTGGCTCTCGATCTTTTGGGAGGACCGGCCCGCCGTCGAAATCGTGCCGATCGACCTGCCTGAACTTGGCATCGTTTACGAGGATGACGACATCGTCGTCGTCGACAAGCCGGTCGGGGTCGCGGCGCATCCGGCGCCAGGCTGGGATGGCCCTACCGTCCTTGGAGCGTTGGCTGGCGCGGGCAAGCGGATCGCGACCAGCGGTGCGCCGGAGCGGGCTGGCATTGTGCACCGCCTCGACGCAGCAACCACCGGTCTGATGGTGGTGGCCAAGACCGAGCAGGCCTATAGCGATTTGAAGCGCGCCTTCAAGGAGCGCACGGTCGAGAAGATCTATCACGCCCTGGTGCAGGGGCATCCGGACCCGTTGTCTGGCACGATCGACGCGCCGGTTGGCCGTCACCCGCGTCACGACTGGAAGTTTGCGGTGACCGCCGACGGGAAGCATGCGGTCACGCACTACGAGACGATTGAGGCCTTCGCTGGCGCCTCACTGCTGGAGATCCACCTCGAGACCGGGCGCACGCACCAGATCCGTGTGCACATGGCAGCACAACGGCACCCCTGTGTGGGCGACCCGCTCTATGGTGGTGACCCGGTCCTCGCGGAACGTCTTGGGCTCACCCGGCAGTGGCTGCACGCCATGCAGCTCGGCTTCACGCATCCCACCACGGGTGAGCGAGTCACCTTCACCAGCACGTATCCGGCGGACCTGCAGCACGCGCTCGATGTGCTGCGCGACGCCGCCTAGTCACGCCGACGCGTACCCAGTGTCCGCAGTGGCGGGTAGGCTGGCTAGGAGAACTGGAGGCGATGCGTGACGGCTCACCGCGACGGCTTTGTACACCTACACGTGCACAGCGAGTACTCGATGCTCGACGGTGCTGCTCGGGTGAAGCCGCTGGTCAAAGCCGCTGCGGAAGCGGGCATGCCGGCCCTGGCGATTACTGACCACGGCAACATGTTCGGTGCCTACGATTTCTGGCACAGCGCCACGGCTGCGGGCCTGACGCCGATCATCGGTACTGAGGCGTATCTGACGCCGGGGAAGGACTACCACCGCTCCGAGAAGCGCCGCGTGCGTTGGGGTAACGGCGGCGAAGACGACGTGTCCGGCTCTGGCGCCTACACGCACATGACCCTGTTGGCCGAGACCACCGAGGGCATGTACAACCTGTTCCGGCTCTCCTCCCTGGCCTCGATGGAGGGTCAGTACTTCAAGCCGCGTATGGACCGCGATCTGCTGCACCGGTACGGCAAGGGGATCATCGCCACGACGGGCTGCCCGGGTGGTGAGGTGCAGACTCGACTGCGCCTCGGCCAGTTCGATCTGGCCCTCGAGGCGGCCGCGGAATTCCGCGACATCTTTGGGCCTGACAACTTCTTTGTCGAGATCATGGATCACGGCATCGAGGTCGAGCGCCGCGTGGTGCAGGACCTCAAAGAAATTTCCAAGCGCCTCAATCTGCCGTTGGTTGCGACCAACGACCTGCACTACGTGCGCGCGGAAGATCACGAAGCGCACGCGGCCCTGCTGTGTGTGCAGTCCGGCTCCACGCTGGACGACCCCAATCGCTTCAAGTTCGATGGCAACGAGTACTACCTGAAGACCGCCGAACAGATGCGTCGCGTCTTCCGGGAAATGCCCGAGGCCTGTGACGCCACGCTGGACATCGCAGAACGCTGCAAGGTGGAGTTCCACAAGCGCGACCTGATGCCGCGCTTCCCCGTGCCGGAGGGTGAGACCGAAGCATCCTGGTTCGAGAAGGAATCGTGGCGAGGCCTCGAGGGTCGCTTCCCGGGCGGGGTGAGCGAACGGCACCGCCAGCAGCTGCAATACGAGATCGACGTGATCAAGCAGATGGGCTTCCCCGGCTACTTCCTGGTGGTTGCCGACTTCATCCGCTGGGCTCGCGAACAGGGAATTCGAGTCGGCCCGGGCCGTGGTTCGGCCGCCGGTTCGCTGGTGGCCTATGCGCTCGGCATCACCGAGCTGGATCCGCTGGCACACGGCCTGATTTTCGAACGCTTCCTGAACCCAGATCGCGTCTCGATGCCCGATATTGATGTCGACTTCGACGACCGCCGGCGTCCCGAAGTGATCCGCTACGTCACGGAAAAGTATGGCGAGGATCGGGTGGCCCAGATCGTGACCTACGGCACGATCAAGGCCAAGCAGGCGCTCAAGGACAGTGCCCGCGTGCTTGGCATGCCCTACGCGGTCGGTGACCGGCTCACCAAGGCCATGCCGCCGATGGTGATGGGCAAGGACGTCACCCTCGAGGAGATGTTTGACCCGAACGCGGATCGGTACAAGGAGTCGGGCGAATTCCGCGCACTGGTGGAATCGGACTTCGAGGCGCGCCGGGCTTTCGAAACCGCTCGTGGCCTCGAGGGTCTGAAGCGCCAGTGGGGCGTGCACGCGGCCGGCGTCATCATGTCGGCCGAGCCGCTGCTTGATGTGCTACCGATGATGCGTCGCGAGGACGATGGTGCCTTCATCACGCAGTTCGACCAGCCGCCGCTGGAATCCTTGGGTCTGCTCAAGATGGACTTCCTGGGGTTGCGCAACCTCACCGTCCTCGACGATGCTCTGGCCCTGATCAAGGAGAACCGCGGCGAGACCGTGGTCCTTGAGGACCTGGACCTGAACGCGGACAAAGCGACGTACGAACTGTTGTCGCGTGGTGACACGCTCGGTGTATTCCAGCTCGATGGTGGTCCGATGCGGGCCCTGTTGCGTCAGCTCAAGCCGACCAACTTCGAAGACATCTCGGCGGTCATCGCGCTGTACCGGCCCGGCCCGATGGGGATGGGATCGCACACCAAGTACGCCATGCGCAAGAACGGGCTGGAACAGGTCGAAGCGATCCACCCCGAACTCGATGAACCACTGCGCGAAATCCTCGAGGGCACCTTCGGCCTGATCGTCTATCAGGAGCAGGTTATGGCGGCCGCCCAGAAGGCGGCAGGCTTCAGTCTTGGCCAGGCCGACATTCTGCGCCGTGCCATGGGCAAGAAGAAGAAGGAGGAGCTGGATAAGCAGTACGCCGGCTTCTCGGAGGGTATGAAGCGGAATGGCTTCAGCGACTCCGCGGTCAAGGCACTGTGGGACACGCTGCTGCCCTTCGCCGACTATGCCTTCAACAAGGCGCACTCGGCCGGCTACGGCGTACTGAGTTATTGGACTGCCTTCCTGAAGGCGAACTATCCGGCCGAGTACATGGCCGCGGTGCTCACCAGCGTGGGTGACTCCAAGGACAAAATGGCGATCTACCTCAATGAGTGTCGCCGCATGGGCATCAAGGTGTTGCCGCCGGATGTGAATGCCTCAACCGTCCACTTCCGGGCTGTGGGCGACGACATCCGCTTCGGTATGGCTGCTGTGCGTAATGTCGGTGTGCACGTGGTGGAGGGCATCGAGGAGGCACGGAAGTCGAAGGGCGACTTCACCTCCTTCCACGATTTCCTCAAGAAGGTGCCGAGCAGTGTGCTCAATAAGCGCGCCATTGAATCCTTGATCAAGGCGGGCGGTTTCGACTCGCTAGGACACCACCGTCGGGCTCTGATCGAGATCCATGAATCCGCCATTGACAAGGTGATGGCCGACAAGCGCAACGAAGAGGATGGCGCCATTGGCTTCGACTTCGATGCCTTGTTTGCCGAGGCGGGCGAGGATGTCACCTTCGATGCTGTGCCCGACCGTCCGGAATGGGACAAGCGCACCCGCCTGGCTTTCGAACGTGAAATGCTGGGCCTCTACGTCTCCGACCATCCGCTGGCTGGCCTCGAACGAGAGCTCGCGAAGCACGCCACCACCACCGTGGAAGAACTCCGGGCCTTCGACCGCGGCAAGGACGGTGAGACGGTCGTGATCGCGGGTCTGATCACCAGCGTGCAACACCGCGTGGCGCGCACCAGTGGTCGTGGCTTCGGCTCGATTGAGTTTGAAGACTTCACCGGTCAGACCACGGTGATGTTCCTCGGGCGTAGCTATGAAGAGTTCGGCCCGATGCTGCAGGCCGACCGCGTCGCCGCGATCCAAGGCCGCGTGAACTGGCGCGACGAGGACGTGGCACTGCACGCTCAGCGGGTCACCTTCATCGAATCCGCCGGTGATGCCGACCAGATCGGACCCTTGCAGTTGCACGTTCCTGAGCATCGAGCAACCCCGGATCTGATGCGCGGGCTACGGCAGATTTTCGAGCGCCATCAGGGCACCCGCGAGGTGCGCCTGCGTATGCTGCAACCCTCCGGTGCGGCGCGCATCTACGAACTGCCGTTCCAGATCAAGACCGGACCGGACTTCTACGGCGAAATCAAGGCCCTGCTCGGGCCGGGCAGCCTGGGCTAGCTGGGCGCAACGGCGAACGTGCCTGCGGCCGGGCGACCATGGGCGGCAGCGGGCCTGCCTCCAGCCCGTGCGGGTCGCGGCTAGTGAGTGGCGACTGCCTCGACTTCGGCGCGCAGACGGCTGAATACCACTGCCGCCGCAGCGTCATTCACCAGTCCAGGTTCGGTGATGACCGGGAACTCGGTGGCCGGCACGCCCTCGGCCGGGCGCACATCGACGTGCTCGACGTGATAACCGGCCTGGTGCAGCCAGGTGGCCATGTCGTAGTCAATACGCGAGTCCCCGACCGTGATCCACCGCTGGGGGATCGGCACCTCGTGCCGACGAAGCAACGCGACAGCACGCTCGGCGCCAAGTGCTTTGCCGCCGCGACGGTGCTCCACATCGATGGAGATGATGCTCGGCACGATGTGGAAGTCGGCATTCAAGTCGTGCTCATCCAGCAAGGCCTGCGTGAAGCGCTCCAGTCGATCCTGATGCGGCGGATAGTCCTCCTGCGGGAAGCCGACATTCATCTCGATGGAGGTCATCGCCAACTTCGTCTCGTCGTAGAACATCGAGTCCGCGAACTCGGCGGCGACCGCGTCCCGGACCGTGTGCCGGTAGCTGTTCGGCATCTGCATGGCTTCGTCCACCACGCTTGGGGTCAATTCGCCGTCCAACATGCTGAACCAGACCGCGCCCTTCTCGGCGACGGCGTGCACCGGTGCGTCTGGGCGTAGGCCAGCCTGCAGCATCGGCGTGAGCACCTCCTCGCGCAAGAACGTATCGGCACGACCGGTGTTGAACACGGTCGGCACCCCGGCATTTGCCATCGCAACCAGGTCCGGAATGATCGAGTCGATCGCGACTGTTCGGGTCACTGGCGAGGCGATCGGACCGTCAACATCAAGCAGCAGCGCGAAGGGAGCGGAAGGGTGCATTCTTCTATCCTCCCAGACCCAGCGAGTGCCCAGGTCGAGTGGTAGACTCGTCACTCGGAAGACATCCTTTAAATTCCGTCCAGCGAGGCGGGGAAGGAGGTCGGTATGACTGAGCGCGAAGCTCCGGTGGAACGGACCGTGCTGCAGCAAGCCGATGTGGCGCGGGCGTTGACCCGTATTGCGCACGAGATCCTCGAATCGAACCGAGGCTCGGCTGATCTGATGCTGTTGGGAATACCGACTCGGGGTGTCTTGCTGGCGCATCGACTCGCTGACATCATCCACAGCATTGACCCGGGTGCGAACCCGCCGGTCGGTGTGCTGGACATCACAATGTACCGCGACGACCTCGCTACCCAGCCGACCCGTACGCCGGGACGCACCGACGTGCCCTTCGACATCGACGGCGCCACGGTGGTCCTGGTTGACGATGTGCTCTACTCCGGCCGGACCGTGCGTGCGGCACTGGACGCGATCCGAGACCTGGGACGTCCCGCCGCGGTGCGGCTTGCCGTGCTGGTGGACCGTGGCCACCGTGAACTGCCGATCCGGGCAGACTTTGTGGGCAAGAACCTGCCGAGTGCACTGCGGGAACGCATCAACGTGCGATTGGCCGAGGTGGATGGTGAGGATTCGATTGCGGTGGCGGTGAGCGAGTGAAGCATCTGCTGAGTACCAAGGACCTGAGCCGCGAGGCGGCGATTGCCATCCTGGATACGGCCGAGGCTATGGCCGACACCCAGGAGCGCGAGGTCAAGAAGTTGCCGACACTGCGCGGCAAGACCGTGGTGAACCTCTTCTACGAGGACTCCACCCGCACCCGGATCAGCTTCGAGGTCGCCGCGAAGCGCCTCTCGGCTGACGTGATCAACTTCAGCGCGAAGGGCTCGAGCGTTTCGAAGGGCGAATCGCTGGAGGACACCGCCAAGACGCTCGCCGCGATGGGCGCCGACGGCGTGGTTATCCGCCACAGCTCCTCAGGCGCTGCTGAGCGCCTCGCCACCAGCGGCTGGATCGATGCCGCGGTGGTGAACGCCGGTGACGGCACGCACGAACATCCCACGCAGGCCCTGCTGGACGCCTTCACGATGCGCAAGCGCCTGCATGGCGACGCGAGCCGGGGCAAGGGCCTCGATGGTGTTCGCGTCCTCATCGTCGGCGACATTCTGCACTCTCGGGTCGCGCGCTCGAACCTCTGGCTGTTGACCACGCTCGGTGCCGAGGTTGCCTTCGTCGGCCCCGCGACGCTGATCCCCAGCTACATCCAGGACTGGCCGGTCACGGTCTACTACGACTTCGACGAGGCGCTGGCAACGAACCCGGATGTGGTGATGATGCTGCGCATCCAGGCCGAGCGCATGCACGCCGCCTACTTCCCGAACACGCGCGAGTACGGTCGCGGCTGGGGCCTCGGCCTCGACCGCTTCCGCCGCCTGAGCGAGCGCACCCTGATCATGCACCCCGGTCCGATGAACCGTGGCCTGGAAATCTGCAGCGAGGCTGCGGATTCGCCGCAGTCGACGGTCACCGAGCAGGTCGCCAACGGCGTGGCGATCCGGATGGCGGTGCTCTACCTGACGGTGGCTGGTGTCGCCGCCGACCAGACCTCGGAGGTGACGGCATGAGCGCCGACGCAATCCTGATCCGTGGCGTCCAGACCTTCGACGGTGAAGTGACCGACCTGCTGCTTCGTGAGGGTGTGATCGCCGAGCGCGGCACGGGCCTCGCGGCCGATGGCGCCACAGTGATCGAGGCGGATGGCCTGATTGCGCTGCCCGGCTTTGTGGACCTGCATACCCACCTGCGCGAGCCCGGTGGCGAGGGTGCCGAGACGGTGCTCACCGGATCCCGGGCCGCTGCCGCTGGCGGCTACACCGCGGTGCACGCGATGGCGAACACCAACCCGGTGGCAGACACTGCGGGCGTGGTGGAACAGGTGCTCACCGCTGGTGAGGCAGCAGGCTACGTCACCGTGCAGCCGATCGGTGCCATCACCAAGGGCCAGGCCGGTGAAGCCCTCGCTGACATCGGATCGATGGCATCGTCGCGGGCCAAGGTTCGGATCTTCAGCGACGACGGCATCTGCGTGTCGGACTCGCTGGTGATGCGCCGCGCGATGGAATATGTGAAGACCTTCGACGGCGTCATCGCGCAGCACGCCCAGGACCCGCGACTCACCCTCGGTGCCCAGTTGAATGAGGGCCCGGTCTCGGCCGAGCTCGGCCTCGCTGGCTGGCCGGCCGTTGCCGAAGAGTCGATCATCGCCCGCGACATCATGCTGGCGGAACTCACCGGCGCTCGATATCACGCCTGCCACGTCTCGACCGCAGGTTCGGTGGAACTGATCCGTCAGGCCAAGGCCAAGGGTCTGCCAGTCACCGCTGAAGTGACGCCGCACCACTTGATCCTCACCGACGAACTGGCCCGAGGCTACAACCCCTTCTTCAAGGTCAATCCGCCGCTGCGCTCCGCCAAGGATGTCGAGGCGGTCCGCGCGGCCCTGGCCGACGGCACCATCGACATCGTGGCCACCGACCACGCACCGCACAAGGCAGAGCTGAAGTGCTGCGAGTGGGACCAGGCCGCCATGGGCATGGTCGGTCTTGAGTCCGCCCTCGCGGTGGTGCAGACCGCCATGGTCGAGACCGGACTACTGGACTGGGCGGGTGTGGCTCGGGTCATGTCGCAAGCACCGGCTCGGATCAGTGGACTGGTCGGGCACGGCGGCAGCCTGCAACTGGGCGAGGCAGCCAACCTGACGGTGGTCGACCCGGCCTCCGAACGAGAGTTCACCACCGACGAACTGCAGGGCAAGGGCCGGAACAGCCCGTACCTCGGTCGGACTCTCCGCGGCGCCGTGGTGACCACAATCCACCACGGTATCGTCACGCTGCGTGACGGCATCCTGACCGACCCGGACACCGTCGCCGCGCAGGCTCGGCAGCGTCGGGCACAGGAGGCACGCTAATGGAGCGCTTGTTCTGGGGCATCGTCTGGGTCGGCGTGATTGCGCTGGTGCTGTGGCTGATGTGGCGCGCGTGGAAGGTCAAGATGCGCGCGGCCCAGGGCCTCGGCCTGCCCGAGATTCCGGAGCAGTTGGGGGAGCGGATCACCGGATTCGCGGGGCAGTACGTGGTGACCACGCTGGCGAACCAGCAGTTGGAGCGGCAGGCGATTCCTGGCCTCGCCTTCCGTGGCAACGCCTTTGTGACGGTCCACCCGGAGGGCATCGCCATCGTTATCGCGGGCGGCGTTGAGGCCTTCATTGCCGCCTACCGAGTGACCGGGGCGGGCTTTGGCAACTGGACCGTGGACCGCGTGGTCGAAGAGAACGGCATGGTCTTGGTCTCGTGGGAGCACGGCGGCAAGGAATTGGATACCTGGTTCCGACCGGCCTCGCCGGCGGACGGCCAGCGCTTCGTGGAGGCCGTCCAGGGCCTCGTTAAGGACAAGGAAGACTTCACCGCAGATGATGCGGTGGCACCGACGACGCAGAAGGAGGAGCGGGAGTGACCGCTACAGGAAACACCGCACCGGCACGGGCAGTGCTGGTGCTTGAGGATGGAACGAAGTACGTCGGACGTGCCTACGGTGCGATCGGTCGGGTGACCGGCGAGGCAGTGTTCTCGACCGGCATGACCGGCTACCAGGAGACCATTACCGACCCGAGCTACGCCGGCCAGATTGTGGTGCAGACTGCGCCACACATCGGCAACACCGGCATGAACGACGAGGACCCCGAATCGCGCCGCATCTGGGTGTCGGGGTACGTCGTGCGCGACCCCAGCCGCGTGGTGTCGAACTGGCGTGCCCAGCGCAGCCTCGGTGAGGAACTCGAGCGCGATGGCATCGTCGGAATCTCGGGCATCGACACTCGTGCGCTCACTCGCCGCATCCGCGACGTTGGGGCCATGCGTGCCGGTATTTTCTCGGGTCCGGACGCTGAGCTCTCGCTAGAGGAGCAGTTGGACATCGTTCGCACCAGCGAGCAGATGGCTGGCCGCAGCCTCGCCGACCAGGTCACCACCCCGGAACCGTTCTCGGTGCCGGCGGTCGGCGAACGGATCGGTCTGCTGGCAGTGCTCGACCTCGGTGTGAAGCAGGCCACGCTGAACTACCTCACCGAGCGCGGCTTTGACCTCATTGTGCTGCCCTCGACCTCGACCTACGAGGACGTCAAGGCCTGTAACCCGGACGCGGTCTTCTACTCGAACGGCCCTGGCGACCCCTCGGCCTCGAAGGGGCAAATCGAGCTGCTGCAGGCCCTGCTGCGCGATGGCAAGCCGTTCTTCGGCATCTGCTTCGGCAATCAGCTGCTGGGTCGCGCGCTCGGCTTCGGTACCTACAAGCTGCCCTTCGGACACCGCGGTATCAACCAGCCGGTGTTCGACAAGCTCACCGGCAAGGTCGAGATCACTGCGCAAAACCACGGCTTTGCAGTGGACGCTCCGATCGAGGGTGTACACGAATCGCCGGCCGGCTTCGGCCGGGTTGAGGTGAGCCACTACTCGCTGAACGACCAGGTCGTCGAGGGCCTGCGCTGCCTCGACATCCCTGCCTTCTCGGTGCAGTACCACCCGGAGGCTGCCGCGGGTCCGCACGATGCAAACCACCTGTTTGACCGGTTCCGCGAGCTCGTCATCGCCGCCCAGGACTCGAAGGAAGGCAAGTAAGTGCCAAAGCGTAACGACATCAATAGCGTCCTGGTCATCGGCTCGGGCCCGATCGTGATCGGTCAGGCGGCCGAGTTCGACTACTCCGGTACCCAGGCCTGCCGCGTGTTGCGCAGCGAGGGCATCCGAGTGATCCTGGTGAACTCGAACCCGGCCACGATCATGACCGACCCGGACTTCGCCGACGCCACCTATGTCGAACCAATCACCCCCGAGGTGATCGAGTCGATCATCATCAAGGAGCGCCCGGACGCCATCCTGCCCACGCTCGGTGGCCAGACCGCGCTCAACGCAGCCATGGCGCTGCACGAGCAGGGCATCCTCGAGAAGCACGGCGTAGAACTCATCGGTGCCAAGGTGGACGCCATTCGCCGGGGTGAGGACCGCCAGATCTTCAAGCAGCTGGTCCTCGACGCCGGTGCCGACGTGGCCCGCTCGGTGATCTGCCACACCATGGACGAGGTCATTGCCGCGGCCGAGGAACTTGGCTACCCGGTCGTAGTTCGTCCCTCCTTCACTATGGGTGGTCTCGGCTCGGGCTTCGCCTACGACGAGGAGGACCTGCGCCGGATCGCTGGCGACGGTCTGCACTACAGCCCGACGAGCGAGGTCCTGCTCGAGGAGTCAATCCTCGGCTGGAAGGAATACGAGCTCGAGATGATGCGCGACAAGAACGAGAACTGTCTTGTCGTCTGTTCCATCGAGAACGTTGACCCGGTGGGCGTGCACACGGGTGACTCGATCACCGTCGCCCCGGCGCTCACCCTGACCGACCGTGAGTACCAGCGCTTGCGTGACATCGGTATCAAGATCATTCGCGCCGTCGGCGTGGACACCGGTGGCTGCAACATCCAGTTCGCCGTCCACCCGAACACCGGTCGCGTGATCGTGATCGAGATGAACCCGCGGGTGTCGCGCTCGAGCGCCCTGGCTTCGAAGGCCACCGGCTTCCCGATCGCCAAGATCGCCGCCAAGCTCGCGATCGGCTACACCCTCGACGAGATCCCGAACGACATCACCCGGGTGACCCCGGCCTCGTTCGAGCCGACCATCGACTACATCGTGGTCAAGGTCCCGCGCTTCGCCTTCGAGAAGTTCCCGGCCGCCGACCCGACGCTGACCACCACCATGAAGTCGGTCGGTGAGACCATGGCGATCGGTCGCAACTACACCACGGCGCTGCAGAAGGCCCTGCGCGGCCTGGAGAAGCGTGGCTCATCCTTCCACTGGAGCGAGGAGCCGCGCAGCAAGGACGAACTGCTCGAGGCGTCGAAGACCCCGACCGACGGCCGCATCGTCACCGTGCAGCAGGCGCTGCGCAAGGGCGCGACTATCGACGAGGTCTACGCAGCCACCGGCATCGACCCCTGGTTTGTGGACCAGATCGTGCTGATCAACGAGGTCGCCGACCAGGTCGCCGCCGCGCCCGCCCTCGACGAGGACATCCTGCGCGAGGCGAAGGGCCACGGCTTCTCGGACGCTCAGATTGCGCAACTGCGCGGCCTGACCGAGGCCGAGGTGCGCGCCCTGCGCCACGAAATCGGTGTGCGCCCGGTCTACAAGACCGTGGACACCTGTGCTGGCGAGTTCCCCGCCTTCACGCCGTACCACTACTCGTCTTACGACGCCGAGACCGAGGTCGCACACAGTGACCGCAAGAAGGTGCTGATTCTGGGCTCGGGACCGAACCGCATCGGTCAGGGTATCGAGTTCGACTACTCCTGCGTCCACGCCGCCTTCGCGCTCTCTGAGGCCGGCTATGAGACCGTGATGATCAACAACAACCCCGAGACGGTCTCGACGGACTACGACACCTCGGACCGCCTGTACTTCGAGCCGCTCACGCTCGAGGACGTGCTCGAGGTTGTGGAGTCAGAGCGGCAGTCCGGCGGTGAGATCCTGGGCGCGATCGTGCAGCTTGGTGGTCAGACCGCGCTCGGCCTCGCCCACGGTCTGAAGGACGCCGGTGTGCCGATCCTCGGCACCAGCCCGGACGCCATCGACCTCGCCGAGGAGCGCGGCGCCTTCGCCCGCATCCTCGAGGAGGCTGGCCTGCACGCGCCGCGTAACGGCACGGCCACCAACGAGGCCGATGCGGTCAAGGTCGCCGAAGAGATCGGTTACCCGGTCCTGGTGCGCCCGAGCTTCGTGCTCGGTGGTCGCGGCATGGAGATCGTGTACGACACGGCCCAGCTGCATGACTACTTCGAGCGCACGGCCGGTCAGGCCCTCGTCGACGAGAAGCACCCGCTGCTGGTGGACCGCTTCCTCGACGACGCCATCGAGATCGACGTCGACGCCTTGTACGACGGCATCGAGCTCTACATCGGCGGCATCATGGAGCACTTGGAGGAGGCCGGTATTCACTCCGGTGACTCCAGCTGCACCCTGCCCTCGGTGACGCTCGGTCGCAAGCAGCTCGACCAGGTGCGCGAGGCGACCCTCGCGATCGCTAAGGGTGTAGGCGTGCGCGGTCTGCTCAACGTCCAGTTCGCCTTCGGCGCGGGCGTGCTCTACGTCCTTGAGGCGAACCCGCGCGCGAGCCGCACGGTCCCGTTCGTCTCGAAGGCGCTGGGGATCCCGCTGGCGAAGGCGGCCTCGCTGATCATGACTGGGAAGAGCATTGCCGATCTGCGGGACAGCGGCCTGCTGCCGGCCTTGGACGGCTCTCGCGTGCCGCTTGACGCCCCGGTGGCGGTCAAGGAGGCGGTGCTGCCGTTCAAGCGGTTCCGTACTCGCGATGGCCAGATCGTTGACTCGATCCTTGGCCCGGAGATGCGCTCCACCGGCGAGGTCATGGGTATCGACAAGGACTTCCCGCTGGCCTTCGCCAAGAGCCAGGCGGCTGCGTACGGCGGCACCCTGGTCAAGGGCGGTACGGTGTTCGTCTCGGTCGCTGACCGCGACAAGCGCGCGATCGTGCTGCCGGTGCTGCGACTGATCGAGCACGGCTTCACGATCCTCGCCACGGAGGGCACCGCCGAGGTCCTGGCCCGCTACGGTATCGAGGCCACCCTGGTGAAGAAGCACTACGAGGCTGCGGAGGGCGAGGACTCGATCGTCGACCTGATCAACCGCGGTGAGGTCGAAGTGGTCATCAACACGCCGAGCGGTGGTCTTTCGCGCGCCGACGGCTACGAGATCCGCACCGCCACGGTTGCCGCCGACAAGATGCTGTTCACCACGATGGCCCAGCTCCAGGCCGCAGTGGCATCGCTCGACTCGGCCGACGAGGGCTTCACCGTCACTTCGTTGCAGGAGTACGACATCATCCGCCGGGAACACCTGGAGGCAGCACGATGACGAACGGGGGCCTGAGCTTCGGCCAACGACTCGACGAGGCAGTGTCGAGGTTCGGGCCCCTGTGCGTTGGCATCGACCCGCACGCGTCCCTGCTTGCCGATTGGGGGCTGAACGACGATGCGAGCGGCGCGGAGTCGTTCGGCCGCACCGTAATCGAGGCGAGCGCTGGCCGGGTGGCCATCGTCAAGCCGCAGGTCGCCTTCTTCGAGCGCTTCGGCTCGGTTGGCATTGCCGGCCTCGAGCGCATCCTTGCTGATGCCCGTCAGGCCGGCGTGCTGACGATCGCCGACGCGAAGCGCGGCGACATTGGCAGCACGATGGACGGCTATGCGCTGGCTTGGCTCAGCCCGGGCAGCCCGCTTGAGGCTGACTCGGTGACGCTGAGCCCGTACCTCGGCTTCGGCAGCCTGCAGCCAGCAATCACGCTTGCGCAGCAGCACGGCAAGGGCATCTTCGCGCTGGCCGCGACCTCGAACCCTGAGGGCGCCTCGGTCCAGCAGCAGGGTGAGCCCAGCGTGGCGGCCTCGATCGCTGCGGCCGCGGCCCTGGCCAACGCGGATGCGGATGTGGTCGGCTCGATCGGTCTGGTCATCGGGGCGACCGTGCGCGCGGAAGCGTATGGGATTGACCTCGAATCGCTGGTGAAGACGCCGATTCTCGCGCCCGGATTCGGCGCGCAAGGGGCGACGGCCGCCGACCTGGTGGACCGCTTCGGCGCAGCCGCGCCGCGCGTGCTGGTCAGCGAATCGCGCAGCATCCTCAGCGCCGGACCCGTTGGCCTGGTGGACGTGATTGACCGCGAACGCGAGGCGATTGCGGCGGTGCTCCATGGCTGACCTGCCGGAAGCGCTCCGCTCCGTGGATCGGGCGGCGGCCGCAGCCAAGGCAGTGGCGGTGCGGCGCGAGCGGGCCGCGATTAAGCAGGCCGTGGCGCGGCGGACGATCGCGCCCGCCCAGGTGCTTGCCGACAGCCTCGTTGCTGAGTCGGCAGCCGCAGGGTTGCGGGTCACGGACTTGCTCGGCGCGATTCCTGGGGTGGGGCCGATCCGAGTCCAGGCTGCACTTGCGGACCTCGCCATTTCCGAACGCAAGCGCCTCGGCGGGCTGGGGGAGCAGCAGCGTCGCCGCCTTGCCGAGTATCTGGCCGCGTTCACGCCGACGGTTGCCGCGCGCGGTCGCTTGATTGTGCTCGCGGGTCCCACCGCGGTCGGTAAGGGCACGGTGACGCAGCACATTCGCGAGCACTACCCGGAGGTGCTGCTGTCGGTCTCAGCGACCACTCGTGCGCCGCGACCGGGTGAGGTAGAGGGCGTCAACTACTATTTCGTCACCAACGAGCAGTTCGACGACATGGTTGCCAGCGGTCAGATGCTGGAGTGGGCCGTGGTGCACAACCAGAATCGCTACGGCACGCCGCGCGGTCCGGTGGAGGCGGCGCTCGCCGCTGGTCGCAGCGTGTTGCTCGAGATCGACCTGCAAGGTGCGCGCCAGGTGCGCGCGGCGATGCCCGAGGCCGTGCTGGTTTTCCTCGCCCCGCCCAGTTGGGAGGAACTCGTGCGTCGGCTCATTGGCCGCGGCACTGAATCCGCGGAGGAACAACAGCGTCGCCTGGACACCGCCAAGGTGGAACTGGCGGCGCAAGATGAGTTTGATGTGCGAATTGTGAACGACGAAGTCGCCGTTGCGGCGCAGAAGGTCGTAGACTTACTTGGTGCGTCTGCGCAGCAGGCGTCAGGAATTGAGGAGTGAACGTGGCCGAAAAGTTGCAGGGAATCATCAACCCCCCGATCGATGAGCTGCTGAACAAGGTGCCGTCGAAGTACGCACTGGTCATCTTCGCTGCCAAGCGGGCTCGTCAGATCAACCAGTACTACACCGACCTCCAGGAAGGTCAGCTCTTCGACAACGTGGGTCCGCTTGTGGACGCCAGCGTCGAGGACAAGCCGCTGTCGGTGGCGCTGCGTGAGGTCAACGAGGACAAGCTCGTTCTCCAGCTGGCGCAGTAAGTCGCGCTGACCGGGGCGGACGCGATGCGCATCGTCGTCGGCATCTCGGGTGGGATCGCCGCCTATAAGGCGGTTGGTGTCGTCCGGTTGCTGGTGCTTGCCGGTCACGACGTCCATGTCGTGCCCACCGAGGCGGCTCTTCGCTTCGTCGGTCGACCCACGCTGGAAGCCATCAGCCGCAATCCCGTGCACGATTCCGTCTTTGACGGTGTCGACGAGGTTCGGCATGTTGCTTTGGGTCAGCGGGCCGACCTGATTCTCGTGGCGCCCGCCACGGCCAACACCCTGGCCAAGATCGCACACGGGTTTGCCGATGATCTGCTCGGCACCACGATCCTCGCCAGTCGCGCCCCACTGGTGGTGGCCCCGGCCATGCACACGGAAATGTGGGAGCAGGCATCGACGCAGGCGAACATCGCGACGCTGCAGGCTCGCGGCGTGACGATCGTGGGCCCGGCCAGCGGCCAGCTCACTGGTCAGGATTCGGGCGTGGGGCGGATGGCTGAGCCGGACCAGATCGTCGCCGAAGCGCTGGCACTGCTGCCTGACGCTGGCCCGGTGCCGGCCGGTGACTTCGCAGGCAAGCGCATCGTCATTTCCGCCGGTGGCACCCGCGAGGCGCTGGACCCGGTCCGCTTCCTCGGCAACCGTTCCAGCGGCAAGCAGGGCGCGGCGCTGGCTGCAGCAGCTCGCGATCGTGGAGCCCGCGTAACATTCCTCGCCGCGAACCTCGAGGTGCCGATACCGGATGGCGTGGACGTGGTGCACGTCACCAGCGCGCTGGAACTCGCCGAGGCTGCTGCCCGCGTCGCGCCGGAGGCCGACGTGGTCATCATGGCCGCCGCGGTCGCGGACTACCGACCCGAGACGGTCGCGCAGGGCAAAATCAAGAAGGAAACCGCCGGCGATACGCTGCAGTTGAGCCTGGTGAAGAACCCGGACATCCTGCAGTCGCTCGTGCAGCAGCGTCAGGACGGCCAGGTAATCGTCGGCTTCGCCGCTGAGACGGCCGCGAGTGAAGCGGAACTGCTGGACCTCGGTCGAGCCAAGATTCGGCGTAAGGGTGCCGACCTGCTGGTCCTCAACGCGGTGGGTTGGACCGCTGGCTTTGCACAGGACGACAATGCCGCCGTAATGATTGATTCGGCCGGTGCTATCGTTGGACGAGCCCAGGGGGACAAGCGCTTGGTCGCTGACGCCATCCTGGATGCCATCCACTCGTACGTCTAGCACGCTCCCGCGTGCGGTCTACACCCCAGGAGTCCCATGTCCGCGGCGTTGCGGTTGTTCAGCTCAGAGTCGGTGACCGAAGGGCACCCCGACAAGCTGTGTGACCAGGTCTCGGACCGCATCCTGGATGCGTACCTCGCTGCCGACCCGAACAGCCGGGTCGCGGTGGAAACGCTGGTGACGACCGGGCTGGTGCAGATTGCCGGTGAGGTGCGCTCCTCGGTGCTGATCCCGGTGGCAGAAATCGCCCGACAGGCGATTCGTGACGCGGGCTACACCCACTCAGAACTCGGCTTCGATGGTGACACTTGCGCTGTGAACGTGGCCATCGGTGCACAGTCGCCGGACATCGCGCAGGGCGTGGACGTTGCGCTCGAAGCGCGTGAAGGTGACGACGACGAACTGAACGCGCAGGGCGCGGGCGATCAGGGCATCATGTTCGGCTACGCGACGGACGAAACCCCGGACCTGCTGCCGCTGCCGATTTCGTTGGCCCACCGACTGTCTCGCCGCCTTGCCACGGTCCGCAAGTCGGGTGACCTCGATTACCTCCGACCGGACGGCAAGACTCAGGTCACCATCGGCTACGAGGGTGCGACGCCGCGCACGGTGGAAACGGTTGTCATCTCGGCGCAGCACGCCCCGTCGGTGTCGTTGGCACAACTGCAGGCAGACCTGATCGAAGTCGTGGCCAAGCCGGTCCTGGACGAGGCGGACATCGACGCCAGCGGCGTGCGATTCCTGATCAACCCGACCGGCCGATTCGAACTGGGCGGTCCGAAGGGTGACGCGGGACTGACCGGCCGCAAGATCATTGTCGACACCTATGGTGGGGCGGCCCGCCACGGTGGCGGTGCGTTCAGCGGCAAGGACCCGTCAAAGGTGGACCGCTCGGCCGCGTACGCGCTGCGGTGGGCAGCCAAGAACGTCGTTGCTGCGGGTCTGGCCAAGCGCATTGAACTGCAGTTGGCCTATGCCATTGGTGCAGCCGCCCCGGTGGGCCTGTACGTGGAAACCTTCGGCACCGGCACTGTCGCGGATGAGGCGATTGTGCAGGCGGTGCGGGACGTGTTCGACTTCCGGCCGGCGGCCATCGTGCGCGACCTCGACCTGCTCCGCCCGATCTACGCCCCCTCTGCGGCGTACGGACACTTCGGTCGAAGCACCGAAGGCGGGTTCTTCCCCTGGGAGCAGCTCAACCGCGTTGACGCGCTGCGCGCCGCTGCGGGGATCGCTGGATAACGCTCGGTGGGGGCGGTGACCGGATGCAGCCACACGCCAACGCGCCGCGGGTCGCACGAGTCCTGATCGACTCGCCGCTGCCGCAACTGGACCGCCTCTTCGACTACGCCGTTCCGGAACGGCTCGCCGATCGCGCCGTGCCTGGCGTGCGCGTGCGCGTACCGCTGCGGAATCGGGTGTCGGACGGGTGGCTGGTCGAACTCGCATCCTCATCCGAGGTCGCGGGGTCGCTGTCCGAACTCGATGACGTGGTATCGACGATTCCGGTGCTTTCGGCACCGGTGGTGACGCTGGCGAGGCGACTGGCGGATCGGGTCGCTGGTACGGCCAGCGATGTGCTCCGGCTTGCAGTGCCGAAGCGGCAGGTGCGGGTCGAACAGGCCGTCGCGCAGCTCCGTGCTGCAGCCAGTGAATCTGCGGCTGATCTGGCAGGGTCGTCGCCGCACCCCGGTTCGGAGCAGGCACTGCCGCAGGTAGCCGGATTCCCTGATCTTGCTACTGGGCTTCGTTCGGGCGGTCGATATGCCCTACAGGCCCCGCCTCACCCGATCGCGACCGTGAACGGTGGCTGGTTGCCCGCCTGGGCCGCCCTCCTCGCGGATGCCGTCGCCGCCGTGCGTGCCGTGGGGAAGGACGCGGTGTTGGCGGTTCCCGACCAGCGCGACCTCGACCAGTTGGCTCGAGCGCTGCAGCTGCGTCTGCCCGACGAGCCGGTGGCGCGCCTCGATGGTGCCCAAAAGCCTGCGGTGCGGTACCGGTCCTACTTGGACGCCCACGACGGCCGCACGCACATTGTGATCGGCAGCCGGCATGCGCTGTTGGCGCCACTGCCAGACCTCGGCCTGATCGCGGTGTGGGACGATGCCGATCCTGTGCTGGAGGAGCCACTGGCGCCCTATCTCCAGGCACGGGACACCGCACTGATTCGGCAGGAACTGTCGGGTGCAGCACTGCTCCTGGCCGGCCATACCCGGAGCGCGGATGTGCAGCGGCTGGTGGAGGTTGGCTGGTTACAGGAGGCGCTTCCTGCCAAGGCGTATCGCCCGCGGGTGGTGCTGTCCGAACGTCAGCCGGAGGATCGTCCTACGGGTCGACTGCCAGCGGCCGCCTATGGGCTGCTGCGTGATGGCTTGGCGAACGGCCCGGTGCTCGTCCAGGTCGCTCGACCGCCAGGTGAGCCGACGCCGGTGCCAATTCCAGATGCGGAGGTGAACCTCACCCCGCCGCCAGCCCCGGACGTACTGCGCACTGCCGCAGAACTCGGCAAGGCGTTTCCGAAGATTCGCGTGGTCACCTCGCACGGGGCTGCGGGGATTCGCGAAGTCGACGCTCGTCCCGCGATTGTGGTTGCCACCCGGGGGACCGAACCCTTCGCTCTCGGCGGCTACCGCGCGGTGCTGCTGTTAGACGGAGGACGCATGCTCGCGCGCGAGGCAATGCGGGTGAGCGAGGATTGTCTGCGCTGGTGGGCGAATGCCGCCTCGCTGGCCGCCCCGGGTGCCCCGATCCTCTTGACCGGGGTCGACGGTCCGGTGGCGGATGCCTTCGCGACCTGGAACTTTCCGGCCTACGCGGCGCAGGAACTCCGGGACCGGCGCGAACTCGGCTTCCCGCCCGCGCTGCGCACGGTGCGCCTGCACGGCCCGAAAGAGGCCGTGGCGGACCTCCATGACGCGCTCCAGCGCGACTACGCGGCTCGGGTACTTCAGCCAATCCGCAGCGACGGACCGGCCGCGGAGGTCTTGCTGGGCTTCGAGTACCGGTACGGTGGAGAGGTCGCCGCTGCTGTGAAGGCAGCCATGATCCGGGCCGCGACTGGCCGTCATCGGCCCGTACGTCGCCCCGGACTCCCACTCAAGGCCCGATTCGATGAAAGGGAGCCGTTCCTCGAATGAGACTGCTCTTTGCTGGCACCCCTGACGTAGCCGTTCCCGCACTTCGGGCGGTACATGCGGCAGGCCACGACATTGTTGCAGTCATCACCCGGCAGGATGCTCCGCTCGGTCGCAAGCGTGTGCTCACGCCATCACCGGTTGCGGTAGCGGCGGAGGAACTCGGACTGCGCGTCATCAAGCAGAACCGCCTCACCGCCGAGCTCGAACCCGAGTTGGCCGCGCTGCAGCCGGACCTTGGCGTGGTGGTGGCGTATGGCGGCCTGATCCGGGACCCCCTGCTCAGCCTGCCGACGCACGGCTGGATCAATGCACACTTCTCGCTGCTGCCGGCCTGGCGTGGCGCCTCGCCGGTGCAGGCCGGCCTGATTGCTGGCGATACTGAGACGGGTGTGAGTGTGTTTCGGCTGGTCCCGGAACTCGATGCGGGGCCCTTGTTCGCGCGTGTGCCGTATCCGACGCAGGATCAGACCGCGGGCGAACTGTTGGCCCGCCTCGCGGTCGAGGCAGGTCCGATTCTGACCCGGGTCATTGGCGATATTGCTGCCGGTGCCGAGCCACGCGAACAGCAGGGCGAGGTGACCTACGCGCCGAAGCTGTCCATTGCGGATGGTCGACTGGATCCGACCCAGGGCGCGGCCGCCGTACTGGCGCGCTACCGCGGGGTGACTCCCGAGCCCGGTGCATGGTTGTCCGTCGCGGGGGAGCGACTGAAGGTGCTCGACCTTGCCGCATCGGACGCGACCGGTGTGGACGCCGGAGTGATCACCGTGCAGAACAAGCAGGTCCTGCTTGGTACCACTTCCGGTGCGCTGTTGTTGCTTCGCGTGCAGCCGGCTGGCAGAACCGCGATGGCGGCGGCGGACTGGTGGCGGGGTCTCGGCGGGGTAGCCCAGTTGCTCGTCGATGCGATTGACGACGGGGGAGCAGCATGAGCGCCGATCGACGTGATGCTCGCGCTGGCGGTCGCGGTGGTCGGCCACGCGGTGGGCAGCAACGCGGTAGCGCGCCGCACCGCACGCCAGGCCGTGATGGCGCCCCCACGCGCCGACGCCTGCCCGACACCGCCCGTGGCGTTGCGCTCGGCGTGATCATGGCCGTCCGCGAGGACGATGCTTACGCAAACCTGCTGCTGCCGACACGCATCCGTCGCGCCGGGTTGCGCAGTGACGATGCCGCACTCGCGACGGAGCTGACCTACGGCACATTGCGCGGCTGGGGCCTGTACGAGCAGATCCTGGCGCGTGCCGCCGGTCGCGGACTCAACGAGATCGACCGCGTCTCGGCAGATGTGCTTCGCCTCGGCGCACACCAGCTGCTCTCGACCCGTATCCCGGCCCACGCGGCCGTCCACGAGACGGTCGAGGTCGCCCGCGCCGTCGTGCCCGAACGTGCCCTCGGTTTCATCAATGCCGTCATGCGCCGCATCAGCGAGCGCAGTCACGAGGAATGGGTGGCGCTGCTCCTGGCGGAGGGCGTCGAGCGCGGTGCCGATGCCCGCCTCGCCCTGGAAACCGCGCACCCGACGTGGATCGTCGCAGCCCTGCGGGAGTCCCTCGCCGCTGACCCAAGCGTGCTGGACGCGGACGCGGACCTCCGTGAGCTGCTGCACGCCGATAACCAGGCTCCCACGGTGTCGCTGGCCAGCATGGTCGGTGAGCGCGGTGCGGAGGCGCCGGGGGGCGTCACGGATCTGCCGTATTCGCCGCGCGGCCTGCGATGGCCGGGTGGAGACCCCGGACAGTGGTCAGCAATCGCTGACGGTTCGGTGCGTGTCCAGGATGAAGGATCACAGCTTGCGGCGCTGGCGCTCAGTCGTGCGCACGCGATTGCTTCGAATGAGATCTGGCTGGACATGTGCGCCGGTCCCGGTGGAAAGTCAGCCCTGCTTGCGGCGGAACTGCTCGGGACCGGCGGCAACCTGATCGCCAACGAGTCGGTTCCGGCGCGCGCCGACCTGGTTCGGGACTCGGTACGTGCCGTGCAGGAGGTCGTGACCGTTCTGGAAGGTGACGCACGACGCTTTGTTGAGCAGCCCGGTCACTATGACCGCATCCTGCTCGATGCGCCCTGTACGGGTCTTGGAGCGCTGCGCCGTCGACCTGAGGCACGTTGGCGGAAGGACCCGGACGACCTCGCCGCTCTGGTGCGCTTGCAGTCGCAGCTGCTGGATGCTGCAGCGGTGGCCCTGAAGCCCGGCGGGGTCCTCGCCTACGTCACCTGTTCGCCACACCTGGCCGAAACGCGCGAGCAAGTGGATGCCCTGCTGGCCCGCCGCAGCGGTCTGCGGAGCCTTGACACTGGGGCTGTGCTGCAGTCCTTTGCGCGCACGCCGCTGCCTGGCGTTCAGGCGGGGATGCCGGTGGTGCAGCTGTGGCCGCATCGGCACGGGACCGATGCGATGTTCATCACGTTGTTCGAGAAGGTCCCGCGCTAACCCGCATGCCAACTGGGTTGGCCGGGCTTGCGCAGGATAGGCTATCTGCCATGTCTGTCCGCATTTCCCCGAGCATCCTGGCAGCCGATTTCATGAACCTCGAGCGTGAGCTCGGGCGTATCACGACCGCGGACCTAGTGCACGTTGACGTGATGGACAACAACTTCGTGCCGAACCTCACCATCGGTCAGCCCGTGGTCACCCAGATTGCCAAGATCGCGCCGCTGCCGCTGGATGTCCATCTCATGATCCAGAACCCGGACCACTGGGCTCCGAAGTTTGCGGAACTCATTGGCCCTGGTCGCGGCGGCGTCACCTTCCACGCCGAGGCGGCCAAGGACCCGGTGGGCACCGCCCGTACGTTGCGCAGCCTGGGGGTGCGGGCCGCCATCGCCCTCCGTCCCGGCACGCCGGTCGAGCCCTATCTTGAACACCTCGAGGATTGGGACATGATCCTGCTCATGACCGTCGAGCCGGGCTTTGGTGGACAGGCCTTCCAACACGAGACCATGCCGAAGCTGGAGCGCACCCGCGCGGCCATCGACGCCAGTGGGCTCGACATCTGGCTCGAGGTCGACGGCGGCATTGCGCCGAACACGATTCAAATTGCTCGGAAGGCCGGCGCTGACACCTTCGTGGCCGGATCCGCGGTGTACGGCCCCGGCGATGCAGCCGCACGTATTGCGGAGCTCCGCAGCGCGGCTGAGGCGGTTAGCCGCTAGCGGCCCGAGGTTTCGAACAGGCGGTCCGACTCGTCCTGCCAGTGCACCACGTTCGGGGCCAGCGACTCGCGCAGTTCGCGTCCGTGGTGGGCGCAGAAGAGCAACTCGCCCGCAGTCAGGATGACGCGGTGGTACGCCTGCGCACCACAGTGGTCGCAACGGTCCAGCGCGGTGAGTGCGGGGAGGTTGGTGACCTCGGCGGAGATCGGGGTCTCTGCGGCGATGCTGGTCATCTCGTCCTCCCTCGGGTTGGGTCGTCGCTAGCGGACTCTTCCGCTACTGATATCAAAGCACCTCCCGGGTCAAGACATTCCGAGAACCCCGGGCGTTTCGCTCACCGCGTACGCGGGACCGGTCTAGGCTGAGTACGGCCCGCAGCCTCGTGGGTGCGCCGTGCGTGTTGGACGTGCAGAGAGGATTCGTGTGAGCACCGAGTATTCCGCCCGTCATCTCTCCGTACTGGAGGGCCTGGAGGCCGTTCGGAAGCGGCCGGGTATGTACATCGGTTCGACCGACTCTCGCGGTCTCATGCACTGCCTCTGGGAACTCATTGACAACTCGGTCGATGAGGCGCTGGCCGGCTACGGCCAGCGGATTGCGGTACGCCTGCACGCCGACGGCTCCATCGAGGTGCAGGACGATGGCCGCGGTATCCCAGTCGATATTGAGCCGAAGACGGGCCTCAGCGGTGTCGAGGTTGTCTTTACCAAGCTGCACGCTGGTGGCAAGTTCGGTGCCGGCTCCTACGCTGCCTCCGGCGGTCTGCACGGTGTGGGCGCCTCAGTGGTGAACGCCCTGTCACACCGCCTTGACGTTGAAGTTGATCGTGACGGCAAGACGTGGGCGATGTCGTTCCGCCGCGGCGAGCCCGGCATCTTTGCTGATGGCCCCGGGGGACCGAGCCCGGATTCACCGTTCACCCCCTTTGACGAGGCCAGCGAACTGCGAGTGGTGGGCAAGGTAGCCAAGGCCAAGACGGGTACCCGCGTGCGGTACTGGGCCGACCCGCAGGTCTTTGGTCGCTCAGAGGGGTTCCAACTCGGTGACCTGCTCGAGCGCGCCCGGCAGACCGCGTTCTTGGTGCCCGGCCTGCAGATCGATCTCGACGATCTGCGTGGTGAGGAGCCGAAGTCGGAGTCATTCCGTTACGACGGTGGCATCACCGAATTCGTTGAGTTCCTCGCTCCTGACCCCCTGGCCGTGGGTGTCTGGCGCATCACTGGTAGTGGCACCTTCACCGAGACGGTGCCGGTGCTGCAGGCCAATGGCGCCATGGTCTCGACCGAGGTGGAACGCAGTTGCGACGTCGACATCGCTGTGCGCTGGGGCACTGGCTACGACACCGTGATGAAGAGTTTCGTGAACATCATCGCGACGCCGAAGGGCGGCAGCCACCAGTCCGGCTTCGAACAGGGCATGTTGAAGTTCCTGCGTGCACAGATTGAGGCGAACGCTCGCAAGTTGAAGTCCGGCTCGGACAAGCCCGAGAAGGAAGACATGCTCGCGGGCCTGACCGCGGTGCTGACCGTGCGCCTGGCCGAACCACAGTTTGAGGGCCAGACCAAAGAAGTGCTGGGCACGCCTGCGGTGCGCTCGATCGTCGCCAAGGTACTGACCGATGGTCTCAAGCAGCGCTTCGAATCCAGCAAGCGTGATGACAAGGCGCAGGCGAACCTACTGCTGGAAAAGGTCGTCGCTGAGATGAAGTCCCGCATCTCGGCCCGGACGCACAAGGAGACGCAGCGCCGGAAGAATGCGCTGGAGAATTCTTCCCTGCCGGCCAAGCTCGTGGACTGCCGCACCAAGGACATTGAGCGCTCGGAACTGTTCATTGTCGAGGGTGACTCGGCGCTCGGCACTGCCAAGCTCGCGCGCAACAGCGAGTACCAGGCACTGCTGCCCATCCGCGGCAAGATCCTGAACGTGCAGAAGGCCAGTGTCGCGGACATGCTGAACAACGCCGAATGCGCGGCAATCATCCAGGTGATTGGCGCAGGTTCTGGTCGATCCTTCGACTTGGACCAGGCCCGCTATGGCAAGGTCATTATCATGAGCGACGCCGACGTCGATGGCGCACACATCCGCACCCTCTTGCTGACGCTGATGTACCGCTACCTACGGCCGCTGCTGGAAGCCGGCCGGGTGTACGCGGCGGTGCCGCCGCTGCACCGCGTGGTCGTGATCAACCCCGGCAGCAAGCCGAACGACGTGATCTACACCTATTCCGAGGCGGAACTGCAGGCGGTGCTCGCCAAGCTGCAGAAGGCCGGCAAGCGGTATCAGGACCCCATCCAGCGCTACAAGGGCCTGGGCGAGATGGATGCGGATCAGCTCGCCTCGACCACGATGGATGTCGAGCATCGACTGCTGCGTCGCATTCGGATCGAGGATGCGGCCCAGGCCGAGCGCATGTTCGAGTTGCTGATGGGGAATGAGGTCGCGCCTCGGAAGGAATTCATCGTGGATGGCTCGGCGCGCCTGAGTCGCGACCGCATTGACGCCTAGTTCTGATCCGTCAAGGCCTGGTGAGGCTTGCTAAGGGTTTCCACCCCCCTTGACTGAAAGCGGCGTGGCAACCCGGACCATATTGGTACCCCGCTCGTTAGAATGACAGCAGCGCTCAACCCTGGGGCGCTGCGGAATTCCGAACCCGACGCTTCGCGGATACCGCGGGTATATCGATTGGACAGGACGAAGGTATGGCCCTGATCACTTCGAAGCATGTGAAGCGACTCGAGGCTGTCATCGCGTCTACCCGAGAGCAGTTCTCGGACATTGACGGATACACCGCTTGGACCACTCAGCGTGTCGAAGATGCCACGAATGAGCTGTTCGGAGCGGTGCGGGAAGCCGTTGACGCTGGCCACGCCAGCACAGTCAAGGACCTCCTGATGACGGCAGCAATGGAAACCCCCGACTCGGATAGCGGCACCACCTTGTGGCTGACCGTCATCGCGCAGTCGCTCGGCTACGCGGAACAGCCGCTCGTACGCCGCTAACTGGAGTACCGAACAGCCCGGGACTGCATCGGCGCAGTCTCGGGCTGTTCGCGTTGTACCGCGCTGGCACGCCAGGTTGGCCTGCGGTCGCTGGGCGTGTGGGACGTCCTTAGAACCAGAGGCTGCGTTCGATGAGTGCGCCTCGATCGACGAGGTATCGGCGGTACACCGTTTCCAGTTCTTCGCCAACGTGCTCCGACACTTCGGTGCCGATGACCGCGAACAGTTCCTCATACTCCTTCTCCGGAGCATCCTCGGAGTACACGGTCATGCGCTCCAGCAACCAGTGGTCCTCCGGCAGGGACGCCACCGCTTCGCGGATCAACGCTGTGATCCGGTCGCGCTCTGCGGCATCGAAGCGGTACCAGGCGGCATGGAGCATCTCGTGCGCAGCGGTCACTGCCACCCAGGACTGCGGGTAGTCGGAGTTCGCTTCCAGAATCCAGATCCGACCGGCCGCACTGTAGCAACCACTGGTGAAATGGTCGGGCGCATCCTCGTCCACACTGCAGGCCTGGTCGAACGCTGCCTGGCCCAGCACTTCCGGCCGGGCCATCAGGAAGATGCGCTCGCCCTCCTCGGTCAGGCCGATCTGTGCAGCGAGGGCCAGGGCAGATTCGGTCGGTGAAGAGGTTACCGAGGTCCACCAGTCGCTGAGCGCCTGGCGGTTCGCCGCCACGAGGCCGATCACGAGTGCCAGCACGGCCAGCAGGAGGAGTCGGCGTCGTGCCCGCACCCGGTCGGCTGCGAGCAGGGCAGCCGTCGGGTCGTCTGACTCTGCGACAGCGCCGGTTGGTGGGTTCAGGCTCATGACAAGGGTGAGCCTACTGCTCCAATCACCGAATCAACAGGCGTTCCCGAGGCGTCGCGCTTGGCCAGTTCCGAGGGCAGCGACCGCTGCGAGCCGTCCGCTCCCACCGCGAGGGCAGGTCCCGGGCCGACCCAGGCCAGGCTGAGGCTGTCCTCACCCTTCAGGAAGGCGTGCGCGCGCACGCCGCCGGTGGCGCGCCCCTTTGCCGGGAAGTCGGCCAAACTGCTGCGCTTGACGCGGCCAGGATCGGCACCGATGAGGGCACCGGCCGTGTTCGATACCGTCACCACCTCGGCAGTGGCGCCGGCGGCAACCACCGCGAAACTGAGCACGGTCGCACCGTCGCTCAGGCGGATACCCGCCATACCAGCGGCCGGACGGCCCTGCGGTCGAACCTGGTGTGCGGTGAAGTGCAGCAACTGTGCATCCGTGGTGACAAAAACCAGCTCGTCATCATCGCCACCCTGGCCGACGCCAACGACGCGATCGCCGGGCTTCAGCGCGATGAGGTCAACGTCGGGCTTGCCCGCCGGCAGGTCGCTCACCACGGTGCGCTTCACCACGCCCTGCGCGGTGCCGAGCGCAACCGGCGCGGCATCCTCGCCGATTGCGACCAGGCCGAGCACGAACTCGTGGCGGTCACTGAGGGTCAGGTAGTCGGCGACTTTGACGCCCGCCGCCAGTTGCACCGATTGCTCGGGGGCCACCGGTAGGTCAATGGGGGAGAAGCGGATCAAGCGGCCCGTGTTCGTCACGGCACCGAGCTCACCCCGGGTGGTAGTGCGCACGACGGAACGAATGGCGTCGTGCTTGCTGCGCCGCGCCGGTGTCGGCAGCGCAGCATCCTCAGCCAGGTCGACCCGAATGAGTCGGCCGGTGGCGCTCAGGATGACCGCGCACGGGGCGTCCTGGATTTCGAGGACCACTTGGGCGCTGCTGCGTCGGCTGGCTGGCGTCTGTGGCTGGGCCTCGGTGAGCAAGGTGCGCCGCGGCGTGCCGAAGCGGTCCGAGACCTCGCCTAACTCATTTGAGACGGCTTCGCGCACGCGCTGCGGGTCGCTCAACAGCAGCTCGAGGGCCGCGATTTCGGCGAGCAGCTGGTCACGCTCTTTCTCGAGCTCGAGGCGAGAGAACTTGGTGAGGCGCCGCAGACGCAGTTCCAGGATGTATTCGGCCTGCAACTCGCTGAGGTCAAACACGGTTTGCAGGCGCGTGCGGGCAGTCTCGGCGTCGTCACTGGTGCGGATCACCTGGATGACTTCGTCAATGTCGAGGATTGCGATCAGCAGACCCTCGACCAGGTGCAGTCGCTCTTGACGACGCGCCAGGCGGTAACGCGAACGACGGGTCACGACCTGGATGCGGTGGTCGAGGAACACCTGCAGCAGTTCCCGCAGGCCCAGGGTGCGCGGCTGGCCGTCAACCAAAGCGACGTTATTGATGCCGAAGCTTTCCTCAAGCGGGGTGAAGCGGTAGAGCTGCTCGAGGACCGCCTCAGGACGGAAACCCGTCTTGATGGTAATGACCAGCCGCAGGCCGTTCTGACGGTCGGTGAGGTCTTGTACGTCCGCGATGCCCTCAAGCTTCTTGGACTGCACACCTTCCTTGATCTTCTCGATCACGCGCTCCGGACCGACCAGGTACGGCAGTTCGGTAATGACCAGCCCGACCTTCCGGGCGGAGAGCGATTCAATGCTGACCCGAGCCCGGGTTCGGAAGCTACCGCGGCCGGTGGCGTACGCCTCGCGCACGCCGTCCAGGCCGATGATCGTGCCGCCACCGGGCAGGTCCGGGGCTGGAACGAAGCGCATCAGGTCATCAAGCGTGGCGTCCGGGTGCGCGAGCAGATGCCGGGCGGCGGCCACGACCTCCACAAGGTTGTGTGGGGCCATGTTGGTGGCCATACCGACGGCGATGCCGCTGGCACCGTTGACCAGCAGGTTCGGAATCGCGGCTGGCAGCACCGAGGGCTGCTGCAGCTGGTTGTCGTAGTTGGGGACGAAGTCCACCACGTCCTCGTCCAGGTCTTGCACCATAGCCAGGGCAGGGTGGTCGAGGCGCGCCTCGGTGTACCGAGAGGCTGCCGGGCCGTCGTCGAGCGAACCGAAGTTCCCGTGGCCATCGATCAGCGGCAGGCGCATCGTCCAGGGCTGGGCCATTCGGACCAGGGCCTCGTAAATAGCCGAGTCACCGTGCGGGTGGAGCTTGCCCATCACTTCGCCAACGACGCGAGCGCTCTTGACGTGGCCCTTGCTGGGCAGCAGGCCCATATCACTCATTTGGTACAGGATGCGGCGCTGCACGGGCTTCAGGCCGTCCCGCGCGTCCGGCAGGGCCCGGGAGTAAATCACCGAATAGGCGTACTCCAGGAACGAGTCCTGCATCTCGCTGGCAACGTCAACATCCTCGATGCGCTGTTCCGGGGTGGAGGCGGTGTCTGCTGGGGTTCGAGCCATCGGTATCGGTATCGCTGTCGTCTCGTCAGGGCGCGGGAGCGTCGGAATCGGCGTTCCGTGCCCAGCACTCCCGCGGCGCACGCTCGGTGTGCCTATGAAACACTGGGAGTATGGGCACCCCAATGCTACCGGCGGCTCCGGCTCAAGCCGGGAGCCTCACCGAGGTGATGCCGAGTCTGTCCGCATCCATGCGGGGCGAGGCGAATGCGCTTCGACTCCCGGCCGTCCAGTCGGCCGTGGTGGTCCTCATTGACGGGCTTGGTGTGCTGAACTTGCGAGCTTCGGCAGGGCACGCGCGATTCCTGAGCGCGCAATCGGCTCGTCGCCTCGAGACGGTCTTTCCGAGCACGACTGCGGTGGCGCTGTCATCGTTGACGACCGGGCGGTGGCCTGGCGAGCACGGCATGTTGGGCTATCGGGTTCTGGATCACGAGCATGATCGTCTGGTAAACCTGCTCAGCGGTTGGGATGACGGTGCCGACCCGACGCTCTGGCAGCGTCGGCCAACGATCTTTTCTGCCCAGTCGCAGCGGTCCGTGGTGATCTCTTCGGCACGCTACGAGCATTCGGGGTTCACCAAGGCGGTGCTGCGTGGCGCGGCCTTTGTAGGGGCCGAATCCCTGGACGACCGCATGGACGCAGTGGTGAGTGAGGTGCGCTCCGGCCCCAGCCTGGTGTACTGCTACGTGCCGGAACTTGACCAGGCCGCGCATGCCTATGGGACGGACTCGCAGCACTGGCTGACCGCCTTGGAGAACGTGGATGCGGCTCTACAGTCCCTGGCAGGGCGCTTGCCGAAGGGGGTCGGCGTGGCGGTGACGGCCGATCACGGCATCGTTGACGTGCCCGAACATCGGCATCTGGAACTCGACGCTGCCATGCTGGCGCCGTTCCGGCACGTCGGGGGCGAGCCACGAGGACTGCAACTGTGGTTCCACGCCGAGGTCGTGGAGAAACAGCGCTCGGACATTCTGGACGCCCTCCGCACCGACTTGCAGGCGCACGCCTGGGTCTTCTCCCGGGACGAAGCCGTGCGGGCAGGTCTGCTCGGTACCGTCGACAGCTCGGTGATTGCCCGCTTCGGCGACTTGGTGATCGCAGCGAAGTCCGGCGCAGCGTTCTATCACGCTGATGTGGAGCCCGCCTCGCGCCGCATGATTGGCCAGCACGGGTCCTGGACCGACCAGGAGCGGTTGATCCCGCTGATCGGGTTTGGGGCCTATCAGAACTTCCCGGGTGCTACCGCGTCGAAGCGGTAGCCTCGCGCGTCCTAGAGTTGGCTGCCTGATACCCCAAAGGTGTCGCAGGCGTTGAAGCCGCCGTCATAGCCGCGCGCAAACCACTGGGTGCGCTGCTCGCTGCTGCCGTGGCTGAAGCCTTCAGGGTTCACCTGCATGCCAGCACTCTCCATGATGTGGTCGTCACCGACCGCAGCCGCGGCGCTGAGTGCATCGGCGATCTCCGACTTAGTCGGCGCCTTCAACAACTGAGTTCCGCGGTCATCCGTGGTGCTGCTGGCGGCCGCGACCCAGGCACCGGCGAAGCAGTCCGCCTGCAGTTCTAGGCGCACCGAGTCGGAAGCTGGGCCGGTGGCGCGCAAGTCGAGACCGTTCATGATGCCGCCGATGTTCTGCACGTGGTGGCCCCATTCGTGCGCCGTGATGTACATCTGGGCGAGCGGACCGGCCGTGGTGTTGTAGCGCTGGCGCAGCTCGCCGAAGAACGAGGTGTCGATGTACACCGTCTGGTCGCTCGGGCAGTAGAACGGGCCCATGGCGCTCGAGGCCGAGCCGCAACCCGTGTTGACGCCGCCCTCGAACAGGTGCAGCGCGGGTTCCACGTAATTGCGTCCGAGGGCATCGGACCAAAAGTCGTTCAGCGAGTTCTGGGCACCGATCAGGCGGCAGTCATCGTTCTCATTCGCGTCGGCACCCGTACGGCACTCGTCCAGCGAGACTTCTTCGCCGGCACCGGTGCTGGTACCGATCCCGAGCAGTTGGCCGATACCAGTCAGGTCAACGCCGAGCATTGGGCCGACCAGGGCAATCACAATTGCGAGGACGCCTCCGCCCGCCGCGATACCGCCAGCGGTGCGGCCGGTCTTTCGAGCCTTACCCTGCTTGAGTTGCGCCTGATCGTTGAAGGTCATGGACTGATGGTACCGGGGTGAGGCTACTGTTCGTCGGGCCGAGTGCCGAAGACGATTTCATCCCAGCTCGGCATCGAGGCGCGGCCGCGGCGCCCGAGGCTGCCGGTGGTGTTATTACGCTGGTTGCGCTTCGGCTCGGGCTTGGCTTCCGGCTCCGGATCTGGTGCCGATTCCTGCACCGGAAGCGGAGCAGTTGGCGTTGCTTCGACGGGAGCGTCGGGTTGGGCGATCGGCGCTGCTGCGGGCTCGTCGACGTCGACGGGGGAGACGATGCGAGTCAGCCGGGGACGCGCCGGTTCGGGCGCGATCTCGGGCTCGATCGGCACATCAACCATGGTGAACCCCGGGTCGCCAGCGAAGTCGTCGACGCTGGGCGCGGGCTGGCGCTCACCGCGACGGCGGCGCAGCGACTCGAGCAGTTCGGCCGTGCTGGCTTCCCGCTCATCGGTCGCTGCCCCGGCGTTGCTCTGTCCTTCGAGGACGGCCAGGCCGGGTCCGCGCTTCGCTGCCGGCTCGGGGTCGACCAGCGGGCGGAAGGCGCCACTGTCAAAGCGAGAGGCGTCCGGTTCCGGTTCTGCATCAACGGCACGAAGACGCGGGAGTAGCGGCTGCCCGGGCGCGAGGGGTTCACCTTGCTGCGACAGCGCGGTGGCTTCGGTGTTCTGCGGGGCCAGGCTGCGACGGCGCGGATCGAAGGTCCAGCGGGCGTCATGGTCAATGTCGTGCGCGGTGAAGGTGAGCTGGATACACCAACTGCCATCGGCTTCGCGCCAACTGTCCCAACGCTCGTCTCGAGCGGCAAGGGATTCCAGTCGCTCTGCGATTCGGCTGCCGAAGGTGACCGGGGCCGTCAGTGAGCCGGTATCGGCGGCAGCATGCACGGGGACCGCTTGGGCGGACTGCACGATGAATTCGCGCTCGGCGATGACGGGGCCCTCGAAGCGGCGCACGTACTCCAAGTCGGCACCGGTGTTCGCGGCGACCTGCTCAGCGGTGAGGCCGCTGCGGATAAGACGTTGAATTTCGCGTGGGGGAACGCTGCGGTCAGGAGCCGTCGTGCGTGAGGGCGCCTGCGAGCTCCGCAGGCCCTGTTGCGGCAACTCACTCAGGGGGAGTTGGAATCGCTCGCCGCTATCGGCGACGAGGAGCAGGGAGCCCTGTTCGACCCCAATCACCTTCAAATCTCGCATGCTGCATCCTTCGCCTGGTTTCGCCCAGAATGTCACGAGAAACCTGATTCCGCTGGGAATACCGTGGGCGTGCCGCGACTTCGAATCAACGACACAGCAACAATGGGTTTGCGTTTGGCGGTGAGATGATGCAGACTATCGCCGCTCCTGACCAGATAATCATCTGGATCGACGCAACTGACGACTTGGACGGACATGGCAACCGACTACGACGCTCCCCGTAAGACCGACGAAGACACTGAGTCGATCGAGGCGCTGAAGGAGCGAGTTCCTGACAAGCTTTCCGGCACCATCGACGTTGATGACGCGGACGGCCTGGGCGGGTATGAGCTGGCTGGCGCCGACCTTTCCGACCTTGACCTGGACGTTGTGGTGCTGCCGGCCCAGGAAGACGAGTTCACCTGCGTTGAGTGCTTCCTGGTGAAGCACCGCTCTCAGCTCGACCACACCGGCAGCATTGGCCCGGTCTGCCGGGAGTGCGCAAACTCCTAATTTCACTGCCTGTCCAGGCTCTCGGCTCGGTTTCGGCTAGCCTGTGTGACTGTGACTGACATTGTGGAAGTGCTGATTACCGGAGCCGAACCTCCGACCTATGCTCACCCCGGCGATGCGGGGGCTGATCTGCGTGCTGCTGAGTCGCTGGTCTTGGAGCCGGGTCAGCGCGCGCTCGTTGGTACCGGCATCTCGATTGCGCTGCCAGATGGGTACGTCGCATTCGTCGTGCCGCGTAGCGGTCTCGCCACCAAGCATGGCATTACCATCGTGAACAGCCCGGGCACCGTCGACGCCGGCTACCGCGGCGAACTCAAGGTCACCTTGCTGAACACGGATCAGCACAACGCGTTCACTATCAACCAGGGGGACCGGATCGCCCAGCTGATCATTCAGCAGGTGTCGCGCGCCAAGTTCATCCAGGTCGAGACGCTGCCTGGCTCGGAGCGCGGTGAAGGTGGCTTTGGATCCACCGGCATTTCGGGCAGTGCTGCCCAGAACGGAAACGCATGAGCACCGTCGACATCGTGGATGAACCGCAGGACCAGCCGAAGTCTGCGCCCGCGGACCGTCAGACTGCTGGCCCCTTTGACGTGAGTGAGGCGAACCTGGTTCGCCCCTATGTGGACCTCGGTGGCATCAAGATTGTGCCTCGTGAGGGTCTGAACCTGCGGGTAGAGATCGAGGAGGCCACCAAGCGCGTGGTCGCCGTCGGCGTGGAATACGCCGGTTCGACCCTGCAATTGCAGGCGTTCGCAGCCCCGCGCAGTGCCGGCCTCTGGCATGAAATTCGCGAGCAGTTGTCGCAGCAGATCCAGAAGCAGGGTGGCACCGTGCAGGGCGAGTACGGCCCCTTCGGTCCCGAGCTGCTCGCGGAACTGCCGGTCGTGAACGAGGGTGCTGCGGGGGTGCGCAAGGTGCGCTTCATCGGTGTGGACGGTCCTCGGTGGTTCCTGCGTGGTGTGATTTCCGGCGAGGCGATCACGAATCCGTTGGCCGCTCAGCAGATCGAGGAAATCTTCCGCAACACCGTGGTGGTGCGCGGCAACACCCCGATGCCGCCACGCGAACTGCTGCCGTTGCAGGTGCCGGGCGGCACCGGAGCGCGCCAGGCATGAGCGAGGCGCAGGACGAGGCGGACCTGCGCGAGGCGCAGGACGAGGCGGACCTGCGCGAGGTCGCGGCCGCCGCGGCCCAGCGCTCGGCAATCGGTCGGGGACTGGCTGAGGACGACCTCCGTGGTGCGGTGCTCGCCGGTATTGGCGGTTGGCGCGGCACGATCGAGACCTTGCTGCCCGGTGTGGCGTTCCTGCTGCTCTACGCATTCATACCGAACATTTGGGTAGCGATTGCCGCCTCGGCTGGCACTGGAGTGCTGCTGCTGCTCATTCGCCTGCTGCAGCGCAGTTCGGTGACGCAGGCACTTGGTGGCCTGTTCGCAATGGGCCTGTCAGCATTGCTGGTGCAGTTCAGTGGCCGCGGCGAGAACTACTTTGTGATCGGTTTCTGGACGTCCGCGGTGCTGGGCAGTGTCTTTCTGGTCTCGCTGCTGATCCGGCGCCCGCTGATTGGCTTCCTGGTTGGGCTGCTGATGGAGGACGCTCAGTGGCGGGCCGACCCCAAGAAGTTCCGGGCGATGATGTGGCTCACTGCGGCGTGGCTGGCCATCTTTGTGATCCGCCTCGCCGTGCAATTGCCGGTGTACTTTGCCGGTGACGTCGCCGGACTGGCGTCGCTGAAGTTGGTGCTGGGGCTGCCGTTGACGGCACCGGTCCTGGTCTTGTGTTTTCTGGTCGTGCGGGCGCTGTATCCGAAGGATGCAGCCAGCCAGACACGGTAGGATTGTCTCGACTTCAAGATACTTATGGCGCGGCACAGGCCGTGGTCGCGCTCAGTAAGCCTCACCTTGCTGGTGCCTTGGGCATCTGCGGCGTGAAAATGGAAGCGTTGGCTCGAGGAGATAGAAGGAAATGAGCGCACTGGACAGCTTTAAGGCTGCCGACACTCTTAAGGTCGGCGACACCGAGTATCGCGTCTACCGGATCGACGCAGTCCCCGGGCATGAGCGGCTTCCGTTCAGCCTGAAGGTGCTGCTCGAGAACCTGCTGCGCACCGAAGACGGTGCCAACGTGACCAAGGAGCAGATCGCTGCCCTCGGGAACTGGGACCCGAACGCCGAGCCGGACACCGAGATTCAGTTCACCCCGGCGCGCGTCATCATGCAGGACTTCACCGGCGTGCCCTGTGTGGTTGACCTCGCCACGATGCGCGAGGCGGTCACCGCCCTCGGTGGTGACGCCAAGAAGATCAACCCGCTGGCTCCGGCCGAGCTGGTCATCGACCACTCCGTCATCATCGACGTTGCCGGTCGCGCCGACGCCTTCGACATCAACGTCGCCCTCGAATACGAGCGCAACAACGAGCGGTACCAGTTCCTGCGCTGGGGCCAGACCGCCTTCGACGACTTCAAGGTTGTTCCGCCGGGCACTGGTATCGTGCACCAGGTCAACATCGAGCACCTTGCTCGCGTGATCATGGACCGCACCGTGGACGGCATCCTGACCGCATACCCGGACACCTGTGTCGGCACCGACTCGCACACCACCATGGTCAACGGCCTCGGTGTGCTCGGCTGGGGTGTGGGTGGTATCGAGGCAGAGGCGGCCATGCTCGGCCAGCCGGTCTCGATGCTGATCCCGCGTGTGGTCGGCTTCAAGCTCTCGGGTTCTATCCCGACCGGCGTGACCGCCACCGACGTGGTGCTCACCATCACCCAGATGCTCCGCAAGCATGGTGTGGTCGGCAAGTTCGTCGAGTTCTACGGCGAGGGTGTGGCCAGCGTGCCGTTGGCGAACCGCGCCACCATCGGGAACATGAGCCCCGAGTTCGGTTCGACCGCGGCGATCTTCCCGATCGACGAGGTGACCATGGACTACCTGCGACTGACCGGCCGCAGCGAGGAGCGCCTCGCCCTGGTCGAGCAGTACAGCAAGCTGCAGGGCCTGTGGCACGACCCTGCCAAGGAGCCCGTCTTCAGCGAGTACCTCGAACTGGACCTGAGCACGGTGGTGCCCTCGATTGCAGGCCCGAAGCGTCCGCAGGACCGCATTGAGCTCTCGCAGGCCAAGGCCCAGTTCGCCAAGGACATCAACGACTACGCCAAGGTCACCCACTCGATCGTGGATCGTGACGTGCAGGCGACCTTCCCGGCGTCCGACCCGGCCTCCTTCACCCCCGAAGATGAAGGCACCGTGGCCGAAGAGCCCGTCGTTATTTCGACTGGCCCTGCCGGCCCCTCGAACCCGGCCACGGTCACCGTGGATGGCGAGACCTTCACGATCGACCACGGTGCGGTCACGATCGCATCGATCACCTCGTGCACCAACACCTCGAACCCCTCGGTCATGTTGGCTGCTGGCCTGCTGGCCCGCAACGCGAGCAAGCGTGGCCTGAAGGCCAAGCCGTGGGTGAAGACCTCGCTGGCTCCGGGCTCGAAGGTCGTCACCGACTACTACGAGAAGGCTGGCCTGCTGCCCGACCTCGAGAACCTCGGTTTCCACGTCGTCGGGTACGGCTGCACCACCTGCATCGGTAACTCGGGCCCGCTGGCGGAGGAGATCTCGGCCGCGGTGCAGGACAACGACCTCGCCGTGACTGCGGTGCTTTCGGGGAACCGGAACTTCGAGGGCCGGATCAACCCGGACGTGAAGATGAACTACCTCGCGAGCCCGCCGCTGGTGATCGCCTATGCACTGGCCGGTTCGATGGACTTCGACTTCGAGAACGACCCGCTGGGTACCGACTCTGAGGGGCAGTCGGTCTACCTGAAGGACATTTGGCCGGACCCGGCCGAGGTACAGGCAACGATCGACTCTGCCATTGACCGCGAAATGTTCACCGAGAAGTACGCGAGCGTCTTCGAGGGTGACGAGCGCTGGCGTGGTCTGCCGACCCCTGAGGGTGACACCTTCGAGTGGGCGGCCGATTCGACCTACGTCCGCAAGGCTCCGTACTTCGACGGTATGACCATGGAACTGACCCCGGTCAGCGACATCAAGGGTGCGCGCGTGCTGGCGAAGCTCGGCGACTCGGTCACGACCGACCACATCAGCCCGGCTGGCTCGATCAAGCCGGACAGCCCGGCCGGTCAGTACCTGCAGGCCAATGGTGTGGCTCGCAAGGACTTCAACTCCTACGGTTCGCGCCGTGGTAACCACGAGGTGATGATCCGCGGTACCTTCGCCAACATTCGACTGAAGAACCAGCTGCTGGACGGCGTCGAGGGTGGGTACACCCGCGACTTCACCCAGCCGGACGCTCCGCAGAGCTTTATCTACGACGCCTCGCAGAACTACCAGGCGCAGGGCACCCCGCTGGTCGTCCTCGGTGGCAAGGAGTACGGCTCTGGCTCGTCGCGCGACTGGGCCGCCAAGGGCACCAGCCTGCTGGGCGTGCGTGCGGTGATCACCGAGAGCTTCGAGCGTATTCACCGTTCGAACCTGATCGGTATGGGTGTTGTGCCGCTGCAGTTCCCGGCAGGCGAGTCGGCCGATTCGCTGGGTCTGGACGGTACCGAGATCTTCTCGATCACCGGCCTCGAGGCACTGAACGAAGGCATCACCCCCAAGACCGTGCACGTGGTTGCTGAGCCGAGTGAGCACTCGCCGGCCGGCAAGCAGACGGTTGAGTTTGACGCGGTCGTCCGCATCGACACCCCGGGTGAAGCGGACTACTACCGCAATGGCGGCATCCTGCAGTACGTGCTGCGTTCGCTGGTCGCCTAAGTAGCCATCAATCCACACAGTGCCCTTCGGCCCACCAGGGTCGGAGGGCACTGTTACGCTCAGCCCCGGAAAGGAGTCCCGGTGAATCGCATGCAGCCCGATGCCGTTCTGGCATCTCAACGCGCCCGTCGATCTTTGGCGTGGGTACTCGCAACGCTCTTGGTGTCGGGCTCCGTGGTGACCGCGGTCCTGGGAACGGCACGGCTAGAAGCGGCGCTGGTCCGTGAGACCACCGCGGTCCTTGCTGCACACGGTTGGGATGGGCTGTCGGTCGTGGCGGCTGGCCGAACTGTCACCGTGGCGGGCTCGGTGGCCGGCGAGGCGGATCTCATTACGGTGGCTGACACGCTGAAGCAGCAGGTGTCTGGGCTCGATTCGGTGACGCTGGCACTGGACGTGGCCCAGCCCGTGATCGACCCGCAGGCACGCGACGAGGAAGTGGCGGCGGAACCGCCGGTGGAAGCGCCTGCCCCAGTGGGTCCCGCTGCGCTGCTCACCGAACCGGTGATCGTCCACTTTGCTACCGGCGCCGTGCACCTGACGGACACCGAAAAGGACCGGCTCCGACCCGTGGCCAAGGCCCTGCGTAACGCGGCCCCTGGCTCGATCCGGATCACCGGCTATGTCTCATTGCCGCACGATGGAGACCAACAGTCCCACTCCCTGCAGCGGGCGCAGGCCGTTGCGGACTACTTGATTCGGCATGGCGTTCCCAAGGATGCGCTGATCGTGCGGGGCAGGGGAGCGGCTGACCCGGTCGCATCGAACCACACCGAGGCTGGACGACTGCAGAACCAGCGTGTTGTCATGGAGGAACGCTGATGCCGTGGATCACCCTGGTCGAAAACTGGGCCTTCTATGCGGTGGCCGCGGCGCTGGGCATCGCGCTCGGCTGGGTACTGCGCGGGCTGCGGAGCGGACGCGATGGCGAGGCGCCTGCCCGCTCGACGCTGGAATCGTCGGCTCCGGCGACCACCGCCTCGATCGCGACGTATCCTGACCCCGCTGACCCCGGCGCCACTGACCACGGCCCCGCCGACGACCTCGAGCAAATCGCGGGCATTGGCCCTCGGGTGGCGGCCGCGCTGCGGGACCAGGGCATCATGCGCCTGGAACAGCTCGCCGCGGTGACGCCAGACCAGGTGCCGGCGCTGGCGGCACGCATTGGCGTGTTCCCGGAGCGCATCACTCGTGACGACTGGATTGGGCAGGCGCAGGCGCTGGTGCAGGCTCCACAGCAGGAACGTCAGTCTTCAGCGATGCCAGCGAGCCAGTCTGCATAGTGTTGGCCACGTGGCAATATGCGTTGCCCCTCGGGGAGCAGCGAGGAGAGTGGGCTGCGTGCGGATGCACAGCACGTTCCTCATAGGGCCACGTAGGATGGTGCAATGACCAGGCTGGAGCGAATTCAGGGTCCTCGTGATCTGGATGCACTGAGCACTGCGGAACTGGAAGAACTGGCCCAGGAAATCCGCGAGTTTCTCATCCAGAACGTCGCGGCCACCGGTGGTCACCTCGGCCCCAATCTGGGCGTGGTTGAGCTCACCATCGCGCTGCACCGTGTGTTCGATTCGCCACGTGACGCGATCATCTTCGACACCGGCCACCAGTCGTACGTCCACAAGCTGTTGACTGGCCGAAAGAACTTTGCCACGCTCCGACAGCGCGGCGGTTTGGCTGGCTATCCGCAGCGCAGCGAGAGCGAGCACGACATCGTGGAGAACTCGCACGCCTCGACCTCGTTGAGTTGGGCGGATGGCATCTCACGGGCCTGGGCGATGACTGGCCAACACGACCGTACCGCTGTGGTTGTCATCGGCGATGGCGCGCTCACCGGCGGGATGAGCTGGGAAGCGCTGAACAACATCAGTGACGACAATGACCGTCGCCTGGTGATTATCGTGAATGACAACGGCCGTTCCTATGCGCCGACCATCGGCGGCCTGGCACGGTACTTGAACAATGTCCGCACCCGTCGGGGCTATCGCCGCCTGTATTACTGGACGCGGCGGATGGCTGGTCGCCTGCTCGGTGGCTTTGGTGATGTGGTGTACGAGGCGGGCCACAAGGCGGGTCAGACTATCGTGCGTTCCAGCGCTCCGAAGGGCCTGTACCCGAACCTCGGCATCAAGTACATCGGGCCGATTCCCGGTCACGATGTCGCCGCCATGGAGGAGGCGCTGCGGCAGGCCAAGGACTACGGCGAGCCGGTGATCGTGCACGCCGTCACCCAGAAGGGTCGTGGCTTCCAGCCGGCCGTTGATGACGTTGCCGACCAGTTCCATGCGGTCGGTCGGATCGACCCAGAGACTGGTGAAACCGTGGGCGGCGCGAGCCTGCCGACATGGACCGACGTCTTTGGTGATGAGTTGGTGAAGCTTGGCGCGGCCAACGAGCGTATCGTCGCGATCACGGCGGCGATGCTGCGCCCAACGGGACTGTATCCCTTCGCGCAGGCCTTCCCAGACCGCGTGCACGACGTCGGTATTGCCGAGCAGCACGCGGTCGCCTCTGCAGCGGGCCTCGCCTTCGGCGGCCTGCACCCGGTGGTTGCCGTCTACGCCACCTTCATGAATCGCGCCTTTGACCAGGTGCTGATGGATGTCGCGCTGCACAAGGCAGGCGTCACCTTCGTCCTGGACCGTGCCGGTGTGACGGGGCCCGATGGCCCGAGCCACCACGGGATGTGGGACTTGGCGCTGCTCCAGGTCGTGCCGGGGATTCGTATCGCCGCCCCACGTGACGCCGCGCGACTTCGGGAGGAACTCGGCGAGGCGGTGGCGGTCGATGATGCGCCGACGGTCATTCGCTATGGCAAGGGCAACGCTGGTCTTGACCTGCCGGCGACCCGTCGAACCGCGGATGGTGTGGATGTGCTCCGTGAGGCGGCACACAAGGATGTGCTGATCGTCACGGTGGGTGGCATGGCGGAACTCGGTCTGCAGGTCGCTGAGCGCCTCGCAGCGCAGGGGATCGGCGCCACCGTCATCGACCCGCGCTGGATCATTCCGGTGGCCCCGAGCGTCGTACAGATGGCCGCGGAGCACCGGATCGTCGCGGTGATTGAGGATGGTGTCCGGGTCGCGGGTATCGGTACGCGGATCCGTCAGGAGATGCGTGCCCAGGAGGTGGACACCGCGCTGACTGAACTGGGGCTGCCAGCCGAGTTCCTGGCGCACGCGAGCCGTCAAGAGATTCTGGATCAAGTCGGACTGTCAGCCCAGACCATTGCTCGGGATCTGACCGCACAGGTGCTTGGAGCCAAGATCCCCGTCGCCCGCCCGCTGCCAGATGCCGAGAGTGCTTCGCTGCGCCGACTCACGGGCCAGGATGAGGCTGCCGCGGACGAGCAGCGCACCGGCGAATCGCCAGTCATCGACTCGTAGCGCAGACTGCTGCTCGAATCGGTCCACTCTTTGGGGGACTGAGTACGGAAATCAGCGTCCCCCATTCTGGGGATAGTTCGGAGTGGTTTTCCCCCGGTACATGGTCGCGCTCTCACGCGTACCGTTGTTGCAGGTCGAAAACCCGAAACCCAGACCGAGGACCCCAAGGCTCGGCGGCAACAATGTCACCGGTGCACCTCGGATGCTGCGACCCAGAGGAGACGAAGATGTCTGCTGCAGAGGCAACCCCACAGGTCGTCATCACGACGACGTACGACATGACCCAAGCTGTCAGGCTTGCTGTGAAGGCTGCGCAGGGGAACAAGAAGCTGGACATTGAAGAGATCACAGCAGATGGCCTGCGTTGCACCGGCGAGAAGGGTCTGGAATTCTCCATCACCGTCGTCCCGCAGAACGGTGGCGTCAAGATCGGCGGCGCCGTCGCGTCAGGCGACTCCAAGATGTACCTCAAGTACTGCAAGGACTTGATGGGACTCATCCAGCGGACGGACTCGGCCGCATGGATGACCGTGACCTAGGCGGTTCGTTGCAGATCGAGGAGCTGGACATGACTCCTCGACTCTCGATCCTTCGGGCGAACAGCGAAGCGGGTGGGGCCTTTCGGCCCCACCCGCTTTCGTCTGCTGTCGCGTCCGTTACCGGTGATCCACGCCGCGGATCGCCGGGGTGTGGAAGGTCCCGCCAAAGGCGCGCTGCGAGGCACCGGTGCGATCCAGATACGGCGTAATGCCGCCAGCGTGGAACGGGAAGCCAGCGCCCAGGATGAGGCAGAGGTCGATGTCCTCCGGTGCCGAGACGACACCCTCGTCCAGCATGCGCTTCACTTCGTCGGCCAGACCGGTCTCGAGTTGCTCCAGCAGCGCCTCCTTGGTCTGTGCCTTGCCGCCCGGGCCGCCGTCGGCGATGATCTTCTCGGCCTGCTTGTCGAAGCCCTTGATCTTGCCCTTGGCGTCGCGCTCGTAGATCTTGCCGTACTCGGCGAGGCGGTGCAGGTTCTCGCTCTCGAAGAAGCGCTCCGGGAAGGCCTTGTGGTGCGTGTCGAGGACGTGCGCGCCCACCTTGAGGCCGACCAGTTCCAGCAGCTCGAACGGCTTCATCGGAAGACCGAGGGGTGCTGGCGCCGCGTCGACGACCTCGAAGGGGGTGCCGGTGTCGACGGCGTGCATGGCCTCGCCAAGGACCTTGGCCAGGATGCGGTTGACCACGAAGCCGGGGGAGTCCTTGACGATGACCGCGTTCTTCTTCAGGTTCTTGGCGGTCAACATCGCGGTTGCGAGCGTCTCATCGTTTGTCGCCGGGGTGCGAACAACCTCAATCAGCGGCATGACCGCCACCGGGTTGAAGAAGTGGAAGCCGACGACGCGCTCCGGGTGCGCCAGCTTGGAACCGATCGCCTCGACCGAGAGGGAGGAAGTGTTGGTTGCCAGGATGGCCTCGGGCGAGACGTACTGCTCAATCTCGGCGAAGACCTGCTGCTTCACCTCGAGCTCCTCAAAGACGGCCTCGATGACCCAGTCGCAGTCAGCGAAGTCAGCCTTGTCGGTGGTACCGTGCAGCAGCGCGTTGAGGCGGTTCGCGTCGTCCGGCGAGATGCGGCCCTTCTCCAGTAGCGTGGCGATCTCACCGCGGATGTAGTCCAGACCCTTGTCCACGCGCGCCTGGTCGATATCCGTGATAATCACCGGCACCTGGAGGCGACGCAGGAATAGCAGCGCGAACTGGCTCGCCATGAGCCCTGCGCCGAGCACACCGACCTTGGTCACCGGCTTGGCCAATTCCTTGTCCGGAGCACCCGCCGGGCGCTTGGCGCGCTTCTGGACCAGATCGAAGGCGTAGATGCTGGCGGCGAACTGGTCGCCGGCGATGAGCTCAGCGAGCACCTCGTCCTCGGCGGCGAAGCCTTCTTCCTTGGTGGTGTTCCGTGCTGCCTCGAGCAGTTCGAGCGCCTTGTATGGCGACTTCGGCACGGTGCCAATCTTGCTTTCGAGCATGCCACGAGCGATCTTGATCGCGGCCGGCCACTTGACGGTGCGCTCAATCTTGCCGGGCTCGTTCGGGCGCTTGACCTTAATCGAGCCGCTGAGCACGCCGTCGGCCCAGCGCAGCGAATCCTCCAAGAAGTTCGCCGCACCGAACATGGCGTCGGCGATGCCAAGGTCCAGCACCTGCTGCGGCTTCAGCATCCGGTTCTGCTTCAGCGGGTTCGAGACGACCACCTCAAGGGCGTTCTCGATGCCGATCAGGTTCGGCAGCAGCCACGCGCCACCCCAACCTGGGATGATGCCCAGGAAGACCTCCGGAAGCGCGACCGCGGCCGCGGAGGCGTCGATGGTGCGGTAGTCCGAGTTCAGGGCGATCTCGAGACCGCCGCCGAGGGCCAGGCCGTTGATGAAGGTGAAGCTCGGGACACCGAGCGAGCCGAGCTTGCCGAGCACGAAGTGGCCGAGCTGGGCGAGCTTCTTGGCGGCGTCCTTGCTGGGAATCTCGCTGACCTTTGACAGGTCGGCGCCAGCGGCCAGGATGAACGGCTTGCCGGTGACGGCCACCGCGTCGATTTCCTTGGCCTTGGCGCGGGCGGCCAGGGTGTCCAGCACCTCGCCGAGGGCGAGCAGAGTCACCGGACCGAGGGTGTTCGGACGCGTGTGGTCACGGCCGTTGTCGAGCGTGATCAGCGCCAGCGTGCGGCCGCTGGGCAGCGGAACGTCCCGAACATAGGCGTTGGTGACGACCTCGTCAGCGCTCAGGGCGGTGAGGTCGGAGAAGTCAATCTTCGAGTAGTCAGTCATGATCGTTGTCCTCGTCCCGTCCCAGTTACTTCCGCTTGCCGTTCCAGTTCGGGTTCTCCCAGATGACGGTGCCACCCTGACCCAGACCGATGCACATGGCAGTGATGCCGTAGCGCACGTCCGGACGCTCGGCGAACTGCGCTGCGAGCTGGTTCATCAACCGCACGCCACTGGAGGCCAGTGGGTGACCGAAGGCGATTGCGCCGCCCCAGACGTTCACCCGCGGGTCGTCGTCCGCGATGCCGAAGTGGTCCAGGAAGCTCAGCACCTGCACCGCGAAGGCCTCATTCAGTTCAAACAGGCCAATGTCGTCGATGGTGAGGCCGGCCTTGCGCAGCGCCTTCTCGGTCGAGGGGACCGGGCCGATGCCCATGATCTCCGGCTCAACGCCGGCGAAGGCGAACTGCACCAGGCGCATCTTCGGCTTCAGTCCGAACTCCTTGACGGCGCTGGCGCCGGACAGAATGCTCGCGGTGGCGCCGTCGTTCAGGCCAGAGGAGTTTCCCGCGGTGACGCGACCGTGCGGACGGAACGGCGTCTTGAGGGCGGCCAGACCCTCCATGGTGGTCTCCGGGCGCAGCGCCTCGTCACGGGTGGCCAGGCCCCAGCCCTCAGCGCTGCGGATGGCAACCGGCACCAGGTCGGGCTGGATCTTGCCGGCCTCGTAGGCGGCGGCGGCCTTGTGCTGCGAGAGCATGGCGAAGCGGTCCGCGCGCTCCTTGGTGAGGTGCGGGAAGCGGTCGTGGATGCGCTCAGCCGTCTTGCCCATGTTCAGGGCTTCCTCGCTGACCATGCGCTCGGCAAGGAAGCGGGGGTTCGGGTCGGCGTTGAAACCCATCGGGTGACGACCCATGTGCTCGACGCCACCGGCGATGACGACGTCGTAGGCACCGAAGGCGATGCCGCTGGCGGTGGTGGTGACTGCGGTCATGGCACCGGCGCACATGCGGTCGATGGCGAAGCCAGGCACCGTACGGGGCAGACCGGCCAGCATGGCCGTGGTGCGGCCCAGGGTGAGGCCCTGGTCACCCTGCTGCGTGGTGGCGGCAATGGCTACGTCGTCGTAGCGGTCCTTGGGAATGGACGGGTTGCGTTCCAGCAGTCCCAGAATCGCCTTGACCGCGAGGTCGTCAGCGCGGGTTTGCCAGTACATTCCCTTCTCGCCGGCGCGCCCAAATGGGGTGCGGACACCGTCGATGAAGTAAACGTCCTCTGCGTTGGCCACTCTGCCTCCTGACATCGTCGGCACAGGACTGTCCTGCGCCGTCTGAGCGTGCTTGGGACGATCCTAGGCGCGGTATTTGTGGGCTACCTAGCCGTTTGGCAGTTCCGTCACTGCCGTGGCGGCAGGGGACTGGCTCGCTTGGTTGCCCTCAACAAAGGCGCTCACAATTGGCTCAGCCAGCAACTCGATTTGCCACGGGCGAGCCTCCAATTCGCGCAGCGCCTGCGCGAGGGACTCCACCGAGAGCGGCGTCGGGGGCTCCCAGGCGAGCCGACGCAGGGTATCTGGAGTCAGCAGATTCTCCATCGGGATCTGTCGCGTTTCGCTCAGTTCGGTGAGCACCGCCTTGGCGGCCGTCAAGCGGCGATCCGCCTCGGGATTCCGGTCCGACCAGGCGCGTGGCGGTGGAATTACATCACCGCCGGTGCGCATGGGCGGCAGGTCTTCGGTGGTCAGACCACGTTCAATAGCGGCCCACCAGCGTGCCGACTCACTATGACTTGCGCGGCCGTTGAACTCCTTCAGCGCGAGCAGTTCGGCGCGACTCTGCGGCAGTTTCGTCGCCGCGGCCAGCAGCGACCGATCAGGAACGAGGCGGCCTGGTGCAATGTCGACGGCGGCGGCGTACGCATCACGGGCCAACCACAGCTCGCGGGCGACGGCAAGCTGCCGCTGCTTGCGCAGTTGGTGGATGCCGGACAGGCGACGCCAGGGGTCCTCCCGCTGCGGACGCAGTTCCTTGTGCAGGGTGTAATCGAACTCTTGCTGTGCCAAGTCCAGCTTGCCGGCCTCGGCCAGCAGGTCGGCGATCTTGTCGCGCAGGTCAACCAGCAACGACACGTCCAGCGCGGCGTAGAGCAGCCAGTCCTGCGGCAGTGGCCGCTTCGACCAGTCCGCGGCCGAGTGTGCCTTCTCAAGGGTCACGCCGAGCAGGTCCGCTACGACCGTCCCGAGGCCAACCCGCGGCAAGCCGAGCAAGCGTGCGCCGAGTTCAGTATCGAAAATACGCTTGGGGTCGAGGCCCACCTCGCGCAAGCAGGGCAGGTCCTGGCTGGCCGCGTGGAACACCCACTCCTCGTCGCTGATCGCGGCCTGCAGTGCACTGAAGTCACCGATCGCGGGCGGATCAAACAGGAAGGTACCGGCACCTCGCCGATAGAACTGCAGCAGGTAGGCCCGCTGGGAATAGCGGAAGCCCGAGGCGCGCTCGGCGTCGACAGCGATGGGCCCGGAACCAGCGTGCAGTGCGGCAACCGCGTCCGCGAACTCTTCCGGCGTATCGATCACGTCAATCGGCTCGTGGGTGGCCGGTGGCAGTACGGGGGTGGAGTCCTCGGTGGAGGGAGCGGCGGGTACGTCGCCAGGGTTAGTCATGGTGTCGCCTTGTATGCAGGGGGACGGAACCCTCTGCAATGGGCGGGAGGCCAGCGAGCATACCGAGCAACTCGCCCCAGGCCTCAACGTGCGGGGCAGCGTCCGAGGTTTGTGGAGTCCAGGAGGCGCGAACTTCGACTCGAGCCTTCGTGCCGGTGCGGGCGAGTTCGCCGTAGCCGGTGGACAGTTCAGTAGTAATGGTGCCAGACGCGGCTGTGTAGGCGGCATTCCGGGAGTCCAGCGCGTCCAGGATCCAGCTCCACGCGACGTCCGTGATCATGGAATCGGCAGCGATATCAAGGTCCAGCGGCGCCTGCGCGTAGCAGACCACTCGGAACTGTCCGCTCCAGGCATCCGGACTCTCCGGGTCGTGCAACAGCACGAAGCGACCGACTCCAAGTTCGGTGTCGCCGGTGAAGCGAGTCTGCGCCAAGTCGCCACTGAGTGCTAGGGCATAGGGTGCCAGCCCCTGCGGCGCCGGGATCTGTGTGATCACCACTTCCGGACGCAGGCGTGCGCGTTCCAGCGACGCAACCGCGTCGGCAAACGGCGGGGGATACGCCGATTCTGGTGGAACAGCCACGTAGGAAGACTATTCTTGAATCGCTCACGCCGCACTGCGGCACGCCGGTTCGATGTTTGCACTGGTGGTTTCGCCCCATGCGCCGCTGAGGGAGGCACGATGGCAGGGAAGTCCGGCCGCGGCTCGTTGCTGCGAGCTGCGTTGATTGGCTTGGGTGTGGTCGCCACGGCCAGCGCAGTCACCGCGATCGCGATCTCGGCAATCTCGGTGGGGTTCGCGCGCACCGTCCTGACGCCGCCGAAGCGGAAGGAACCGGACGTCCGTCTGATCGGTCTGGATCAGGACGGTAAGACCGTGACGCTGTCCCGAAACGACGATTCGATCGTTCCTGGCCGGTACGGCCTGTGGGTGCGCGACGGCGAGGCGCACCTGCGCTACGGTCGCATCCTCGCCCAAACGAGCGCGACCGTCACTCGTGAACTCATCGGCGTCGACTACGGCGAACCGCGCGCGGGCGATGAATCCCGAATCAACAGTTGGTTCTTCCTGGACCCCGTGGAGCTCGGCCTCGAGTGGCACGACGTGCCGATCCCAACTCCGCTCGGCGATGCCCCGGCCTGGTACTTCCCGGCCGAGAGCAAGCGCTGGGCGATTTTGGTGCATGGCCGAGCAGTGCTGCGACACGAGACGCTGCGCGCGGTGCCGGTGTTCCATGAAGCCGGGTATCAAGTGCTCGCGGTGAGCTACCGGAATGACTCTGAGGGACCCACCAGTCCGAATGGTCGCTACGGACTGGGCCTCACCGAGTGGCGTGACGTTGAGGCGGCAATTGGCTACGCCCGGGCCGAAGGTGCCGAAGAGGTCGTCCTAATGGGGTGGTCCATGGGCGGGGCCATCGTGTTGCAGACGCTGCTGCAGTCCGAACTTGCTGACTGCGTCACCGGAGCGGTCCTGGAATCGCCCGCGGTGAGCTGGCGCGAGACGCTGCGGTACCAAGCCGACGCGCGGAACCTGCCGGCACCGGTGCGCGCTGGTGGCTTCACGCTGCTGGAGCAGTCCTGGGGTAAGTGGGCGACAGGTGCCGAAACCGAACTGGACCTCGACTTGCTCGATATCCCGGCCCGGGCGGACGAACTGACACACCCGCTGCTGATCCTGCACAGCGATGATGACGGCTTCGTTCCGGCTGGTCCGTCGTGGGAACTGGCAGCCGCCCGGCCGGATCTGGTGACGCCGGTCCCATTTGAGCAGGCGCGCCACTGCCGACTCTGGAACTACGACCAGCAGCGTTGGTCTGCGGCGATCACGGCATGGCTGCGGTCGCTGGATGCTCCGTCGAAGCGATAGCCGCGCTGCTTGCCCGATGTGGGGCGAGGCGTGGGTACTGATGCAGCGCTAGTTGCTGCTCGCGTCAGCGGCGAGGCGTTCGCGCAGTTGGCGCTTGGCGCGATCCAGGATGCCGCTCATGCCGCGCACTCGAAGCGGAGAGACCGCCTCGGTGAGACCGAGTTCATAGGCGAAGTCGCTCGGGACGGCCAGCACCTCGTCCGGGGTGAGGCCATCCAAGCCCTGCGCCAAGATCGAGGCAAAACCGCGCGTGGTGGGGGCTTCGGCCGGGGCCGTGGCGTAGAGATGGAAACGACCCTGATCGTCGAGGTCGGTGAAGATGAACACCGGACTCTGGCACTCTGCCACGCGCTCGAAGAGGTCGGGGTGGTCCTGGTACTGCTCGGGCAGCTCCGGCAAGTTGTTGGAGAAATCCAGCAAGAGTTGTAGCCGGCTCTGGCGATCCAGGGCGAGGAAATCGTCGCGAATCTCGGCGAGCGTTTCAGGCAGGGTGTGCTCAGACATGGTGACCTCAGTATTGCAGGCGCGGCAGGGGCCGCGGTGAAACGAACGAACGGCGCGGGTGAAGCTGGCGCACCCAGTTCCCCCGCGCCGCTCAGTGCGACGGCTCAGTGCTTACAGCGAGCCAGGCTCTGCACCCTTCACGATCGGGACGCGCACGGCGCTGCCCCATTCGGTCCAGGATCCGTCGTAGTTCTTCACGTCCTTGATGCCCAGCAGGTACTTCAGGGCGAACCAGGTGTGGCTCGAGCGCTCACCGATACGGCAGTAGGCGATCACTGAGTCGTCCTGGGACAGGCCTGCGCCGCCTTCGCCGTAGAGGGCCTTGAGTTCGTCGATGCTCTTGTAGGAGCCGTCCTCGGCGACTGCCTTGGCCCACGGCACGTTGTATGCGGTCGGGATGTGGCCAGCCCGCAGGGTGCCTTCCTCGGGGTAGGCAGGCGCGGTGGTGCGGTCACCGACGTACTCCTCGGGGGAGCGGACGTCAATCAGCGGGACCGAACCGATCGCAGCGAGGACCTGGTCCTTGTAGGCGCGCAGGACGCTGTCGTCGCGCTCGACAACCGGGTACTCCACCGGAGCGGGGGTCGGCACCTCGGTGGTGTAGGGGCGGCCTTCGGCCTCCCACTTGGCACGGCCACCGTCGAGCAGACGGACGTCCTCGTGGCCGAAGAGTTCAAACACCCACAGGGCGTACGCGGCCCACCAGTTGTTCTTGTCGCCGTAGAAGACGACCGTGGTGTCGCGGGTGATGCCCTTGGAACCCAGCAGCTTGGCAAAGGCCTCGCCGTTGATGTAATCGCGCTGCACCGGGTCGTTCAGGTCGGTGTGCCAGTCGATCTTGACGGCACCCTCAATGTGGCCGGTTTCGTACAGGAGGACGTCCTCGTCCGACTCCACCACGACCAGTCCGGGGGTGCCAAGGTGCTCGGCGAGCCACTCGGTGCTGACCAGACGCTCGGGGTGAGCGTACTGCTGGAACTTCTCTGCGTTGTCCAGGCCGACGGCCATGTTCAGTCCTCCACAATCGATGAGATCTGTGACCCAGGGAGCAAGCGGTAGGCTTGCAAGGGTTTCACCTGTGCCAGCCTACGCAGAGAACGCCCCGGTGTACTGCGCAGCGAAACAGAACGCAATAATCCCCGCCCGTTGACGTCAGAGACGCTCACCTGCCGAGAGACTCACTGTGTCCCACGCCAGTATCGTTCGCCTTGCCGAGCGTTCGCCATCCATGTCCGCTGCTGAATTGGCCGCCAACCTGGTCCCGCCGCCGCATTTCGCGCACGCATCCTTCGACAACTATCGACCGGATCCGGACCAGCCGAGTCAGCAGGCCGCGGTCGAGGCGCTGCGTGAGTTCGCCACCGGCGGGGCGAGCACCTCGGGCGGCGGTGGCTTGTTCGGCCGCAAGAACAAGAAGGCGGTCGAACCGCTGCGCCCTGGTGTCTACCTCGATGGCGGCTTCGGCGTGGGGAAGACGCACCTGCTGGCCGCACTGTGGCACTCGGTGCGGGGGCCTAAGCATTTCGGCACGTTCATCGAGTACACCGCCCTGGTCGGTGCACTGGGCTACCAAGACACGGTCGCGCTACTGCGTCCGTCGAAGTTGATCTGCATCGACGAGTTTGAACTGGATGACCCGGGCGACACCATGCTGATGAGCCGACTGCTCGGCGAGCTGGTCGCCGGGGGTACGCGCCTGGCCGCAACTTCGAACACGCCGCCGAATGCGCTCGGCGAGGGGCGCTTTGCCGCGAGCGACTTCCTGCGTGAAATCAACGCACTGGCAGACCGCTTCACGGTGCTGCGCATTGATGGTCAGGACTATCGGAGGCGTGAGGCAGGTGGCTCTGCCGAGTCGGTGCCGGCGGACGAGGTGGAGGCGCGCCTCGCCAGCCTAGGCGCCACGGTCTCGCTCGACGACTTTGACGCAGTGCTGAGCCTGCTGTCCCGCGTGCACCCGAGCCGCTACGTCAAATTGCTCGAAGGTCTGCAGGGACTTGGTCTCAATAACGTGCATGAGCTCACGAACCAGACGGATGCGCTGCGCTTGGTGGCCTTCATCGACCGGGCCTATGACGCGCAGATTCCGATTGTTGCCTCGGGCCTGCCGCTGGACCAGGTGTTTGGTGGCGGCATGCTCAACGGCGGGTACCGCAAGAAGTACTTGCGTGCCATGAGTCGAATGGTGGCCCTTCGCGGTCTGGCAGACAGTCAGCACAGCTAGGTTTCAGTAGTGTTCGTGGCCCGGTCAGTTCGCTGATCGGGCCACTGTTGTCTGACGGCGAGGCGGGGCGTGGCCTCGTGGGAAACATTCCGTAGCACCGTTTGCCTCGCCATTCCGTCATTCCTGCCCGGAAATCCGGGGGAGTGCGGGGAGAATGCGCGGCAGATCACCAGTGCCCGGAAACACGCAATTTACATTTCCCGCCACCTCGTAACACGACCGCAATCGTGACGCGCACCTTGCGAAATCTGCGTTCGCCACACTCATGACGTGGCTCCGACCCGCTCCGGCGTTGGACCGCTGGTCCGGCGCTTATGCCGAGCCGCAAATACCGCATCAAACAAGAGAGGCTCACGATGGAACTCACCCCATCTAGCATCTGGATTGTGACCAGCGCTGCCCTGGTGCTGCTCATGACTCCGGGTCTTGCGTTCTTCTACGGTGGCCTGGTCAAGGCGAAGAGCGTGGTCAGCATGCTGATGCTGAACTTCAGCGCTATCGCCCTGATCGGCGTGCTGTGGATTCTGTACGGCTACAACATGTACACGGGCGCTGGCGAGACCGGCGGCTACTACGACGGCGCAACGAACCTGATCCCGGGCATTGTTGGCAACCCGTTCGTCGGCTTCGGTTCGACCGGTGAGGGTGTCGACCTGATCGACGTCGCCTTCGGCTCGACCTTCGCCATCATCACCACCGCCCTGATCTCGGGCGCGATCGCTGACCGTGCCAAGTTCGGCTCGTGGCTGCTCTTCGCCGGTCTGTGGGCAACCCTGTCCTACTTCCCGGTTGCCGGCTGGGTCTGGGGTGGCGGCTGGATCGGCGCTTGGGACATCAACGGCCAGGCCGTGATCGACCTCGCCGGTGGTACCGCCGTGCACATCAACGCAGGTGCCGCTGCACTGGCCCTGGCGCTGGTCCTCGGCAAGCGCGTTGGTTTCGAAAAGGGCATCCAGAAGCCGCACAGCGTGCCGTTCGTGCTCCTCGGCGCCTCGATCCTGTGGTTCGGTTGGTTCGGCTTCAACACCGGTCTCTCGGGCGATCAGGACGGCCTGGGCCTTAGCTTCCTGAACACCATCGGCGCTCCGGCTGCCGCGGTCATCGGTTGGCTGCTCGTTGAGAAGTTCAAGGACGGCAAGCCGACCACCGTCGGTGCCGCTTCGGGTGCTGTTGCTGGTCTGGTTGCAATCACCCCGTCCGCGGGCAACCTCGACCCGATCTTCGCGCTGCTTCTCGGCCTGATCGCTGGTGTGGTTTCGGCCTTCGCCATCGACCTGAAGTTCGCGCTGGGCTACGACGACTCGCTCGACGTGGTCGGCATCCACCTCGTCTCGGGGCTGATCGGCACCATCTACCTGGGCTTCCTGGCTCAGGGCACCGGCCTCTTCTTCACCGGTGACTGGACTCAGGTCATCCTGCAGACGGTACCGGCCCTCGCGGTTGCGATCTACTCCTTCGTCGTTGCCTTCATCATCGGCATCGTCATCGAGAAGACCATCGGCTTCCGCGTCAAGAACGAGGACGAAATCGCCGGCATCGACCTGATCGTGCACGGCGAGGAGGCCTACGCCCTCGAGGAGAAGTAAGGGCTCGCCCTCTCTCCAACTGGATTCGGCCAAGCTGGGGCGTCACCTTCGGGTGGCGCCCCAACTGTGTTGTGCCCACAGTCATGACGAGGAGTGGCGGCGAAGCCACGCTGCGGATCCGATCAAGACACCATGGGCCAAGGCTGCCAGGGCTGCTGTGTGGGCAGCTGGCACTGGTTTCCCGGGACTCGATTCGCTTGACGCCAAGACCCCGACGCGCATTGAAGTGCATCAGTCGCGAGTGCGGGCCAGTAGCGCGGCGTCGGTCCGAGGTACCAGGCCACTGAATCCGTCCTGAAGACGCACCGGCACACCCTTGGTGAGGAGTTGGACGCGGACCACAATCCGCTGCGCAAGCTCGTCGAGGACGCCCCCTCGTGGCCGTTCCCTAGGAGCCGACGGCAACGAGCGTCTGCGAACAACAAAAAAACCGCCGATTGCTCGGCGGTTCTTCATGGTGGGCGATACTGGGTTCGAACCAGTGACCTCTTCCGTGTCAGGGAAGCGCGCTACCGCTGCGCCAATCGCCCAATTTCACTGCCCTAGACTGCTGGGCGGTGGAGGTGGAGACGGGATTTGAACCCGCGTATACGGCTTTGCAGGCCGCTGCCTCGCCTCTCGGCCACTCCACCGTAGCGAGCCTCCGAAGTGACCCCCGGAGTGAAGAGGCCTAGCCTCACTCGAGCGGATGACGAGACTCGAACTCGCGACCCTCACCTTGGCAAGGTGATGCGCTACCAACTGCGCTACATCCGCATTTTGTACCGGTTTTTCCGTACAGGAAGAGATTAGCCGATGATTTGCCCGAGTGCCAAACCGAGGGACAACATGCCTGAAATTCCCCGGAAAATCAGGGAAGTTTGGTGTCATATCGGCGTGTCGCTGTGCCCGTGGGCACGGTTGGTGGCTGCAACGCTCAAGGATCAACGCATCTGCTGGCGCCAGACGCCAGGGGCGGGTCGGCCCGGTTTCGTACCCGGCCCAAATCTGTGGCATGATGGTGTCGCGCGGGCGATTGGCGCAGTTGGTAGCGCGCTTCCTTCACACGGAAGAGGTCATCAGTTCGAGTCTGGTATCGCCCACCACAAACCCTCTGCTTCGGCAGGGGGTTTTCTGCTTCCTGAGGGGAACGCCACAGTGTGGAAGGCCATCACGAGCATGCGAGCGTCACGCGGATAAGGGACATGGTGACGATTGCCTCGCCCATCGTTGGTCGCGTTGCGGAGCGATTGATGTTGGTCCTGCACGCGCGTCGCCTGATTCTGCTGCGAAACACCCACCTACTCGCATTAGTGCACTGATGGTCGATTCCACGCGCCGCAGCTCGCCTCGCAACACTACGCTTGTCATGCTACGTTGGACGTAGTATGTTTGTCGCAGTAACAACCGGCAGAGAGGGGCACGCATGATCAGCGCAGACGCCATTCGCGGCTATGTCGACCTCATGGTGCTGTCGATGCTGCGGTCGGGACCGTCGTACGCCTACGAACTGGCACAGCGGATTACCTCGATCAGCGGCGACGACTATGCCATCAAGCAGACCACGTTGTATTCGGCCGTGAAGCGGCTTGAGGCCACCGGTCTGGCCAGCAGTTACGCCGACGTGTCGCCTTCCGGCAAGGCCCGAACGTATTACCGGATCACCGACGAAGGCTTGGCAGTGTACGAACAAAAAGTGGGGGAGTGGCGCAGCACGAAGGCCCTCGTCGACCGATTCATTGAAGGAGAAGCATCGTGAACGTCATCCTTGCGTATCTCGAATCCATGTTCCGGGGCTACCCCGAGACCGATCGCCTGCGTGAGGCGAAGGCCGAGCTCCAGGCCATGATGGAGGACGCATACGCCGAACTCATCGCGGCAGGTCGCAGCGAGAACGAAGCCGTCGGGCAGGTCATCAGTAACTTCGGCAACCTCGACGAAGTCGCGCCTGCGCTAGGCCTCGACGAGAGCGCATTGCCGGGTCACGCCGCGACGGTGACGTCATCGAACGGCGGTTCGGTGCAGGAACCGGTCACCATGGAGGAAGCCCAGGGCTACGCCGCCGCGATGCAACGGATCCGCTACCGGTTTGCCGGCGGCGTCGCGCTCTTCCTGCTCTCGCCCATCGCGCTGGTGACGCTGCCCGCTGCCGCCCGAGAGGGCGCCCTGCCGTTCGGGGTGGACGTCGCCTCCTTCATCGGACTGGCACTGCTCTTGGTGCTGATCACGGTCGGTGTACTGGTCGTGGTCGCGACCCAGCGCGAGTTGGCGCCGTACCGGCGCATCCCCGAGGGTCGATTCGTGCCAAACGCGCTCGTGTCGCGCTGGGGCGAGGACCTGGCCCGCCGCAATGAACGCGCCCGGACCGTGGCCATGCAGATCGCGATCGGGGTGTGGATCCTGGCACCGCTGCCGCTCCTGGGTCTGGCGCTGCTGGTGCCCTCGGGGACCCATCGCCAGATCTGGACGCCGGTGGGTGTGGGCTTCATTCTGCTGCTGGTCGCGGTCGGTCTGTTCGTGCTGCTGGCGCAGCAGTGGGCACACAGTGTGCGCGACGACCTGCAGCGCGCCGAGCACGCCGACACGAGCGGCGAGGCGGGCACCAGCATCGTCGGTGTGATCGCGGCGTTCTACTGGCCTGCGCTGGTTGCCATCTACCTGGCCTGGAGCTTCCTCGGTGACGCGTGGGGTACCTCCTGGCTGCTCTGGCCGATTGGCGCCGTGCTGTTCGGTGCGATCGCCTCGGGCACCAGCGCGGTCGAGCGGTATCGCGCAGGCCGGTCGTAGCCTCGCCGATCCATCCGCCACCGGCGTCCGGTAGCAGGTGCCCGCCACCCATGACCGTCACGACGTCCCGGCATATTCCGGACAGGGTCTAAGCGTCACGGGTGGCGCTGGCATCGTGCGGGGGCAGGGCGGGAGTACCCTTGATCCACGGCTAGGAAGTTGGGAGATCTCGTGATCGAGGAACTGGCACTCGTTGGCGTCGTTGCCGTCCTAGTGATCGTTGCGGTGGCCTACTTCGCGCAGAAGCTCGGCGTCGCTGCGCCGGTGATCTTGGTGCTGTTGGGCATTGGCGTGAGCTTGCTGCCTGGCATGCCCGAGATCTTGATCGAGCCCGAGTGGATTCTCTATATCGTGCTCCCACCGATCCTGTATTCGGCTGCGGTGAACGTGCCCGTGATCGATTTCCGACGCGACTTTGGCACCATCGGCGCCTTGAGCGTCGGTCTGGTGATCATCTCGGCGTTCGGTACCGGCTTGCTGCTGTGGTGGATTATGCCTGACCTCGGCTTGCCTGCCGCCGTGGCGCTCGGCGCGGTCATTAGCCCGCCCGACGCAGTGGCGGCTACCGCGATCGGAAAGAAGCTCGGCTTGCCGCCGCGTCTTGTCACGATCCTGGAAGGCGAGGGGCTGGTCAACGACGCCACCGCGCTGGTGCTGCTGCGCACCTCGATTGCGGCGATGGCCGGCGCCTTCACCTTCTGGGGTGCTCTGGGCACGTTCGTGTACGCAGCCTTTGTCGGTGTCGCGGTCGGTGTGGCGGTCGGCGCGTTCACCGTCGCGGTGCGATCCAAGATTCGTCAGCAGCCAGTGCTGACCACAGCGATTTCCTTCGTCGTGCCATTCCTGGCATTCATCCCGGCGGAGGAACTCCACGCCTCGGGCGTGATCGCTGTCGTCACCGCCGGTCTGATTACCGGCCACCAGAGTGCCCGCCGCTTGGCAGCACAAGATCGGATCTCGGAACGCACGAACTGGCGTACTGCGCAGTTGCTGCTCGAGAACGGGGTCTTCCTACTCATGGGGTTGGAACTGACGTCGGTGCTCAACGCCGTTGATCAGCGCGACCCGAGCATCGGCATCACCATCCTGATCGGTCTCATCCTGGTGGTGGCGCTGCTGGTGATGCGGATCGCATTCCTGGTTCCGGTCATCGGCGTGATGCGCCGTCGTCAGCGCCGTTCTGCGGAACTGGAACCGAAGCTCGACCGCATTCTCACTCGCTTGGACTCGGCCCTGGCTACCGATGCGAGTGAGAAAGACCGGCGCCGCATGCAGTTCGCGCGCCGCCGACAGGCAGACATGCGCTTCCGTGTCCAGGAAGGACTGGGCTGGCGGGGTGGCCTCGTCCTTGGCTGGTCCGGAATGCGGGGCGTCGTCACGCTCGCAGCCGCGCAGTCGCTGCCCACCGACACGCCGCACCGCGCTGCGTTGGTGCTGATTGCCTTCACGGTGGCGATCATCACGCTGGTGCTCTACGGCGGTACGCTGCCGTTCTTGATCAAGGCGCTGGGGATTCGCGGCAGCGACGCCGAGCACACGCAGCGAGAGTTCGATCGCCTCTCCGGTCACATCGCCGAGGCCACGATCGCCTTCCTGGATGGCCCTGGTCTGCGCCGTGCTAACGGCGAACCCTTCAGCGCCGAGGCGGTGCAGTCAGAACGCGAGCGCGTCGCCCGCACCATGCAGAACATTCGTTCCCGCGCCGTCGAGCAGGTCAAGGGCGCACCCACCGAACTCGGTGAGTTGCGCCGTCTCGTGGCCGAGGCGCAGCAGGATGCGCTCATTGACGCACAGGAGACGGGCACCTTCTCCTCGCACACACTCGAGATCGCCCAGCAGGTGATGGACATCGAGGCGGCGCGGTTCCGCAGTCACTAGGTTCTGGGCTTGAGCGGGCGGCGCAGTCGTGGACGCCTGCCGGGTCGGGCCGGCAGATGAGGACCGAGGTGTCTCGCGCGCGATCTGAACGGGCCGAAGCGGAATCGGACCGCCGATCCAGCGAGTAGTCCGGGCCTCGCACTAGAATCGGACTTTGTATGGTTTCCTGGCCCGATCGGGCCGTCCCAGTCCAAGGAGCGCCCCCTCGTGGCCGAATCGCAGCAGTCGGAACGTGCAATCACCGTTGAAGCCCCGACCACCGGTACGGAGCTGTTCGGCACGGACCGGACAGTTGTGGCGATTCGCGTGGACGGCGTGCTTCGGGACCTCGTTGCGGAAGTGACGGTCGGCCAGGTCGTCGAGCCGGTGTTGATCAGTGAGCCGGATGGTTTGGACATTCTGCGCCACTCCACCGCGCACGTGCTCGCCCAGGCCGTGCAGCGCCTGTTTGACCCGGCCAAGCTTGGCATCGGCCCGCCGATCGTCGATGGCTTCTACTACGACTTCGATGTGCCCGAGGCGTTCACGCCCGAGGACCTCAAGAAGCTTGAAGCCGAAATGGCCAAGATCGTGAAGGAAGGCCAGCACTTCCGTCGCCGCGTCGTCACGGACGATGAGGCTCGTGAACTGCTCGCCCATGAGCCCTACAAGCTCGAACTCATCGGCCTGAAGTCGAAGGCTAGCGGTGACGACGTGCTCGGCGGTGACAACGAGAGCGTCGAGGTGGGCGCTGGTGAACTCACTGTTTACGAGAACGTTAATCGCGATGGCGAGGTGGCCTGGTTCGACCTCTGCCGCGGCCCGCACGTGCCGAGCACCCGCATCATCGCTAACGGCTTTGCCCTGACCCGCGTTGCCGCGGCCTACTGGCGTGGCAGCGAGAAGAACAAGCAGCTACAGCGTGTCTATGGCACCGCCTGGCCGTCGAAGGATGAACTGCGCGCCTACCAGGAGCGCCTGGAAGAGGCAGCCCGCCGCGACCACCGCAAGCTGGGCGTGGAACTGGACCTGTTCAGTTTCCCGGACGAGATCGGCTCGGGACTGTCGGTGTTCCACCCCAAGGGTGGCATCATCCGCTATGAGATGGAGCAGTACCTGCGCACGCAGCTCATCGCGCACGACTACGAGCTGGTGAACACGCCGCACATCACCAAGTCGCAGCTCTTCATGACCTCCGGCCACCTGCAGTGGTACGCGGACGGCATGTACCCGCCCATGCACTTGGACGAAGAGCACGACGCGGATGGCAACATCACCAAGCAGGGTCAGGACTACTACCTGAAGCCGATGAACTGCCCGTTCCACCACTTGATCTTCCGTTCGCGCGGTCGCTCTTACCGCGAACTGCCGCTGCGCCTGGCGGAGTTCGGTACCGTATACCGCTACGAGAAGAGCGGCACCCTCTCGGGTCTGACCCGCGTTCGTGGTCTTACTCAGGACGACGCGCACGTGTATGTGACCCGCGAGCAGGTCAAGGACGAGGTAGCCCGCCAGCTCGCCTTCGTGTTCGAGACGCTGCGTGGCTACGGCCTCAGCGACTTCTACCTGGAACTGTCGACTAAGGACCCGGACAAGTATGTCGGTGACGACGCGATCTGGGATGAGGCGACCGAGACGCTGCGTGAGGTGGCGATCGCTTCCGGCCTGGAACTGGTTCCGGACCCGGGTGGCGCCGCGTTCTACGGCCCGAAAATTTCGGTGCAGGCCCGCGACGCGATTGGTCGTACCTGGCAGCTCTCGACGGTGCAGCTTGACTTCAACATGCCGGACCGATTCGAACTGGAATACACCGCCGCGGACGGTACCAAGCAGCGCCCGGTGCTGATCCACCGCGCTCTGCTCGGCTCGATCGAACGCTTCTTCGCCATCCTGCTCGAGCACTACGCTGGCGCCTTCCCGGTGTGGCTGGCTCCGGTGCAGGTGGTGGGCATTCCGATCGCGGACGACTACGCGCCGTACTTGGCTGAATTTGCCGCCCGCCTCAAGAAGCGGGGCGTTCGGGCCGAGGTCGACGATTCGAGCGACCGCATGCAGAAAAAGATCCGAAACCAGGCAAAGCAGAAGGTCCCCTTCCTGCTCATCGCCGGTGAAGAGGACCGCTCGGCAGGCACCGTGAGTTTCCGGTTCCGTGATGGCAGCCAGCGCAACGGTGTGCCGCTGGACGAGGCGGAGGCGCTGATCCTCGGCGCGATCGCCAGTCACGCGCAGGTGCTGACCGCCGACGACCTCGCTGCGGCTCAGGCCTGAACAAATACTTTGCTCAGCCGTCGGTTGAGCGTGACGAACGTAGAATGGATTTCGTGATGAGCACCCCCGAATCGACCCCGACCACCGGTACCAGCCGGGTCAAGCGCGGCCTGGCTGAGATGCTGAAGGGCGGCGTCATCATGGACGTCGTCACCGCTGACCAGGCCAAGCTCGCCGAAGATGCCGGCGCTGTCGCCGTGATGGCGCTTGAGCGCGTGCCGGCGGACATCCGCGCCCAGGGTGGCGTGGCTCGGATGAGCGACCCGGATCTGATCGAGCAGATCATTGACGCCGTGTCCATCCCGGTGATGGCGAAGGCCCGTATCGGTCACTTCGTCGAAGCCCAGGTGCTGCAGTCGCTGAAGGTGGACTACATCGACGAGTCCGAGGTGCTGAGCCCGGCGGACTACGTCAATCACATCGACAAGTGGCAGTTCAACGTGCCCTTCGTCTGTGGTGCCACGAACCTGGGTGAGGCGCTGCGTCGCATCACCGAGGGTGCGGCGATGATCCGTTCCAAGGGTGAGGCCGGTACCGGCGATGTGTCCGAGGCCACGAAGCACATCCGTCAGATCACCAGCGAGATCCGTGCCCTCACCGCCCTGCGCGAGGACGAACTGTATGTCGCGGCCAAGGAACTGCAGGCTCCGTACGAGCTCGTCAAGGAAGTCGCCGAGACCGGCAAGCTCCCGGTGGTGCTGTTCACCGCTGGTGGTGTCGCTACTCCGGCGGACGCTGCGCTGGTGATGCAGCTCGGCTCGGACGGTGTATTCGTGGGCTCCGGCATTTTCAAGAGTGGCGACCCGGCCAAGCGCGCCGCCGCAATCGTCAAGGCAACCACTTTCTATGACGACCCGGACGTGATCGCCGAGGTCAGCCGTGGCCTGGGTGAGGCCATGGTCGGCATCAACGTCGCCGACGTGCCCGCGCCGCACCGCCTCGCTGAGCGCGGCTGGTAACTCGTATGACTGCGGCCTCGCCGCGAGTTGGTGTCCTCGCCCTCCAGGGTGACGTGCGCGAGCACGTGCAGGCGCTGGAGGCGCTGGGCGCCGATGTGGTGCGCGTTCGACGTGTGAGCGAACTCGATGCTGTGCAGGCGCTGGTGATTCCGGGTGGTGAGTCCAGCGTGATCGACAAGTTGTCGCGCACCTTCGGACTGTTCGATCCGATCCGGGAACGCCTCGCCGCTGGCATGCCTGCCTACGGCACCTGCGCCGGCCTCATCATGCTGGCCGACACCATCTTGGATGGCATCCCGGGCCAGCAGACCTTTGGCGGGTTGGACATTGTGGTGCGCCGGAACGCCTTCGGCGCCCAGGTTGACTCCTTTGAGGCGGACCTTGACATCGCCGAGCTCGGCGCCCCACCCGTGCATGCGGCATTCATCCGCGCACCCATCGTGGAGTCGGTCGGCCCGAAGGCTGAGGCACTGGCCTCGGTTCCGGATGGCCGCGTCGTCGCGGTTCGGCAGGGCCGACTCATCGGCACGAGTTTCCACCCCGAAATTACGGGCGAACTGCGCTTCCACCAGTTGCTGCTCGACTCGATCTAGTCGATTTTTTCTCGCGCTCGGGCCCGTTCTGCGCGCTGCCGGGGTGTTCGGCGCAATAGTATTTCTTCTATGTCTGGACACTCTAAGTGGGCAACCACGAAGCACAAGAAGGCCGTGATCGACGCTAAGCGGGCCAAGAGCTTCGCCAAGTTGATCAAGAACATTGAGGTCGCAGCCAAGATCGGTGGCGCTGACCTCAGCGGCAACCCGACCCTGCAGGACGCAGTCATCAAGGCCCGGAAGACCTCGGTGCCGAACGACAACATCGAGCGTGCCATCAAGCGCGGTGCGGGTCTGACCGGCGAATCCGTGGAGTACCTCTCGATCATGTACGAGGCATATGGCCCCAGCGGCGTCGCCTTCTTGATTGAGTGTCTGACCGATAACAAGAACCGTGCGGCCGCCGAGGTGCGCACCGCCTTGAGCCGCAACGGTGGCACCCTCGCTGACCCGGGGAGCGTGGCCTACAACTTCTCGCGTAAGGGCGTGGTGTCGATCACCAAGACTGAGGGCGTCACCGAGGATGTAATCCTTGAGGCCGTCCTCGATGCGGGTGCCGAAGAAGTGATCGACCGTGGCCTCGGCTTCGAGGTCATCAGTGAACCGAGCGACCTGGTGGCCGTGCGCACCGCGCTGGCCGACGCTGGGATCGAATATGACTCGGCTGAAGCGGAGTTCGTCCCGGGCCTGCAGGTCGAGGTCGACATCGACACGGCTCGCAAGGTGTTCAAGCTGATCGACGCGCTCGAGGATTCGGACGATGTGCAGAACGTGTATGCCAACTTCTCGGTGAGCCCGGAAGTGCAGGCGCAGCTGGACGAAGAGGACTAAGTCCCCGCAACGCGTACGGTGGCGCGGCCTTCGGGTCGCGCCACCGCTGTGTCTCAGCACTCCGTCGTGGTCAGCGGGGGAGTCGTTGGGGTCACGACACGCGCCAGCATTCGAACATATGTTCGGTTTCTATGGCACGATGGATCCATGACGTCGGCCGCGCAGCGCATCCTCGGGATTGACCCGGGCCTCACTCGCTGCGGTTTCGGCATCATCGACGTCGCTCCGAACCGGCAACTCACGCTCGTGACGGTGGGGGTGCTCCGCACTCCGGCCGACGCGCCACCCGAGCAGCGCTTGCGAGCCATCGCCGACGGGGTGCAGGACTTGATGGACCGGTACGCACCTGGCGTCCTCGCCATTGAACGCGTCTTTGCTCAGCACAATCGCAGCACCGTGATGGGAATCGCGCAGTTGTCTGGCGCCCTGCTGGTGCAAGCGGCGCGGCAAGATCTCGCGGTGGCGATGCACACGCCCAGCGAGGTCAAGGCCGCTGTCAGCGGCTATGGCGCCGCTGACAAGCAGCAGGTGGCCGCGATGGTGGCGCGCCTGCTGCGGTTGCCGGAACCACCGAAGCCTGCAGACGCCGCCGACGCCCTCGCCTTGGCCATCACGCATGCCTGGCGAGGCGGTGCCAGCGCCGCTGCTGGGGCCGCTCACCTGCCGCACCACGACACGCCCGCGCTCCGCGCCTGGCGCGCCGCAGCCCAGGCAGCGTCGTCGCGTCGCTCTAGGCTGGGAGCATGATCGCCTTCGTCCGGGGCACCATCACAGTGCTTCAGCAGCAGCAGGTCGTTCTCGACGTCCAAGGGATTGGCTACGCGGTGCAGATTACGCCTCGTCTGTCCGCCTCCCTGCGCCATGGCGAGACGGTCTCACTGCACACCGCCCTCGTGGTCCGCGAAGATGCCATGACCCTGTTCGGCTTCGCGGATCCCCAGGAACTGGCCGTCTTTGACCTGCTGATCGGTGTCTCTGGGGTTGGTCCGCGTTCGGCACTGGCAGTTCTTGGCACCTTAACCGTCGATGAGATCGCCCGTGCGATCGCGGCTGAGGATGACGCGCCATTCCGGAAAGTCAGCGGCATCGGTCCGAAGACGGCGAAACTGATCATCGTCTCCTTGGCGGGCAAGCTCGTTGCCGCGGCGGATGATCAGGGCGCCGCGTTGCCGCCGGCAGCGGCGGATACGCAGCTTGCGGAACAGGTGCTGGTTGCGCTGGTCGGCCTCGGGTGGCCGGAACGGGTTGCTGCGGCGGCGCTCGATGAGGTGCTCGCCGAACAGGCACCGCAGACGGTCGCTGAGGCATTGCGACTGACCTTGACCGCGCTGGGTCGTCCCGGGGTGACTCGATGATCGAGGACCGACTGCTGCAGCCGAACGCGTCCTCGGATGCGGAAATCGCCTTCGAAGGCGCGCTGCGCCCCACCTCGCTGGACGAATTCGTGGGCCAGCAGAACGTGCGGGAGCAACTGTCGCTGCTGTTGAAGGCGGCCGAGGTGCAGGGGCGCGTCCCGGACCACATCTTGTTTGCCGGCCCACCCGGACTCGGCAAGACCACCTTGGCCATGATCGTCGCTCATGAAGGTGGGCGGCCGCTGCGGATGAGCAGCGGCCCGGCGATCCAGCACGCTGGCGACTTGGCGGCCCTGCTCTCGAGCCTGCTTCCAGGCGAGGTCCTATTCATCGATGAGATTCACCGTCTGGCGCGTTCGGCCGAAGAAATGCTCTACCTGGCGATGGAAGATTTCCGTATCGACATCATGGTGGGTAAGGGCGCCGGAGCTACCTCGGTCCCGCTCGAACTCGCGCCTTTTACGTTGGTCGGTGCCACAACCCGTGCTGGTTTGCTTCCGAGTCCGCTGCGTGATCGTTTCGGCTTCACCGGCCAGATGGAGTTCTATTCACCCGAGGAACTCGAGTTGGTGCTCGCGCGGGCAGCGAGCAAATTGCACCTTGACCTCGAACCCGATGCGCTGAGCGAGATTGCGTTGCGTTCGCGGGGCACGCCACGCGTGGCCAACCGCCTGCTGCGACGCGTGCGGGACTGGCAGCTCGTGCATCCCGGTACTACGGGGCATGATGCGGTCCGGCAAGCACTCGCGCTCTATGAAGTTGACGCCCGAGGCCTGGATCGCCTGGATCGCGCGGTACTGTCGGCCCTGGTGGATCGGTTCGCTGGGGGACCGGTGGGACTGTCAACCTTGGCGGTCGCTGTGGGGGAGGAACCGGAAACGATTGAGTCGGTGGTGGAACCGTTCCTGCTTCGGGAGGGCCTGCTAGTGCGCACCCCGCGCGGCCGCGCTGCCACGACCGCTGCGTGGCACCACCTGGGTCGACCGGCGCCCGACACGCCATGAGCAGGCTCGGCCGGTAACCTATAATCGAACCTGTTCCGCGCGCCCACCTCTGGGGGGAGTTCCCGGGCACCATCAATGCGGACCTCTGCGCCAGAAAGGCAATAACTTCCCATGGCATTCAACAACGTTGTGACTACGCTGACCCTCGCCCAGACCGGCACCGGCGCCGGCACGGGAACGGGCGCGGCGGCCGACCCGCAGGGCTTTGACTTCATGTCGGTGATCCTGCTCGTGCTCGCTGGCGTAATGGTGTTCTTCGTCTTCCGTAACTCGAAGAAGCGTCAGACTGAAGCCCTGAAGCTGCAGGACAGCGTGGTTCCGGGCGCCGAGGTGATGACGGGTAGCGGTATCTTCGGTACCGTTGTTGCGATTGACCCGATTGACGAACTCAAGGTGCAGATCGAGACCAGCCCGGGCACGGTCCTCACGGTGCACCGTCAGGCGATCGCCAAGGTCGTGACGGCGGAGGAAGTTTCCGCCGACGACGCTGACGACACTGACGCGCGCTAACGACCCCGCCTGTCTGCACTGTTCACTGACGAATTAGAGGAGCCCCGACCCGTGGCAACGACACCCCAGGTGAGGCAGGCGCGCAAGACGCTGCTGTGGCTGCTGGCAATCATCGTCGGGCTCGGGGGTATCCTCGGCATCGGTGTGGCCACGGGCCAGGCAACCTGGACCCCGAAGCTGGCGCTCGACCTGGAAGGTGGCACCCAGATCATCCTGGCTGCCAACCAGATCCAGGGCAATGAAGTCACGGCCGAGGGGCTGAACCAGGCCGTCGCCATCATCCGCAACCGCGTCGACTCAACCGGCGTTGCCGAGGCAGAGATCACTACCCAGGGCTCGAACAACATCGTCGTGTCCCTGCCCGGTACTCCCGACCAGGAGACGATGGAGCGCATCGAGGCCTCGGCGGAGTTGACCTTCCGTCCGGTCCTGGTCTCTGGGATCGGCACGGTCGGTGGTGAAGAACCGGCCGAAGGTGAAGATGGCACCCCCGACGACCCGGACGCCGTCACTGGCACCGACGACGACGCTGTCGAGGACGAGGCGGAGGAGTCCCCCGCGGGTGACGAGGCCGATGGTGACACCGCCTCCGGTACGCCGGAGAATGGGAGCGACCTGGCCTGGGTGACCGAAGAGCTCGAGGCTGAGTTCGAGGCGTTCCAGTGCACCGCAGAGGCGCTGGCCCTGGCTTCGCACGCTCCGGCTGACCGGCCGCTGATCACCTGTGACTCGATCGACGGCCTGCCAGCGGGGGTGCAGGTCGAGAAGTACATCCTCGGTCCCGTCGAACTGTCTGGCACCAACATCACCAAGGCCAGCAGCGGCATGCGTCAGCTGCAGAACGGTGGTGTGTCGGGCCAGTGGGTCGTGAACATCGAGTTCGATGACGAAGGCCGCGAAATCTTTGGGGCAGTCACCCAGCGTCTGTACACCATTGGTAATACCGAGCCCATGTCACCGCGCAACCGCTTTGCGGTCGTACTGGACGGCCAGGTGGTGACGTCGCCGACCTCGAACGTGCCGATCCCGAATGGCAAGGCCGAAATCAGCGGCAACTTCACCCAGCAGAGCGCGGAGACGCTCGCGCAGCAGCTGCGGTTCGGCGCTCTGCCGATGAGTTTCACGGTGCAGACCAACGAGACGATCTCGGCGACCCTCGGTACTGAGCAGTTGGCCAGCGGCATGATCGCGGGTTTGATCGGTCTGATCTTGGTCGTGATCTACTCGCTGTTCCAGTACCGCGTCCTCGGTCTGGTCACGGTTGCTTCACTCCTGATCGCGGCCGTGGTGACCTATTTGCTCATCGCAATCCTGTCCTGGCGGCAGGGGTACCGCCTCTCGCTGGCCGGTGTCACTGGTTTGATCGTGGCGATTGGTATCACCGCAGACTCCTTCATCGTCTACTTCGAGCGAATCCGTGACGAACTTCGCGACGGCAAGATGCTCGGTGGCAGTATCGAGGCTGGTTGGAAGCGGGCACGCCGCACCATTCTTGCCTCGGACGCGGTGAACTTCATTGCCGCGGGCGTGTTGTTCTTCCTTGCCGTCGGCAACGTGCGTGGCTTCGCCTTCACCCTGGGTCTGACCACCATCGTTGACCTGATCGTGGTGTTCATGTTCACCCACCCGCTGATGGTCTTGCTGGGCCAGACGAAGTTCTTTGCCGACGGGCATCGCGCCTCGGGCCTTGACCCGCGGATGCTGGGCGCGGTCTATCGCGGACGCGCGCAGTTCCGCGAGCCGGTCGCCGCCTCGAAGGGCAAGGCAAAGAAGGTGGCTGGCGAGGCCGCCCGCCGTCGAACCCTCGCTGAGCGTGGCGCTGACGGCAAGCCGCTCACCCTGGCAGAACGCAAGGCACTTGCTGCCGCAACCCAGACCAAGGAGGTCGAGGACTGATGGGCTTCGCACAGTTCGGTAACGACCTGCACACCGGCAAGCGTTCCTTCAACTTCGTCGGTCGCCGCGCGCTCTGGTACGCCATCGCGTTGGTGGTGATCGCGATTACGGTCCTGCTGACCGTGCTGCGCGGCGGCTTCAACCTGGGCATTGAGTTCCGTGGTGGTAGCGAGTTCCGGGTCTCGAACGCCGGCGCCTCGGCTGAGGTGATTGACCAGTCGCAGGCACAGAATGCCGTCACCGAGATCAAGCCTGGCGCCATCGTGCACGTCGCGATTGTCGGCACCTCGACCGTGCGGGTGCAGACCGATCAGCTGACCGACGAAGAAGTGCGTCAGGTGAGCGCCCTGCTGGCTGACGCCTACGGTGTGAACCCGGACCAGGTCACCTCCAGCTTCGTGGGTGCCTCCTGGGGTCAGGATGTGACTCGTCAGGCCCTGACCGGTTTGGTGATCTTCGTGATCATCGTGTCGCTGGTGATGGCTGCATACTTCCGCACCTGGAAGATGGCCCTCGCCGCGTTGCTGGCCATGGTGCACGACATCGTGCTCACCGTCGGCGCCTACGGCGTCTTCGGGTTTGAGATCACCCCGGCCGCCATGATTGGTTTCCTGACGATCCTCGGCTACTCGCTCTATGACACGGTCGTGGTCTTCGACAAGGTTCGTGAGAATACCGAGCACCTGAAGGACCCGAGCCGCGAGACTTTCCGCAACAAGGTGAACCTGGCAGTGAACCAGACCCTGGTGCGCTCGATCAATACCTCGGCGGTGGCAGTGCTTCCGGTGGCAGCGATTCTGTTCATCGGGGCGGCGTTGCTCGGCGCAGGAACGCTGCGCGACATCTCGCTGGCGCTGTTCGTGGGTATGTTGCTCGGCACCTATTCCACGATCTTCATCGCTGCACCGGCATACTCGCACCTGCGCGAGTCGGAGTTTCCTGCGGAGGGATCGACGGGCAAGTCCGTCGCCAAGGCGAAGGCCCAGGCCGCTTCGGCCAAGGCTTGAGCCGGGCGCGTGCATCCTGTGACGATGTCAGGTTCGGCCGCTCTCCGAGCGCGATAATGGTGTTGCAGGAGGTGCGCGCGTGAGTGAGACGCCGGGGACATGGATTCGGCGGTCGTTGCTGCCAAAGCTCTTTTCACGCGCGGCGACTACCAGTGGCGTTGAACCGCTGCTGAAAAAGATCCGCAGCCAGCACCCGCGTGCCGACCTGGAAGTCATTGAGCGTGCCTACCGCGTCGCTGAGCAGGCGCACCGCGGTCAGTTCCGTCGGAGTGGGGAGCCGTACATCACGCACCCGCTCGCAGTCACCGAGATTTTGGTCGACCTTGGGGCGGGCCCACGGACGTTGGCAGCGGCACTGCTGCATGACACCGTAGAAGACACCGACTACTCCTTGGAGCAGTTGCGTTCGGACTTTGGCGATGAGATCGCCATGTTGGTCGATGGCGTGACCAAGCTGGACAAGATCAAGGTCGGCGATTCTGCACAGGCCGAGACTGTTCGCAAGATGGTGGTGGCGATGTCTCGCGACATTCGCGTCATCGTGATCAAGCTTGCTGACCGGCTGCACAATGCGCGGACGTGGGGGTTTATGCCGGCCGAGTCGGCACAGCGTAAGGCGAAGGAAACCCTCGAAATTTACGCGCCGCTGGCTCATCGTCTGGGTATCCAGTCGATCAAGACTGAGCTCGAGGACCTGTCTTTTGCCGTCTTGCAGCCAAAGATCTACGTCGAGATCGAGAACCTCGTCACGCAGCGGGCGCCGGAGCGCGAAACGTTCCTGCGGGACGTCATCACCACGATTCGCAATGACCTCAAGAGTTCCCGAATTCGTGGCACCGTGCAAGGTCGACCCAAGCAGTACTACTCGATCTATCAGAAGATGGTCGTCCGTGGTCGGGAGTTCGACGAGATTTACGACCTCGTTGGCATTCGCGTCATCGTGAACTCGGTGCGCGATTGCTACGCCGTCCTGGGTGCGATTCACGCCCGCTGGACTCCGGTGCCGGGTCGTTTCAAGGACTACATCGCGACGCCGAAGTTCAATCTGTATCAGTCGCTGCACACCACGGTGATTGGTCCGCACGGACGCTCCGTCGAGATTCAGATCCGCACCGAGGAGATGCATCAGCGCGCCGAGTTCGGTATCGCGGCGCACTGGAAGTACAAGCAGGGGCAGTCCGCGGATCGCGGCACCGGCAAGGTCGCCGACAAGGTTGGCGGGCCCGATCAGTCCGGTATGGCCTGGCTTGCCCACATCGCCGAGTGGGAGTCTGAGACGACTGACCCGGGCGAGTTCCTCGACTCCTTGCGCTTTGAGATCGGCGCGAAGGACCTGTACGTCTTCACGCCGCAGGGCAAAGTAATTGGCCTGCCCACCGGCGCGACCCCAGTGGACTTTGCCTACGCCGTCCACACCGAGGTCGGTCACCGCGCCATGGGCGCCAAGGTGAATGGTCGCCTCGTTCCGCTGGACACCACGCTGAAGAGCGGGGACGTGGTTGAGGTCTTTACCTCGAAGAGCCCGGATGCGAGCCCCAGTCAAGACTGGCTGAGCTTCGTCAAGAGCACACGCGCCAAGAACAAGATTCGAGCATGGTTCACCAAGGAACGGCGCGAGGAAGCGATCGAGCAGGGCAAGGAAGCGATCGCTCGTGCCATGCGGAAGCAGAACTTGCCGCTGCAGAAGCTCATGGGCCAGGAAGTCATTGCTGAGGTGAGCGCACAGCTACGCTACGAGGATGTCTCGGCGCTCTACGCCGCGGTGGGTGAGGGCCACGTGTCGGCGCAGTCGGTGATCGAAAAGGTTGTGGCCCTGGTCCGCACCGACACCGACCTCGAAGAGAACATCGAGCACTCCATCCCCTTCGGCAAGGCTACGCCGCGCCGCGAAGGGACGTCTGGCGTGCTCGTGCGCGGGGCCCCGGACATCCTGGTGAAGCTCGCAAAGTGCTGCACGCCGGTACCCGGCGACGAGATCGTGGGCTTCATCACCCGCGGTTCGGGTGTGTCAGTCCATCAGGCCAGTTGCCGCAACGTCGACGAGTTGATGAAGCAGCCCGATCGGATGATCGAGGTGGCGTGGTCGTCGACGGGTAAGGGCTTGTTCCTGGTGCAGATTCAGGTTGAGGCGCTGGACCGGGCTGGTCTGCTGTCGGATGTGACCCGGGTGCTCAGCGAACACCACGTGAATATCTTGGCGGCCACAGTGCAAACTTCGGACGACCGAGTGGCGATCAGCCGCTTCTCGTTCGAGATGGGTGACACCACGCATCTGGACCGTCTGCTGAACGCAGTGCGCCGCATCGACACGGTCTATGACGCCTATCGCGTCACGCCGAACGCCTAGGCAGCAGCCGGTGCGCCGGCACTGAGGCCATCCAGCGTCTCTAGGATGCGGCGTCGGAAGGGCATCCGCGGTGCCGCGCTGACCTGATGCCGCACCCGGTGCAGGTCGTGGCCTGCCAGCACCGCCAGGCGAGCGAGTACCGGCCCCAGGTCAGAACCCACCAGATCGGGTACGGCCGCGAGGTCAAGCAGCGTGCGCAACGGTGCGGTCACGAGTGTCGGACCGACCTGAACGATCTCGTCCGATGCGAAGACGCGTTCGCGCCATCGTGCCCCGGCCTCGGGTATGCGGCCGCGGCGGTGGCGATCGATGGCCAGTTCCATTCGAGTCGGTGCCTGGGGGAGTGCGCCGAAGATCCACGCAGCGGTGCCTCGCTCTGCAATCACGCGATCGCTCAAGCTCGTACTTGGCAGCGCCGCGCGAACGCTGGCAGCCCGCAGCTCAGGAGTGTTTGGCGTCGCCCAGCACGCGGCCGCGCCAGCGCAGGACCAGACTTCGCCGCTGGTGACCAGTGCGCTTAACTCCGCGAGCGGCCAGCCTAGGTCGGAGGTTTCACTGAGATCGGCGGGGGCGAGCACGGGAGCGAGCAGACGTGACATGGTTCCAGGCTGCCCGAGTATCGCCTCGGAGATCACACTCGGACACGAGCCGTGGAAAGCATTCGGCCCGCCCATCCTGTGGATGCGCGGGCCGAATGCAGACGCTGGTTAGCTGAGGGCGTCGAGCCACACCTTGCGAGCAGCCAGGGCCTCTTCGGCCGCACGAATCTTGTCGGCGTCCTTGGACGCCTTTGCTGCTTCCAACTCCGCCTCAAGCTTGGCGATCGCTTCCTGCAACTGGGCAGCCAGGCCAGCACCACGGGACTGCGCCGCGGGGTTGTTCTTCGCCCACTGCTCGTCAGCCAGGGCCTTCACATGCGCTTCCACCTTGCGCAGACGGTCTTCCACTGAACGCAGGTGCTCGCGCGGCACGCGGCCGATCGCGTCCCACCGATCGTGAATCGATCGCAATGCGTCGCGGGCCTGGTCCACGTCCGTCATCGAAAGAATCGCCTCGGCGTCCTGCAAGACGGCAAGTTTCTGCCCCAGGTTGGCAGCGTATTCGGCGTTCTCGATGGCATCGCGTTCCGCCTTGGCGCTATAGAGCACGTCACCGGCAGCCTTGAACTTCTCCCAGAGGGCGTCGTCCTGCTTGCGACCGCTCCGGCCAGCCTGCTTCCATTCGTCCAGCAGACGACGGTACTCATCGATACCAGCAGCACCCTTGGGTGCGAGCGCTTCGGCGCGCTCGATGAGGGCGCGCTTGGCGTCACGAACCTTGCGCTGCTGCTGATCCAGTTCCGCAAAGAAGGCGCGACGGCCGGCATCCAGGGTGGACCGGGCGGCACGGAAGCGCTGCCAGAGGGCGTCGCTGTCCGCCTTGGGCAACCGCGGTCCGTGCTGCTGCGAGTGCTGCCACTGCTGGAAGAGTTGGTCGATCTCGGCGGCGGCCTGCTTCCACTGCTGCTTTGCGGGGTCCTTCGCGGCGAGCGCCTCAGCGGCGGCTACGATGGCTTCGCGCTCAGCGCGGGCGGCCTCAATCGCGGCCTGACGTTCCTGCTGCTGCCGCTGATCAACCTCTGCCACCTGGGCGTCGATGGCGTCGAGGCGCGCGGCCAGGGCGGCGAGGTCACCAACGGCCTTGGCCTCGGTCACTTGCTCACGGAGCTGGGCTGCCGTCTTGGCAATATCCTTCGCCGGGGCGCCGGTACGCAGGCGCTGCTCCAGCAGTCGGAGCGCAGCGTCGAGGTCGTCGTACTTGCGCTGATAGAAGGCGAGGGCTTCCTCGGGGGTGCCGTCCAAGAATTGGCCGACCTCACGTTCCCCGTCCGCCGTGCGTACGTAGACCGTGCCCGTCTCGTCGACTCGACCCCAGTCCTGCGTTTCCTTGTCCGTCATCGGTCCAATCCCGTCGCCCGCCAATGCCAATCCAGCCTAGCCGACGCGCCCGTCGATGGTGACGCTCTTGATCGTGATCGGCCGGACCGGTGCCCCCTCAGCGCCGCCATCCGCGGTGCCAGGGGCAGCGAAGTCAGTGATGAACGCCTCAAGGCCGCTCGTGATGCGACCCATCACCGTGTAGCCGCCCGCGCCATCGGCCGGGATCATGGTGTCTTCGTAGACGATAAAGAACTGGGAACCCATGCTGAAGCCGTCGTTGCTATGCCGGGCCATGGCGATCGTGCCGGCCGGGTAGAAGTTGTCTTCGGGCGCGTTCTCAATCGGGCCGAAGGCATAGCCAGGGCCGCCGGTTCCGTCGCCCTTTGGGTCACCGCACTGCAGCAGAGCGAAGCCGGGAGTCGTGGTCAGACGGTGGCAGGAGACCTCGTCGAAGTAGTGTTGATCGGCCAGACTGAGGAACGAGGCGACGGCTTGCGGCGCCTTCGCGCCATCCAACTCGAAGTGCAACGGCAGGGAATTGAGGGTGAGCGTGCCGGACCATGTCTTTCCCTCCGCCAGTGCCGGGTCCGGAGCCTGCGCACCGGGTGCGGCCGTGTTGTCGTCGGCCGGTGCCGACGTTGGGCCGCCGACGAAATAGAAGACCTGTGCGGCAATGAGCACCAGCCCCGCGACCGCGCCGATGATGCCCCAGCGCAGATTGTCGCTCTTGCGACGCTGGACGATGCGCTGGGCCACTGCCTGCTTGGTCTGATAGGCCTTGAGGCGGGCGAGCTGGGCTCGATCCTGCTTTGCTGCGGACATGCTTCGGCTCCTGAAGAGGTAGGGCGCGGCAACCGTGGCGACTACCGCGGCGTAGACACCACATGATGGTATTCGGCGGCGCAGAATCGGAGCAAACCCCCTGCTGCAGCGGCATCGGCGAGCTGTTCCACACGGGTGGCGCAGCAATGACAGTGTGCCTCGGTAGCATGGCGGTATGTCCTCGCAGCCCGGCCTCTACTCCGGCGCGGTTCCGCTTGCCGTGCGCATGCGCCCGCGCTCTCTGGACGAGGTGGTGGGCCAGCGTCACCTGCTGGGACCGAATGCGCCGCTGCGCCGCCTCGCCTCGGCTGATGGCACTCAGGGCGCCGTCTCGGTGATTCTCTGGGGGCCGCCCGGCACGGGGAAAACCACGCTGGCCCAGGCGATCGCCCACAGTTCAGGGCGCGAATTTGCCGAACTCTCGGCCGTCACTGCTGGCGTCAAAGATGTCCGCGAGGTGATGGAACGGGCGCTGAGCAATCGCGACCTCTACGGCGTCTCGACCGTGCTGTTCCTGGACGAGATCCACCGCTTCACGAAGGCACAGCAGGATGCCCTGCTGCCGGGGGTCGAGAACGGCTGGGTGGTGTTGGTGGCTGCCACCACCGAAAATCCATCGTTCTCGGTGATCGCGCCGCTGCTGAGCCGCTCGCTGCTGCTGACGCTTGAACAACTGTCCGATGAGGATCTGGCGACGGTGATCGATCGTGCGGTCGAGGATGAGCGCGGACTGCGCGGCGCCGTCCGGCTGGAACCGGAGGCGCGTGAGGCGCTCATTCGCCTCGCTTCGGGCGATGCCCGACGAGCCCTGACCGCCCTGGACGCTGCAGCCCAACTCGCACTCGGCCCGGATGCGGACGCGGCCGAGGAAGACGGCGTGGTCGTGGTCACCGCCGAGATGGTTGCCGCGACCGTGGACCGGGCCCTGCTGCGGTATGACCGCCAAGGTGATGAGCACTATGACGTGATTAGCGCCTTTATTAAGTCGATTCGGGGCTCGGACCCGGACGCGGCGTTGCACTATCTGGCACGAATGGTCGAGGCGGGGGAGGATCCGCGGTTCATCGCCCGACGCATCATGATCTCGGCGGCCGAAGATATTGGTATGGCCGACCCGCAGGCGCTCCCCATGGCGGTCGCTGCCGCCCAGGCGGTCCAACTGATCGGTATGCCGGAAGCGCGCCTGATCCTCGCCGAGGCGGTGGTCTACCTCGCGACCGCACCCAAGTCGAACGCCTCGTACGTCGGCTTCGAACGCGCAGTGGCGGATGTTCGAGCCGGCAAGCTCGGTCGTGTGCCGAAACACCTGCGTGACGCCCACTATCCGGGCGCCAAGCGCCTCGGGCATGGGAAGGGCTACCGGTATCCCCATGACGACCCCATTGGCGTGTCCACCCAGCAGTACCTGCCGGATCCCTTGGTCGGGACTGAGTACTACCAGCCGACGGACCATGGCAATGAGCGCGACATCAAGTCCCGGCTCGAGAAGCTGCGTCGTATTCTGCGAGGGGAGCGCGGGTAGCGAAGGATGTGGGGCGCCCCTGCGTCCACATTCCGGCCATCACTGCTATGCTGTATAGGCCCATTCCACTGTGATCGTGCGGCTGCGATCGCAGATGTTGGAACGGAATCACCCTGTAGCCGGGTCTCCACGGGCACATCCCTCTTCAACACATCGCTTCGGCACGCGTCGACGTGCGGCCGAAGTGGGAAGACTGATGTACGTCCATGAGTCGCACACGCGGCCATGTATTTGAAAGGAAACCGTGTCCACCAAGTCACGCGCCCGCACCAAGGTTCGCCTCTCGCGCGCCCTGGGCATCCCGCTCACTCCGAAGGCTGCTCGCATCCTCGAGAAGCGCCCCTACGCTCCCGGCCAGCACGGCCGCACCAAGCGCAAGTCCGACAGCGACTACGCCGTCCGTCTGCGCGAGAAGCAGCGTCTGCGGGCCCAGTACGGCATCCGCGAGAAGCAGCTGCGCATCGCCTTCGAAGAGGCTCGTCGCACTGCCGGCCAGACTGGTGAGAACCTCGTCGAGCTGCTCGAAATGCGTCTGGACGCCCTGGTGCTCCGTGCCGGCTTCGCCCGCACCAACGCCCAGGCTCGTCAGTTCGTGGTGCACCGCCACATCCTCGTTGACGGCCAGATCGTGGACCGCCCGTCGTTCCGCGTCAAGCCGGGTCAGCTGATCCACGTTAAGGCTCGTTCGGAAGGCACCGACCCGTTCCAGGTCGCCGCCGCCGGTGGTCACGTTGACGTTCTCCCGCCGGTTCCGGCCTACCTGGACGTGCAGCTGGACAAGCTGCAGGCCCGCCTGGTTCGTCGCCCGAAGCGCGCTGAGGTTCCGGTTACCGTGACCGAGCAGCTCGTGGTCGAGTACTACGCAGCTCGCTAAGTCGTCAGACTGCAGTGCAGGAGCGGGGAGCCTCAGGCTTCCCGCTCCTGTGCATCTGGCCACATCGTTGGTGCGCGTCTGTGTCCATTCGGTGAGCGGCCTGGGAACCTGCCGAAGGGGAGGGGCCCATCCGCTACGCTGAGATCACCGCGATACGCGAAACGAGGGAGTAGCACTATGAGCAGACTGCTCTGGCTCATCGGCGGCGTTGCCGCTGGCTTTGTGGCCGCACACCAGCTTTCCAAGACCGAACAGGGCAAGGCATTCTTCGACACCGTCGATGCCAAGGCCAAGGAGTTCGGCGAGGCGGTTGCCGAGACGTATAAGGCGCAGGAAGCGAACCTCAAGTCCGCTCTCAGCAATGTCGAGTCCGCCATCAAGGACCTCTCGGACAAGGCCTCCAAAGCCACCAAGTAGCTGTACCTGCGTTCCCGTGCCCGCCAGCGCGGGC
>JAEZHW010000060.1 GCA_023436775.1 Actinomycetes bacterium
CAGTTCCACCGGGTCCCGGGTGCGGCGGTACAGCAGGGCATTCAGGCGCGGCAGCGCCCACTCCGGGTGCGGCCGCTCCAGCAGCACCAGCGCGTCGCCGGCCTGGACCTGCCCCGGCTCCAGCACGCGGTAGTACCAGCCGCTGCGGCCGCTGTCCTGCACGCGACGGGCCATGTCGGCCACACCGAAGCGGTCGGAGAGCTTCCAGCACGGCTGGCGGCCCTGCGAGACCTCGACCACGGCCGTGCCCAGGCGCAGTCGGTCGCCGAGGCAGATGTCGGCCTCGGTCACGCCACGGGTGCTGATGTTCTCGCCAAAGGCGCCGGGCGAATCCAGCAGCGCATGGCTGCCGATCTCGCCGGCCCAGGTGGGGTAATGGTCGCGCGGATAGTGGTGGATCGCCTTGTCCGGGCCGCCATGCACCCGGCGGTCGCCCTGCTCGTCCCCGGCCAGGCCCTCCGGCCCAATCGTCACCGCGCCCTGCCGGGGCTGCTTGGCAATGGCGCTGCGGCTGCCCGGACGGGTATAGGCCACCGCCGCGCCGGTTAGCACGGCGTCGACCAGCGCCAGCGGACGCGGGCTCACGTGCGTGGGCGCGACCTGCGCGCCCCGGCTGCACGACCCGCGACCGCGTCCATCAGCTCACGCCGCCGTCGGCAGCGCGGCGATCTCGGCCTTGAGCAGCTCGCCCAGCACCTTGATGCCGTGGTCGATCTTCTCCGCCGGCACGGTCACGAAGGACCGGCGCAGCGTGTTGCGCCGCGGCTGGACCGCGTAGAACGGTGCGCCCGGCACGAAGGCCACGTTGCGCTCGATCGCCTTGGCCAGCAGCAGGCTGGTGTCCACGCCCTCGGGCAGCTCGACCCAGATGAACATGCCGCCGTCCGGGCGGTTCCAGCTCGCCTCGGCCGGGAACTCGCGCTCCAGCGCCGCCAGCATGTGCTCGCACTGGGCCGCGTACAGGGTGCGGATGGACGGGATGTGGCTGTCGATGAAGCCGTCCTGCACCGCCTCGTACACGATGCGCTGCGAGAACGACGGGGTGTGCAGGTCGGCGGCCTGCTTGGCCTGGACCATCTTGCCAAGGATCTCCTCCGGCGCGACCACGTAGCCCAGGCGCAGGCCCGGGGCCAGCACCTTGGAGAACGAGCCCATGTAGATCACGCCGTCGGGGTTCATCGACAGCAGGCTCGGCAGCGCCTCGCCGCCGTAGGACAGCTCGCCGTAGGGGTCGTCCTCCACCAGCGGGACGTTGGCCTGGCGGGCCAGTTCCACGATCGCCCTGCGGCGCTCCAGCGGCATGCGCCGGCCGGTCGGGTTCTGGAAGTTCGGCAGGCAGTACAGGAAACGCGCGCCCTCCAGCTGGGCCGGGCTGATCTGGTCGGTGACGATGCCCTGGGCATCGCTGGGCAGGGAGCCGAACGCCGGGGCGAACAGCGAGAACGCCTGCAGGGCGCCGAGGTAGCTGGGGGTTTCGACCAGGACCTTGCTGCCCTCGTCGATCAGGACCTTGCCCAGCAGGTCCAGGCCCTGCTGGGAACCGGTGGTGATCAGCACGCGCGAAGCCGGGATCTGGGTGCCGTTGCGGCTCAGGCGCTCGGCGATCCACTCGCGCAGGGGGGTGAAGCCTTCGGTCGGGCCGTACTGCAGCGCCGCCTGCGGGGCCTCGCGCAGCACCTTCTCGGTCGCCTCGCGCATGCGCTCCACCGGGAAGGTGGCCGGGGAAGGCAGGCCGCCGGCGAAGGAGATGACTTCGGGACGCTCGGTGACCTTGAGGATCTCGCGGATCGCGGAGCTGGTGAGGGCCCGGGCGCGCCCGGACAGCGTGAATTGGGTCGTCATGCCGGCTAGTCTACCGGCATGCACGCGCCCGGCCCAATGTGCGCCGCAGCGTGCGTTTGCGCCGCAGACCGGTTCTTCACGGCCGGCGGCGCCATCCTTCGGCAGACGCGGGCATCCCGCCCGCCCCTTCCCTTCTGGAGGCCGGCATGTCCTTCCGCCAGTTCCCTGCCACCGACAGCGATGGCAACCCGTACGTCATCATCGAATTCCACGACCAGAACGGGCCGGACGGCCGCCCGTCCCTGCGCTACGAGTTGCCCGACGGGCAGCGGCTGGTGCGCCGGGACCGGCAGTTCAGCAACGATGACGGCACCCTGGTGCTGACCGCCAGCTGATCACTCACGGCCGTTCGAGCACCCGGCCCAGGCCGCCACGGTCGATCGCCTCGGCCGCCGCGCGCAGGCGGGCCACGTCCACCCCGCCGTCGAAGCCGATGCGGAAATGGACCTCGCCTGCCGGGGTGCGCGAGGAATGGATCGAGGACAGGCTGATGCCGTGCTCCTCGAACACGTGCAGCAGCGCCCGCAGTGAGCCGGCCCGGTCTTCGGGCAGGTGCACGCTGAGGCTGCGGGTTTCGGTCAGGTCGGCCAGCAGGTAGCCCACCCGCTCGAAGGTGTAGCTGCCCTCGGCCAGCGCGGGGCCGCTCCAGGCATCCCGGTTGGCCGCCAGGTAGTGCTCGCGGAACTCGGCACGGGCGGCATCGTCA
>JAEZHW010000003.1 GCA_023436775.1 Actinomycetes bacterium
GCACCCCCCCCCACACCCGCCGGGGGCCCCCCCCCTACGGGGGGGGCCACTGCATGTTCTGAGCGAACTAGCCCTGGAAGCGCGGGAAGGCGCTGCGGCCGGCGAAAACTGCCGAGTCGCCGAGTTCTTCCTCGATGCGCAGGAGCTGGTTGTACTTGGCAACGCGCTCCGAGCGGGCCGGGGCACCCGACTTGATCTGGCCAGCGTTGGTCGCCACGGCCAGGTCAGCGATGGTGGTGTCCTCGGTCTCACCCGAACGGTGCGAGAGCATGGCGGTGTAGCCCGAGCGCTGGGCCAGAGCCACGGCGTCGAAGGTCTCGGTGAGGGTACCGATCTGGTTCACCTTCACCAGCAGCGAGTTGGCCAGGCCACGCTTGATGCCGTCGCCGAGGCGCTGCGGGTTGGTCACGAACAGGTCGTCACCGACCAGCTGCACCTTGCTGCCGAGTTCGGCGGTGAGGGCGGCCCAGCTGTCCAGGTCGTCCTCGGCGAGGGCGTCCTCGATGGAGACCAGCGGGTAGTTGGCCAGCAGGTCGGCGTAGTACGCGGTCAGGTCGGCAGCGGACAGGTCCTTGCCTTCGAAGCGGTAGACACCGTTCTCGAAGAACTCGGTCGAGGCGACGTCGAGGCCCAGGGCGATGTCGGTGCCCGGCTTGAAGCCAGCCTTCTCGATCGCGGTGAGCAGGAAGTCGAGCGCGGCGCGGTTGCTGGCGAGGTCGGGAGCGAAGCCACCCTCGTCGCCGAGGCCGGTGGCCAGGCCCTTGGCCTTCAGCTCGCCCTTGAGGGCGTGGTAGGTCTCAACACCCCAGCGCAGCGACTCCGAGTAGGACTCGGCGCCCAGCGGCACCAGGAAGAATTCCTGGATGTCCACACCGGTGTCGGCGTGGGCACCACCGTTGATGACGTTCAGCAGCGGCACCGGCAGCACGTGCGCGTTCGGGCCACCGAGGTAGCGGAACAGCGGCAGGTCGGCCGAGTCGGCTGCGGCGCGGGCCACGGCCATCGAGATACCGAGGATGGCGTTGGCACCGGTGCGCTGCTTGTTGGTGCTGCCGTCGATCTCGATCAGAACCTGGTCGACGAAGCGCTGGTCGCTGGCCTCAAGGCCCTCGATCGACGGGCCGAGCTCGTCAACGACCGCGGCGACGGCCTTCTGCACGCCCTTGCCGAGGTAACGGCCCTTGTCGCCGTCACGCAGTTCGTATGCTTCGAAGGCGCCGGTGGATGCGCCCGAGGGAACCGCAGCGCGGCCCAGCGAGCCGTCCTCCAACAGGACCTCAACTTCGACGGTCGGGTTACCCCGAGAGTCCAGGATTTCGCGGGCGTGGACGGCCTCAATCAGTGCCACGGTGTAGCTCCTCGTGAAAGTTCAGTGATGACAGACCTCCAGCCTACCGCGCGGGCTGGCTGGGGCCGATTGCGACAGTGTCACAAACACCGAAGCCCGCCTTGTGGGCGGGCTTCGAAGCAGGTGTCGGGATTACTCCCACTCAATGGTTCCCGGCGGCTTGCTGGTGACGTCCAGCACGACGCGGTTGACCTCACGCACCTCGTTGGTGATGCGGTTCGAGATCCGAGCCAGCAGATCGTACGGCAGACGGCTCCAGTCGGCCGTCATCGCGTCCTCGCTGGAGACCGGCCGCAGCACGATGGGGTGGCCGTAGGTGCGACCATCACCCTGCACACCGACCGAGCGGACGTCAGCGAGCAGCACGACCGGGCACTGCCAGATTTCGGCGTCGAGGCCCGCGGCGGTGATTTCCTCACGCACGATCGCGTCAGCGGCACGCAGGATGTCCAGGCGCTCCTTGTTCACCGCACCCACGATGCGGATGCCGAGGCCCGGACCCGGGAACGGGTGGCGCGCCACGATGGCTTCCGGCAGGCCGAGTTCGCGGCCGATGGCGCGCACCTCGTCCTTGAACAGGGTGCGCAGCGGCTCGACGAGTTCGAACTTGAGGTCCTCGGGTAGGCCACCGACGTTGTGGTGGCTCTTGATGTTCGCGGTGCCCGTGCCGCCGCCGGACTCGACCACGTCCGGGTACAGGGTGCCCTGCACCAGGAACTTGATCGGGTCGCCGTCCTCGGCGGCCTCGGCGATGAGTTCGGCCTGGGCCTGCTCGAAGACGCGGATGAATTCGCGGCCGATGATCTTGCGCTTAGTCTCGGGGTCGCTCACACCCTCGAGCGCGGTGAGGAAGCGCTCTTCGGCGTCGACGGTAACCAGGCGGATACCAGTGGCTGCCACGTAGTCGCGCTCCACCTGCTCGCGCTCGCCCTGGCGCAGCAGGCCGTGGTCAACGAACACGCAGACGAGCTGGTCGCCAACCGCCTTGTGCACCAACGCTGCCGCCACGGCCGAGTCCACACCACCGGAGAGACCAGCGATGACGCGGCCGGTGCCGACCTGGGCGCGGATGCGCTCGACCTGCTCGGCGATGACGTTGCCGCTGTTCCAGTCGACCGGCAGGCCGGCAACGTCGTGCAGGAAGCGCTCGAGCACCTTCTGGCCGTACTCGGAGTGCTGCACCTCGGGGTGCCACTGCACGCCGTACATCTTGCGTTCCGGCGAACCGAAGGCGGCAACCGGGGTGGCCGGGGTGCTGGCGAGCACCTCGAAGCCGGCCGGCGGGGTGGCGACCTGGTCGCCGTGGCTCATCCACACGGTCTGCTCGCCGGGCTGCCCGTCGAAGATCGAACCGGGAACAGTCACCCGCATCGGGGTCGCGCCGTACTCGCGCAGCCCGGTGTTGGCCACCTCGCCGCCGAGGGCCCGGGCCATCGACTGGAAGCCGTAGCAAATACCAAAGACCGGGACACCGAGTTCGAGCACCTCCGGGTCAAGCACCGGGGCGCCAGGCTCGTACACGCTGGCCGGACCACCCGAGAGCACGATGGCGGCGGGCTTGCGGGCCGCCACCTCAGCCGCGGTCGCGGTGTGCGGAATGATTTCGGAGTAGACGCCGGCCTCACGCACGCGGCGAGCGATCAGCTGCGCGTACTGGGCACCAAAGTCAACGACGAGGACGGGCTGCGCCTCGGTGTGTGCGGTTTCGGTCATCGGGCTCCCGCCTTTGTATCGGTCACGGCCGGTCGTTCCATGGTGGCCAGGCTCGCGCGCACGTCCCGCGAGACCTTGTGCTCCACGAAGAAACTCAGGAACGGCACCACGCCGCCCAGCGCGATCAGGATGAACCGCGTGGTCCGCCAGCGCATCCAGTTCACCAAGAGGAACGAACAGACGAGGTACACGACGTAGATGTAGCCGTGCACGATCAGTACCAGCACCGAGAGGTTGACCCCAACGACCATGTTGGGGGCAGGCTCGGGAGCCCAGGGAGCGAGGCTCAGGAACCCGTTCGGACCGAAGCCGTCGATTTCGTAGCCGAAGCCATACTTGATGACCATTTCCACCACGACCAGCACCAGGAAGACACCGGTGACCCAGGCCATGATTTGATACGCCCGAAGCGAGTGGCGAATCTTGTCGTAGTCCTTGGGGTCGGGCGTGCGCGGCATGGGGTTCATCCTATCGGTTCCGCCTGGGCGGCTTCCTGCTCGTCGATCCACTCATCGCGGACCATGCGGTACCAGACGAAGACGGCGAACCCGGCGAAGACGATCCACTCGATCGCGTACACCACGTTGAGCCAGTCGAAGACGGGGTCGGGCTCGCTGTGCCGAATCAGCACCGACTCCAGGCCCGCTGGCGCCGGCTGCTGGATCAAGTAGCCGCTGTAGAAGCTCCGGTCGGCGACGTCCTGCCAGCGGTTAACCAGGATCGCGGTCGACATGCTGCCAATCACGTCATCGGCGAGCCGGTCACCAGTAATCGGCGCCTCCGTCGGAAAGAAGACCCCAGCGATGCTGGCGCGACCAGCGGACTCGTCCTGGTCGGGCAGCTCGGCGGCGACCTGGCGCGCCTGTTCGAGCGTGGCCGCGAAGCCGCGTGCCACCGCGAGGCTGGCACCGGACTCGAGATCGAGGCGGCTGACCACCCAGTAGCCAGCCTGGTCGCCCTGGTAGCGGCCGCCAACGATGTCCGTGTCCGCCCGGAAGACCCCCTCGACCGTGACCGGCGAACCGGCGGCCGCGTCGCGAGTGGGGCCCTGCGGCTCCTGCAGCGCCGTCAACGGCTGCACCTGCTTGACCGGCTCGGGCTCGGCGTACAGCGCACCGCGTTCGATGGCGCGACTGATCTGCCACTCACTGAGCAGCACGCAGACGACCGAAATCGCCAATGCCAGCAGGAGCATGGCGATCCACTTGGGCCGGAGCATTACCCGTAGCACGGCATCTCTTCCTGAAACGTGCGCCGTCGCCGGCGCGCTGAGCCTCTCCCCCTAGCCAGGGTAGCCGGAAAGCAGCGGCCGCTGCTGAACGGATGGTGAGGCCCGCACGCGGCGTTCCTGCTCGACGGCGAGCGCCTAGTGTTCGATCGAGCCGTCCTGCAGGATCGGCACGATGTCCGGCGCTGCGAGTCGGGCCCGGTCTGCGGACACGTCATCCGGCTGCTGCTGGCTGTCGAGTTCGGCCTCGACGCGACGGAGGTAGTGTTGCACCTCGCGCTGCGTCCGCTCCTGGTCCCAGCCGAGGGTCTTGGCCATGAGTTCAGCCGCCACCGGCGCTGCGGCAACGCCGCGGTCCCAGGCCTCGATCGAGATGCGGGTGCGGCGAGCCAGGACGTCGTCCAGGTGCAGCGCGCCCTCGTGGGTGCAGGCATACACCACTTCAACGGCCAGGTAGTCGTCGGCGCCCGGCAACGGCGCGGCCAGGTCTGGGTTCTCTCGCAGCAGTTGCAGCAGTTCATCCGTGCGGGTGCCGTAGCGCTGCAGCAGGTGTTCGACCCGGACTCGGTGCAGGCCGAAGGCACGGGCAATCTTGCCGCGCTTGTTCCAGGCGGCTGCGAAGCCCTCGGCGCCGAGCAGCGAGACCTCCTCGGTGACGCTCGCGGGCACGCGCATGTCCAGTCCCTGCGCGACGGCGTCAATGGCATCCTTGGCCATCACGCGGTAGGTGGTGAACTTGCCACCGGCAACAGCCACCAGGCCCGGGACTGAGTGCGCCACAATATGCTCGCGGCTGAGCTGGCTGGTCTCTTCGCTCTCGCCAGCCAGCAGCGGGCGTAGTCCCGCGTATACCCCCTCGACGTCGTCCCGGGTCAGGGGTACGGCCAGCACCTGGTTCACGTGCTCGAGCAGGTAATCAATGTCGGCGGCGGTAGCTGCCGGGTGGGCCTTGTCGAGGTTCCAGTCGGTGTCGGTGGTGCCAATCAGCCAGTGCCGACCCCACGGAATCACGAACAGCACGCTCTTCTCGGTGCGCAGCAGCAGACCGAGCTTGGAGTGGAAGCGGTCGCGCGGCACCACCAGGTGGATACCCTTCGAGGCGCGAACCCGGAACTTGCCGCGCTCGCCCACCATCGCCTGCACGTCGTCGGTCCACACGCCGGTGGCGTTGACGACCTGCTTGGCGCGGATCTGGAAGCGCTCACCGGACTCGAGGTCCTGGGCGTGGACGCCGACGACACGCTGACCTTCCCGCAGGAAGCCGGTGACCCGCACCCGGTTGGCCGCGTGCGCTCCGTAGGCGGCCGCAGTGCGGGCCAGGGTCGCCACATAGCGGGCATCGTCCACTTGGGCGTCGTAGTAGGCCAGAGCGCCGGTGAAGACGTTGCGCTTGAGGCTCGGTGCGGCGCGCAGCACTTGGTTGCGGGTCAGGTGCCGGTGGTGCGGAACGCCGGGCGGTCGACCGCCGGTCCAGCTAAAAGCGTCATACAGGCTCATGCCCGCGCCGATGTAGGCGCGTTCCCAGACGCGGTGCGTCAGCGGATAGAGGAAGCGGACCGGGCGCACCAGATGCGGGGCGATACGGTCCAGCAGCAGGCCGCGTTCGATCAGGGCCTCGCGGACAAGGCGGAAGTCCAGTTGCTCCAGGTACCGAATGCCACCGTGGATGAGTTTGCTGGAGCGGCTCGACGTGCCACTGGCCCAGTCCCTGGCCTCGACGATGCCGGTGCGCAAGCCGCGAGTGACCGCGTCCAGTGCCGAGCCGGTGCCGACGATGCCGCCACCGATGACCAGGACGTCCAACTCCTTGGTGCGCAGCACCTCGATGGCCGCGGCGCGCTCCGCCGGGCCCAGCTTGTCCGAAATCGACACTGAGCGCGTCGAGACGGGCTTGTCGCTACTGCTACGGGGCGCTGCCATGGTTCCTCCTGACCTGGCCGGACCTGCCGGGCTAGCCTGCGTGATACGGCGCGACGACGACCTCGACGCGCTGGAATTCCTTGAGGTCAGAGTAGCCAGTGGTGGCCATTGCGTGCCGCAAGGCGCCAATCAGGTTGGCGGTGCCGTCGGCAACCGAGGCCGGACCGTACAGGATCTGCTCGAGCGGGGCGGTGGAACCGACCTGGACGCGGTGGCCACGCGGGAGTTCCGGGTGGTGCGCCTCGGCGCCCCAGTGCCAGCCCTGGCCGGGCGCCTCGCTGGAACGGGCCAGCGTGGAGCCGAGCATCACAGCGTCGGCGCCGCAGGCGATCGCCTTGACGATATCGCCCGAGGTGCCGAGGCCACCGTCGGCGATCACGTGCACGTAGCGACCGCCGGATTCGTCCATGTAGTCGCGGCGGGCACCGGCCACGTCGGCGACGGCGCTGGCCATCGGGGCGTGGATGCCGAGGGCGGTGCGGGTGGTGGAGGCCGCGCCACCACCGAAGCCCACCAGGACACCGGCGGCACCGGTGCGCATCAGGTGCAGGGCAGCGGTGTAGGTCGAGGCGCCGCCCACGATGACGGGGACGTCGAGTTCATAGATGAACTTCTTCAGGTTCAGCGGCTCGCGGTTCTTCGACACGTGCTCTGCCGACACCGTGGTGCCACGGATCACGAACAGGTCGACGCCAGCCTTAACGACGGTTTCGTAGAGTTCCTGGGTGCGCGCCGGGGACAAGGCGCCAGCCACCGTGACGCCAGCGGCACGGATTTCGGCGAGGCGGGCGGCCACCAGTTCCGGCTTGATCGGCTCGGAGTACAGCTCTTGCAGGCGCTTGGTGGTGGCGTTCGGCGAGCGCAGTTCCTCGAGGATCGGTTCCGGATCCTCGTAGCGCGTCCAGACGCCCTCAAGGTCGAGCACGCCGAGGCCACCGAGACGGCCGAGTTCGATCGCGGTCTTCGGCGAGACCACCGAGTCCATCGGGGCGCCGAGCACCGGAATGTCGAACTTATACGCATCGATCGACCAGCTCACCGATACGTCCCGCGGGTCGCGGGTGCGGCGGGAGGGAACGATAGCAACATCGTCAAAAGCGAAGGCGCGACGAGCACGCTTGGCACGGCCGATCTCGATCTCAGTCACCGGAACAGCCTACCGCTGTCTGCTGACTGTTCGTCGGCTAGCTCCGATAGTTCGGCGCCTCAACGACCATCTGGATGTCGTGCGGGTGGCTCTCCTTGAGGCCCGCCGGCGTAATCCGGACGAACTGGCCCTTGGCCTTGAGTTCCTCGATGGTGCGAGCGCCGGTGTAGAACATCGACTGCCGCAAACCGCCGAGCAACTGGTAGACCACCGAGCCGACCGGGCCACGGTAGGGCACCTTGCCTTCGATGCCCTCAGCGATGAGCTGCTCGTCGCTCGGCACGTCAGCCTGGAAGTAGCGGTCCCGCGAGTACGAGGTCTTCTTGCCACGGGTCTGCAGCGCGCCGAGCGATCCCATGCCTCGATAGGACTTGAACTGCTTGCCATTGACGTAGATCAGGTCGCCGGGGCTTTCATCGGTACCGGCCAGGAGCGAGCCGAGCATCACGGTGTCGGCGCCAGCAACCAGGGCCTTGGCGATGTCACCGGAGTACTGCAGGCCACCATCAGCGATCACCGGGGTTCCGGTGGCGCGGGCGGCGAGGCTGGCCTGGTAGACAGCGGTCACCTGCGGCACACCGACACCGGCCACCACGCGGGTGGTGCAGATCGAGCCCGGGCCAACGCCCACCTTGACGGCGTCCGCACCAGCGTCGATGAGCGCCTGCGCGCCGGAGCGGGTCGCGACGTTGCCACCGATCACGTCAATGTGCGCGAAGGCCGGATCGGCCTTGAGTCGAGCAATGATGTCGAGCACACCCGCGCTGTCGCCGTTGGCGGTGTCCACGACGATGATGTCGACACCGGCGTCCCGCAGTGCACCCGCGCGGTCCCAGGCGTCGCCGAAGAAGCCGATGGCGGCGCCCACGCGCAGGCGGCCTTCATCATCCTTGGTGGCGTTCGGGTACTGCTCGGACTTGTCGAAGTCCTTGACAGTGATCAGGCCGGTAAGCCGACCCTGGGCGTCCACCAGCGGCAGTTTCTCGATCTTGTGCTGTGCGAAGAGCGCCACCGCGCCGTCCGGATCGATGCCTTCGGGGGCGGTGATCAGCGGGGCCTTTGTCATGACGTCACGCACCAGCGTGGTCGACTTCTCGAACGGCGAGACGAAGCGCATGTCGCGGTTGGTGATGATGCCGACCAGCGTGCCGTCAGCTTCGACGACCGGCAGACCCGAGACGCGGAAGCGGCCACAGAGTTCGTCCACCTCGGCGACGGTCGCGTCCGGACGCGTGGTCACCGGGTTCGTGATCATGCCCGACTCGCTGCGCTTGACCTTGTCGACCTGCTCGGCCTGGTCCTGGATGGAGAGGTTGCGGTGCAGCACACCCAGACCACCCTGCCGGGCCATGGCGATCGCCATGCGCGCTTCGGTGACGGTGTCCATGGCGCTGGAAATCAGCGGGGCTGCTACCGAGATTCGGCGAGTCAGGCGCGACGCCGTGTTGGCTTCACTCGGGATCACGTCCGTGTGCCCGGGCAGGAGCATGACGTCGTCGTAGGTCAATCCGGTGAATCCGAACGGGTCGTGCTCGTCCATCGTTCCTCTTTCGCAGCGCGTTGTCGGGATACGCGATTCTATAACCTCGCGCCTGAGTGTCGTATTCCAGGGCGAGGCCAGAGATCGCTTCGTTATCAGTCCTTGGTGGCGTCCGTGGCCTCGTCGGAATCCCCACCCGAGCCGTCATCGCTCTGCTCGACCACCACGCTGAAGCTGCGGTCCTTGCTGTACACGAAGGTGGGGATGGTGAACTCGGTCGGCGTGCGGTCGCGGCCGAAGGCAATGCCACCGGTCACACCGTTGTAGTCAATCTGCTGCCCATCGATCAGCAACTTGGCGCATGCGGCGAAGCTGGTGCAGGTGACGGCGCCTTCACGGGTCGTCGTCACCTCGATCAGCTTGCCGGCAATCGCGTCCCCCTGGACCGAGCGGGCCGCCATCGCCGCGAGTGCAGCGGTGACCACGGCGTCATAGGCTTCGGCGGCACCCCGCAGGTCACCGAGCACCGTGAGGTCCGGGTCGGTCTCAGCCAGTTCCGGGTGCAGCGCCACGTATGCCTCGCGCAGTTCCTGTTGGAACGCCTCGGGCAGCTGCGGTCGCGGCGCAATGCCCTGCACCCCGGCAAAGGAGCGGTTCAGCGGTGCATCCTGATAGGAGACCAGGTTCTCGTCGACGAGGGTGATCTGGTCGGCCGGGTAACCAGCACCCAGCAAGATATCGACCAGGGAGCCGGACTCATGCGGCCCGGCCAGCACGATGATGCCATCACCCTTCCAGGCCAGGGCCTTGTCGGCGGTGGCGAAAAAGATGCCCGCCTCGGGGTCGATCGCGATCGCTTCCAGGATGCGACTGCCTTCGGCATTGACCTTGCTGGTGATCGCCCGGACGAGTTCCTTGTGCCGGTCGTCGTTAATGGTGACAATCACGAGGTTGGCGATCGAGCCGAGCGGCAGCCGTTCGGCAATCGCACCGGCCTGCAGCGTCTCGGGAGCTGCGGTGCGCCAGTACAGCCCGGCGTCTTCCCAGGTGTTCGCGACGGATGTGGTGTCCCCTGGGGAGACGATCAGCGTCTTGGATTCGGTCAGCTCGGCGAGCACCGCCTGAATCTGCGCCGGGTCGTTGGGACCAATCACCACATTGGCCGCGCCCAGTTGCCCGGCCAGAGCGCGAATCAACGTGGCGTCTCCGGCGCCAGCGTCGTGGTAACTGGCCTGCGCGGTCAGCGGCACACCGGCGGCATTGATGTGCTGGATGGCGAGGGCGACGCCGGCCTCGGCGGCAGGGCCGGAACCGGTAAGCGGAACGCGCCCTGGCGCCTCGGCGCCTTCTTCATCGTCGGACACCTGCGGGTCTGCCGTCAGCGGCAGCGCGGTCGCGACCGTGAGCGTCATGGGCTCGATGGGGCCAGCGGCGCACGCGGTCAGCAGCAAGGCGGCGACGGCAACGATGGCCGCGGCAGTGCTGCGGCGTGCAGTGTGTGCGGTAGACACTAGCTCGCTTCTCCTCCGGGTGCGGAAGTACCAATCGTAGCGCTCCAGACACCTCGCCTGGAATGCAGAAAGACCCGCCAGCAGGCGGGTCTTTCTGTCAGCGTGTATGCCGAAGACTTAGGCGAGGACCGCGAGCACGTCGCGGGCCGAGAGCACCAGGTACTCCTCAGCGCCGAGCTTGATCTCGGTGCCGCCGTACTTCGAGTAGATCACTCGGTCGCCAACGTTGACGTCGAGCGGAATGCGGTTGCCGTTGTCGTCGACGCGGCCGGGGCCGACGGCAACAACTTCACCCTGCTGCGGCTTCTCCTTGGCGGAGTCCGGGATGACCAGGCCGGATGCGGTGGTCTGCTCGGCCTCAACCTGCTTGATCACGATGCGATCCTCGAGCGGCTTGATGGAAACCGACACGGTCGACCTCTGCTTTCTACGTACGAAACGATTTGCCTGAATTAGCACACTCACATGGTGAGTGCCAGATTCAACTGTAGTCCGGCCATTGGCACTCACGCAAGGCGAGTGCTAGCGGCCTTCGATGGCTAGATTGGTAGCGTGCAGCGCGACGAGGTTTTGACCCTACTCAGCCCCGAAGGGCTCGCTTTGCTGGCCTCGTTGCCGGAGTACCGGGGTGCAGACGACGTGCTCAAGACCGTCACGAGCCTGCGTGCCGCTGGTCATTCCCCCGAACTCGTTGCCGCGGTGATGAACCAGTCGCGGCTGCGCCGTCGGGCGGAAGCCAAGTTCGGCCCCTTCGCAGAAACCATGCTCTTTACCGAGGCAGGACTCGAGCAGGCCACCCGATTCGCCGTCGCGGCTCGACATGCCGCCCGGTTCCGGGATGCTGGGCTGCAGCATGTGGCCGACCTCGGCTGCGGCATCGGCGGCGATGCGCTGGCGCTGTCGGCGCTCGGGCTGCGGGTGGATGCCGTGGAACGCGACGAGGCGACCGCAGCTATCGCGGCCTTCAACCTCGCCGCCTTTGACACCGCGCAGGTCCACCACGCGGATGTGACCGACTTCCCGCTCGGCGAGGCGGACTCGGTCTGGCTGGACCCGGCTCGCCGCAGCACCGCCGGTGGCCGCACCCGCCGCCTGCACGACCCGAACGAGTACTCCCCCAGCCTCAACTTCGCCTTCGAGCTGGCGGTGCGGATGCCCGCCGGCATCAAACTGGCCCCAGCGCTGGATCGCGACCTGATCCCGCAGTGGGCCGAAGCGCAGTGGGTGTCCGACCGCGGCGAGGTGGTGGAACTCGCCCTCTGGTCCGGCCCACTCGCCCGCGACGGCATCCGTCGCAGTGCCCTGGTCATCCGGCAGGACGGGGCCGCGGCCGAGCTCGCGGCGGACGGCGACGCACCGGACGTGCCAGTCGCCGCACTCGGGGACTACTTGTACGAGCCGGATGGCGCCGTGATTCGCGCCCGCCTGATCGGGCTGCTGGCCGAACACCTGGGCGATGCCCGGATGATGAGCGGAGCCATCGCCTACCTCTCCTCGGACGTAGCTATCGACTCACCCTTTGCCACTTGCTTCCGGGTACGCGAGACCATGCCGCTGGACACCGTGAAGATCGCCAAGCGGCTGCGAGAACTCGGCATCGGCAGCCTCGAAATCAAGAAGCGTGGCACCGACCACGACCCGGCTACCCTGCGCAAGGCGTTGAAGTTGCAGGGCGACGAGTCGGCGACGCTGTTCCTGACTCGCATCGACGGCCGCCACCGGGCGATCCTGGCGGACCGAATGGAGTTCCCGCCCGCGCAGTAGGGCTCGGACACCGGGGCAGCCGGGCATGACGCCCCAGACGTCGCCCCTGTCCAGGCGCTCGCTACGCCATCTGCACGGTCGTCACCGGCAGCGACGAGTCGGCGCCGAAGTCGAGGCCGGAGGGTGCATTCCCGGCCTGCACCAAGCGTGCGCCCAGCGCTGCAATCATCGCCCCATTGTCGGTGCAGAGCGACAGCGGCGGCACCACGAGTTCAACCCCAGCTGCGGCGCAGCGCTCGGCCAGCAGGTTGCGCACCCTCGCGTTCGCGGCCACCCCACCGGCGAGTAGCATCCGAGTGATGCCGTGGTCCTCGCACGCCATGATCGCCTTCGCGGTGAGCACGTCGGCGACCGCCTCGCGGAAGCCCGCGGCGACGTCCGCGACCGGGATCTCGAGCCCCGCCGCCTGGCGGTTCTCCACCCAACGGGCCACGGCGGTCTTCAGCCCGGAGAAGGAGAAATCGTAGCGGTGGCGTCGCAGATCGTCGCCCTTACTCAGGCCGCGCGGGAACCGGATAGCGCTCGGGTCGCCCTGGTCCGCCATCCGGTCGATCGCCGGGCCGCCCGGGTAGCCGAGGCCGAGCAGACGCGCCACTTTGTCAAAGGCCTCGCCCGCGGCATCGTCGATGGTCTCGCCCAGCAGTTCGATGTCCCCGGCGAGGTCGCGCACCAGCAGCAGCGAGGTGTGCCCGCCGGACACCAGCAGCGCCACGGCAGGCAGTTGCAGCGCACCGTCCGCGATGATGTCGGCGGCAACGTGGCCCGCGAGGTGATTCACCGCGTACAACGGTTTGCCGGTGGCGATGCTCAGCGCCTTCGCCGCCGCGACCCCGACCATGAGCGCGCCGCCGAGGCCCGGGCCAGCGGTGACCGCGATGGCGTCGAGGTCGTCGAGCGAGACCTGCGCGTCACCGAGCGCCTTGGCGATCGTGGACTCGATCGCCTCGACGTGTGCGCGGGCCGCGATCTCTGGCACCACGCCACCGAAGCGGGCGTGCTCGTCCATGGAGGAGGCAACCGCGTTCGCGAGCAGCGTGCTGCCGCGTACGATGCCGACGCCGGTCTCGTCGCAGGAGGTCTCGATGCCGAGCACGAGCGGCTCGGCCTTGCCAGTGGTCTGCACCACGGTGGGGCTCCCCTCTGTCAGCGGCCGCTGCATCACATGCGCGTCGACACCGTCGGGCTGGTAGTAGTTCGGGCGCACGGCGATCCGGGTGAAGCCGAGGTCGGTGTACAGCCCCTCGGCGACCGGGTTATCAGCGCGCACCTCGAGGAAGATCTCGCGGGCACCGCGCTGCTGGGCGCGGGCCAGGACGTGGCCAGCCAGCAGTCGACCAATGCCCCGTCCGCGCAGATCCTCCCGCACCGCAATGGTCTGTAGGTCCGCTTGCTCACCGGCAACCAGCAGGCCGGCATAGCCCGCGATCGGGGCATCAGGGTTCGCGAAGTCGTCCTGGGCGACCGCCACGAAATACTCGCCGTTCACGCCGGTGACCTCGGCGAGCATGAGTTCCTCGCTCCAGGCATCGGTCGGGAAGGAGGCGTGCTCGATCGCCATAATCGCCGGCACATCGGCCGCGGTGGCACGACGCAGGACCCACGTCATCCGGTGACGCCCTTCGCGGGAGAGAGCGTCACATCTGGCGAGCGCAGGTAGACCGGCTGCGCGGGGCCGATCCGGCCAGCCACCACCGCGCGGTGGGCGAGCTCGGTGAGCGCGTCCGGACTGATGGGCTCGTCCACCACGGCGTGCGCGGCCGCAGGCAGCTCAGTTGTGGGCGCCAGGGCGGGTCCGGCCACCACGACTGGCAGGCCGTCGGCGTCGAGGCCGCTGTAGCGGGTCCAGAACCGCTCGCGACGGCGGGCATCGGTGGCAACCAGCAACTCGCCCTCGCCGCCAGCGAGGTACCACGCCAGCGCGATCGCATCGTGACTGGCCAGCGCGGTCACCGATACGCCGCGCCCCAGGGCGAAGGCTCGCGCGGCAGCAATACCGATGCGCAGACCGGTGAAGGGGCCGGGGCCCATGCCCACGGCGACGACCGAAATCTGTTGCGGGGTCACCTCGGCCTCGTGGAGGACTTGCGCGATGGCGGGTCCGATGGTTTCCGCGTGCCCGCGTGGGTTCTCGCTGAGGTAGCCCGCGGTGCGACCGGACGTGGCGTCTCGCCACCCCACGACGGTGCCGCCGGAGGTGTCCATGGCAAGAATCATGACTGCTCCGCCCAGCGCGGGCCCCAGCCCACGATGCGGACCTGGCGCGGCTCCACGATGGTCTCGTCCGGGTCGGCCTCTTCCTCAAGCATGGGGTCGAGGTCGCCACCGAGTCCCAGCGGCCGCTCGATGAGCACTTCGAGCCAGGATTCGGCCACGCCGTCAAGGTAACCGTCACCCCACTCCACGACGGTGACGGACGCCTGGTAGTCCAGGCCGAGATCGTCCAGTTCTGCCGGTCCAGGCAGTCGATACGCATCCACGTGAATCAAGTCGGGACCGCCGACCAGGCTCGGGTGGGTGCGGGCGATCACGAAGGTCGGGCTCGAGACCGTACCGCGAACGTTGAGGCCCTCGGCGAGGCCACGAGTGAAGGTGGTCTTGCCAGCACCGAGCGGGCCGGTCAAGACCAGCAGATCGCCGGCGCGCAGCGAGGCAGCCAGTTGGCGGCCGATACCGGCGAGCGCTTCCGGGGTGTCTGCGGTCTGCTCCAGCAGCACCGTTTCCTGCAGCTCGGTCACGCATCGCCTCCGATATGGCGTCGAGGAAGCCGCACTCCGATGCGGCACACCAGTTCCTCACCGATGGTACCCGCCGCATCTGCCCATTCGTTGACCGTGGGTTCGCCGTGGATACCAGCACCAAAGACCCAGACCTCGTCGCCAGCGGCCACACGAGCGCCCGCGGGCAGGTCGACTTGGAACTCAGCAGCGGCCATGCTGCCGGGGCGCACCGGATAGCGCTGCCCCGCGATGCCCACCGCTGCACCGTCGAGGCGACCAGCGGGCAAGCCGTCGAGCCAGCCCAGTGGCACCGTCGCGACGCCATCGCGCACCTCGGTCACCCTGGAACGCAGGCTCAGCGCCGGCACCAGCCCCATGTCGCGCGCCGTCAGCCCGTCCGGCACCGGGATGCCATAGGCGTGTGCACCGACGCGGACCAGGTCGAGGCGGAAGTCGGGCCGCAGCCAGCTCGCCGAACTCGCGGCCAAGTGCCGCAACTCGAACCGTGCCCCCGCTTCCTCGGCGGCGCGCACCGCGTCGAGGTAGCGCTTGCGGGCCAGAGCGTCCTCGTCCTCGGAGGCTTCAGCCAGGTGCGACCACGCCGCCACCAACGCGAGGTCACCTTCGTCCTGTCCTGCCACCGCGGCGGCGACCAGTTCGGGCCATTCCGCCGCAGTGGCGCCATCGCGGGCGAGGCCGCTGTCGAATTTCAGGTGCACGCGAGCGAGACGTCCCACCGCACTCGCCGCGGCGCGGATGCGCGCAATCTGCTCGACGGTGGAAACGCCCAGTTCGATGCCGCCCGCAACAGCGTGCTCCAGATCATCATCCGGATCGAGCAACCAGGCAAACAGCCGAGGCTGCTGCGTGGCCGGCACCTCGTCGCTGAACCAAAGAGAGCGCAGCAGCAGGCCGTTCGGCACCGTGAGCACCCCGAGCCATGGCACGGCCGCGGCCAGGCCAGTGGCAGCGACCTCGCGCAGGCCATGACCATAGGCGTCGGCCTTGACGACCAGCATGAGTTCTGCCGGGGCCACGTGGTCGCGGAGCACGGCGAGGTTGTGCCGGATCGCGGCGTGATCAACGATCAGCTCACTCAGCTGCGGCTCAGTCATCGCCACTCCCGCTGCAGGGTTGGGCTGAGCGCGGTCACCACGGCGGCAGGCTGGGTACCCAGGCCGGTGGCCCAGTCCGCGACCGTCGGCGCACCCGCCTCGACCGGCCCGAACAAGGTGCCCCAGTCCCCCAACGACACCTCGTCGGCGAGGGCCAGGCCAAGGTCGACGACCAGCACATTCATTGCCACACGGCCCACGATCGGTCGTCGCTGCCCCGCAATGAGCACCTCGCAGTGACCACCGGCCGCGCGGTCAATACCGTCGGCATAGCCGATGCAGAGCAGCGCCAAGGCGGTATCCGCGGGCGTCACGTAGCGGTGACCATAGGACACGCCCGTCCCGGCGGGCACCCGCTTGAGTCGGAGTACCCGAGCCTGCAGCGAGACCGCGTCGCTGAGGAAGACGGGCATGGTGGCGACTGCGGCAGCAACGGACGCCTCGTCGGCAGTCAGCGCCAGCGGCACACCGTGCGTGGTCAAGTCCGCGGCCACGGCTGCCACCCGATCCGGTCGCGACACCACCGCGCTGCGAGCGCCGAGTTCGGCCAGCAGGCTCGCCACGTCCACCGCGCCAAGACCCCACGCATCAGCATCGAGGTCCAGCAGCGGCGTGCTTCGGTCAGCCTGCAACCGCTGCCAATGCTGCAGCAGCACCTCACGGTGCACGATGCGTCGCGCCAACGCGGCCATGGCTACCCCGCCGCTTCCAAGACCACCATGGCCACGGCCAGTCCCGCGTCGTGGCTCAGACTCAGCAGGCTCCGGGTGACACCGCGGTCGGCCGCGACCTCGGCGGTTGCCCCGTGGAACTGCAGTTGCGGCTGCGTGCCAGAGCCGCCAACCACCTCGATCTGCTGCCACGAGAAGCCGGGCACGTCACCGAGCGCCTTCAGCGCCGCCTCCTTGGCCGCGAAGCGCGCCGCCAAGGACAGCGGTGCCAGATGCCGTTCACCGGGCAGGAAGAGTCGCTCTCGCAGCGCAGGGGTCCGTTCCAGCGCGCGCAGGAACCGGTCCTCCGCAACGACGTCGACCCCGATCCCGGCGATCATGACGCCACCCTATTCGACGGTGACGGACTTGGCCAGGTTACGCGGCTGGTCGACGTCCAGACCCTTGGCGCCAGCAAGTTCCATCGCGAAGAAGTGCAACGGCACCACCGCCAGCACCGCCTCGAATGGCGCGGCTGCCAGCGGAATGCGGACGATCTCGTCGGCGAAGGGCAGTACGGCCACATCGCCCTCTTCCGCGATCGCGATCACGCGAGCACCGCGAGCCTTGATCTCCTGAATGTTCGAGATCACTTTGGCGTGCAGCGAATCGGCCGGACGTGGGCTCGGCACCAGCACGAACACCGCCTGGCCTGGCTCAATGAGCGCGATCGGGCCGTGCTTCAGTTCACCGGCGGCGAAGCCTTCGGCGTGAATGTAGGCCAGTTCCTTCAGCTTCAATGCGCCTTCAAGTGCCACCGGGTAGCCAGCGTTGCGCCCCAGGAACAGCACCGAGGAGGTGTCCGCCATCCAACGCGCCAACTGCCGGACCGGTTCGCTGCCCTCAATCACGCGCTCAATTTTCTGCGGCAGGCTGGAGAGCTCCTCGGCCTGCTCGGCGATCTGCGCATCGCTGAGCGTGCCACGCAGTTTCGCCAGGTGCAGACCCAGCAGATACAGGGCAGTGACCTGGGCGACAAAGGCCTTCGTCGAGGCAACCGCGACTTCGGGGCCCGCGTGCGTGTACAGCGCCGCATCCGACTCGCGCGGGATCGTGGCGCCCTGCGTGTTGCAGATCGAGATGGTGCGTGCGCCGCGCTCGCGGACGTACTTGACGGCCATCAGGGTGTCCATCGTCTCGCCGGACTGGCTTACCGATACCACGAGCGTGTTCGGACCGAGCACGGGGTCGCGGTAGCGGAACTCGTGCGAGAGTTCGACGTCCACCGGGATGCGCGCCCACTTCTCAATGGCATACTTTCCGACCAAGCCCGCGTATGACGCAGTGCCACAGGCCAGAATCACGATGCGATCGATGGTGCGCAGGAACTCGTCATCCACCCGCGCCAACTCCGGCAGCGAGATGGTGCCGTCCACGAGGCGGCCGCGCAGGGTGTTCGCCACCGCGTCCGGCTCCTCGTGAATTTCCTTGGCCATGAACGAGGACCAACCGCCCTTTTCGGCCGCACTCGCATCCCAGGCGACCTCGTATTCTTCGGCCTCGACCGGGTTGCCGTCGAAGTCGCTCACTCGCACGGTGTCGGCGGTAATGGAGACCATCTGGTCCTGACCGATCGCCATGGCACGGCGGGTGTGCTCGACAAAGGCCGCGACATCGGAACCGAGGAACTGCTCACCGTCACCGAGGCCGATCACCAGCGGCGAGTTGCGGCGAGCACCCACAACCAGGCCGGGCTGGTCCTGGTGCACGGCCAGCAGCGTGAAGGCACCGTGCAGACGGCGCACCACCGCGCGGAAGGCCGCCTCGAGGTCACCGAGCTGCTGATACTCGTGGCCCAGCAGCACCGCCGCCACCTCGGTGTCGGTTTCGCTCTGGAAGGTGTAGCCAAGGTCGAGCAGTTCCTGCTTCAACGCGGCGAAGTTCTCGATGATGCCGTTGTGAATCACCGCAAGCTTGCCACCGTCGGCAAGGTGCGGGTGTGCGTTCACATCGGTCGGGCCACCGTGGGTTGCCCAGCGGGTGTGGGCGATGCCGGTGTTGCCGCCCGGCAGCGGATGCTCGGTGAGGTCCGTGGCGAGTACCTGCAGCTTACCGGCGCGCTTGCGCACGTCCAGGTGACCTTCGTCGTCAATAACGGCCACGCCAGCCGAGTCATAGCCTCGGTACTCCAGCCGACGCAAACCGCCGAGCAGGATGTTGACTGTGTCACGCCCACCCACGTAACCCACGATTCCACACATGGGTTCGATCCTAGTCCAAGCAAGATAACGGGACGGTGAAGGTCTGCCGAGGGTGCCCCCGGAGCATAAGATACAAGGGATGTCAGCGGCGGCGAACCCCTTTGGGCTTGGAACTGAGAGCCCATACATTGAGGTGCGCCGTCGGGAATGGGCTGAACTCGCCCCGTCCACTGCGTTGCCGCTGCGTGAGTCCGAACTGCACGCCCTCCGTGGCCTCGGTGATCAACTAGACCTGCATGAGGTGGCGGAGGTCTACCACCCGCTGAGTCGGCTGCTGAATCTGTACGCGGGTGCGGCTCGCCGCCTGCATCGCGAAACCAGCGACTTCCTCGGTGAGCGCGCCAGCCGCACACCCTTCATCATCGCGGTCGCAGGCTCCGTCGCGGTCGGCAAGTCCACCATTGCGCGTCTGCTGCGTGAACTGCTCTCGCGTTGGGAGGACACGCCCCGGGTAGAACTGGTGACCACCGACGGATTCCTCTACCCGAACGCAGAACTCGAAGCGCGCGGCATCATGCATCGCAAGGGGTTCCCGGAATCCTACGACCAGCGTGCGCTGGTGGAATTCGTGGCCGCGATCAAGGCCGGCGCCGCCGAGGTGCGTGCCCCCTTCTACTCCCACCTGGCCTACGACATCGTGCCGAGTTCCAGCGTGATCGTGCGGCGACCCGACATCCTCATCCTCGAGGGCTTGAACGTGCTGCAGCCGCCGCGCCCCGGCACGGAACTGGCCCTGAGCGACCTGTTCGACTTCTCGATTTATGTGGACGCCGAAGAAGCGCATGTTGCGCAGTGGTACGAGTCGCGCTTCCTGAAACTGCAGCGCGGCGCCTTCACGAATCCGAACTCGTACTTCCACCGCTACGCCTCATTGACCGAGGACGAGGCTCTCGCTCGCGCCCGCGAACTCTGGAGCACCATTAACGCGCCGAACCTGCGCGAAAACATCGAGCCGACGCGCAGCCGGGCCACGCTGGTGCTGCGCAAGGACGCTGACCACACCGTGCAGACGGTGCTGCTGCGCAAGCTGTAAGCCTGCGCTCGCCGTGGCTTGCCGAGGCAAGCCCTCCGGTGACTAGGCGCCGAGGCGCTGCTCGACCACCGAGGCCAGATCTTGCGCGATCGACCGCGCAGCGTCCGCATCCGCCGCCTCGACCATCACCCGCACCAGTGGCTCGGTGCCAGAAGGTCGCAGCAACACACGGCCCGTCGAGCCCAGTTGCTCCTTGGCGGTCACGACGGCACGAGCGATTTCGTCGTCATCGGCCAGGCCCGCGCCGTCCTCGACGCGGACGTTGATCAGCACCTGCGGGAAGACCGTCATCACCGAGGCGAGCTCGGCCAAGGACTTCCCGGTCTCGGCCATTTCGGCCATCAGCAGCAGGCCGGTGAGGATCCCATCGCCGGTGGTAGCGAAGTCGCTCATGATCACGTGACCCGACTGCTCACCGCCGAGCGCGTAGCCGCCCGCATTCAGCTCTTCGAGCACGTAGCGGTCCCCCACGCGGGTCTCCCGGACAGCAATGCCATTCGCGGCCATTGCATGCTTCAGACCCAGGTTGCTCATCACCGTGGCGACCAGGGTGTTGTGCCGAAGCAGGCCGCGGCGCTGCATCGAGATCGCCAGGATCGCCATGATCTGGTCACCATCGACGACATTGCCTTGGGCGTCAACGGCCAGACAGCGATCCGCATCGCCGTCGTGTGCGACACCGATGTCGGCACCGTGCTCGAGCACCGCGCGCTGCAACTGCTCCAGGTGCGTCGAACCCACACCGTCGTTGATGTTGAGGCCGTCCGGGTCCGCACCGATGACGGTGACCTTGGCGCCGGCGTCGCGGAACACTCGCGGACTTACCCCAGCGGCCGCGCCGTTGGCGCAGTCCAGCACCACGTGCAAGCCATCCAGCTTGTGTGGCAGCGCGCTGAGCAAGTGCAGCGCATAGCGGTCTTCAGCGTCGGCGAAGCGGCGAATCCGGCCGACGTCGCCGCCGGTCGGAGTCAGGATGCGCTTGCCCATCGTGGATTCGATCAGGTCCTCAACACGATCCGGCAGCTTGACACCACCGGCCGCGAAGAACTTGATGCCGTTGTCGGGGGCCGGATTGTGCGAGGCCGACACCATGACCCCAAAGTCAGCTTCAATATCCGCCACCAGGAATGCCGCCGCGGGAGTCGGCAAGACGCCGGCGTCCAGCACGTCCACGCCCGAGCCGGCCAGACCCGCGGCGACCGCGGCGCTAAGGAACTCGCCCGAGATGCGCGGATCCCGCGCAATCACAGCAAAAGGCCGCCGGCCAGAGGCACGACGTGCCTCGGCCTGGCGGCCAGTGCTGAAGACGACCGACGCCGCTTCGGCGAGTTCCAGAGCAAGTCCGGCAGTGAGTGAACCGTTCGCCAGTCCACGCACGCCGTCCGTGCCAAAGAGACGCGCCATCGCGGGTCGAGCCTGGAAGCTTAACGCTTCGAGTACTGCGGAGCCTTGCGGGCCTTCTTGAGGCCGTACTTCTTGCGCTCCTTGACCCGGGCGTCACGGGTGAGGAAGCCGGCCTTCTTCAGCGCCGGGCGGTCGTCGATGTCGAGGTCGCAGATCGCGCGGGCGATCGCGAGGCGCAGCGCGCCGGCCTGGCCGGTGACGCCGCCGCCGCGCAGGTTCGCGATGACGTCGAGGTTGTCCGTGCGCTCGGCCACCACGAGCGGCTCGCGGATGAGCTGCTGGTGCACCTTGCTCGGGAAGTAGGTCTCCAGGTCGCGGCCGTTCAGCGTGAACTTGCCGGTGCCGGCGACGAGGCGGACGCGGACGATCGCCTCCTTGCGGCGACCGACGGTCTGGATCGGCCGGTCGTGACGCGGGGTGCTCTTGGGCGCCTTGGCGGGCGCCGGCGCCGGGGTGGAGGTCTCGTGAACGACCTCGACAACCTCGACGGCCTCGGGGGCCTCGACGGCGGCTTCGTTGGTGGTCTCAGTCACAGTGGTTCCTTCGCCTGCGCTCACTGCGCGATCTGCTTGATCTCGAACGGGACCGGCTGCTGCGCGGCGTGCGGGTGCTCGGGACCGGCGTACACCTTGAGCTTCCTGATCAGCTTCCGACCCAGCCGGTTGTGCGGGAGCATGCCCTTGACGGCGAGCTCGACCGCCCGCTCGGGCCGCTTGTCCAGCAGCTCGTCGTAGGAGACCTGCTTGAGGCCGCCCGGGAAGCCCGAGTGCCGGTAGGCCTTCTTGTCCTGACGCTTGTTGCCGGTCAGGGCGACCTTGCCAGCGTTGACGACGATCACGAAGTCACCCGTGTCGACGTGCGGCGCGAAGGTCGGCTTGTGCTTGCCGCGCAGGATAGTGGCGGCGTGGGTCGCCAAGCGGCCCAGCACGACGTCAGCGGCGTCGATGACGACCCACTGACGCTCGATTTCACCCGGCTTCGGGCTGTACGTACCCACAGGTCTACCTTGTCTCAATCGTCGGTCTTGGTGGCGGCGCCGACGCAATGGAGCACAAGCGGCGCACGAACCTACAGCGTACCCGACTCAGGGCACGCAACGTTCTCGCACAACAGGCCGTAACGATACCCGCCCCGGCCCGCCGGGGTCAAAACGCCCCCGGCCAGCCGGGACGGGCCCCCGTCACACCCCCGTAAGCCGCTTGGCCGACGGCCGCAGGTAAACCAGCCACGTCAACAGGAAGCACAACCCGTAGAAGCAGATGAACGTGATGTACGCCGCGTCGCCCGCCTTCGTCGTCATGAACGACTGCCGGAAGGCCACGTTGACCAGGACCCCGCCGAACGCCCCGATCGCCCCCGCGATGCCGATGAGCGCTCCGGCCAGCCGCTGCGCGTCGCGCGTCGCCACCGCCTCGTCGGCCCCCTCGGCCACCAACCGGTTCGCCTTCGCCTTGAAGATCGCCGGGATCATCTTGTACGTCGAGCCGTTGCCGATGCCCGAGAAGACGAACAGCAGCACGAACCCGGCGATGAACATCGGCAGCGACTTGTTCAGCGAGGCGACCAGCACGACGCCCGCGCCGGCCGCCATGGCGACGAAGTTCCAGAACGTCACCGTGGCGCCGCCGATGCGGTCGGCCAGGATGCCGCCGAGCGGGCGGATCAGCGAGCCGAGCAGCGGACCGAGGAAGGTCAGGTAGGCCGCGTCGATCGCGGTGGGGAAGTCGGCCTTGAACTGCACCTGCAGCACCTGCCCGAAGGCGAAGCCGAAGCCGATGAACGACCCGAACGTGCCGATGTAGAGGAACGACATGATCCAGGTGTGCCGCTCGCGGCAGGCGTCGCGCAGCGCGCGCTTGTCGTTCTTGGCGTGCGACAGGTTGTCCATGAACAGCGCCGAGCCCAGGGCGGCCAGCACGATCAGCGGAATGTAGACCCCGGCCACCAGCCCTGGGTGGCCGGCGCCGGCCGTGGCCAGCACCAGCAGGCCCACCAGCTGGACCGCGGCCACGCCGATGTTCCCGCCGCCGGCGTTGATGCCCAGCGCCCAGCCCTTGAGCCGCTGCGGGTAGAAGGCGTTGATGTTGGCCATCGAGGAGGCGAAGTTGCCGCCGCCGACGCCCGCCACCGCGGCGATGATGAGCAGCGTGGAGTAGGAGACCCCCGGCTCGATGAGGATCGCCGCGAGGGCGCACGGGATCAGCAGCAGGGCCGCGCTCACGATCGTCCAGTTGCGTCCGCCGAAGCGCGCGACCGCCAGCGTGTACGGCAGCCGCAGCACGGACCCGACCAGCGCGGGCACGGCCGTCAGCAGGAACTTGCCGGCCGGGTCGATGCCGTAGGCCGGGCCCAGGAACAGTACGAGGACGGACCACATGGTCCACACCGAGAAGCCGATGTGCTCGGCGAAGATCGAAAAGATGAGGTTGCGCCGGGCCACCTTCGCCCCGGTCTGCTGCCAGAACGCCGGGTCCTCGGGACGCCAATCGTCGATCCAGCGCGCGCGGAACCGGGGCGGCTCGACCGCGATGGGCGCGGCAGTGTCGATGGCGGTACTCATATGCCTGTCTCCTCCAGGTCGGGCGGCGGCGACGGGATCGTTCGCGTCGGGTACCACCCGTGACGTTAAGGAGCGTCGATTTCCCGGGCATGCTGTTACGAAGTCGGCCCGGCAACCGTTAACGCACGGTTGCGCCGCGACAGTGGTGAGAACAAGGCCAACCGGCATCGACATCCATCGGCTTGGCAGCCGTCCTACATAACGAGATGACCTTTTCGCCATCTGGGCGACACGCAGGGCAACGCGTCGCGATTTCGGGCTGTGAGTCGCTCTTAGCAGGCGAGAAACAAACGAGACGCGGGACCGAAACGGCCCGCCGTCACGATTTCAGCCATGCAACCGGCGGCCACCGACTGCTCGCACGCCGTGGCGGCACGCCGCGACGCCGGCGCGACCTGGCGACCCTCCGCACCGGGCTCAGGGTGATGGCCGGGGGGCACCACCGCAACGGCGATGGATGGAAGGCGGACGGCATGTGTACCCACCCCGTACGGGCGTCCGGGTAGGCACGATGACGGAGGTGTTGGCGGGCTTCACCGTCGCGGTCACCGCCGACCGCCGGCGCGACGAACTCGCGGCGCTCCTGGAGCGTCACGGCGCCCGCGTCGTCATCGCGCCCGCACTGCGGATCGTCCCCCTCGCGGACGACAGCCGGCTACGCACGGCAACGTACGCGCTGCTCGACAACCCGCCCGACATCGTCGTGGCCAACACGGGCATCGGCATGCGGGGCTGGCTGGAGGCGGCCGAGGGCTGGGGCCTGGGCGAGGCCCTGCGCAACCAGCTCTCGTCGGCATACCTGGTGGCCCGCGGGCCCAAGGCACGCGGGGCGCTGCGCGCGGCCGGCCTCATGGAGGCGTGGTCGCCCGACTCCGAAAGCTGCGCCGAGCTGCTCGACCACCTCGTACGCCAGCACAACAGCGGCCGCAACGCCGGCTCGCACGTGTCGGGCCGCAAGAACGGCCTGGCCGGCCGCCGCGTCGCCGTGCAGCTGCACGGTGAGCCGCAGGAGGAGTTCTGCGGCGCGCTCGCCGCCGCCGGGGCCGAGGTGGTGGAGGTCCCCGTGTACCGGTGGGCGCCCCCCACCGACCCCACGCCGCTGCAACGACTCATCGACCTCATCACCAACCGGCTCGTCGACGCGGTCACGTTCACGTCCGCGCCGGCCGTCATCTCGCTGCTGAAGGCGGCGGGCTCGGACACCGACGCGGTGCTCGCCGCGCTCAAGTCCGACGTACTGGCCGGCTGTGTCGGCCCCGTGACCGCCGCCCCGCTGCGCAAGCAGGGCGTACCGGTCCTCGCCCCGAACCGGGCCCGGCTCGGCGCGCTGGCCCGCGCCCTCATCGAGGAACTGCCCCGGCGCACCCGCACCCTCAAGGTCGCCGGCTCGGAGCTGACCCTGCGGGGCCACGCCGCCGTCGTCGACGGCCAACTGCGTCCCCTGCCGCCCGCGCAGATGGCGATCCTGCGGACGCTCGCCACCCAGCCGGGCAAGGTGCTGCCCCGCTCGGAACTGCTCGCGGCGCTGCCGCGCGGAGCGGACGAACACGCGGTGGAGATGGCCGTGGCCCGGCTGCGGGCGGCGCTGGGCCGCTCCTCGTTCATCCAAACGGTGGTCAAACGCGGCTACCGGCTCCGCGTGGAGTAGCCGGTCGGTTAGCGGACCCAATCCGGGCGGCGAGTGCCCTCGCGCCACGGACCGGGTACTCGTACGCTGCACGCCATGGCAGCGAGCATGCGGCAGACACTGCGCGAGTGGACACGGTTGTGCGCCACCGCCGTTGGCGTCGCCTTCCTGGTCGGCGCGGGTCAGCTTGGCGTGCTCTACGGCCTGGACATCGTGCGGTGGGACCGCACATTCGGGGCCGGCGGTGAAAACGGCTGGTCGGCGCTGCTCACCTGGGTGGCGTGGATCGTCATGACCGCGACGGTCGCCGGGGCCGGCTCCGCCGCGCGGCTCGGCCGCCGGTTGCGCCGCGTCGCCGCGTGGCCCGCGCGGATGGCGGTGTCCATCGTGGCCGGTCTGGGTGCGGGCGGATCGGCATTCCTCGCGGTGCTGCCCGCCACCGGCGCCCGGCCACCGACCAATGTGGACCCCGACCTGGTCGTCATGATCACGAGCGGCTTCGCGGTCCTGGTCGGCATCGTCGTGGCCGTCGCCGCGCTCACCTGGACGCCGGTCTCCGGCAACATCATCACGACCACGACGTGGGTGTGGGCCTTCGCCGCCGGTTCGATCATCTGGCCGCTCGTCACGGACGATCCCTGGCCGCTGGCGCGGCTCGCGGTGCCCGAACCCCTGGCGCTGCCGGCTGACCCCGTGATCTGGTTCAGCCTCGCCATGGTGGTCCTCGTCTCCGCGATCCTCGCTGTGATCGCCCGGTTCGGCGGCGCGGGGAAGGTCGCCGTGGCGGCCTCCGGGTTCGGCGGGCCGCTGCTCATCGCCGGCGCGTACGTCATCGCCGGGCCGGGGATCAGCGGCGACCACAGCGACCAGCTCGTCCCGTACCGGTCGGCACTGCTGTACGTGCTGGCCAGCGCGGTCGCGTCGGTCGTGGTGGCCGTCGCCGGCCGCCGGCCGCCCCGGCCGCGCCGCCCACCGTCGCGCACGCCGGTGCCGAACACGGAGACCGACT
>JAEZHW010000048.1 GCA_023436775.1 Actinomycetes bacterium
AAGGTATGGACTGCGTCTGCCATCTCTTCCAGTTCTCGGATACGGCCGGCTGGCGGCAGTTCGACCGCCAGTTCGCCAGACGCCAGCTTGGTCATCACCCGTGTCATGCGCTGTATCGGCAGGGTAACGCTCAGTGTGATCAGCCAGATCAGAATGCAGATGAGAATGACCGCCAGAGCGCAGATGCCCGCAATGATCCAGACCTGCTCATTCAGCTGGACCTGCATCCGGGCGGGTGACAGCGCCAGTTCGACGGTGCCGATCAGCTCATCACCACGATGGATCGGGGCTGTCTGGCGGATCAGGGACCGGGTGGTGGCGGAACCGCTTTCGGCTTCTGCGGCCGTGCCATCGCCTTGTGTCAGAAGATCAGTCCCGTCACTGGCAAAGACACTGCCACTCTTGTCGATGATGGCGCTGGCCGCATAGTCGGGGTCCGATGCCAGCGCCTTCAGAAGGCCGCGGGCAGTGGCGTCATCCATGTTCCACAGGGACTCCGCAGCACCGCCAGCCAGAATTGTGGAGATCATCCTTGCCCGTTCCGACAGGGCGTCGCGGGCACTGTTGCTCATGACGGAATTCAGGGACCAGGCGGCCAGCACCGCCAAACCAAGCGCCAGGGCTGTGATCGGAACAAGAAAGCGAATGATAAGACGCTGGCCTGTTGTTTTCTTCATCACGTTATCCGTAGCCGGCAAATGGCCGGTGTTCAGCAGCTCTCCTTACTTCAAAAGGTCAAAGTCGCCTTCTGATTCAATGGCTCTTACTGTCTATGAAGTGGCTGCACATGAATTGGAAATGGAGATATGCTCATCCCCCAAAGCGCTTAAACGGCCAGTTTCGTTTAATGACTTTGTAGAGTGCCTATGAAATTCGAAGTGATATTGTGGAACTTCGAAAATCTTTACTTACCTTGATTGAGTGGGGTGAGAAGGCATTCATTCCGGCATTCGTGGATTCATAGATCATTCCTGAACATGCAATGGCAGGTAGCCTATGACGATGCTCACCGGTTCTCGCAATCTTGCCGTCGCTGTCACCGTCACCCTGTTGGCCGGAACTGCATCGATGCAGGCGGATGAATTGAAGCTGACGACGCTGGAATGGCCACCATATTCCGGTTCCATGACCGGAAACGGTGTCAGTGCCGAAGTCATCCGCGCGGTGCTTGAGCCGCTGGGACACACTGTGGTGATTGAATCCCTGCCATGGCAGCGGGCGGTGATGAATGCCCGTGAAGTCCCCGGTATTGCCGGATACTTCCCCGAATATCCGGCCGAGATTGACGGCTTCACCCTGTCATCCTCAATCGGTGAAAGCCCGCTTGGCCTGATCGTCCCTGCCGGCAAGGATGTTGGTGACACCAGCCCGGCGGCACTGTCGAAAATGAAGATCGGCGTGGTGAACGGCTATGTGAATGCCGGACCGGTCACCGAAGCGATCACTCAGGGCCTGAAGGCGGAAGCGGTGGCTGATGATGCAACCAATGTGAAAAAGGTTGCTGCAGGGCGCATTGATGCTGCGGAAATTGACCGCTTTGTCTTTGATCATCTGATGGCAACATCAGCCGATCTGAAGCCGCTGGCGTCCAGGGTGGCCTTTGGCCCGGTGCTGGAAACCAAATCCCTGCACATTGCCTTCAACAAGGGGCCGGAAGGGCAGAAATGGGCGGCAATTTTTGCTGATGCGATCAAAGCGGCCGATGTGGCGGCACTTCAGGGCAAGTTCCTGAAAGGCCAGTGATCTGGCCGGTGCGTCCTGTACGCAGATCGGATCTGGCAGGGTGGGAATGCCAGGTCCGTTTTGGCTGGCAATTACATCCGATATCGGAAATATTCCATGTATCGGTTCGACGGGCAGCCGACAGACCTCCCAATTGCCCGGTCATCGAGGACGGAGACATGATTGATTTATGGGGAAAGCTGCGGGAGCGCTGGCTCGCCGCAGGGACCGCCGATCTAGCAGCTGAACTGCCTGCCCACCTGCGCCGGGATATCGGTATCGGCGGTGACAGCGGCTGTTCTGTCGGAGAGATCCGCTTCATGCGCGAGCAGAGCAGGGATCCTGTGGCAAAATATATCCGATATCGGCACAATCGACGGGCGCGGATGCATTTGCAGTTGCACCGCGCAGATGATTGAGCCAGATCCTTTCAGAAGCCTTCCGTCAGGGGGGCAACGTCGCCTTTCATCAGGTGGCACCTGCCACTGGCCATCCGGCCAACGGCACTTTTCTTCAACCTTAGACTCGGAGCTGAACATGACTGTTCTCACCGTATCCAAACAAGTCGTACGAGCTACCGTACGACCGGCCATGACTACCACCGTAAATTCTTCAAAAGCCCGAATTGCGCGCTGGCAACATCTGAGCGTGTCTGAACCGATACTTCACTTTGGAAGAACGAGGGAATGTTATGGCTATCTATCTGGAACTTTGCGGTCGCTCGCTTTTTATTGAGTTTGCCTATTGGGCATCACCGGACCGGCCGATAGACTTTCGGCGGGAGAACGGGGAATTTCTGATATGGCTTGGACGCCTGCACATCATCTATACGCCAGCACGCTGGAGTGCCGGGCGAAGGAGGCTTGCTGATGCCGGACCATCACCACCGCCGTGACGGCCAGTGGGACGGCTCATCGCTGATCATCAGCCGCCTGCTGGAAGCCTTTCGCAGGCTCGACCCTGATTTGCCGATGCAATATGCGCTGTCATTCATGACCATTGCGCAGTCTGACGGCATCTCTGTGGGTGAGCTTGCGGAACGGCTCGGCATCGCCCAGTCCTCCGCGTCGCGCAACGTCGCGGCGCTCAGCCGCTGGCACAGCTTCGGCAAGGCCGGGCTCAATCTGGTGCAGGCCCAGGAAGATCCGCGTGAGCGGCGCCGCAAGCTTGTGACCCTCACCGATGAGGGGCACGCTTTTCTGGCCGAACTGACCGCCATTATCAAAAATCCCCCCACCGCTGCCGGGGACGCTGTAACGCCTCAACCGGGCGTTCCGGTGCCCCCGACAACGCGGCCTGCCACATCGGCCCCGATTGCGGGTATGCCGATCGGTCAGAGGCCACGGACGGTCTGAGAC
>JAEZHW010000076.1 GCA_023436775.1 Actinomycetes bacterium
CCCCCCAACCCCCCCCCCCCCGCCGGCGCCCCCGCGCCCCCCCACGAGTCGGACGCGCTTAGCGGTAGGCGTCACTGCGCTCCTTCAGCGCGGCCAGCTGGGCTGCCACCGAGGTCGGGGCGGTGCCAGCAATGCCGGTGCGGCTCGCCACCGAGCCTTCGATGGTGAGTACCGAGCGCACGTCGGGGGTCAGCCATTCGGACACTCGCTGCAGCTCCTCGTCCGAGAGTTCGTCAAGGCCCACGCCGCGCGTCTCGGCGGCACGAACCAACGAGCCAGTCACCTCATGCGCCTCGCGGAACGGCATGCCCTGCTTGACGAGCCATTCGGCAACGTCGGTGGCCAGGGAATAGCCCTGCGGGGCCAGGTCACGCATCCGGTCCTCGTCAAAGGCAAGCGTGGCCATCATGCCGGCGAATGCGGGCAGCAGCACCTCGAGGGTCGTCACCTGGTCGAAGACCGGTTCCTTGTCCTCCTGCAGGTCACGGTTGTAGGCCAACGGCAGCGCCTTCAGCGTGGTGAGCAGGCCAGCGAGGTCACCGATGAGGCGGCCAGCCTTGCCACGCGCCAACTCGGCGATGTCCGGGTTCTTCTTCTGCGGCATGATCGACGAACCGGTAGACCAGGCGTCGTGCAGCCGTGCAATGCGCACCTCTGCGGTGGACCAGAAGATCACTTCCTCGGCCATGCGGCTCAGGTTTACACCGATCATCGCGGCGATGAAACTGAACTCGGCGACGACGTCACGGCTTGCCGTGCCGTCGATGGAGTTCTCGGTGACCGAAGCGAGGCCAAGCTCGCGCGCCACCAACGCCGCATCGAGGCCGAGCGAGCTGCCGGCCAGCGCTCCCGAACCGTAGGGCGAGACCCGCGCCCGCTGGCGCCAGTCCCGCAGTCGATCGAGGTCACGCAGCAGCGCCCAACCGTGGGCCTGCAAGTGGTGTGCCAGCAGCACGGGCTGCGCGTGCTGCAGGTGCGTGCGACCGGGCATGATCGCGGCCGGGTGTGCCTCGGCCTGCGACAGCAATGCGTCGATGACCTGCACGACGCCGGACTGAATGCGGTCGGCCGCGTCCAGCAGATACAGCCGAATCAGGGTGGCGATCTGGTCATTGCGGCTGCGGCCAGCGCGCAGCTTGCCGCCAAGTTCGGGCCCGACCTCGGTGATCAGGGCGGCTTCCAGTGCGCCGTGCACGTCCTCGTCACCGGGTGCTGCCACCAGTTCGCCCGAGGTGACCTTGGCCAACAGCGCGTCGAGACCAGCGTGCATTGCCGCCAGTTCCGGCTCGCTGAGGTAGCCAGCCGCGGCGAGTGCAGAAGCGTGCGCCTTGGAGCCGGCGATGTCGTACTTTGCCAGCACCCAGTCGAAGTGAGTGGACCGGCTCAGCGCAGCCAATTCCGGGGCCGGACCATCAGCAAAGCGAGCCCCCCAGAGGGCGCCAGCAACCGTGCTGCCGCCCTCCGCCGGACCGTGTTCCGTCATCACTGCTCCGAGGCGAGTTCGCGACGGGCCGCGATCTTGCTCGGCAGGCTCCACAGTTCGATGAAGCCCTTGGCGTGCGACTGGTCGAACGTGTCACCAGTGTCGTACGTGGCCAGGTTGAAGTCGTACAGGCTCTGGTCGCTCTTGCGGCCGGTCACGACCGCGCGGCCGCCCTGCAGCTTGAGGCGCACCTCGCCGGAGACGTACTTCTGGGTGTCTTCGATGAAGACGTCCAGCGAGCGCTTCAGGCCCGAGAACCACAGACCGTCGTAGACCAGTTCGGCCCACTTCGCCTCGACACCGCGCTTGTAGCGTGCCAGATCGCGCTCCAGGGTGAGGTTTTCCAGTTCCTCGTGGGCGGTGATCAGGGCGATTCCGGCCGGCGACTCGTAAATCTCGCGGCTCTTGATACCGACGAGGCGGTCCTCAACCATGTCGATGCGGCCGACGCCGTGCTTGCCAGCAACCTCGTTCAGCTGCTGGATGATCTGCAGCGGGGTCAGTGCGACACCGTCGATGGCCACCGGCACACCCTTGGCGAAGGTGATGGTGATTTCATCCGCTTCGAGGTTCAGGGCCGGGTCCTGGGTGTAGGTGTAGAGATCCTCGATCGGCGCGTTCCACGGGTCCTCAAGGAAGCCGGTCTCGACCGCGCGACCCCAGACGTTCTGGTCCACCGAGTAGGGGCTCTTCTTGGACTGCGCGATCGGCAGGTTGTGCTCAGCGGCGTACTCGATCGCCTTGTCGCGGGTCAGCGCGAGGTCGCGGATCGGGGCCACCGAGGTGAGGTCCGGGGCGAGGGCGGCGACGGCCGCCTCGAAGCGGACCTGGTCATTGCCCTTGCCGGTGCACCCGTGTGCGATCGTGTCCGCGTTCAGTTCCTTGGCGACGCGAGCCAGGTGCTTTGCGATCAGCGGGCGGGACAGCGCCGAAACCAGCGGGTAGCGCTTCTGGTAGAGCGCGTTGGCCTTGAGGGCGGGCATCACATAGTCGGTCGCGAACTCGTCGCGAGCGTCAACGACGACTGCCTCAACAGCGCCCGAGGCGAGCGCACGCTGACGGATGACTTCCATGTCCTCGCCATCCTGGCCCACGTCGATCGCCAGTGCGACGACCTCCTTGCCAGTTGCGTCCTTCAGCCAGCCGATACCGACCGTGGTGTCGAGTCCGCCAGAGTAGGCCAGGACTACGCGCTCCGCCATGATGCTCCTTCGTTTGATGCTCCATCAAGTCTAGTTGCCTCGTCACCGAGGATGCTGGCCGAGAACTGACTGATCGACTGTTCCAGCGGGCCACGACCGCGGGTGTACCGCCAGACGGTCGCGAACAGGATCACGATGCCAGCCACAATCAGGAAGTCGACCAGGCCTGCGAACTCACCGAACCACACCGTGCCCGGCAGCGTGCCGAGCAGGTACAGCACCAGCAAGTGGACGGCGTAGGCCGTCAGTGGCATCGACCCGACCGCGCTCAACCAGCCGAAGGCGATCCGCAGGACGGGCAGGCGCGTGGCGAGCAAGCAGAGCGCGAGCACGACCACCGCGAAGCCGCCGGATCCCAGCATCTCGAAGTAGGACGAGGAGTGCGGCGCGGCAGTGATCCGCAGTCCCTGGTCCGCAAGGAACGACTGCTGCCACACCGCGAGCGTGTCATAGACCTCGCCGTCGTATGAGCCGCCATCCAGGCTGCCCCACGGAGCCCCACCCTGCACGATGCTCGCCGACCCGGTCGAGACCCAGACCGCATCCTGGCCCGGCGTAGCGGCGACACCGGAACTCAGCACGCTGCTCGTCGAGCCAGTGGGTGCCTGATCCGCCCAGACTCCTTCACCGGTGACCAGCGCCGGCACCAGGTACCCGATCACACTGATCGGCAACGCCACCAGCAGCATCCGCACCGTCACCCGCAGGTCGCGCAGATTCAGCCGCGACAGGGCGAGACCCAGGATCAGGTATACGCCATAGACCGGGATCGGGAATGCCAGACCCGCGAACAAGTCCAGGAACCAGTTGTCCCCGAGCAGCCCCGCGTCGCGGCTCGCGCGAATGGCCGCGACGAAGATCGGCCCGAGCACCGCGAGCGTGCCCGTAAGCACGAACAGCGACTTGGCGGACCACCGCAGGACCGGCAGCACAAGGAGATAGAGCATGGCGTACACCGGCAGGATCACGATCACCGGCGTGCCGAGGCACATGAGCAGACCACCGGCCAGGCCGATGTAGACCGCGCGCACCAGTACGCGACGCCGATCCTGGAAGCGTGCGACCTCGGGCAGCACACCGGCGCGCTCGCGCGTCAGGATGCCGAGCGAGATGCCGGCCAGCAGCACGAACAAGATCGCGCTACGCCCATTGACTAGGCCGGCCCAGGTGGCCGGGTCGGTCCAGCGCAGCTCGACCACGAACGCGGGCACCACGGTGTGCGCGGCGACCATGCCGATCACGGCGAGGCCACGCGCGAGATCGATGCCGAGGATTCGATCCCCGACACCGGCCTGCAACGCCGTGGCCACCGCCTGGCGAGTCCGCTGGTTCATCCCCCGACTCCCTGACCTACTTGGCCTGCTGCAACAGCCAGACCAGCAGCGCCTTCTGCGCGTGCAGGCGGTTCTCTGCCTCGTCCCAGATCACGCTCTGCGGACCGTCGAGCACCTCGGCGGTCACCTCGAATTCGCGGTCCGCCGGTAGACAGTGCAGGAAGATGGCGTCCGGCTTGGCCAGGGCCATCAGGTCGCGGTCCACCTGGTAGGGCTTGAGGGCTGCCAGGCGTGCGCCTCGCTCATCCTCGCGCCCCATCGATACCCAGGTGTCGGTCACGATCACGTCGGCGCCGGTGGCGGCTGCGACCGGGTCGGTGGTCACCGTCACCGAACCTCCAGTCTCGGCCGCGATCCGCGTTGCGTCATCGACTACGCCCTGCATCGGCGGGTACTCCGGCGGGCAGGCAATCCGGACGTGCATGCCCGCGGTTGCGCCAGCCAGCAGGTACGAGTGCACCATGTTGTCGCCACCGTCACCGAGGAAGGCCACGGTCAGGCCCTTGAGCTCGCCCTTGTGCTCCTGGATGGTGAGTAGGTCGGCGAGCAGCTGGCAGGGGTGGAAGTCATCGCTCAGGGCGTTGATCACCGGGACCTTCGTGCCCTCGGCCATCTCCTCGAGGCCAGCCTGCGCATAAGTGCGCCACACGATCGCCTCAACCTGGCGCTCCAGCACGCGAGCGGTGTCGTAGGCGGACTCCTTGCCACCGAGCTGGCTGTTCTGCGTTGCGATGATCAGCGGGCTGCCGCCGAGGTCGCTAATGCCGACGTGGAACGAGACCCGGGTGCGGGTGGAGTTCTTGTCGAAGATGACCGCAACCGTCTTCGGGCCCTCGAGCGGGCGTTCGCGGAAGCGATCGGCCTTGAGCTCCTTGGCCAGGGCCAGGACCTCGGCCTGCTCGGAGGGCGTCAAGTCATCATCACGAAGGAAATGCCGGGTCATGCTGCGACCTCCTCAAGGGCGCTGGAGAAGCGGACCAAGAACTCGTCGATCTCGGCGTCGGAAATGGTCAGCGGCGGGGCGAGGCGGATCCTGCTCGGACCGGTCACATTCACCAGGACGCCGTGTCGCTGGGCAGCCTCACCGAGCTGGGCGGCGTAGTCGCCGTCCAAGCCGATCCCGACCAGCAGGCCACGGCCGCCGAAGTTCGTAAAGCGCTCGCCGCCGATCTGGGCCAGGCGCTCGCGCAGGGTCACGCCAAGGTCCCGTGCCCGGGTGACCAGGTTCTGGCGCTCGATCTCAGTCACGACGGCGAGGCCGGCCGCGGTGGCCAGCGGGCCCCCCGCGAAGGTGCTGCCGTGCATACCCGGCTGCAGCAGGCTGGCCGCCTCGTCGAAGGCCACGATGGCACCAATCGGCACGCCGCCGCCGAGGCCCTTGGCGAGCGTAATCGCGTCCGGCCGCACACCCTCGTGCTGGAAGGCGAACCAGTCGCCCGTGCGGGCGATACCGGTCTGCACCTCGTCCACGATCAGCAGCGCGCCAGCCTCGCGGGTCAGGCGGCGGGCTTCGGTGAGCCAACCGTCCGGCAAGGTCACAACGCCAACCTCGCCCTGGATGGCCTCCACGAACAGTGCCGCAACGTCACCGGTGGACAGTGCCGCCTGCAGCGCGTCCAGGTCGACGGGAATGTGTTGGACACCGGGCACCAATGGTTCGAAAGGCGCCCGCATGGTCTCCTTATAGGTGAGGCTGAGCGCGCCCATGGAGCGGCCGTGGAAGGCACCCTCCAGCGCGATGACCCGGCCACCCGCGCGGTGCCGGCGGGCGAGCTTGAAGGCGCCCTCGTTCGCCTCAGTGCCAGAGTTCGCGAAGAAGATGCGACCGGACTCCCCCGCGCCGGTGAGCGTCTGCAGCCGCTCTGCGAGCGCCAGCTGCGGCTCAGAGGCGAAGTAGTTCGAAATGTGCACCAGGCTGGCGGCCTGCTCCTGAATGGCGCTGACCAGTGCCGGGTGTGCATGGCCGAGCGCGGAGACCGCAATGCCAGCCAGGAAGTCGAGGTACTCGTTGCCCTCGTCATCCCAGACTCGGCTGCCCTCGCCCCGCACCAACAACAACTTCGGCACACCGAAGGTGTTCATCATGAGCGATTGATAGCGCTCCTGCCAAGTCATGACTGCTCCTTGCTCGCGGTGTGGTCGGGAACAACCTCGGTGCCGATACCCGATTGGGTGAAGATTTCCAGCAGCACCGAGTGCTCTCGTCGACCGTCGACAATGGCGGCCTTATCCACGCCACCGTCCACCGCCTCGAGGCAGGCGGTCATCTTCGGGATCATGCCGCTTTCCAGCCGCGGCAGCAGCGCGCGCAGTTCCTCCGCGCCAATGGAGGCCACCAGGGAATCCCGGTTCGGCCAGTCGGCGTAGAGGCCCTCGACGTCGGTCAGGATCACAAGCTTCGCTGCACCAAGCGCCACTGCGAGTGCCGCCGCCGCAGAGTCAGCGTTCACGTTCAGCAGCTCGCCGCTCTCATCCGGAGCGATGGTCGACACCACCGGCACCTTGCCATCCGCGATGGCGGCGAGTACGGCGTCCGGGCGCACCTCGACCACGTCACCGACACGGCCCAGGTCCACCTCCACCCCATCGACGACGGTCCCGCGCTGCTTGCCAAGGAACAAGCCCTCGTCGTTCCCGGCGAAACCAACCGCCAGGCCAGCGCCGTGCCGGTCAATCGCGGTCACGAGCGAAGAGCGCACCTGTCCCGTGAGCACCTCGGCAACCACGGCCATCGCCTCGGGCGTGGTGACGCGCAGGCCGCCGCGGAACTCGGAGGTGATGCCACGTTCGGCGAGCGCCTTCGAAATCTGCGGGCCGCCACCGTGCACCACCACCGGGTGAATGCCAGCGAGCTTCATGAAGGCGATGTCGTCCGCGAAGCTGTCGAGCTGGGCGGCGTCCGTCATGGCATTGCCGCCGAACTTCACCACGATGATGCGGTTGTTGAACTGCTGCAGCCAGGGCAGCGCCTCAATCAGCGTGTCGGCCTTCTGAATCGCCTGCTCGTGGTCGAGGGCACGCAGGTGCAGCGCTGCCGGGGCCACCTGCTCGGTGGCCAGGCTGGACAGGTCGATGGCCCCGGTGAGAGTCTCGTCCGGGTCGAAGGTGTCTGCGGCGTCGCTCATGCTTAGCTCGCGTAGGCGCTGTTCTCGTGCACGTACTCGTGCGTGAGGTCGTTGGTCCACACCGTGGCGGTGGCCTCCCCCACGTTCAGGCCGATCAACACGTGGATGTCGCGCGGGGTCAGATCGACCAGTTCGCGCGGCTGGTCCGGCTGGCCCTTGGTGCTCAGGCGCACGCCGTTGAAGGAGACATCAATGTTGTACGGGTCGAACTCGGCGTCGGTGGTGCCGATCGCTGCCAGGACGCGGCCCCAGTTCGGGTCGGCGCCGAACATCGCTGCCTTGAACAGGTTGGACCGCGCCACGGACTTGCCGACCACGACCGCGTCATCCTCACTGGCGGCGCCGCGCACCTCGATGGTGATGTCGTGGCTCGAGCCTTCAGCATCGCGCAGCAACTGCAGAGCGAGGTCCAGGCAGACCTCGGTGAGCACGGCGGTGAACTCCGCCTCGTCCGGGGTGACGCCGCTCGCGCCGGAGGCCATGAGCGTGACCTGGTCGTTGGTCGACATGCAGCCGTCGGAGTCGAGGCGGTCGAAGCTGACCCGGGTTGCGGCCCGGAGCGCGCGATCCAAGGTCGCTGAATCGAGGTCAGCATCCGTGGTGATCACCACGAGCATGGTGGCCAGGCCCGGGGCCAGCATGCCGGCGCCCTTGGCCATACCGCCAATGATGTAGCCCTGGCCTGTACGGACGGACTGCTTCGACACCGAGTCGGTAGTCATGATGGCGGTGGCCGCATCCGGTCCACCGTCCGCGGTCAGCGCCTCGACGGCAAGGTCCACGCCATGCAGGACTGCGTCCCGGAAGGTCTGGTCCCCCACACCGATGAGCCCCGTCGAGCACACCAGTACATCTCCCGCCGACACCTGCAGCCGCTCGGCGACGCGCTCGGCGGTCGCGTGCGTGGTCTGGAACCCGAAGGGCCCGGTGTAGCAGTTGGCGCCACCAGAGTTCAGCACGATCGCGGCAATATGACCGTCCTTGATGGCCTCCTTCGACCACAGGATCGGATTGGCCTGGCAGCGGTTCGAGGTGAACACCGCAGCGCCCGCCTGACGCGGACCAACGTTCTGCACCAGGGCCAGGTCAGGGTTGCCGCTGGCCTTGATGCCAGCCCGCACACCAGCGGCCACAAATCCCTTCGCAGCGGTCACGCTCACGGGGCTACTCCGTTCCGATTCAGGCCGGTGTATTCCGGCAGTCCCAGGGCCAGGTTCGCCGACTGCACGGCAGCACCCGCGGTGCCCTTGACCAGGTTGTCCAAGGCACAGATGGACACGAGGCGATTGGCCGCCTTGTCGATAGCAATGCCGATCTGCGCCAGGTTCGCACCCACAGTGTCTGCCGACTTCGGGAACTGACCGGCTGGCAACAACTGCACGGCGGCCTCGGTCCCGTAGGCCTCGTCGTAGGCGGCGCGGAGCTGCTCGATGGTCACGCCGGGCTTCAGGCGCGCAGTTGAGGTGGCGAGGATGCCGCGCGACATCGGCACCAGCACCGGGGTCATGCTCAGCGTGGTGTCCAGACCAGTGGCGTTGCGCAGGTTCTGCCGGATCTCCGGGATGTGCCGGTGCGTGCCGGCGACCGAGTACGGTGCGGCCGAACCCAGGATCTCACTCGCCAGCAGATGCGGCTTCAGGGCCTTGCCCGCGCCCGACACACCGACAGCGAGGACTGCAACCAGGTCCTCCGCCTCAACCAAGCCCGCTGCGAGCGCCGGCATCAGGGCAAAGGTCACAGCCGTCACGTTGCAGCCGGGGACGGCGATCCGACGAGCGCCGGCCAGCCGGTCACGCTGCTTGGTACCCCCTGCGCTCGGCAGGCCACCCAGCAGCAGTTCCGGCATGCCATAGGTCCAGGTGCCGTACCACTGCGAGCCGTAGAACTCGTTCCAGTCCTCCTCGCGCTCGAGGCGGTGGTCGGCAGCGACATCAATCACCAGTGCCTCGTCGCCAAGCGCATCGGTCAACTCACCGCTCTTGCCATGGGGCAGCGCGACAAAGACCACGTCGTGCCCGGAGAGCACCTCGGCGGTCGTGTCCTGGAGCACCAAGTCCGGCCACTGGTTCAGGTGCGGATGCACATCGCTGAGCAACTGCCCGGCGTTGCTGTGCGCGGTGACCGTGCGCACGTCGAAGTCTGGGTGTGCGGCAAGAATCCGCAGGAGTTCGCCACCGGCATAGCCACTGGCTCCGGCAACGGCAACGGTATAGGCCATGGAAACCAACTTAGTCTGGACGCGGATGAAAGGATCGACGGACGGACGCACTGAAGGTGCGTTTCCAGGTCTATCGTCGTCGCGTCGAGAACGTCATATCCCCAGTGTACGCCCCGCGCCCGGGTAGCGTGGAGGCTATGCAGCATCCTCGATGGGTTCTCCCCCTGTGTACTGCCGTGACCGTGTTGGCCCTGGCCGGGTGCGGCACGGCACCAGCACTGCCGGAGCCGACGCCCGGAGACCCCCTCGGACCGACACTGCCGGTCGAGCCGGTGGAGCCGATCGAGCCCAGCGCGCCCGCCCCAGCGCCGGTTGGTCTGGCCCTACCGACCGAATGTCCTGCGGTGGCCGAGGCCGTCTCCCTGAGTGGCCTGCGCCTGGCGACGCTCGAGGTGGGTGGCGGCGCTGGCGTGCAGTGCACGTACGTCGGCGACGGTGACCCCTTCGACGCGCACCGCCTGCTGATTGGCGTCGAGGACCAGTCCTCCGCGCCGGGGGTCGGCTCCGCAGTCACCGGCATCGGCGACTGGGCCGAATACATCCAGAACCCGGACTTCACCGAACTGTGGGTCGGCGTCGGGCCGCAGGCGCTGCACGTGATTGCGCGGCCGGCGCAGCCGTCCAGCACCTTGGTGACTTGGGCCGAGGCCCTGCTCGCGCAGTAACCACGACCGCGATCACCCGCACCGCCGCAGACCGTCCCGAATCGAGCAGTGCCGGACCCGAAGGCCCGGCACTGTGCGTTCAACGGTGCGACGCGGTTAGGCGCGGACCTGCGCTTGGAAGCGCTGCTCGGCCACGGCAACGCCGGCGAGCTTGGCGTCGGTCGCCTCAGCAGCGGTCAGCGTGCGGTCGGCGGCACGGAACCGCAACGCGAAGGTCACCGACTTCTGACCGGCGGGCACGCCCTCACCGCGGTAGTCGTCCACGATCCGGATGTCTTCCAGCAGGCTCCCTGCGCCCTCACGGACGGCGGCCAGCAGGCCACCAGCCGGCACGGCAATGTCCACCACCAGCGACAGGTCCTGCGTTGCCGCGGGGTACGGCCACACGGTGCCTGCAACCACGTCGGCCGGGGTGTTCGCGATCAGGGCGTCGAGGTCCAACTCAGCGGCCGCGACCACGCGCGGCAGGTGATGCTCCTCGGCGAGCTTCGGCAGGAGTTCACCGGCCACACCCACCACCACGTCACCGTCGGCGGTCGGCACCACCAGGTCGGCGGTCCGCCCGGGGTGGAATGCGGCATGCGAGCCCTGGCGAACCTCGACCGTGGCGCCGATGCCGCGGGCAAGCTGCTGCACCGCCTCAAGCGCATCCCGCCACGAATACGCGTGGGCGCTCTGCCCCGGCTGCTTGAGTGCACGGTTGCCGGTAAAGAGCATGGCCACGTATCTCGGCTGGGGCGGCAGCGCCTTGCCCAGGGCCGCTGCATCAGCTGCACTCAGCGCCTGGCCACCGACCGGCAGGGTCTCGTGACCGTATGTCACACCAGGCTCGGGCCGGAACACAGCGCCGGTCTCGAACAGGGCCAGGTCGTTCAGACCGCGGGAGTGGTTGCGGTGTGCCAAGGCCACCAGGCCCGGCAGCAGGCTGCGGCGCAGGAACGGGGCTTCGCCGTCCAACGGATTCGCGAGCTTCGCCTCGGGGGCGGATGCTTCGACCTCGTCTCGGGCAAACGCGGCGTTGGCACCGGCTGCCAGGAACGGGTACGCGTTCACCTCGGTCAGACCAGCACCGGCGAGCGCATTGGCCGCGGCCCGGCGCAGGCGCTGCGTCCGGGTCAGGCCGCGACCGGGCGGTGCCACCGGCAACTGCTCGGGGATGGTGTCGTAGCCGATCAGTCGGGCAACTTCCTCGACCAGGTCGGCCTTGTGTGCGAGGTCGGGGCGCCAGCTCGGCGGCGTGACCAGCCAGCCGTCGGTGGTCGGCCGCACGTCGGCACCGATCTTGGTCAGTGCCTCGGCGATGGCCTCCGGCGCGTAGTCCACGCCGATGAGGCTGGCGACACCATCGGCCGGCAGTGCGATCTGCGGGGCCGCAGCATCCAGCACCAGGCTCGAGCCGAGCGAGTCGGCGGTGCCACCGGCGAGTTCCACCAGCAATTGCACGGCGCGCTCAGCAGCTGCGGCCGACACGTTCGGGTCGACGCCGCGCTCAAAGCGGCGGCTCGCCTCGCTGGGCAGCTTGTGGCGGCGAGCGGTGCGCGCAATCGAGAAGCGCGAGAAGACTGCCGCCTCGATGAGCACGTTCGTCGTGGTCTCGGACAGTTCCGTCGTCGCGCCACCCATCACACCGGCAAGGCCGATCGGGCCAGAGTCGTCGGTGATCAGCAGATCCTCGGTGTGCAGCGTGCGCTCGACGCCGTCGAGCGTGGTGAGGCGCTCACCAGCGGCGGCACGGCGGACCGTGATGCCACCCTGCAGCAGGTCCAGGTCGTAGCCGTGCAACGGCTGACCAAGCTCGATCATCACGTAATTGGTGATGTCCACGGCCAGCGAAATCGGGCGGATACCGGCCAGCCGCAGGCGCGAGGCCATCCAGGCCGGCGTCGGTCGCGACTGGTCGATGCCGCGGACGACGCGGGTGTGGAAGACCCGCACCGCCTCTTGGCCGCGAATGGGGGCGTCATCGACGACCTCAACGCGGAAACCATCGGCGGGCTGCGGCGAGACGGCGAGCCCCGGGTCACGGAACGTTGCGCCGGTCGCGTGCGAATACTCCCGCGCGATGCCACGAATGGACAGGGCATAGCCACGGTCTGGCGTGACATTGATTTCGACGGCAAAGTCGTCGAGGCCGAGCAGCGCCTTAGCGTCCGAGCCGAGCGGCGCCTCGATGCCCATGGTGTTCAGGCGCATGATGCCGCTGTGGTCCTCGCCGAGGCCCAACTCGCGGGCCGACGCCAGCATGCCGTCTGAGACGTGGCCGTAGGTCTTCCGCGCAGCGATCGCGAAATCGCCCGGCAGCACGGCACCCGGCAGACAGACCACAACCAGGTCGCCCGCCTCGAAGTTGTGGGCGCCACAGACGATGCCGCGCACGTCCGCACCACCGTCAGCCGCCGTCTCACCCTCAGGCGCAACCCGCACCTGGCACCAGCGAATGGTTTTGCCATTGGACTGCGGTTCGTCCTGGAATTCCAGGACCTGACCGACCACCACTGGTCCGACCACGGTCGAGGCGTGAATCGCTTCCTCTTCGAAGCCCACCGAGACCAGGGCGGCGTGGATGTCCTCGCCGGTAGCGTCTGCGGGCACATCGACCCACTCGCGCAACCACGAAACCGGAATCCGCATCAGACCACCATCCCAAACTGCTGCGAGAAGCGAATATCGCCCTCCACCATGTCGCGCATGTCCTCAACCCCGTTGCGGAACATCAGCGCCCGCTCAATGCCCATACCGAAGGCGAAGCCCTGGTACTCCTCCGGGTCAATCCCGGCCGAACGCAACACGTTCGGGTTGACCATGCCGCAGCCGCCCCACTCAATCCAACGAGCACCGCCCTTGAAGGTGGGGTGCCACAGGTCGAGTTCAGCGCTCGGTTCGGTGAACGGGAAGTAGTTCGGGCGAATGCGGATCTTGGCGTCGTCGCCAAACATGATGCGCGCGAAGTGGTTCAGGGTGCCGACCAGGTGGGCCATGGTCAGTCCCTTGTCGATGGCAATGCCCTCGATCTGGTGGAACACCGGGGTGTGCGTCGCGTCCAGTTCGTCCTTGCGGTAGACACGGCCCGGCGCTACGACGTAGACCGGGAGTTCGCGCGACTGCAAGGCACGGATCTGCACCGGCGAGGTCTGCGAGCGCAGCACCAAGTGGGATCCGTCCGGTTCGACGTAGAAGGTGTCCTGCTCGCCACGGGCCGGGTGATCCGGATCGGTGTTCAGCGCGTCGAAGTTGTACCACTCGCTTTCGAGTTCGGGGCCTTCGGCGATTTCCCACCCCATGCCGACAAAGATGTCGGCCATTTCTTCCTGGAGCAGGTTCACCGGGTGGCGCGCCCCGAGCGGCCGACTGGGTCCGGCAACCGTGACATCGACCCGCTCTGCTTCGAGACGGGCCGCTTCCTCTGCCGCGAAGAGTTCCTGCTCACGCTCGACGTAGCGCTTGCTCACGGCCGCGCGTGCCTGGCCGACGAGCTTGCCGAGCTCTGCCTTGCGATCGGCGGGCGCATCCTTCAGCAGTGCGTTGAGTGCGGCGAGCACCGAGGCCTCGCCGACGTGCGCACTGCGAGCGGACTTGAGATCAGCCAACGAGGCAGCAGCGTCCGCCGCCGCAAGGGCTGCGTCGCGCGCCGCATTGACTGCGGATTCAGTGATTGCTTCAGGGGTGGACACGAGAATCCATCCTAGCGCCGCGAGGTGTACAGCCTGTATGGCGGCAATTCCGCTTGGATGCCCTATCCCGCTGACGATGCCGGAGCAAAGATCGAGTGAATATTGCCCTCCGGATCGGCGAAAAAGCCGGTGTAGTCACCCCAGGGCTGGAGCACCGGGGCAGCAATGCCGATACCGCCGTGCGCGCAGATGTGGGCATATTGTGCGTCGACCTCGTCCCGGGTTTCGCGCACGAAGTTCAGTTCAAAGGCTTGGCCGCTGCGTGGCAGTTGGTAGTCCGGATGGTCATGGGTATTCGGTCCCATATCGATACGGGAGAAGATGGCGAAGCGAATACCCTCGCCACCGAAAGCCACATAGTGGTCCTCCCAGACCACCGCCTCTAGGCCGAGTGCCTGCCGATAGAAGCCGGCAAGGGCCTGGACGTCGCCTGCCAGGACGGTGATGCCTTCAAGCCGTGCGCGCATTCCCCTACCGTAGCGATGCGGTGACCGGCCGCAACAGCCCACGATGCACACTGTGCCATTGAACGCGTGTGGGGCGGGGCCCGCGGCCCCCCCCCCCCACGGCGGCAGCGGGACCACCGGACCCAGCACGGGCGCGAGCGGCTCGAGCACGGGCGCGAGCGGGACGAGGACCGGCGTGAGCGGTGTCAGCACCGGCGACAGGACGGGTGAGAG
>JAEZHW010000052.1 GCA_023436775.1 Actinomycetes bacterium
CCAATTTTGCAGAGGGCTGGACCATGGGAGAATGGGATGCATATATTGGAGGTACTGCAACAGGGGATCCTAATTTCATGAATCAAATACTACCTCATGCAAAAAATCCCTTCGCAAACAGAGGTAACGGGACCGGTCCTTATGCAGTATATCAAGTACTATATGAAGCGGTTTCCCGTGACTTAATCGAAGAGGATCCGATAGCAACAAAATGGGAAGACTCTCAGGGTATGTTAAACAGAGGTGAGATTGGCACTATGGTATTAGGATCCCCGGCATATCCTCTGTTAAGAGATGCCGGGGATGACCCGGATAGCATAGGCTATATGCCCTTTCCCATCACTGTCAATGGCAAACAATATACAAGCGTAAGTCCCGATTATGGGTATGGTATCAATATTAATTCCTCCGAGAGCAATAAGCTTGGCTCCATGTTATTTATAAAATGGTTAACGGAACAATCCGGCTTTGCCACCAGTGAGGGTGGGATTCCGATTGTTAAGGGAGAAGCGAAGCCGGAGATTTATTCTACATTCGAAGGAGTGGAATTCATTGTTGATAATCCTCCGCTGGCTGGTGAGGAGACTCTCCTTGCTGAGCTTAATGCTGCATCGGAGGTTGGAATCAACATGGACAATAGCCATGTTCAGAGAATATTAGAGTCTGCCTTTGATCAAACAGAGTCGCTGAAGGACATAGTGGAGGATTGGAATTCAAGATGGACTGATGCGCAGAGACAATTAGGGGTTACAGTAGAAAAATAGAGAATGGAATTCAATCAAAAGCATTGCTGATTCCTTGTAATCATATTACAATGGAGTTGGCGATGCTTATACTTAATAAATGAAGCTAGTGAATAGGAAGCCCGTAAAATGAAGTCCGTAAAATGAAGTCCGTAAAATGAAGTCCATAGGTGATAGGAAAGGCATGGTTAAAGGTGAGGCAATTAATAACACAGAGATTAATCATTCGAAGCTTTTTAAAGAAAGATTGGAAGGAGCTCTATGAGTATCTCTCCGATGAGAGGGTGGTTCGATATGAGCCCTACGAGGTATTTACGGAGGAGCAATGTAAGCAGGAAGCAATAAACAGATCAAAAAACAGTGACTTTATGGCGGTCTGTTTAAAAGAAACGAACAAGTTGATCGGTAATATATACTTATCAGAGCAGGAACTTCATACCTGGGAGCTTGGTTATGTCTTTCATCATAGCTATCAGGGCTTTGGATATGCGACAGAAGGTGTAAAGGAGGTTCTGAGGGATGCCTTCGATAATCGCGGTGCTCGAAGAGTTATTGCGATGTGCAATCCTGAGAATACGGCCTCATGGAGATTGTTGGAGCGTATAGGGATGAGGAGAGAAGGACATCTGATACAGAATATTTATTTTAAGCTGGATGAAGACCGTAACCCGGTCTGGCAGGATACCTATGAATATGCCCTGCTGAAGGATGAATGGAGACGGAACATTAATATTACATAGATATGAAGAAGCACCCCTAAGAACGGCTTACTGTCGATCGTCCTAGGGGCGCTTTTAGTTTATTCCGGAATTTCACTTTTGATTCTTTTCGCTTAAAATGCTGTATATGGCAGTAAACAGGCCAAACAGTATTCCGGTGATGGGGAAGATAACCCAGGCGATATGCCACAGATTGTATACAAAGCCGCAGAACAGGAAAATCACTACAGCAAGAGACCATACACAGCTGGCAACAGCACCGATGACCTTGTCCTCTTTCTTCTTCTTGGGGGTAAATTCTCCAATCTGTAACAGCTTCTCAAAGCTTTCCCTTACGGTACCGGCAGAGATAAATAGGAATACAGCACAAGCAATGATAAGTAATAGGATGGATACACCATATTCCGTTGCTTCCTCACTGATCACGGAGCTTAAAAATAAACTTACTGGGGAGATGATGCATAGGCACACTCCAACAATGATACAGAGATAGAAGGTAGGATTGAAGGCTTCATACCTTTTCTTTAGATCTGCTGCAACACCTAAGGGTAGTTGGATCCCCTCCTCCATAAATTTATAACGTTCAAAATTCATGGAGGAGAAGATGAAGATGCCGACTGCAGTTGCTATTAGTATAAAGAGGCTAACTAGTCCGGGGATATAAGCGATGTCTCCGCTTAAGGATGTAAAGATTACACCATTCTCAACCAGCACGGATAGAAGAATTAGGATCGCTGGGGCTAGGATGCATAAAAAGGTTCCGATACCGATCTGAATACCCATTACCTTCTTGACCTTTAAGTATTCCTCCACCTCATCCATGGTTACTAACGGCTGTGAGGGTATCTCACTGTCCGTGGAGATACCAAGCTCATTGACTAATTCATCGATATTACCAAACTCAGAAATAACGATTCCGATGGCCTCATTTTCTGTCTTTCCCTGACGCTTTAATTCGTTGTACTTATCCTCCATATTTGAGAGAATATTGTTCTTTAGTTCGATTACCTTTCCGGTCTTAGGAAGGTTCGCGAAGATATTATCCAAGTAATTTCTGATTGTATCCATTATACATTCCACTCCTTAATAAATCGACTAATTACATCCTTTGTAAGCTCCCATTCCGCACATTTTTCTTTGTAATATGCTAAACCTCTGGGGGTTATCCTATAATACGTACGTTGCTTTCCGAAGGTCTCACCGCCGGTGAAGGACTCAA
>JAEZHW010000059.1 GCA_023436775.1 Actinomycetes bacterium
GCTCGGCGTGGCGGAGAACACCTTGGGTGCGTTCCGCGCCGCCCTGGCCGCTGGTGCAACGCACTTGGAATCGGACGCACACGCGACGGCAGACGGTATCGCGGTGCTCGTCCATGACGAGGACCTGGTTCGCGTTGCTGGCGTCGACGGTCATGTCGCAGATCAGACCCTCGCACAGTTGCAGGCGATACCGTTGGAGGGTCGCGAACGCATTCCCACGCTTGCGGAGTTTCTGGAGGCCTTTCCTGAGGCGCGGCTCAACCTCGATGTGAAGTCTGAGGCTGCTGCCGCCCCCGTTGCCGCAGTCATCCGCGAGGCAGGTGCCCAGGATCGCGTACTGGTCGCCTCATTCGGCAGTCGACGTCGCAAGCGTGCGCTGCGACTGCTTGGTCGGCCAGCGCCGACCTCAGCGAGTGTGACGCAGATCCTGGTCGCCGTTCCGGCGGCGAAGCTGGGCCTCCTCCCCCTGGCCCGACTCGCCCTGCGTTCCGTGCACGCGGTGCAGCTGCCGCTGCGCACCGCAGGCATTCGCATCGATACTGCTCGCATGATTCGTCGGCTGCAGTCCTGTGGCGTCGAGGTGCACTTCTGGACCATCAACGATCCAGAAGAAATGCAGCGCCTGCTAGCGCTCGGCGCCGATGGGATCATCACTGATCGGGTCGATTTGGCAGTCAATTTACTCGGCTAATACATGCTTGTCCCCCACAACAGGGGACAAAAAACCGCCAACACAATCATCCTTTCCTGAAAATCCGCTGAAAATGCGCCTGTCCGGAATTATTTCTGGCATCTTCACGCTTATATCGGGGATAGCGGAAGGGAGCACGTAGATGGCAGATCGCAGTCTTCGTGGCATGCGCCTGGGATACCAGAGCATGCAGTCAGAAGAGGGTGTCGAGTTCGCGGACCGCGTGCAGCGGCAGTACTTGTGCCCGGATGGCACCACGTTCACGATGACCTTCGCGGCGGACGCCGAGATCCCTGAAGTGTGGGAGAACCCGCGCAACGGTATCGAGGGTGTCCTGCTCGATGAGCAGGGAAACCCGGTCACCAGCCTGGAGCAGGACTCCAAGCCGGGCCGCACCCACTGGGACATGCTGCTCGAGCGTCGCAGCCGCGAGGAACTGGAAGTGCTGTTGCAGGGACGTCTGGACTACCTCCGGTCGCGTCGCGGCCAGGAGAAGATCGGCGCCTAGGTCGCGCTCGAGGGCCGTTCAGCCTCGGCTGGGCGGCCCTTTCGCATTCCCAGGCGCAGCCACAGCAGGGCCAGGAGCGCATCGAGGCAGATAATCCACTCCAGAATCCGTCCGAGGGCAACCGCCGGCGTCGTGCCAATGTAGGTCGGTACATCCGCCACGAAGGCACCCGGGGTGAAGGTCGGCAGCCGATTCGTCACAGTGCCATCCGGCAGCGCGACACCGGAAGTTGCCACGGTTGACGCCTGCACCAGGGCGCGGCCAGTCTCCATGGCCCGCATCCGCGCGATATCGAACTGCTGTAGGTGCTGATCCGTGCGGCCAAAGTCGGCATTGTTGGTGGGCGCGAACAGTACGGTGGCCCCGTCCCGCACCATGCCGATCATCAGATCGTCGTCGACAATGTCGAAGCAGATCGCGATGCCGGCGACCGCCGCGCCCTGTCCGTTGCCAGGCTCCCGGACCGTGAACAATGCGTCACGCTCCCCGAATTGGTAGTCGCGGGTCACCAGGCCAATGAGATCCGGCACCAGGAGCGAATAGAACCAGCGGTCCGGGACGTATTCAGCGAAGGGCACGGGGTGCTTCTTGTCGTACTGATCGACGGCACCCTGTCCCGCCTGCCACAGCAAGGCAGAGTTGAAGTACCGATCGCCATCCTTGGTGATCGTGCCGGTCACGAGCGGTGCATCCAGTCCGCTCGATACCAGGTCGAGGACGCGAGCCGCGTCCGCGAACCGCAGCGGGTCACGGTCGCTGGCGTTTTCGGGCCAGAGGACGACATCGAGATCCGCACCGACCAACGCGCGTGAGGCCTCCACGTGGTTGTTCAGGATGGTGCCGGGCGGGTTGCGCGAATTCAAGGCTGCGTCCGCGTTCCCCTGGACTGCGCCAACCCGAAGTGAGCCGGTGGACGTCACGAAGACAGTGCCGCTGGGCAGTACCGCGAGCACGACCGCTGCTACGATCGGCACCGCCAGCGCGCTCCCCCAGCTCCGTACAGACGTTGTGTCGCGTTCCGCAATCCATCGGACCAAGACCTGCACCAGCGCCGCGACGATGACGACGATGGCGAAACTCAGACCCGAGGTGCCGATCCAGGCCACAGCCGTTGCGATCGGTGCATCCACAAAGGCTTGGGCAACGCGGCCCCATGAGAAGCCGCCATAGGGCCAGGAACCTGCCAGGAACTCCCGGAGAGTCCACAGCGCAGCGACGACGAGCGGTGCAACGCCGTGGCGCACTCCAGCGACCGGATGCTGCCAACTCCAGCGGTATGCCAGAGCAATCAGCAGGCCCATCAGCGCGAAGTACACCGCCATAGCGCCGGTCAGGGCAAGCCACGGGACGGGGCCCAGATAGACCGTTGCCCATTCGATCAATGGCCCGTAGAACGCCAGCCCGGCGAGTGCCCCGAGCAGCAGGCCAGTCCACGGACCTCGACCGCGCAGCGCCAGCAGGATGGCGGCGATGCCGGGGACTGCCAGTGGCCACAGACTTGGGCCAGGAAACGCGAGGCGCAACAGCAGCCCACCAGCGATCGCTAGCGGCAATGCCCCGCTGAGCGGAACTGCACCGGGCAGACGCGCTGCGGACGACGCGGCGCTATCGGCAGGCACGTGCGGGCTCACGCTGGCTGCTGCCGGCGTCAGTGACGTCGTGTTGTGCTGCATCTGCATGATCATCCCACTGACGAGTATGCAACGATGCCGCGTCGAACCGAGTCCAGCGCCACGCGGGCGTTCCGGGCCACCGGTTCATGCGCGACCTGCGTGAGCTGGTCCAACAAGTCGATGACTTGCTTCGCCCAACGCACGAAGTCTCCGGCGGCGAGGTCGGCTTGGCGCAGCACCACATCGAGTGACGCACCCTTCGCCCAGCGCTGCATCGCCCCGCTCAGCGCGGCCGAAGGCGGCTCGGTGCCGGGCAGGCCGTTGTCCTGCTCGAGGTCGTCGAGTTCGGACCACAGTCGGATGGTGTCGTCAAAGGCCACTCGGAACTGACCGCCGGGGAGTTGCCGCTCATGCATCAGCGAGTCCTCGCGCCGTGGCTCATAGACCAGCGCGCAGGCCATCGCTGCCAGGCCGGGTGCGTCGAGGCGATCCCAGAGTTGCAGCCGTAGCGCCTCGGCGACCAGCAGGTCACGCTCGCCGTAGATGCGCTGCAGTGTCTTGCCCTTCGGGTTGAGGCTGAGCTCCACGCCGTCGTCATCCCACTGGTCGATGTAGCCGCGTGCCACGAGGACGCGGCTGACGCGGTCGAAGATTCGCGCAATGGCGCCGGTGCGGCCTTCGATCTCGCGCACGAGGCGGTCCGTGTCGCGACGCAGTCGCCACCAGCGCTCAGCCCAGCGGGAACGGTCCTCACGGTCCGGGGACTGGTGGGCAGGGTGCGCCCGCAGTTGCTTACGGAGTTCCCCCAGTTCGTCCTGGATCCGCTTGGCTGCGGCGCCGCGGGCACCACGATTGCGCTTCTCCAGGTCGCTGATTTCACGACGCAGCGCGGCGTAGGCGGCAAAGTCGCTGTCTAGGCCGCCCATCGCCTTGGCATAGCCGGCCAAGGTGTGCTCTTGCTGACGGACCTTCTTGGCCAGGTCAACCACGCCACGGTCGGCTTGAAACTGCGCGAAGGACGATTCCAACAGTTCCCGCGTCCGCTGTGCCCCAAAGCGTTCGATGAGATTGACGGCCATGTTGTAGCTCGGCTTGAAACTCGACCGAAGTGGGTATGAGCGCCGGCTGGCGAGTGAGGCGACCGACTGTGGCTCGAGGGTGTTGCTCCACACGATGATGGAGTGCCCCTCGGTGTCGATGCCGCGTCGCCCGGCGCGGCCAGTGAGCTGGGTGTACTCCCCCGGCGTGATCGGCACCCGCGACTCGCCGTTGAACTTCTGCAGCTTCTCCAGCACCACGCTGCGGGCGGGCATGTTCACACCCAGCGCCAGTGTTTCGGTGGCGAACACGACGCGCAACAGTTTGCGCTGGAACAGTTCCTCGATCGTTTCCTTGAACACGGGGATGAGTCCGGCGTGGTGCGCTGCCACACCCCGTTCCAGACCGTCCAACCAGTCCCAATAGTCCAGCGCGGCCAGGTCTGCATCGGGCAGGCCTGCGGTGCGCTCCTCGACGATGTCGCGGATCAGTTGCCGTTCGTCGGCGCTGGTGAGGCGCAGCCCCGAATGCACGGCCTGCCGCACGGCCTGGTCGCAGCCTGCGCGGCTGAAAATGAAGAAGATCGCGGGCAGCAGTTGCGCCTCGCCGAGGGTGGCGATCAGTTCCGCACGATCGACACGACGCTCCGGGCCGTACTGGGGTCGGCCGCGACGCGAATACCCTCTCGTCCCCGACGAGACCAGCCGGAGCAATTCCGGATTCACCCGTGTGCTGTCTTTGGTGCCGTCAAAGAGGTCGATCAAGGATCCGCGCAGCAGCACATGCTGGTGCAGCGGAACCGGGCGTTCCTCCGAGACGATGACTTCGGTGTCGCCGCGGACGGTCTGGAGCCAATCGCCGAATTCTTCGGCGTTCGAGACCGTGGCGCTGAGCGAGACCAGGCGCACCTGCTCGGGCAGGTGGATGATGACCTCTTCCCACACTGCACCGCGGAACCGATCAGCCAGGTAATGCACCTCGTCCATCACCACGTAGGCGAGATCGGGCAGGAGGTCGGATTCTGCGTAGATCATGTTGCGTAGCACCTCGGTGGTCATGACCAGGATGCGCGCACGCGGGTTCATGCTGGTGTCGCCGGTGAGCAGGCCTACCGCGTCACTGCCCCACTGCTCCACGAAGTCGGCATACTTCTGATTGCTGAGTGCCTTGATGGGCGCGGTGTAAAAGACCTTGGCACTCGGATGCTGCATCGCCAGATACACCGCGAAGTCGGCAACGATGGTCTTGCCAGCGCCGGTGGGTGCAGCGACGAGAACGCTGCGTCCTGCTTCGAGCGCGGCGCAGGCCTGCACTTGGAACGGGTCGAGGTCGAACCGCTGTTCGGCCCGGAAGGTTTCGAGCATTGGGGCGCGGGTCCGCTGTTTGGCCAGTGCGTAGCGCTCCGCCGGCGACAGATCCGGGCCGCTCATGCGGTCGCGTCCGAATACAGTTCGGGGAAGCGCTTGGCCCGCGCCCGATCCCGCAGCGTCGTAATGACAATGGCCACCAGGAACAGCAGCAGCATCACACCGATCAACGCGAGCATCGAGACGATGTCTGCTGGCGGTGTCACGATCGCGGCGAAGATTGACACGATCAGCACCGTCACTCGCCAGCCCTTCCGGATGGACTTCGCCGAGAGTACGCCGATGACATTCAGCAGCACCAGCACAACTGGCAACAAGAAGCCCACGCCGATGGCGACCACGAACCGGAACAGAAAGTCGAAGTACGTCGTCGCGTTGAGCAGGACCGCTTCTTCTGGTGCGGCAAAGCCGGTCATGATTTTCAACACGTACGGGATAAGGAACACCGCGAGGGTGCAACCAGCGAAAAATAGCGGGACCGCGGCCAGGATGAATCCCATGGCACCGCGACGCTCTCCCTTGGTGAGGGCCGGGAGCAGGTAGGCCCAGGCTTGCCACAACCAGATGGGCGCCGAGATCACGAACCCGAAGGTGACGGCCATTTGCAGGCGCAGCATGAAGGCGCTGGTCACCTCGGTGTAGTTCAGGCGTGCCAGCTCACGGTCCTGCTCTGTAGTCAAGCTCAGAATCGGCTCGCGCAGTGCGTCCCAGATGGGACCGGCCAGAATCCAACCAACGATAGCGCCCAGCAGGATCCCGACCATGGCGATCAGGATGCGACGACGCAACTCCCGCAGGTGCTCGGCGAGGGTCATCCGCCCCTCGGGATTTGCCGAACGCCGCGAACGAGCGGCCACGCCCTAGGGCTTGGCCTGCGGCTCAGTGGACTGCGCCGCCGCCTCGTCGTTCGTGCTTGCCGTGCCGTCGCGCTTGGCAGCGGAGTCGTCCTCACCCTTGAATTCCTTGCGGAAAATCTTCATCGATTCCGCGACAGAACGGGCGAGCGCCGGCAGCTTCGGGGCGCCGAACAAGAGCACGACAATGACCAGCACCAACAACCAGTGCTGCCAACCCATTGCACCCATTCTGCGTCTCCTTTCGCAAGCCTTCCGTCATCTTACTCTGCGCGGCTGGGCGTCTGCTTGCTGTGCCGGGAACTAGATGGTCTGCGAACGGTAGCGTTGCAACGCTGCCCCGGCCCAATCAATGACCGCATGCCGCGCCTCGCTGGGCTCCACGATCCGAATGAGTCCCCCGCTGGCCGCAACCATCCGTTTGAGGCCGTGCCAGTGCCCGGAACTGCGCAGTTCGAAGCGCGCCCAGCCAGCCGGTGCACCCGGCGAGGCCGGTGGCAATAGTTCGCCATACAGCGGGATGGCGCCTTCCGCCACTTCAATCGTCACGGTGGGCAGGTCGGGGTCTTGGAAGAACCCGGGGTCGAACGCTTCTGCCTCAGCCTCGTGCGCGTGCGCGGCGGCTGCCGAAACGACCACGCCAGCCATGCGCTCCACCTGGAAGGTCCGACGCGCTTCGCGGTTGTGACACCAGGCTGTCAGGTACCAGGTGCCTTCTTGTGCCGCCAGCAGTAGCGGATCGACGCGCCGAAGCTCCCGCTCTCCACGCAAATTCTGATACGCGAACTCGAGCTGGTGGCCGGTCTGGATGGCCTCCTGGATGGCAGCGAGCTCCGGTTCCAGGCGCGCGGCCGCGGTCGTGGCCACGGCGAGCGGTTGATACGCATCGCCAGTGGTGCCACGGGCGAGCTTGTCCAACAGGGCCCCGATCGCGATGGCGTCATTCTGCCCCGGCATGCCGGCCAGGTACTGCCGGCCCGCGATCAGCGCCGACGCTTCCTTGGCGGTGAGCCGCAGGCCGCCCTCCAGGGCGACGGTGTGGGTGAGGACGACACGGCTGTCGGTCTCGTAGACATCCCAGTCGATATCGAAGAGATCTTCCGGGCCGTAGGAGCGGCTCGCACCTGGTACGCCGCTGGTCGCTAGCAACATGATGGTGCTGCGCACCTGCGCTTCGGATAAGGAGAAATGGCTGGCTAGTTCCGCCACGGTGGCCTCTCCCCGTTCCATCAGGTACGGGACGAGGGTGAGCAGCGTGAGCGTGCGATCGGCTGCGGACGGCGTTGGTGCACTCATGCCAAGCCCCCTTCAGTAGGGTCGGCGGTCCGCTCAGCCGATTCACGACGAGGACCCGGCGTGGCCAAGTCATTCACCGGCGCTCCTTGCGCAGCCAAGACCAGCCACAGGCGTTCTTGCACCAGCTCGGCGAGGTTGCTCGGTGAAAGGACCAGCACCTCAGGGCCGAATCCCGCGAGTTCGTCGGCAAAGATGAGGGCATCGGTGTAGTGCACGGTGATCAGATCACCAGCGACGGCCACCGCCCTCCGTCGCAGCCGGAGCTCTGCGTCGCTGCCCGCCTCGACCTGAAGCGTTGCAGTCTGGCTCTGGTGCAGGTCAGCCAGTTCCTGGAGCGCCTCATCATGCACTCCAGGGCGGTCATTTGGGATGACCCGGTTCGTGATAGTCACCGGTCCCATGATGCGGCTCAACAGGAACGTACGGCGTTGATTGTCGCGCTGCAGATCCTCAGCGACCAGATGCCAGCGCTCGTCATGCAGCACCTGGGCCAGTGGCAAGACTTCACGCTCCAAGGGGGCGTCCTGGCCAGGCTTCAGATAGCGGAAGCGCACCACTTTCTGTTCCATGATGGCCTGTGTCAGCGCTTCGAATGCGCGACTGCGCAGCGGCAGCTTGGGGGCAATTCCAGTGAGCGAGTCCTCGGCCACGTCACCAAGTGCTTGCAGTTTCACTTGACCGCGACGGGCGGCTTGCGCCAGCGAGCCGTCCTGCCAGACGCGCGCCGCGGCATGCAGTAGCGCCAGTTCCTTGCGACTCAGTCGCAGGTCCTTCGGCAGGCGATACTCGGCCCGCGGGATGCGGTACCGCATGCTCTGGTTGTTGCCCGGGTCGCTCGGATCTTCGATGGTCTCGAGTGGGATACCGAGTTCACGCAGGCTCGCCTTATCGCGCTCGAACTTGCGTTCTAGGCTGGCTTCTTCGACGCCAGCGCGCAGTTCCTCGACATACCCACGCACCTGGCCGAGGATTTCCGCCTTAGTCAGGCCGATGGTGGTGTCCATCAGCGCGAGAGTGAGTGCGAACAGACGCTCCTCGGGTTTGATTCGCACCGGCTCAGCCATGCCAGCATCCTAGAGCCGAAGCCAGTGTGGGGGGCGGGGGAGCGCGGGGGCCCCCAGCGGCGAAATT
>JAEZHW010000053.1 GCA_023436775.1 Actinomycetes bacterium
GGACTTGCCGGTGCCGTTGCGGCCGACCACGCCCACCCGGTAGCCGGCATGCAGGGCCAGGTCGACATTGGACAGCAGCAGGCGTTCGCCGCGGCGCAGGGCGAAGTTGCGCAAGGAGATCATGGGAAGGGGCGCTTAGAAGATTCGGGAATCAGCAGATGCCGAGGCATCCTGCGACGCGCCATTCTACGTTAACGAATACTTGACATCCCAGCGGTTCAGCATCCCCGGTACCGGCCGGTCTCCACCGGATGCCCGCTTCCCGGTTCCACGCAGCAAGGAGTACCCCCCATGGCCCTGAAGCCCCACCTTCTCGCCACCGCCGTGACCGCCGCCCTGATTGCCGCCCCCGTGGCGCAGGCCCAGGAGCAGGCCACCAGCCCCGCCTCCGGCACCACGGTGCTGGACACCCTGATCGTCACCGGCACGCGTATCGCCGCCCGCACCGTGGCCGAATCGCAGTCGCCGATCGACATCATCACCGCCGAGTCGCTGCAGGCCACCGGCACCAGCGAGCTGCCCACCGCGCTCGCACGCGCCCTGCCCTCGCTCAACTTCCCGCGCCCTGCCCTGACCGACGGCACCAGCGGCGTGCGCCCGGCGCAGCTGCGCGGCCTGGCCCCGGACCAGGTGCTGATCCTAGTCAACGGCAAGCGCCGGCACCTGTCCGGCCTGCTCAACATCAACGGCAGCATGGGCCGCGGCTCCTCGGCGGTGGACCTCAACGCGATCCCGGTCTCGGCGGTCGAGCGCGTGGAGGTGCTGCGCGACGGCGCCTCGGCCCAGTACGGCTCGGACGCCATCGCCGGCGTGGTCAACATCGTGCGCAAGGGCGCCGGCGAAGGCGGCAGCCTGGCGGTGGAGCATGGCCGTTATTCCGAAGGCGACGGCGCGCGCTACCAGATCTCCGGTGACGCCGGGCTGGGCTTTGGCGACGGCCGCGGCCGCGTGCACGTGGCCGGCCAGATCAGCCAGCAGGACCCGACCAACCGCTCCGGCGCCTACCAGGGCAGCGCGCCGAACACCGGCAACTTCCCCGGAGTGGGCGAGAAGGCCTTCGTCACCGGCGACCCGGAGGCGCAGACCGCCGCGGTCTCGGCCAACGCCAGCTTCCAGTTCGGCGAGGGTGCGCGCGGCTATGCCACCGCCCTGGCCAGCAACCGCGACATCACCTCCTTCGCCTTCTACCGCTCGCGCAACCACAGCGGCCAGGGCGCGCTGCTGGCCGGGATCTACCCGGACGGCTACGTGCCGCAGATCAACCAGTACATCAAGGACCGCTCGGTGGTCGCCGGCGTGCGTGGCGACACCGATGGCGGCTTCGGCTGGGATGTCAGCTACAACTACGGCTACAACCGCATCGACTTCCACACCCGAAACACCATCAACTATTCGCTCGGCGCCGACAGCCCGCGCAGCTTCTACGACGGCGCGCTCGAGTACACCCACAACATCCTCAATGCCGACTTCACCCAGACCCTGGACTGGGGCCTGGCCTATCCGCTGACCCTGTCCTTCGGCGGCGAATACCGCGAGGAGAAGTGGAACCAGTCGCCGGGTGAGCCGGGCTCGTACGAGAACGGCGGCGCACAGGGTTTCCCGGGCTTCACCCCGGTCAACGCCGTGCATGCCAGGCGCGACAACTGGGCCGCCTACCTGGGCCTGGAAGGCGACCTCACCGAGCGCTTCTCCGCCGGCGTGGCCGCCCGCTACGAGGACTACTCGGACTTCGGCAGCGAGACCTCCGGCAAGCTCTCCGCGCGCTACGCCTTCAGCGACGCGGTCGCCCTGCGCGGCACGGTGTCCACCGGCTTCCGCGCGCCCTCGCTGGCCCAGCAGGGCTACCAGGCGGTGTCCAGCATCATCGATGCCGGCGTGTTCACCGAGCGCGGCACCTTCCCGGCCAGCACCCCGGCCGCGCAGGCGCTGGTCGCGCGCGCGCTGGAGGCGGAGACCTCCCAGTCCTGGAGCCTGGGCCTGGTGATCCAGCCCAGCGACCGCCTGTACCTGACCGTCGACGCCTACCGCATCGACATCGACGACCGCATCGCCTACTCCTCCAACATCACCGCCACGCCCGCGGCGCTGGCGCTGCTGGACGACCTGGGCCTGCCGCGGGTGGACCGCTTCGCCTACTTCACCAATGCCCTGGACACCCGCACCGAGGGCGTGGACGTGGTGGCCACCTACACCGTGCCGCTGGCCGCCAGTTCGCTGGCCCTGACCGCCAGCTACAGCTACAACGAGACCGAGATCACCCACCGCGACGACAGCCCGGCGGTGTTCCAGGCCCTGGGCATCACCACCCCGCTGGTCGGCCGGGACGAGCTGGGCCGCATCGAGGAGGGCTTTCCCAGGGACAAGGGCATCCTGGGCGCGACCTGGACCGGCCAGTACTGGACCCTGGGCGTGAACGCCACCCGCTACGGCCGCTTCACCGTGCGCAATTCGGCCTCCGCCGCGCGCGACCAGGCCTACGACGAGCAGTGGGTGGTGGACGTCTCGGCCAGCTACCGGCCGGACGCCAGCTGGACCCTGACCCTCGGCGCGGACAACGTCACCGACAGCTACCCGGACCGGCAGGTCAACGAGCTCAACAGCACCTACGGCCTGTTCCCGTACAGCAACTACTCGCCGGCCGGCTTCAACGGCGCGTACGTGTACGGCCGCATTGCCTACCGCTGGTAAGCACACGCCGCTTCCGGCCCGGCCCCGGGGGCCCCCCCCGCCAGGGGGGGGGGGGGCGGGGGG
>JAEZHW010000021.1 GCA_023436775.1 Actinomycetes bacterium
GCAACCCACCGCCCCCCCCCCCCCCCCCGCGGCGCGCTCCTCTGCGCTTGGCGCGGTGACCGATCAGGCTGCGACTGAGTGCCGGTTGTGGAGGACTGCGGGAAGGGGAAAGACCGGATACAGTAAGCAGCGACATGAACGCCTCACCAATCCCCGTCTCGATCATCATCCCGGCCTACAACGAGCAGTCGAGCATTCGCCGCTGCTTGCTTGCCGCCGTGGCGCAGACCGTGCCGGCGCACGAGATTCTGGTGGTGGACAACAAGTCCACCGACCGTACCGCAGAGATCGTGCAGGAATTCATTGACCTGTACCCGGACAAGCACATCAAGCTGCTGAAGCAGGACAAGGCCCAGGGCCTGATCCCGACCCGGAACTTTGGCTTCGCCAACGCCACGGGCGAGGTATTCGGTCGCATCGACGCCGACTCGGTCATCGAGCCGGACTGGGTTGAGGTGCTGCAGCGGGTCTTCGCCGACCCCGAGGTGGCTGCCGCCACTGGTCCGGTGGGCTACTACGACATGCCGCTGGTGGACTTTGGCGTGGCCGCGGATAACCGAGTTCGCAAGACCATGCTGCTGCTGGCCAAGCGGTATCGCTTTGTCTTCGGCAGCAATATGGCGTTGCGCGCCAGCGCTTGGGATGCGATTAAGGACTCGGTCGCGCTGGACGAAGAAGACGAGCTGCACGAGGACATCGACATCTCGGTCAACCTGGCGATGAAGGAACTCAAGGTCGCGTACGAGCCGGACATGGTCTGTGGCATCTCGGCGCGACGGATCGAGAACTCGCCGAAGGACTACCTGTATTACGTGCAGCGCTTCGATCGCACCTACGACCGCTACAACGTCAGCGACCCGCGCCTGCGCGCGCCAGCCTGGTTCCTGCTTGCGGCCTATTTCCCGCTGAAGCTGATCCGCGCCCTCACGCGCAAGGATCGGGCACAATCTGCCGAGGCGGTCACCGCGGCACGCTGAGCACCGATACGTCGCCCCAGTTAGGGGGGATGCACGTGGTTTCGGCCGTACCCCACGGTTACGATCAAGAGACCATGCCTGTCATGTGTCGTTGATGACCCGGTCAACGACGGGGTTGGCTCGATAGGAGTGTCCGTGTCTGTACTGCTGGAAGTCCTCATCCGTGAGGGCATCTTGTCCTTTGATCAGTTGCTGGAACTGAGCGAGGAAGAGATCAACCAGGATGATTTGGGCCGGCACCTGGTCGAGAAAGGCCTGATTAGCGAGGCGCAACTCGCGAAGGCGCACGCGGCTCGCCATGGTGCCGAATACGTCGAACTCACCGACTATCAGCCCGAGGGTGGCGCCCTGTCGATGCTGCCTGCTGCGGTGGCCAGACGTCATACCGTGATGCCGCTGGCCATTCGCGATGGTCGGCTCGTGCTGGCCATGGTGGACCCGAGCAATGTGCTCGCGATTGACGATGTCACCACGGCGACCGGTCTGCAGGTCACGCCGGTGGTCGCCTCGTTGCCGGATATCCAGGGCCAGCTCAACCGCCACTACCGTGCGGATGCGGAACTCGGCAGCCTGACCATCGCGCTCGAAGAAGAGGCCGCAGACCAAAACGTCGATGTCGTCGACACGGGCGAGGACGACGCCCCGATTGTGCGCTTCGTGAACCTGCTGGTCAGCCAAGGCATCGCCGACCGCGCCTCGGACATTCACATCGAACCGACCGAGAAGGACCTGCAGGTCCGGTACCGCATCGACGGTGTGCTGCACGAGATGCAGCGTGCCCCCAAGAACATTCAGAACGGCGTGATCTCGCGCCTGAAGATCATGAGTGACATCGACATCGCTGAGCGACGCAAGCCGCAGGACGGTCGAATGTCGGTCACGCACGGTGGTCGCAAGATCGACCTTCGTGTGGCCACTCTGCCGACGGTGTGGGGCGAGAAGGTCGTGATGCGTATTCTCGATACCTCGTCGACCAGCCTGAACCTCAAGGACCTGGCGCTGCTCGAGGACAACTACTACCGCTTCCAGCAGTCCTATGTGAAGCCGTACGGCATGATTCTGGTCACCGGTCCGACCGGTTCCGGTAAGTCGACCACGCTCTACACCACGCTGAACACCGTCGCCCGTCCCGAAATCAACGTGATCACCGTTGAGGACCCGGTCGAGTACCGGATGCCCGGCATTAACCAGGTCCAGGTGAACCCCAAGGCGGGCCTCACCTTCGCCAGTGCGTTGCGTTCGATTCTGCGTTCTGACCCGGACGTGGTGCTCCTCGGTGAGATTCGAGACCACGAAACCGCACAGATTGCCGTCGAGGCGGCACTCACCGGCCACTTGGTGCTCTCGACCCTGCACACGAACGACGCACCCAGCGCCGTGACCCGTCTCACTGAGATGGGCATCGAGCCCTTCTTGGTTGGTTCCGCACTGGACTGTGTGGTGGCGCAGCGTCTTGCCCGCCGGCTGTGCTCGAAGTGCAAGACCACGTACCAGCCGGATGCCGCCGAGCTGGCTGCGCTGGGGCTGCCGAACGAGGGGCAGATCTTCTACAAGGCCGTCGGTTGCTCAGCCTGCGCCAACACGGGCTACCGCGGTCGTGTCGCGGTGCACGAGGTGATGAGCGTCACCGAGGAGATTGAACGCCTCGCGGTGGCTCGTGCCTCGAGTTCCGAGATTTCGGCCATGGCTCGCAGCCAGGGCATGCACACCCTACGTGAGGACGGCTTTGCCAAGGTCGAGCTGGGCCTGACCAGCGTGGAAGAAGTGCTGCGCGTTGTGGCATAGTTGCCGCGCACACACCGGAAGAACAATGAGGAGCGTCGATCATGACTGAGGGCTACCAAGGTTCTGCGATGCCACAGTTCCCTGGGCTTGGCCAGCCCGTCGGTGACAGCGTGCAAACCGGGCCAGCGACCGGCGGGCCATTGAGCGGTCCGCTGACTGGCCCCTTGGCGGGGCCGCTGGGTGGCTCGATTGTGGAGCCGTCAACGGCGTCGCTGCCGGTGCCGCCTGCTGCACCTGCGCCGGTGCAGCAGGTTGACCTGCCGCAGGCCTCATTCCTACCGCCGGGTCAGGACCCCCGCCAGCCGCTGGTCCAGCCTGGTGCACCCATGACCGGACAGGTCCCAGCAGTTGGCGGACCGTTGACGGGGCAGAACCCGACAGTGAATCCGTTGACCGGACCGCTGACGCCGGTGACCGGCCCGCAGACCGGGGCGATCCCGCAGCAGCCGGTGCAGGCCCAGCCCATCCAGCCGATTACCGAGCCGCTGACCGGGGCGATCCCACAGCAGCCGGTCCCGGATGCCGGTCAGCAGCAACCGGGCATGGCTCCCGGTGAGCACCCGGCCGACGACGGTTCAGGGGAGCAGGTTCGTATTCGTCCGCGTGCGCAACTCACGCCCGACCCGGAACTCCTGGCAGCACTGCACGAGGTCGTCCGCCTGGGTGCGTCCGACCTGCACATCACGCTGGACTCGCCGCCGATGCTGCGCATCGATGGGAAGCTGCGCCCGCTCGAGGGCGCCCCGGTTTGGCGTCGCCAGCGCATCGGTGAGGCTCTGCTGAGCATCCTGACCCTCGAGCAGCGCAACAAGTTCGCCGAGAACCTCGAGTTGGACCTGGCGTTCCCGCTGAGCGAAGAAGCACGCTTCCGCGTGAACATCTACCAGCAGCGCGACGCGATGGGTGCCGCATTCCGTATCATCCCCAGCCGCATCAAGCCGCTGAAGGAACTCGGGATGCCCGAGGCGATTGCCAAGTTCGCCAGCCTCCCGCGTGGTCTGGTGCTGGTGACCGGTCCGACCGGCTCGGGCAAGTCAACCACTCTGGCCGGCCTGATTGACCTGGCCAATGAGACGCGCCCCGACCACATCATGACGGTTGAGGATCCAATCGAGTTCCTGCACCAGCACAAGAAGTCGCTGGTGAACCAGCGCGAAGTGGGGTCGGACACGCACTCCTTCGCCGAGGCGCTCAAGCACGTGCTGCGTCAAGACCCGGACATCATCCTGATCGGTGAGCTCCGCGACCTCGAGACCATCCAGGTCGCCCTGACCGCCGCGGAAACCGGTCACTTGGTCTTCGCGACCCTGCACACCCAGGACGCGCCGCAGACGATCGACCGTGTGATCGACGTGTTCCCGGCCCACCAGCAACAGCAGGTGCGCTCGCAGTTGGCGGCGGTGCTGCAGGGTGTGGTCTGTCAGACGCTGTTGCCGCGAGCCAGCGGTCAGGGCCGAGTCGTTGCTTGCGAGGTCATGATGATGACCCCCGCCATCGGAAACCTGATTCGTGAGGACAAGACGTACCAGATTCACTCGGCGATGCAGTCCGGCCGCAGCCAGGGCATGCTGACCATGGATGCCCACCTGGCCCAACTGGTCAAGGAAGGTATCGTGAACTTTGAGGACGCCAAGGCGAAGGCCCAGGATGTGGCCGGCTTTGAGCAGCTCGTGGGCTTGGGAAGGTAGCGCGATATGGCCAGTGTGACCGAAACCACGTACGCCTATGTCGGTAAGGACATGCGCGGCAAGACCAAGAAGGGTCGCATCGTCTCGCTGAGCCAGTCGGCCGCCGTGATGCGGTTGCAGGGCCGCGGCATTGCCGTGGAGTCCATTTCGGAGGCCCCCAGCGGTGGGTTGAACACCGAAATCAAGATCCCGGGCCTCGGGGAAAACCACGCCGGCCTGAAGGACATTGCCGTGATGGCGCGGCAGATGGCCACCATGATCTCCTCGGGTCTGTCGCTGATCCGGACGCTGAACATCCTCGTCGGCCAGACCGAGAATGAGGAACTGGCGCAGACCTTGGCGGTGGTGCGTTCGGACGTGGAAACCGGTCAATCGCTGTCGGACGCCTTGGCCAAGCACCCGGTGATCTTCCCGCTGCTGATGATCAACCTGGTGCGTGCCGGTGAGACCGGCGGTTTCTTGGACGAGTCGCTCACGGCCGTCGCCGACAACTTCGAATCAGAAGTGAAGCTTCGGGGCAAGGTCAAGTCGGCCATGACCTACCCCATCGTGGTGCTCGGCATTGCGGTGCTTGCGGTGATCATCATGCTGGTGTTCATCGTGCCGGTGTTCAAGGAAATGTTCGCCAATAACGGTGGTGAATTGCCCATTCCGACCCAGATCTTGGTCATGCTGTCCGAGGCGATGGTCTACATCATCCCGGTCAGTATCGTGCTGATCATCGTGTTCACCATGTGGTGGCGCAAGAACAAGCACACCGACAAGGTCCGCAAGGTGGTCGACGACTACAAGCTGCGGCTGCCGATCTTCGGGGAACTCTTCCGGAAGATCGCGGTCGCCCGCTTCTGTCGCAACCTCTCGACCATGGTGAAGTCGGGTGTGCCGCTGCTGCAGTCGCTGCACATCGTGGGCGAGACCAGCGGCAACTACATGCTGGAGCAGGCCGTGCACCGGGTCGTCGATTCTGTCAGACAAGGTCGCTCGCTGTCCGCGCCGATGATGAACGAGCCGATCTTCCCATCCATGGTGTCGCAGATGATTTCGGTGGGTGAGGACTCGGGCTCGCTCGAGACCATGCTCGAAAAGGTTGCGGATTTTTACGATGACGAGGTCGAAACGGCCACCGATTCGCTCACCGCGATGCTGGAACCGCTGCTCGTGGGGTTCCTGGGCGCCGTGGTCGGCGGCATGTTGATCTCGCTGTACATGCCCATTTTCTCGCTGATGGACACCGTCAAGTAGGCGCTGAGGTACAAGCAGTAGTTCCACGTCCCCCTGGGTGTTGTCCCCCATCTTGGGTGTATCCGCTGGCTTGCCAGCAACTTTCCAGGCTGCCTAGTATCAAAGCATCGTCCCTCGGACATCGGGGGGCGTGGCACGAATCCACAACCGAATGAGGTCAGACATGATCGCTCGAATCAGCAAGGCCCTCCAGGCCCGGCGTGACGCACTGCAGGAGCAGAACGAGAAGGGCTTCACCCTGATCGAGCTCCTCGTCGTCATCATCATCATTGGTATCCTCGCCGCGATTGCAATCCCGGTCTTCCTGAACCAGCGCGAGGCCGCATGGCGCTCCGAGGTTGAGACCGACCTGCGCAACATCGCGATCGCGGTCGACACCTACGCCACCACCAATGGTGGTTCTTTCGACGGCGTTGCCTCCGACGCGGCAGTCCAGGACGCGCTCGACCGCCACGCCGGTTCCGACGGTCGCAAGACCTACACCGTGGTGGACACCGACAGCGGCCGCAGCTACACCATCTCGGTCACCCACAACGAGCTGGGAATCTCTGGTGCGGTCGGTTGGAACAGCGCGACCGGTGGTTTCGTCGGCTGGAACGGCAACAACCTGAACGCGTACTAATACGCAGCAGTTCAATCTCACGGCGTCGGGGTGTTCGAGGCGATCGCCTCGGGCACCCCGACAGCCGTATCCGACAGTGTCGGAGTACTCCAGAGCAGGTAGCCATTTTCGACACTGCTTCGACCCGATTGGAGGATCAGCATGCGCACTCCGCGTGACCTGCTGCGCCGCGAATCGGGTTTGAGCCTGATCGAACTGATGGTGTCGATTCTGCTGCTGTCGCTGATTGCGATGTCCTTCATCCCGCTCATGATCAACGGTCTGCGCCTCGCTGACCGAGCAGCATCGATCACGACCGCGACCTCGATCGCAAACAACGAACTGGACCGGCTGCGCGTCGGCAATGCGGCGTGCATGAACCAGACTGAGGCCGCCCTCACCTCCGTGTCGGACACTCGCGGCGGCGTCTACACGCCGGTGCTCACCATGGTGTGCCCGAGTTCATATCCGGGTACCGCCGAGGTGATCATGACCATCCGGAACAAAGTCGGTATGGATGTCATCACCCTCAACACCTGGGTGTTCGTGCGAGGTGGTGCCTAATGCTGCATCGTCTCGGCACTGCGCTGCGCCGGCGCTGGCGGAAGGTCCGCACCAGCACCGAGCGCGGTCTTTCCATGATCGAAGTACTGGTCTCGATGACGATTTCTGGCATCGTGCTGGTCGGCGCGACCTACCTCATCATCGACGGCCTGCAGACCCGTACCAAGGTGCAGACCCTGAGCGATGCGAGCAACCTCGCCCAGCTGCTGGCCAGCGACTTGGACCGAGGCCTGCAAAACGCCACCGCGTTCCGTGTCGACCACGGCACCGGCACCGGTGACCTGCTGCTGCGGGCTCGGACCGCCGAGGTGCGCATCGTCCCGACCGGCACGGTGCAGGGCTCGGCATACGACTGGTACTGCCGCGCTTGGTACTACCGGGCCAGCGACCGCAGCCTGTTCGCCTACTGGTCGCCGAAGAACACCGCGGGCACCGTTGCGATGCCAGCGGCAAACTACGACTTCGCGGACTGGATCCGCCTGGGCACGAACGTGCTGGCGCCACCGAATGTGGATTCCATTTTCGAGCCAGACGGGGCATTCGGCCTCGAAACTGGCTTGGTGACCGTGGACATGCTGGTCGAGGTGGGGGCAACTCAGCTGCCGGTGATGTTGCGGTCAACGTACGACCTTGGTCGTGTCTCCTATGCCGATGAAGAGCTAGAGAGGGTGCCGGAATCATGCTGGTAAGAACTCTGCTTCGACGCCTGCGGCGACGTGATGCACAGCGAGGCTTCGTCCTCATCATCGTCCTGGGTACGATCCTGTTGGTCTCCTCCATCGGTGCGCTGGTGGTCACCAGCAGCAGTTTCGCCGCCGAATACACCACGAAGGCGGCCTCCCAAGTCCAGGCCCGTGCTGCGGCCGACGCCGGTATCGACAGCATCACGGCTCTGTTCGCCAGCGGACAGTTCCCCGCTTGCGATTACGAGTTCACCAACGACACCGACCCGAAGTTCTCGGTGCGCGTGCTGAACTACCGCGACGGCAGCGATGCGCTGATTCCGTGTACCTCGCCGCTGCCCAGCGGCACGGTACCTCGTGTGGTGGAAGTGGCCTCGCGTGGTTATGGGCCGGGCACCGCACTCGGTGATGACACCGGTGTCGTGATCGAGGTGCTCTCGGAGATCGTGACGACCCCCGGTGGTGGTGGCGCCGCCTTCTTCGCCGGATCGAACGGTTCGATCAACAACATCGTGCTGCCTGAACTCGACGGCCTGGCCGGCGACGTGATCGTGCAGGATGGTTCGCTGACCTGCCACTCGTCTTCGGACATCAGTGGCAGCGTGAAGGCCAACCAGAACCTGATTTTCAATAACCAGTGCACCATCCGCGGTGACGTCTACGTGAACGGCTACTTCTCGGCCAACAGCAACGTGACGGTCATGGGTGACCTGATCGTTGCGGGCGTGAACGCGCAGGGCGTGAGCGTGAACGCGACGAACCCGCCAGTTACCGTCGGCGGCAACATCATCGCGGCTGGCCACGTCGTTAACGGTGGCCCCACCGGTTCGGCGCAGATGACCGTCGGCGGCGACATCATCGCCGGCGGCAACGTGAACATGATTCACTCGACCGTTGGCGGCGACATTTGGGCAGGCGGTGACGTGCGGTTCCAGAACACCAGGGTCAGCGGCAATGTGCTGGCGGTAGGCAACCTGATGCGGTTCACCAACGACGCCAAGATCGATGGCTCGCTGCGAGTAGGAGGCAACCTCAGCGTCGACGGCGGTGTCGGTTGCAGCCCGTCGACCACGAACGACCAGAAGGCCACCTGTTTGGTGTCGAAGAACAAGGTCGGCGGCCCGGTGCAGCACACCCAGATCGGGATTCCCTCGCCGAATCCGGTGCCGAAGGTGAAGCTGCCGAAGTGGATCGACATCCCCTACGTGCCGCAGGACTGGATTGACATGGGCTTCCAGATCAAGGGCACCGAGACGGTGGGTTGTGGTTTCGCGAACTGGGACAACGCCGCGTACAACAACTTCATCAACCTCACGGTGCCCACCGTGCTGGACTTGCGCAGTTGCGGCAGCGTGTACTCCAGCAAGGCATTCCAACTGAAGACCGACATCGTGCTGCTGGTCAGCTCGTGGCAAAGCGGTGGTGGTACGTCATTCGATACCCACCCCTCGATTCCGCAGGGAACGAAGCTGTGGTTCTACGTGCCGGATAACAACGTGAACAACGCCCCGACCTGTAGTGGCGGTGCGGGCAACCTGACCTTTGAAGGTCGAGTCGGTCCGCGCATCCAGTCGCTGGCGTACACGCCGTGCACGCTGAGCGTGAACTCGGGCTTTGACTTCCGCGGCCAGCTCTACGGCGGCAACCTCCAGGTCAACGGTACGAACAATGTGCTGACCTTCGTGCCGACCGGTGTGCCGGGTGTTGACCTCGGCGGTGGCGATGAAGGTTCACTGGAGTCGCTGTCGATCCGTTCGCGTCTTGACGTGGCGCGCTAGGGGCACCGCGCGTGGAACTGTTCATCCTGCTGAGTGCGGTGGTCGGTCTTGCCATCGGCTCCTTCCTGAATGTGGTCATCCATCGAGTGCCGGCCGGACTGTCCATCGTCGCACCGCCGAGCCGATGCCCGGGCTGCGAGCAGGAGATCGCCTGGTATGACAACATTCCGGTGCTGAGCTGGCTACTGCTGCGCGGCAAGTGCCGTCACTGTGGTGCACCCATCTCGCCGCGCTACCTCATCGTCGAGGTGCTCACCGCAGTGGCCTTCGCGCTGGTCACCTGGTGGTGGTGGCCGCAGATCGAGCACAGCCCCGACGGAGGCATCCTCGCGGCCAACTGCGTGCTGCTCGCCGCGTGGCTGTTCTTTGCGGCGGTATCGATCGCCTTGGCCGTGATCGATATGGAAACCCATCGACTGCCGAACGTGATCGTCCTGCCAGCCATCGTCGTATCGACGGTGCTACTGACGGTGGCTACGATCCTCGCTGGTGACTGGACACTGCTCCGCGACGCTGTGATCGGCGGCGCAGCACTGTTCGCCTTCTACCTGATCGTGGCGCTTATCTCGCCAAGGGGGATGGGCTTTGGGGATGTGAAACTTGCCGGTCTGGTTGGGTTGCAACTCGGCTGGTTCGGCTGGCAGGCCGTGGTGATGGGTGGCTTCGCGGCCTTCCTGATCGGCGGTGTGGTCGGCATTGTGCTGCTGTTGCTGGGGCGCGCCACTCGCAAGAGCGGCATTCCCTTCGGGCCGTACATGCTCGCTGGCGCCTGGATTGGCATGGTCGTCGGTGTGGATATCCTGACCTGGTACCTGACGCTCATGGGCGTTGGTCCCGGCCAGGGATTGTGAAAGGGGAACTCCCAGTTGGCGAAATCCGTCGTAGGTCTCGACATCGGTCAAACGCATGTCCGAGCAGTGCAGATATCCAACCCTGACAAGCGTCGCTTCACGGTGGATCGAATCGGTGCCGTGCCGTTGCCGGTGGGGGCTGTTCGCGATGGCGTGGTCGCCGACCCGGTCACCGTGGGTGCAGCGATCCGTCAGCTCTGGCAGGAGCAGAAGATTGGCTCGAAGCACGTCGCCCTGGGTGTCGGGGGCAAGCGCGTGCTCGTGCGCGACATGGTCGTCCCAGAGTCCGCTATGACCACCCTGGCGACGTCGCTGCCCGGCCTGGTGCAGGAGAATCTGCCGGTGCCGGTTACCGAGGCCATCCTAGATTTCTATGCGATCCGCGAGGTGAACAACCAGTCAGGCCGCGGATACCAGGGCCTGTTGGTGGCAGCACTCAAGGACGCGATCAAGGCCAACATCGAGGCAACCCGCCTGGCGGGTTTGAAGGTGGACTCGGTCGACCTCAACGCCTTCGCGGTGGCGCGCGCCGGTGCTCGCGGCGAGTTCAGTAAGCAGACCACCGCGTTCGTTGACCTCGGTGCCAGTTCCACGACGGTCGTCATCACCTCGCTGGGTGTTCCGTTGTACGTGCGTCACCTCACCGTGGGTGGGGCGGCGATCACGGACTCCATCGTTGAGAAGCTCAAGGTGGGTCCGGAAGAGGCCGAGCGACTCAAGCGCGAGGTCGGTATCGGTCGCGCTGACCGCCCGGACCAGCAACCGGTGGCGGAGGCTGTACTGAGCGTGGTGCAGCCGCTGACGGTGAACCTGCGCGACACCCTCAGCTACTACAACCAGCAGCATCCCGATGACCCGTTGCGGGCCGTGGTGCTGGCCGGTGGTGGCTCGCACTTGGCAGGGTTCAAGGAAGCGCTGGCGGAGTCGTTTCGAATCCCGGTGACGCAGGCAGACGCTCTGCTGGACGCAAACCTGGCGAAGTCCGTGGACTCCTCGGCAGCCCGTGCGGCTCGCGCTGAGTTGGTCACGGCCGTCGGTCTGGCTGGAGGGAAGCACTAATGGCCAAGAAGAGTCCGGCATTCGTCGTCGGCGGGGTGCCCAGGGTCAACCTGCTGCCGCAGGACGCGCGAGTCCAGAGCGAACTGAAGGCCCTGCAGCGCGGCATCGTGTACGCGATGCTGCTGATCCTCTTGGCCTCGGGTGGTGCCTGGTATTACACCTGGACCCAGGCCGAGCAAGCGGAGGCAGCACTGAAGGCAGAGCAGGCCAAGACCGATGCATTGCTTGCGGCCAAGAAGGAGTTCTCGGAAATTCCCGACATCCTCAATGCGCTGGACACTGGCAAGCGCGCGCTGCAGGCGGTGGACGAACATGCGGTGGACTGGGCTCCGCTGCTGTCCTCCATCCTGAATGCCGGTGGCTCGATCGAGGTGACGGATCTGACGGTCAACGGCAATTCCGTCGCCAGCGAGAACGCCACCACCTCGGGGCACTATCTGACGACCAAGACCGGCACCGTGCACATCGCCATCACGGTCCACGCTCGCGACGCACAGCGCCTCACCGAATGGGCTGAGGCGGTCAAGCAGATCGCGGGCTTTGGTGAGTACTGGACCGGCAAGTTCACGGTCCGTGATGCCGACAGGACCGTCGGTGCCACCTATGACCTGTACTTCGATAACACGGCGCTGCGCCGCGTACAGCGGCAGGCGCTCGAGCAGTATTTGCCGAGCGATGACAAGGGCGAGGCAAAGGAGGAGGCCAAGTGAGTCCTCAACGGCGGAACTGGATGGTCGGTGGCACCCTCGTTGGCCTGTTGCTGCTGGCTGGCTCCTACATGCTCCTGATTAGCCCGAACCTGGAGCGGATCAGTCAGGCAGAGGCCGAGATCGATCGCACCGAACAGGTGAACGTGCGGCATCAGAAGGACCTGGCTGATCTCAAGGTGCAGTTCGAGAACATCGAGAGCCTTAGGCAAGAACTGTCCCGGACTGAGTACCGCGTTCCGGTGTCCCCACGGCTCAACCGCTTTGAAGTGGAGGTCGACCGGATCGCCAAGCGCAACGGCACCAGGCTCGACGAGATTGTGTTCGCGCCGCCCTTCGAACTGAAGCCGCCGAAGAACAGCGAGGTCAAGACTCCGAACGTCGCCTTCATGGAGACGCAGATCAAGCTGTCGGGAAAGCGACCGGACCTCCTGATGGCGCTCTGGGATCTGCAGCGTCAGCCCCGTGTCTTTGCCATCCACCGTGTGACCTGGCAGGTCTCGGATGAGTCGTTGAAGGTCTTTGGGGCCATCCTGGTGGCCAAGACGCCTGCGACCGGCAAGCCACAGACTGCGGTGGATGACTTCAGTGTGCCGACGTTCAGCGCCGAGGAGCAGGAAGCCATGCTCGCCCAGGCGAACGCCGATCTGCTGGTCGCCACCGAGATTGTGAACGCCGCCATGGTGCCAGCCAGCGCGGAGGATCAGCGCCCGCTCGCACTGCGGATCAACGAGGCCTGGCGGCAGATTGCCGCCCTGGACACGCCGATCATTCCGTCCACCTACAAGACCGACAGCGGCACTCGCTTCCGGCTGCACCTGATGCACCCAGTCACCGGCCAGCGTGTGCTGGCTTGGGACTCTGGGGTCAGGGGCAAGGTGGCCTGGGAGACGAAGGGGACTGCGCCGGAATCCGGCTCGACCAGTGGCGGCTCGGACACGACGCAGCCCGCCGATGAGAGCGGCGAGGCCGCTGACGAGGACATTGACGCGGACGAGTCCGCGGCGAACTAAGCGCAAGAATCGCACAGCGGCGCCCCGGGACGACTGGTTCCGGGGCGCCGCTGCGTATTCAGACACACCGACCTGCATTGTTGCCCACTGCCGAGTTCGGCACCGGCAGCGCCAGCGCACCGGTGCGGACGAGCACCGCGCACGCTTCCTCGCTATACTCGTGCCTGAACACGGGAGTCCGGTGAGCCGGGCTGAGAGGAAGGTTCTCAACCTTCGACCGTCGAACCTGATCCGGATCATGCCGGCGCAGGGAGGCCTCAATCCCGTGCCCCTATCCACGAAGTGAAAGGGCACGTATCGTGCACATTGCTCTGCCTCGCGGCCGTCGCCGCAATTGCATCATCTCGACCATGGCCATCGTTGCCATCCTCACCGGCTGCGCCAGCACCGCCCCGGTCGACCCGGGCGCAACGCCGGAAGAACTGGTCCTGATCACCCACGGATCCTTCGCACTGGGCGAGGACAACGAGGTGCTGGACCGCTTCACCGAACAGACCGGCATTGCCGTCACGGTGCTGCAAGCCGACGACGCCGGCGCGCTGACCAACCAACTCGTGCTGACAAAGAACGCGCCACTGGCTGACGTCGCCTTCGGCGTGGACACCACCTTCGCCTCGCGTGCGGTGAAGGCGGGAGTCCTCGCCGAGCACCAGGTCGCCGCGATGGGGCCGGGCCAGGAACGTTTCCAGCTGCCTGCGGGCGCGGGCCGTGAGGTCCTCGCCCCGATCACCAGTGGCGATGTCTGCATCAACATCGATGCCGAGTGGTACCAATCCAAGGGGCAAACCCCGCCGGCAACCCTGGATGACCTGATCAAGCCGAAGTACCGCGGTCAGTTGGTCGCCAGTGGCGCGAGCACCTCCTCGCCGGGCCTGGCCTTCCTGCTGGCCACCATCGCTGCGTATGGCGAGAACGGTTGGCAGGACTACTGGCGGGCGCTGGTCGCCAACGACATCAAGGTGACCGCCGGCTGGACGGACGCCTACACGGTGGACTTCACCCGAGCCGGTGGTGACCGCCCGATCGTGCTCAGTTACGGCTCGTCCCCGGCCTTCGACCCGGCTACCAAGAACCTCGATGCCACCTGCTTCCGTCAGGTCGAGTACGCCGGCGTGATTGCCGGCACCAAGTACCCGACTGCTGCAGGCCAGCTCGTCGACTTCCTGTTCTCGGCCGAGGCGCAGGCCGCGATCCCGGACTCGATGTACGTCTTCCCGACGAACACCGCCGTCGCGCTGCCGGAGGGCTGGGCCGGTGTGGTGTCCGTGGCAGAGACCGCCTACGAGCTCGACCCTGCGGTGATCGATGCCAAGCGTGAGGCATGGATTGCCGAGTGGTCTGCCATCGTGATCGGCTAGTGCCGTGATCATGCGGGCACGCCGACCCGTCAGCACCGTCTTCGGACTGGGGCTGGCCGTCGGCGTGCCCGTTCTCTTCCTCCTGGTCTTCTTTCTGGTGCCGTTGCTCGGCATGCTCTGGATTGGGCTCGCGCCGAACGGGCAGGTGGACATGGTCGGGTTCGTGGATGTGCTCGGCCGCCCCCGCACTCACCGCATCATCGGGCTGACCCTGGCGCAGGCTGCGACCGCGACGGTGATCGCACTGCTGGCGGGTCTGCCAGTGGCCGCGGTGCTGCATCGGCGCCGTTTCCGCGGTGCTGGCGTGTTGCGGGCGCTGGTATTCGTGCCCTTTGTGCTGCCCACCGTGGTCGTCGGCGTGGCCTTCCGCACCCTGTTCCGCCCTTCTGGCTGGCTCGGCTGGTTGGGCCTCGACGGCACCTTTGCTGCGATCATTGCCGCGCTGGTGTTCTTCAACATTGCGGTGGTCGTCCGCACCGTCGGCGTGCGCTGGGAGTCGCTCGATCCCCGCCAGGCCGAGGCAGCGGCCAGCCTCGGCGCCTCGCCGTGGCGAGTGTGGTGGACCGTGACGCTGCCAGCGCTGGCCCCGGCCGTCTGGTCGGCGGCCGCGGTGGTGTTCCTGTTCTGCGCCACCGCATTCGGCACGGTCCTGGTGCTTGGCGGACTCCAGTTCGGCACCATCGAGACCGAGATCTACACGCTCACCATGGACTACCTCGACCTGCCGGCCGCGGCGGCGCTGTCGCTGCTGCAGCTCGTACTGGTGGTGGCGCTGCTCACCGTCTCGGCGCGGTTGCGACAACGGGGGGAGCGTGGCGTGACCACGCGGGCGGCGGCGCCGAAGCCTCGCCTCGGCCGAGGGGATGCGGGGCTGTTGGCCTGGTCGCTGCTGGTGGTGGCCGCCCTGATGCTGCCGCTGGCGGCCCTGGTCGTGCGCTCGCTCGAAACTCCACATGGCTGGGGGCTGGACTATTACGGCGCCTTCCTCGGCGGCTCGAGCGCCGCCTCGGCAGTGCTGCTGTCGCTGTCGACTGCGGCGCAGGCCGCCGCGATCGCGCTGGTGCTCGGCCTTGGACTCGCGCTGGCACTGAGTCGGCCGGCAGTGACCGCACGGCAACTGCGCTGGCGCGACCGCCTCGACCGCCTGGTCATGCTGCCGCTCGGCGTTTCAGCGGTCACGGTGGGTCTGGGCATGCTGATCACGTTGAACCGTCCGCCGCTGGATATGCGCACAACTGGCATCCTGATCCCCATCTCGCAGGCGATCGTTGCCCTGCCCCTGGTGCTGCGGGTGCTCTTGCCGGTGCTGCGCGGTATCGACCCGAAACTGCGCGAGGCTGCCGCAAGCTTGGGGGCGAGCCCGGCACGGGTGCTGTTGGATGTCGATCTGCGCCTCGCCGCGCGACCCATCGCGGCCGCAACCGTCTTCGCGCTCGCCGTCTCGCTGGGGGAGTTCGGCGCGACCAGCTTCCTCGCGCGCCCCACCGACCCGACGCTGCCAGTGTTGATCTACCGGCTGATCACCAGGCCCGGCGCGGAAAACCTCGGCATGGCCTTGGCGGGATCGGTGATCCTCGCCATGCTGGTGCTGGCACTCACCGGCCTGGTGGAGCGGCTCCGGGCCGGGGTTGCAGGAGCCTTCTGATGATGGAGACCACCATGACTTCTGGCTTGACCGTCGCCGACCTGTCCGTGCAGTTCCCGGACGCCCAACCGGCGCCCGATGGCACAGTTGCGGGTCTGGCCAGCATCGACCTGCATGTCGCCGACGGCGAGGTGGTGGCCCTGCTCGGACCCTCCGGGTCGGGCAAGTCCACGCTGCTGCGCGCAATCGCGGGTCTGCTCCCGCTGCAATCCGGCCGGGTCAGCTGGCGCGGCGAGGACGTGACGGCGCTGCCGACCCATCAACGCGGCTTCGTGTTGATGTTCCAGGACGGGCAGCTCTTCCCACACCGAACGGCGGCGGACAACATCGGCTATGCGCTCGAACTGCAGGGCGTGGCCAGGGCCGAGCGATCGGAGCGAATCGAGGCGTTGCTGGACTTGGTCGATTTGGCGGGCTTCGGCTCGCGGTCGATTGCGGATCTGAGCGGTGGTGAGCAGCAGCGTGTAGCCCTGGCCCGGGCCCTGGCGGCTGACCCGAAGGCGCTGCTGCTGGATGAGCCGCTGAGTGCGCTGGACCGGCAGTTGCGGATCCGGCTCGGCGAGGAGGTACGCCGCATCCTGCTGGCGCGGCATATCCCAGCCATCCTGGTCACCCACGATCACGACGAGGCGGCCCGCATTGCCGACCGCATCGTGGTGTTGCTGCGCGGGAGTATCGCCCAGCAGGGCACCATGGACGAGCTCCGAGCCGCCCCGGCCTCGGCCGAGGTGGCGGCATTCCTCGGGGTGTCGGGGCCGATCGCCTAGAAGTTGGGGAAGTCCGGGTCCGACGAACTGCCCGGCGCCGAGTCATCGCCCGGCACTGGCTGCGACAGTGCCGAGACCAGCCCCTCCTGGAAGGTGGCGAAGAAGATGTAGTCGTCCCGCATCGGCCGAAGGTGCTCGGGCAGGTCAGCGGACTCGATCCGGTCGGCAGTGTCCTGGTCGACGATCCCGAGGCGGTGTGCCAGTGCCAGCCGAAGATCGGTCACGGCGCGGACCCAGTCCAGGGCGTCCCCTTCATGCAGTTCGAAGATCAACTGTTCCGGGATTGGCGTTCGGGAGGGTGGCCAGGGTGCGCCAAGTTCGGTCGGTGCTAGCGCCTCGACGGTGCCGAGCTTGCATCCAGCGTCCTCCAGCGCGCGCTCGACCGCCGCGATGAGCCCGGCCGCTCGGGATCGCTTCCCGTCGGCGACCTCGCTGCCAGAGAGCCGTGCAAACTCTTCTGCCGCCTCGTTGTCGTCTGGGTAGGGGTTCGGCATCAGGCGGGCGCGCAGGGCGGCGTCTTCGCTGCTGGGCGAGGTGGTGGCTGCGGATCGCAGCACCGCCAGTAGGTCGCGGCTGCGTGCTCGCAGGCGCAATGCAGCCTGGGTGGGCAGCACGACCTGGAATCCGCGGTTGGCGTCGGTCATGACTGCTGCTGCAGCGTCGCCCAGAGGCCGAAGCCATGCATCGCGATGACGTGGCGCTCGATCTCTTCCCGGGTGCCGGTAGCGACCACGGCGCGCCCCTCATTGTGCACGGTGAGCATGAGTTCCGTGGCCACCGAGTCGGGGTAGCCAAAGTAGCTGCGGAAGATCCATTCCACGTAGCTCATCAGGTTGACCGGATCGTTCCAGACCAGGAGGTTCCAGGGACGTCCGACCTGCAACAGTGCGGCCTCTTGCAGAAGGCTGCCTGCTTCTGGTTGCTCCGAACTATGCCTGCCCACGAGGCTAATTCTGCCGTATTTCGGGGTCCGGAGAATAGAGGCGCATGCGGGAATCGCCCACTCGTTGCAGCCTTGTGATCGCGCCCTGGTGGCGGCGCGACCTAGCCCCAACCGAGTTCGTGCAGGCGCTCCTCGTCGATGCCGTAATAGTGCGCGATCTCGTGGACGAGCGTGATGTGAATCTCGTCACGCAGGGTCTCGAGGTCCGCACAGAAATCGAGCAGCGCCTCGCGGTAGAGGATGATCCGATCCGGCAGTTCGCCGAAGCCGTACTGGCCGCGGTCGGTGATCGCGAAGCCCTCATACAAGCCGAGCATGGTGGCGTCGCTCGCGTTGCGATCTTCGACCACAAACACCACGTTCTCGAGGCCTTCGGTCATCTCGTCCGGGAGCGCGTCGAGTTCTTCGACCACGAGGGCTTCGAAGGATTCGGGGTCGAGGTCCATGCGTCCCCCTCGAGTGCGTACTTGGGGTGGCTAACGGGACTTGAACCCGCGACCCCCTGGACCACAACCAGGTGCTCTACCGACTGAGCTATAGCCACCATGTGCCTTCCGAGACGGAACCGTCAAGGAAGCAACCAGTTGATTCTAGTACATCCCCGGTGCCTTTCGCGCACCATGCACCTCCCGGGGGAGAGGGGATCGTATTCCCCGCGGTGACAGCGCCGCTCAGGCCTCGCTGGAGTCCTTCGCGCTGAGCGCCTTGGCGACCGCCTGGGCCTGTTCGCTGGTCGGACCCGGCTCTGCCGCGAAGCTGGTGGCGCGGTAGTACTCGAGTTCTCGGATGGAGTCGAGGATGTCGCCGAGCGCTCGGTGGTTGCCGTGCTTCTCAGGGGCTTGGAAGTACACCCGCGGGAACCAGTGCCGAGTCAACTCCTTGATGGTCGACACGTCGATGTTGCGGTAGTGCAAGTGCGACTCGAAGGTCGGCATCTGCCGGGCGAGGAAGGCCCGGTCGGTGCCGATGGAGTTGCCGGCGAGTGGCGCCTGGCCGGGCAGCGGGACGTGCTTGCGGACGTAATCGAGCACCTGTGACTCGGCATCCGCCAGGGGGATACCGTTCGGAAGGTCGTCGAGGAGGCCCGACGCGGTGTGCATGTTCCGCACGAAGTCGTTCATGTGCTCGAGCGCCTCAGGGCTCGGGGCGATGGTGATCGAGATGCCTTCGTCGAGCGGCCTCAGGTTGTAATCGGTGACGATGACCGCGATTTCGATCAGTTCGTCCTTGGCCAAATCCAGCCCGGTCATTTCGCAGTCTGCCCAGACCAAGCGATCAGCCATACTCATACCGACATTCTAGGCTGCGCGCCTCCGGGGTGTTCGAGTGGATCTTCATAGACTGTTGCGATGACGCACGCCCCCACGCGCCCTGCGAGTCCGGCTGCGGCCGCCCCGCCGAACCGGTGGCGGTTGCTCGTGGACCCCGATTTCCTGCGACAGGTTGACGCCAACAAGCAGACCTTCGCGCTGGGCCTGTATTTCAAGCCGATGATGTTCATCTTGGGCAATGATGGGCCGTTGTCAGCCCGAAGCATCACGATCGAATTTCCAGACGCGAAGCAACAGGCTGAGGGGCCGTTCACGTTCACCCAGATCGAGCCCGGGCACGCGGTGCGCTTCACTGCGACTCGGCGCCTCATGGGCGACAACGCGCTCCGAGTGCGCTGGTTCCAGGAGGACCCGACCCAGCGGTATTGGACCACGCTGTACCTGCCATATCAGTAGGCACTGGCCAGGGCGTGGCATGCCTGCCTATCATGGGGCAAGGAGGTGCGTCATGACGGTCACTCATATCAATCCGCCGGAACTGCCGCACTCGCCGGTGTTCTCGCAGGCGGTGGCGTCCTCCCGCGCTGGCCTGCTGTTCGTTGGCGGGCAGAACGGCGTTGGGGCCGATGGTGTCCTGCTCGATGGCTTCGCAGCGCAGACCGAGCAAGCCTTCCGGAACCTGGTCACAGTGTTGGCCGCAGCCGGTTGCACGCCGCGGGACGTGGTGAAGCTGAACATCGTCATCGTCGGTGACGAGGACGTGCGCACCGGACTCGGCGCCGCGCAGGCGGTCTGGGGCGGCGCCCCGACCGCGGTGTCGGTGCTGCGGGTCGCGGGCCTCGCCGTGTCGGGTGCCCTGATCGAGGTGGACGCGATCGCGGAACTGCCCGAGTAAGGGCAAGGGAGGCTGCGGCGCGCAGCGCCCGGGCCTGTTGGTGCCCTCGGCAGGACAGACCTCAGCGCCCTAGAATGCAGGTGCGCCTCTGTAGCTCAATGGATAGAGCAACGGCCTTCTAATCCGTCGGTTCTGGGTTCGAGTCCCGGCAGAGGCACTGTGGATAACCCCTGGTTGAGATCTGAAGGCACCAGTACACTCATCGTCATCTCGACGCTCAGGAGACCCTGTCGCTCGGCTCTACCGATGCGATTGAGGTCTTGAAGGGCTCGTGCGTGAACAACTTGTCCACGTCGACGCCGAGGGCGGGGCCGAGCAGCGCGACTTGCAGCCGGGTCTGCGTTTCCTTGACCTGGGCGAGGGCGGTGTCGCGCTCGGCGGCCAGGGTCTGCGTGCTGGTCTTGAGCTCGGTGATGTGGGCGTTGAGCTTCGCCGGGTCGGTCTCGGCCTCTTCGGGCCCCATCAGGAGCTTCCCGAGCTCCGCGCGAGTCGCGGCCACTGCGTCCTGCGAGGCCTTCGCGACCGCGTCGGCGATGGCCTTCTCGCGCTTGGCCTTCTCTTCGTCGACGTCCTTGCGCAGGCCTGAGATCAGGTTCCACGCGCGCTTCGGGTCGAAGTTGTCGTCGTCACCCCACGGCGGCTTCTGCTCGCCGCCAGTTTCGCCGGCACCAGCGGCACCGGCACCGGCAGCTGCAGCGCCTGCGTCAGCGCCCGTCGCTCCTGCAGCACCAGCTGCGCCGCCTTCGCCGTTGAAGTACCGGATGCCCTTAAGAGCGTGGAGAGTCGGACCTGCCGGTCCCCACAGTGTGAGCTTGTCCACGATGGAACCTCTTTCTGCCGCGCCTGGCGGCGTTGATGCGCCACCCCCTTGCGGGTGGACGTTTAGCCCTCGACGCTGACGTGCAGGGCCATCAGCGGCGAGGAGTCTTGAGAGCGAATATCTGAGCTATTCGCAAGGTTCGGTGGTAGAATCCGAGGTGAAAGCGGCAGGCAGTTCACTAGGACAGCCGAGCCGCTTTCCTCATTTACGGCGCCAGAGCCGGGTCACGTTCCCGTCTCGAGCGATGTGGATCATGCCCAACCACCATGGGTTCTGCACGAAGCGGCGCGTGAGCTCAGCGAGCACGACCGCGTCATCCAGTTCGGTCCGCGCGCTGTCGATGACGACGCGGTGAGCGCCCTGCTCCTTCGCCCGCCGGAGTTGGTTCGAGATTGTGCTCGCGCCGCTGCCCTGCGGGCTCTTGATTTCCCAGACGTCACCGCTGATCGTCGCGTCAGGGTTCTTCGCGCCACGACTGAAGTCGGTTTCCCTCCACCGCACCTGCAGCCCGACCGTGCTCAACCGGTCTCCGGTCGCGAGCTCGTGGCGTTCGAGGCGCAGCCCATCGGGGACGATTTGCCTCGGCCTATCCGCCTCGGCAACGGGAGGCAGTAGCGTCGTCACTGTGCTGCTGCGGGGGACCACCGTCTTTCCATCGGCGAAGTGCAGCTGCTCGCGGTAGGAGTCGCGGCTGCGCCCAGTCGCGCGGAGGTGCCCCCGCATCTCCGCCTGAGCTTCCTTGACCTCCCGCAACGCCTGCGCCCGCTTCGCCGGGTCCGTGGTCGTTGCCGCATCACGCTTGGCCGCGCGGATCTGCCGCTCGAGCTCCCGCTGCTTCATGCGGGCCTTCTCCGCCTCGGGATCGTACTTGCTCGGGTAGAGCGTCGTCACCCCGGGGATGTACGGCAATGCCTGGCAGCGGCAATTCGGATGCTGAAAGCCCGCGTTGCGCGCTTCCTGAATCGTCGCATCGACGGTGACCTGTACCGTGCCTTCGTCGATTCGGTTCCGCTCCGTGTCAACGCCCGCGGGGCGCCCGTCCGTGGAGAGGACCTTGCCCGACCACGCGTGGCACGGCTCACAACCGTCGTTGCCGACCCTGGGCGTGACCAGGCCGAGGCCGACCTGCTGCATGCGGAAGATGCCGGCTTCCTGCCAAGCACGGTGCGACGCGGTGCGCCCAGCCATTTCGGCGTAGGAGCCGATGCGCCAATTGCGGTTCGCGCGATCGGTGAAGCCTGTAATGCCCTGCTGCAGGAACCGGTCGACTGCTCGACGCTGATTCTGCAGCCCGGTCTCGACACCGAGAATCTTCATCGGCGCGGTCTCGGCGATGGTCGCTTGGTACACGTCCCGCGGGAAGCGCAGGATGCGCTGGTTGAGTACTTCCAAGCGGTTGTGCAGGTCCAGCGTGAGCGCGGTGACCGCATTCATGGCGGAGCCGGTGAACGGGCCACGGTAGCCGGTGCGTTCACGGAGCAGGTTCGCGATCGTCATCGACCCGTGGTCTGCCGCGTACCGGATCAGGGACTCGGCGAGGTTCTCGTCCCGCAGTTCGGCCACGACGCGTTCAGCGGCCGTGGTCAGTTCGCGCAGGGCGCTGGCGCGTTCGATGTTCAGGCGCTGCATGAGTGCCTGCTTCTCGCGTGCGGCCTCGTCCTCGAGGACCAGGATGTGGTCGGCGCGGATCGCTGCGATTCGCAGCAGCTCGGTTTCGGCTTCCTCGTACCGGTAGCGCAGCAGCACGCCGAGTTCCTCGACGATGTCCTCGGGGGAAAGGTCCTCGGGGTCGTGGATGAAGATCGGCACGCTTCACCTCCCCGAACGGGTGCTACTCGGTGTCGTCTTCAGCGGTGTCTTCTGAGCGGTTCGCGGTGCCGGTGGGGGTCCAGCCCGTGCCGATCGCGGGGTCGACGACGCTGCCGCGTTCGACGTCGGCGAGGATCTCTGCGACTTCTTCCTCGACCTGCTGGGCCGACCACGATGGACGCGCGTCGCGGGTGCGTTGGCGCAGACTGACCGCCTCGGCCTGGTGCAGTAGCAGCAGGGTGCGGGCGGCCTTCTCGGGGTCGTGCTGTGAGACGGGCGCGAACTCCACTTCGGGACGTTCCTCGAGCCATGCAGCTCCGCCCTTAGGGAAGACCTTGGCGTCGATACCGAGCAGAATCTGCGCCATCTTCGCCAGCGCCGGCTTCGCGTGAATGGCCTTCTTGTCCCGGGTACGTTCCGAGTCGGAGAAGTCAGCCACCACCTCAGTCCCTGTACACGAGCGCAGTAACGATGGAGTGAACGGAGCTATCGCAGCTTGTGAGAGGATGGTCACCGCGAAACTCCGATCCCCCTCGTCTGCAAAATTTGGTGGAACGAAGGTGTCAGGAAACGACCCCTGGGAAGTTCAGGGGTACGTGGATTCACAGAACGGTTTCGGCGCAATGGTCCGGACGAAGTTCGTCTGTGAAGCATTCGCAGTTAAGGGTGGAAGGCCCTTTGCTGTTGTTCGAAGCATAGGTTGATGATTGACTGAGCGGTGCTTTGGAAGGGCCTCGCAATAAAACTAGCCGGGAGCGTTGCGAGTCCGTTCTTCTAACTGGACAGGCTAGGTGGCTTCGAACGCCGATAGTGCACCGTCCAGATCCGCGAAGTCGCCGAGCGGGATGCGGTCCCCGGTGCTGCGCAGCCGGTCGGCTCGGTACCGCACGCCACCGCCAGCCTCGTTGGCGGCAATGTAGCCGACTAGTCGGCCCGAGGCGGCCGAGAGCACGCGCCACAGCGGCGCGGTCCGCGACAGCGGGCTGACCGGCGCCTGGTGAACGGTGAGGCTGGTGAAGGGCTGCATCTCGACTCCTCTCTGCTGTCTCCGACGCTACGGGCAGCCACCGACACTGGAATGCCGTGATGTTCAGCCGGGTTGCAGTCTTCGCGGGGACACTGAGCAGAAGGAGGATGGACTCATGACCGAGCGAGCGTTTGTCCTAGGCGGTGGCTGCTTCTGGTGTCTTGATGCGGCATATCGGCAGGTGCACGGTGTCTCGGACGTGGTCTCTGGCTATGCCGGAGGTATCATCCCTGATCCCAGCTATGAGTTGGTCTGTACCGGGCGCACCGGCCATGCGGAGGTGGTGCAGGTCGTCTTCGATGACGCCGAGGTGCCGGCCGAGGTCATTCTCGACATGTTCTTCACCATGCACGACCCACGCCAGAAGGACCGGCAGGGCAACGACATCGGCACCCAGTACCGTTCGATCATGCTCTATGAGGGCCAGGAAGAGCGCGAGCTGTTCGAAGCTGCCCTGGAACGCGCCGATGAGCACTGGGGTGGCGGTGTCGTCACGCAGATTGAGCCACTCACCGAGTTCTATCCGGCCGAGGACTACCACCAGAACTACTTCGCCAAGAATCCGGCCAACGCCTACTGCCAGGCCGTCGCGGTGCCCAAGATGCTGAAGGTTCGGGCGAACTTCGCGCCGTTTGTGGAAGCGCCTGGGGCGAGACGCGACTAAGTGAGCGCGGCGGGCAAGGAACGCTGCTGCTGGTGCTTCGCGAGCGCGTGGCCAAACTCGCGCACCCAGTCCGGTGACTGTTGGGGCCAGGCGGCCGCGAGCACGAAACCGAGCTGGCTGCCATCTGGGTCGACGATGATGCGCGAGCGCAGGTCGTAGCCACGCAGCGAGACTGAGTCAGCGAAGACCGCGACGCCAAGGCCCGCCTCGCTGAGCGCAGCGAGCGTCTGGCCGACGTCTGAGCGGTAGAGCACCTGCGGGAATTGGCCGATCGATTCGGCAGCGTTCAGGAACTGCCGACCAGCGATGAAGCCTTCACTATTCATCAGGATCGGGTAGTCGAGCATGTCCGCAATGCCGATCGTCGCCTCGCCGGTGTCCAGTGGGTGCCCGGCCGGGAAGAAGGCCCGCACGCGGGGGCTCGCGATCGTGACGGTCTCGTAGGGGCCAGGGATCGGCATGGCGATGATGGCGAGGTCGCAATCGCCAGCCGCCAGCCGCTCCCGCAGTCGGATGGAACCGGCCTCGATCACTTCAATCCGCACATCCGGGTGGGAGGGGATCCATTCGGCCAGGAAGGGCGCTAGGTAGGAGCCAGCCGCAGTTGCGGCGGCGCCGAGGCGCAGCACGTTACTTCGCTCGGATTCAAGATCGTGGCGGAGGCTGGCAACTTGGGCACCGATTCTGCGGGAGTGTTCGAGCACCACGGCGCCTTCTGGCGTGAGCGCCGCGCCACGCGGACCGCGATCAAGCAGTCGCACCCCGAGGTCGCGCTCGAGGCGACCAATGGAGCGGGAAATCGCGGGTTGCGAGGTGAACATGCGCTGCGCTGCCATGCGGAAGCTGCCCGTCGTTGCGACCGACACGAAGGCCTGTAGATCGCGGAAGGAAGGATCACCTGATCCGGAAATCGAATCACTCATGGGTTCTGTTGTAACAGAAACGACATACAGAATGAATACCCTCGTTTCATGTCGCTGAACGCGACAGAAAGATTGAAGGGACCGCAGCAAGGATCATGGATCTGGAACTGGCTATTACTGGTGGCCGCGTGGCCACCCCGGGCGGGGTGCGTGAGGCTGACCTCGGCATCGCAGGCGGCAAGATTGCAATCATCGCCGAACCGGGCGCTCTGCCCGCCGCCGCTGAAACGATTGACGCCACCGGGCTGCTCGTCTCGCCGGGCTTTATCGACATGCACAGCCACCACCGCGAGCCGGGCTTCGAGTACAAGGAAGACATCCTCAGTGCTACCCGTGCCTGCGCCGCCGGTGGTGTGACCACCACCGTGGCGATGCCGAACGTGTCGCCGCCGCCGAACACCGTAGAGCGGCTGCAGAACATGTTCGAGCTCTACAAGAAGTCTGCAGTCGTCAACTGGAACGTCAACCCGGCCGGCACCGTGGCCGAAGAGATCCCGGGCCTGGCGAAGCAGGGCATCCTTGCGTTCAAGGTGTTCATGGTTGTCGACACCGGCCGTGACTACCCGCACATGCCGGGCATCGGTGTGCACGACCACGGCAAGCTCATGGAAATCATGGAAGCCTGCGCCGCCGCGGGCGTGCCGCTGATGGTGCACCCGCACGATCAGGAGCTGATGGACCACGTCGAGCACGCCTTCTGGGAGCGCGGCGAGCGTGACGCACTGGCCTACGCCAAGGCCTATGCCGCTCACGACGGTCTGATCTGGGAGACCGCGATTGCGACCCTGCTGCGCATGCAGAAGGCCACCGGCGTGCACCTGCACCTGCTGCACGTGCAGACCGCCGGCTCGGTGGAGCTGATCCGTCAGGCCAAGGCCAACGGCCAGAAGGTCACCGCGGAAATCAACCCCTGGGCGCTGTTCCTCGGCAACGAGTGGGAGAACATCGAGCGCCTCGGTTCCTACGCACTGTCCTACTGGGTGCCCTCGAAGAACGAGGAACCGCTGTGGGAGGGCCTGCGCGACGGCACCATCGACATCATTGCCACCGACCACGCCCCGCACACCCACGAGGAGAAGCAGGTCGGTTGGGAAGACGGCTGGAAGGCCCACACCGGCACCCCGTCGACCCAGTTCTACTCGCGCATGTTCCTGGACGCGGCTCGTCGCGGCCTGATTTCGCTGGAACGGGTCATCGAGGCGGCGTCGACCGCACCGGCTCGCCTGTTCAACATCGCCAATAAGGGCCAGATCTCGGTCGGATACGACGCGGACCTGGTGCTGTTCGACCTCGAGCGTGAGGCCACCATCACCACCGACGAGGTGCTGAGCAAGATCGGTCACACCCCCTACGAAGGCCGCACCTTCACCGGTCTGCCGGTGCGCACCCTCGTCGGCGGCACCACCGTCTTCGTTGACGGCGAGGTTGTCGGTCAGCCTGGCACCGGCACCCAGAGTGTCGGCATCGAGGTGACTGCATGAGCACCGCGACTCAGACCAAAGCGCGCCGCGTCGGGTTCTTCACCTGGCTTGGCGGCGCTACTCGCGGTGCCTCGATTACCCGCCTGATCGCCTCGTTGTCGGGTCTGTTCATCCTGTGGGAGATCGCCGCCACGTATTGGGTGAACAACCGCCTGCTGCTGGTGCCCTTCAGTGAGGTCATCACGACCCTCGGCAAGGAAATCGAGTCCGGCGACTTCGGCAAGCACCTGGCCACCACCGGTGCGGAGCTCGCCATCGCATTCCCGATCGCGGTGTTCGGCGGCATCATGATCGGTGCGATCTTGGCCGGTTCCAAGCCGGTGCGTCAGACCCTGGACCCGATCCTGACCGCGCTGTACTCGCTGCCGGTGGTTGCCCTGGCGCCGCTGTTCACCTCGGCGCTCGGCTTCGGCATCCCCAGCAAGGTCGCGATCGTGATCCTGATGGCGATCTTCCCGGTGATTACGAACACGGACGCGGGTCTGCGCAGCGCCGACCCGGCCCTCCTGGAGACGGCGCGATCGTTCCAGGCCACCAAGCTGCAGACGCTGCGCACGGTGACGTTGCCGCACTCGGTGCCATTCCTGGTCAGTGGTGTTCGTACCGCCTTCGCCCGCGCCCTGGTGGGCGTGATCGTGGCCGAGTTCTTTGGCTCGATCTCGGGCTTCGGTTTCGCAATTGCCGCGGCAGCCCAGTCGTACCAGACGGCTCGACTGCTCGGTTACGTGCTGGTGCTCGGCGCCATCGGCCTGCTGGCCTCGGTTGCCCTCACCGCGTTGGAGCGCGCTCTGGCGCCTTGGAAGGAGGACTAGGCCATGGCTACTGCACAGAACACGGAAACCCACGCCGGTCGGATTACTGTCGAGAATGTCGACCTCACCTTCACCCCGCTGCGTCGGGACCCGGTGGTCGCGCTCAAGGACGTCAGCCTCGACATCGAGCCGGGCGAGTTCGTCTGTGTTGTCGGCGCCTCGGGGTCCGGCAAGTCGACGCTGCTGCGACTGCTCGACGGCCTGCTGTCGCCGACCGCTGGCACTATTACCTCGGCGGGCAAGGAAGTCACCGGTCCCAGCACCGACCGGGCCATGGTGTTCCAGAGCGACAATCTGCTGCCCTGGGCGACGGTGATCGACAACGTCGCATATGGTCTGCGCCTGAACGGGGTGTCCAAGAAGGAAGCCCGCGAGCGGGCGATGGCCCAGCTCGAGAAGGTCGGCCTGAAGCACACGGCCAGGATGTACCCGCGCCAGCTCTCGGGCGGTATGCGTCAGCGTGTGAACATCGCGCGTGCGCTCACCGTGGACCCGCAGGTGCTGCTGCTCGACGAGCCCTTCGCGGCCCTCGACGCGCAGACCCGCGAGATCATGTCGGCCGAACTGCTGCGGATCTGGAACGCGGACCGGAAGACCGTGGTCTTCATCACGCACCAGATCGACGAGGCCGTCTACCTCGCCGACCGCGTCGTCGTGCTGTCCTCGCACCCGGGTACGGTCCGTGAGATTGTCCCGATCAACTTTGAGCGTCCGCGCGAACTCTCGCTCAAGCGCACTGAGGAATTCGGCCGGATCGTCGACCACATTTGGTCGCTGATCGAGGACGAGGTCCGCGGCAGCCTGGGCCTGAGCACCAACACTTCCACTGACGAGTAACCCCACACACCCCCAACGAAAGGAACGCCAAATGCGGATTCGCACCAGCATTGCCGCGCTGGCAACCGCCGGCGCACTCGTGGCCGGCCTGACCGCTTGCGCCAGCGAGCCGGCAGCCGAGACCCCGACCGGCCCGGCCGAGGTCCAGAAGGTCACCGTTGCCGTCCTGGCCCCGGGCTCGCTGCAGTGGCTGCACGCCGTTGCCAAGGACCAGGGCTTCTACGCCGACCACAACGTCGAGATCGAGGACATCCAGGTCCAGAACTCGGGCGCCCTGGTGCAGGCCGTGGCCGCTGGTTCGGCCAACGCCGGTATCGCGCTCGGTGACAACGTCATCAAGGCCGTCGACGAGGGCGCACCGGTTGCGATCACCGGCTCGCTGATCCAGAAGCCGGCGCTGCGTCTGTACGGCGCCCCGGGCGTCACCAGCGTCGCAGACCTGGCCGGCGCTCAGGTGACCGCCGGTGCCGTCGAGGGTGGCACTTACGACCTGCTGCTCTACATGCTCCAGCAGGAGGGTGTGGACACCAACGGTCTGACCCCGGTTGCCATCGCGAACTCGCGTGACCGTGTCGTCGCCATGGAGAACGGCCAGGTGCAGGGTGCACTGCTCATCCCGCCGTTCGACACCCTCGCTGAGGACTCGGGCGCGACCATGCTCGGCTGGCTCGACGAGCTGTGGCTCGAGACCCCGGCCGTGGTGAACACCGACTGGGCCGCCGCTAACCCGGAGGCCGCCGCTGGCTTCACCCAGGGTCTGGCCGACGCTGCCAAGTTCTTCGCCGACCCGGCCAACCGCGACGCCGTCATCGCCTCGCTGGTGTCCTACACCGGCGTGGACCAGAAGGCCGCAGAGAACGCCTACGACTTCATCCAGCCGAACGCAATCTTCAGCCCCGACCTGTCGGTTGCTGAGGAGAGCCTGGTGAACATCGTCCGCTACGGCGCAGCCGTCCGCGGTGAGGACGTCACCGGCTTCGACCCGAAGAAGTACCTGGACCTCAGCTTCCTCGGCTAGTCCACCTCGGTTGCAGGGCCGGAACGCGCAGGCGTTCCGGCCCTTGCTGTGTGTCTCAGCATCCGCCCTCCACCGCTGATCGCGGTTGCTGCTGGGTGGTCGCCGACGGTATGCGCCCTGTATATCCATCGAGATGCCTCAACAGCGAGCCGGTGGTCACGCCCCTGCACACGTTCCCAGCGGCCAGACACCAGCCGCACGATCGCGGCCAGCCTGGAGTGGCGCCGCACGCTGCAGGCCAACCTGCTATTGCGTGCGGCAGTGGCCAGCGCCGGTGGCGTTGACCTTCCACGAACCCAGGGAGGGTGTTATGAGTGACCACATCACCGTGACGGGGCTGATTGCAACGGCGCCTCGCCACATTGTTACCAGCGAGGGGCTGGCGATCACTTCGTTCCGGCTGGCTTCCAGCCAGCGCCGCTTCGACCGCGGCCGCAGTGAATGGGTGGACGGCGAGACCAACTGGTACACCGTCACCGGTTTCCGCAAGCTGGCCATCAATGCCGCGGCCTCACTGCAGAAGGGCGACCGCGTGGTCGTGTCGGGGCGGCTGCGCATCCGCGACTGGTCGCAGGGGGAGCGAGCGGGCACGACGGTCGAGATTGAGGCGGACGCGCTCGGACACGATGTGGCCTGGGGTGTGAGCCGGTTCACGCGTGCAGCGAGCACCGGCTCGGCAGACCAGGCAGCGACTGACCCTGGCGCTGACCCGGGTGAGGGTGCGTGGGACGAGGCCGCAGGTGTGTCGGCTGGCGCCGATGCAGCAGCCCTGGATCACTGGCCGGCACCGGAGGACGCTGACCTGGCTGCAGCGGACCTCGTCGCGTCCTAGCGGAGATTCGCGGGCGGCGGTGGCGTCGGCAATCACGTCGACCGTGCCGCCGCCCGCGTAGGCTGGAGCCAGGACTGGTCAGGGAGGTCAGGATGGCACGAGGTCGACTACGCGGGATGGCGGTGTCGATAGCTGCGGCGAGCGTGTTCTTGATGGCCGCCTGTGCCGGGGTGCCAACAGTTCCCGGAGGTGCCGAGCCAGCGCCGGGCGATGTGCCGACGACGCCTACGGCGCCCGAAGTCCCGGTGGAACTGGTCTACCGGGCCGACGCCTCTGTCGAGGAGAACCTGGTCGTCTTTGATGCCGTCTTGGCTGAAGCGGTGGTTGGTAGTAACGGCCGCCCCGGCGGCCGTCGGCTCGTGGATGCCCTCGTTGCCGCAGGCTTCCCCAAGAAGCAGATGGAAGTTACGCGAGACAGCAGCCGCACCGGTGCTCGAGCAGACAGCGTCACGGTCGCGGTCAATCTCAACGGCCATTGCTTGATCGGGCAGTTCCTTGATAAAGACACCTACAGCAGCATGGTGTACCCCGCGCTCGCGGCCAGTGACTGTCTTGTGGGGGAGACTCGGCCCATCGACTGGTAGGCAATGTTGTCGGAATTTGCCTGATCGCGGGGGTTTTCCGCAACAATAGAACACCAGGGTTCAGATTAAGGTATGCTATCGGCACGAGGTGACAATTAGTCAGGAAATGTCACCCGCTCGACGGCTGGGGCGCCTTCGAGTGCAATGCTGCATGTCGAGGAGAAGGCAATGGCGCAGGCCACCCCAGCAGTCCGTCAGACCCGCCGTTCCTACCAACGAGTGCTGAGCACACTCGCGGTCGTTGCCCTTACGGCCGTGGCAGTGGTCGTCCCACCCGGACCACTGGCATACGCTGCGCCAGGCGATCACACCATCACCGTTGCAGCGCCAGCAACGACACCGGTGAACGCGAACTTCTCGCAGGAGGTCTCGATCACCTGTCTGGAAGGCCCGTGCAACGGGCTGGTGCTGCGTCAGCAGCTGCCCGACGAGCTGAAGCTGGTCAGTGTGTTGACGGGCCCGGGCCAGGTGGTGGCTTCGGTCGCCGGCGGCACTGATCTTGGCGCGGAATTGACGTACACACTGAACGACATCGCGACGGCGGGTGTATTGGTGTTCAACGTCATCCTGGCCAACGATGACTCGGTCACCACGACGGTCAGCCCCTCCTCCCGGTGGGACCTGAGTGTCGCCTCGGACACGGTCACCAGCAATGTGGCCCGGACGCAGCCCACGGGCACCATCCAGCCGTTGGTGGTGAAGACTGAGTCGACGGTGCCGGGCACCGGAAACCGCGAGGTCACCTACGCGGTCCGTGGCCGAACCTCACCGAACGCCAGCGGGAATGCGCGAGGCATCTTTGCCCCGCGCAATCTGACCTGGGAGGACACGCTGCCCGCCGGTGCGCAGGTCGTGCGGACCGTCGGGGTCAACGGCTACAACTGGACCTCCACCATCAACCCCGACGGGACCACCACGATGCGCCTGGTCTACGGCGTGAACGGCACCCCGGGCACCTGGGGTTTCTTCTACCCGAGCATGGTGGTCTACTACCCACCGGAGTACTTCCCGAGCGGTTTGCGCCCGCCGACGAACACGGTGCAATTGTCGGCCGAGGCGCGCGACGGCACGATCTACCGCAGCAGCGCCAGCGTGCAGGGTCGCGAACTCTCGGACGGCAACGGTGAGTCCGTCTACGTCGCGATCGAAAAGACCGACGAGAACGCGGGCGCGAACACTGGCAACGGTGGCATGGAGAACCGTTACCGAATCCGAGGCATCGTGCATGACACCTCGGACGCCCAGCTCGGTGTGCGGAACTTCATCGTTTCGGACGCGACCAGCACGCAGTACTTCGAGCACTCCTACCTGACGCAACTGGAGTTCAGCTTCTCGACGCAACTGAGCGCACTCGCGGCGCCCTATCAGATCCAGCTGCGCTACTCGGATGCCCCCGAGACCTGGGTGACGGTACGAACCGGACGAACGAACGCATCCGTGGTGATTCAGCCGCGAGTGACTGGGTCCACCGGCGTCGGAGCGAACACCGTCTATCGCCCGGACGGCACCTACATCACTGGGTGGCGGATTGTCATCTCTCCGGCTGAGGACGACGTGGCCGTGGTCAGCGGGTCGATGGTCAACGCCCTGGCGACGTATTTCAATCTGTGGCGCAGCCTCGCCGACGACACGCCACCGGACAACATCCTCGCCAATGGGCGAGGCCGCATTCCGAACACGGCGACCGTCAGCGCCTATGGCATCGAGGCCGGGGCCCAGCTGCCCGCCGCGCAGGACACCCGCAACAACGACATCTGGGACGGTATCGGGGCGTCAGCCACGATTGATCTTCCGGCCACCCTAAGCGTCGGTGCATCGAATCAGCGGGTGAGCGCCACCCTGACCGTCGCCGACGACCGCGAGGTGAGTGCCTGCCTGGCGATCGTGCTCCCGCTGGGCGTCCGCTGGGACGGACAGGCACCGCAGCTGCTGGAGTCCGTCGTGCCCAACTACGCCATGAACGACCCGCTGAACATCACTACTGTCACGCGCAGTAGCGTCACCGGCGGTCGAGACGCTGTCACGATCTGCTTCGACAAGCCCTTCCCCCCGACCATGCATGGCGAGCACCCGACCGGCTACCGGTCCGCCGTCGAGGTGTCGATCGGGGTGACCGTGCTGCCTGCCGCCTACGACCCGAACACGGCAAGTTCGGTGACCGGATACGCCTACGGCATCATCAGCGACCCCGCAGGTGTGCCGTCGTCCTCCTTCAACGGTGCGATCCTCAACGACCAATTCGACCTGGACCCGACCCGCACCCAGGTGCCGGGTCAAGCCGACGTCGCCTCGGTCACCTCGGACGGTGGACTGCAGCTGAGCAAGGAAGTCTCCTCGGACGCCGGCCAGTCCTGGACCGTCGCCGGTGATGCGGAGCTCGGCCAGACCGTGCAGTGGCGTGTCGAGGCGTACAACAACCTGCGTGTGGACGCATTCGACGTCGAGGTCTGCGATGCGCTGCCGCGAGTCGGCGATGCGCACGGCAGCCGTTTTGCATTGACCTTGGTCGGAGCAGTCCAAGGTGCACCCGGCACCGCCACCGTGGAATACGCCGTCGCCGGTGAGGATGCCTGCACGAACCCGTCCACGACCTGGACCGGCACTGCGGCGGGCGCGACCGCCTTCCGAGTGGTCGTGCCGATGCTCGCCCAGTCGTCGAGCTTCGGAATCACGTATCGCACCACCCTGCCAGCCAGTGGGCTGCGAGGCGGTGACAAGGCGGTCAACGTCGCGGAACTGTCCGCCACGGTCAGCGCGGTGCGCTCGCAGCACCTGCCCTCGAACGAGGCGAGCATCGCGGTCACGCCCGAGCCCGAACTCAGTCTCGTCAAGTTGACGAATGGTGAGCGCTACACCGCGGCCCCCGGTGCTGAAGTGGACCCGGACTCGACCGTGACCTGGACCTATGTGGTGACCAACACCGGCAATACGGTCCTAGACGATGTGGTCATCAGCGACGACTTCCTCGCCGGCGATGCCAGCACGGGCACCATCACCCCGACCTCCACGGATGCGGGTCTGCTTGCGCCGGGCGAATCACGGACCTTCAGTGCATCGGACGAGGCGATCCTCGGCCAGTACTACAACCAGGCGACCGTGCGGGCAACCGCGGTGGACTCGGCCGGGGACGCCCTGGCAAGCCAGCCGACGCCCGCCTCGGACCAGTCGTGGTATCTGGCTGAGGAGCGGCCGCAACTCGAGGTAGTCAAGACGGTGTCCGCCGAGGAGAACGGCAGCTATGGCGAGCGTGCGGTCGTCGAACCGGCAGCCTCAGCATGGTTCCGCATCGTCGTGCGCAACACTGGCAACGTCGATCTCGAAGACGTCGTACTGCTCGATGATGCGCTCGGCGAGCGGATCGAGGTCGGTGACCTGGCCGTGGGCGAGGGGCGGACCTACCGACTGCAGGACGCTGCCGTTGCCGAGGGCTACACGAACGTGGCCATCGCCTCGGCGCTGTACGACGGCGAACCGGTGACGGACGACGATGATGCCGTCGTGGTGGCTGGTGTTGGCGTGCTGTCACAGACCGGTGTGACTAGCCTCTGGGTGATCTTTGGCACTGGCAGCGCGCTGGTGATGCTCGGTCTGGGCATGATGCTGATGCGTCGGGTGCGGGGGGGGGGCAGGAGCCCCCCCGCCCCCCGCCCCCCCCTGCCCGCCAACTAGGATGGAGGGCATGGCCGAATACATTTACCAGATGGTGCGCGCCCGCAAGGCGGTGGGCGACAAGCTCATTCTCGACGACGTCACGATGGCGTTCCTGCCGGGAGCCAAGATTGGTGTGGTCGGCCCGAACGGTGCCGGTAAGTCCACCATCCTCAAGATCATGGCTGGGCTCGACACCCCCTCGAACGGTGAAGCGACCCTGACGCCGGGCTACACCGTCGGCATCCTGATGCAGGAACCGGAGCTCGACGAGAACAAGACCGTGCTCGAGAACGTCCAGGAGGGCGTGGGCGAGCTGAAGGCGAAGCTCGACCGCTTCAACGAGATCTCCATGCTGATGGCCGAGCCAGACGCTGACTTCGACGCCTTGCTGGCCGAGATGGGCACCCTGCAGGAAGCCATCGATGCCGCCGACGGCTGGGATCTGGACTCGCAGCTCGAGCAGGCCATGGACGCGCTGCGTTGCCCGCCGGGTGACGCTGAGGTCAAGCACCTCTCCGGTGGTGAGCGCCGCCGTGTGGCACTGTGCAAGCTGCTGCTGCAGAAGCCGGATCTGCTGCTGCTCGACGAGCCCACCAACCACCTCGATGCCGAGAGCGTGCTCTGGCTCGAGCAGCACCTGGCGAAGTACCACGGTGCCGTGCTCGCCATCACCCACGACCGGTACTTCCTCGACAATGTCGCTGAGTGGATCGCTGAGGTCGACCGTGGCCGCCTGATCGGTTACGAAGGCAACTACTCGACGTACCTCGAGAAGAAGGCCGAGCGCCTCGAGATCCAGGGCAAGAAGGACGCGAAGCTCGCCAAGCGCCTCGCCGAGGAACTGGAATGGGTGCGTTCCAGCGCCAAGGGTCGCCAGGCCAAGTCGAAGGCCCGTCTGGCCCGCTACGAAGAGATGGCTGCCGAGGCTGAGCGGACCCGCAAGCTCGACTTTGAAGAGATTCAGATTCCGCCGGGCCCGCGCCTGGGCAACATCGTGATCGAGGCGAAGAACCTGAAGAAGGGCTTCGGCGACCGAGTCCTGATCGACGGGCTCAGCTTCAGCCTGCCGCCGAACGGCATTGTCGGTGTCATCGGTCCGAACGGTGTCGGTAAGTCGACGCTGTTCAAGACCATCGTCGGCCTTGAGCCGCTGGACGGTGGCGAGCTGAAGATCGGTGAGACGGTCAAAATCTCGTACGTGGACCAGAACCGTGGCGGCATCGACCCGAACAAGACGCTCTGGGAAGTGGTCTCGGACGGCCTCGACATCATCACCGTGGGCAAGACCGAGATCCCCTCGCGCGCCTACGTGTCGAAGTTCGGCTTCAAGGGACCGGACCAGCAGAAGAAGGCTGGCGTGCTCTCCGGTGGTGAGCGTAACCGCCTCAACCTGGCACTGACCCTGAAGCAGGGCGGCAACCTGTTGCTGCTCGACGAGCCGACGAACGACCTCGACGTCGAGACCCTGACGAGCCTGGAGAACGCGCTGCTGGAATTCCCCGGCTGCGCGGTCGTGATCACCCACGACCGGTGGTTCCTGGACCGTATCGCGACCCACATCCTCGCCTACGAAGGCACCGAGGAGAACCCGGCGAAGTGGTACTGGTTCGAGGGCAACTTCGAGGCCTACGAGGCAAACAAGATCGAGCGCCTCGGGCCGGATGCGGCCAAGCCCAGCCGCGCCAGCTACCGCAAGCTCACCCGCGACTAACCCGCGGTCGACAGCACCGCGATCGACTAGCCCGTCGTCGGCGACCAAGTGATTGGTGCTGGCGGCGGGCTCAGTCGTCGCTCCAGCAGCACCTCAATGACGGCCGCGAGGGCGCGCATGGCGATGAGGACCACCGCCGTGAGGTGCCGGAAGCCAGCGAATACAGTCAGGAAGCTGGCGAGAATGATGCCAATGTGCAGCGGAATCATGCGCGCATAGGCACCCACCATCAGCCCCGTCGCGGTGACGTTGGCTTGTGGCTGGATGAGGGCGACCGCGACCTGCACCGCCGTGGCGATGCACCACACCAGCAGGATTCGTCCCCAGTCCAGGCCGGGGGAATCGAGCAGCCGCCCGAACGGCGCGGTGAGCCCGTCCAGCGCGCCTCCAGCGAAGGCCAGGATGAAGATCCCATGCACCAGCGTGAACAGGCCGTAGTGGAAGGTGAAAAAGCCCGCGACGAAGAGCTTGCTGGCCATGGCGCTGGCGTTCGTGGCGCGACCATTGACGCGAATCGTCGCGTCGCCAGTGGTCGGTATGCGCAGAATCCCAATCACCGTCAGGATGCCGAGCGTCACGTTTTCGAGCCATAGCAGCACGATGATCTCGCGCCAGTCCCAGCCCCACCACGTCAGGCCGGCAAGGGGGATCAGCGTCATGGCGATGGCGCCAAGCAGGCGGGGCAGCATGCAACGACACTACGACGCGGACCGTAGGCTAGGGAAGTGACCAGATTGCACATTCCCATCCAGCTCCGTTGGAGCGACTTTGATGCCTACGGGCACGTCAATAACGCCGAGATGCTGCATCTGCTGGAGGAGGCCCGCATTCAGGCCTTCTGGGCGCCGGACGGGGATGTCGGCGAGGCGCAGGGCACCGCAATCCTGGACGGTCGCCCGGGAGCGGCCACCATGACCCTGATCGCGCGACAAGAGGTCGAGTACCTCGCTCCAGTGCCGTATGTGCGCAGCCCGCTCGACGTCGAACTGTGGCTAGGGCGCCTCGGCGGCGCGAGCCTGGAAGTCTGCTACGAGGTGTACTCGCCGGTCGGGATGACCCCGCGGGTGCTCTACACCCGGGCCGCGACCACCATCGTGCTCATCGATGCCGCTACCGAACGACCACGGCGCATCAGTGATGAAGAGCGAGCCGCCTGGGAACCGTACCTGGAGGAGCCGATCGCGTTCCGTCCTCGCGGCTGAGGTAGGGCACAACAAGAAGCGCCGTCACCCTCCGGGTGCGGCGCTTCAGAAGTTCCAGCGGAACTTAGCCCTGGCGAGCCTTGATACGCGGGTTCTTCTTGTTGATCACGAAGACGCGACCACGGCGACGCACAATCTGCGAGCCGGGGATCTTCTTCAGTGCCTTGAGCGAGTTGCGGACCTTCATGGCCATCCCATTCGTTAGGGGGAAGCTGGACGCCGGCGCGGACGCCGGACACAAAGAGCAATACTATCACCAGTTTTCGCTCATGTGCATCGGGGTACCATTCCTTGGTGACCGACCTGCTGGAACAGACCCCCTGGCTCATCCCCATCATCCTGGTGGCCACGGGTCTGGCAGCCGGCTGGATTGACGCCATCGTCGGTGGTGGCGGGCTGTTGCAGTTGTCGATGTTGCTGCTGATGCCGGGAATTACGCCGCTGCAGGCCCTCGCCGCGAACAAGTTCGGCTCCATCTCGGGCACGACCGTGTCCTCGATCACCTATGCCCGCAAGATCCGGCCCGAACCGCGCACCATTATCACGATGGCGATCGTGGCCTTCTGCGCCTCGCTGCTGGGGGCCACGGTGGCGACCATCCTGCCGGGTAAGGTGCTGCTCCCCCTCATCATCGCGGCACTGCTGGTGGTGCTGGCCCTGGTGGTGTTCCGTCCCAAGCTCGGCAGCGAGACCGAGGCGGCCCCGCCACAGCGGTCCTGGCTCTCGGCGATCAAGGCCAGCTTCGTGGGCCTCGCGGTTGGCTTCTACGACGGCATGCTGGGGCCCGGTACCGGGACCTTCCTGACCATGGGCCTGGTGCTGGTCCTTGGCTACTCGTTCCTGCGGGCGACCGCGAACGCCAAGATCGTGAACTGGTCCACGAACCTCGCCTCGCTGGTGGTCTTCATCCCGATCGGGGCGGTGCGCTGGGATATCGTGCTCTGGGTCGCCGCCGGCAATATGTGCGGCGCATTCCTCGGCGCACGGATGGCGCTCAAGCACGGGAGTGGCTTCATTCGTCTGCTGCTGACCATCGTCGGCGCGATGTTGCTAGTGATGCTGAGCATCGATATGGTCAACAGCTGGAACGAGGCCTAGCCCCGGTCTGCTGGCACGCGGATCATGCCCTCCTGGGCGACGCTGGCCACCAGGGTGCCGTCCTGCTGGTAGATCAGCCCGCGGCTGAGCGAGCGGCCACCGGTGGCGCTCGGCGACTCTTGCACGAACAGCAGCCACTCGTCTGCGCGTGCCGGACGGTGCCACCACATGGCGTGGTCGAGGCTCGCGATCTTCAGCCCCGGCTGGGCCCAGCTCAGGCCGTGCGCGCGCAGACCAGGCTCGAGGATGGAGTAGTCGCTGGCGTAGGCCATCGCGGCGCGGTGCAGCACCTCGCTGTCCGGCAGTCGGCCGTGCGCGCGCATCCAGACGGCCTGACGGGGACGCGGGTCGCCGCCGGCGAAATAGATCGGCTGCTCGACGTGGCGCAGGTCGAAGGCGCGCTGCGAGGCCCAGAACTTCGCGACCGGGTGGTCGACCGCAGTGAGCACCTCCACCGCGCTCGGCAGCGTTTCCGGGTCCGGGATGCCGTCCGGCATCGGGATCTGGTGGTCCTGGCCGGGGTCATCGTCCTGGAACGAGCCGATCATCGACAGGATCGGCACACCGTTCTGGTAGGCCTGGGTGCGGCGAGTCGAGAAGGACCGGCCGTCGTGGATGCGATCCACCGAAAACGTGATCGGCTGATTGACGTCGCCGGGGCGCAGGAAGTAGCCGTGCATCGAGTGGATGAGGCGGTCCTCGTCAACGGTGCGGGAGGCAGCGATCAGCGACTGCGCGAGCACTTGACCGCCGAAGACGCGGCCGCCCGGCATCCACTGGCTGGGGCCGGTAAAGATGTCCTCGCTGGTGCGGGCGCCGGTATCACTGAGGTCCAGGGTGCGGAGCAGCCCGGTCAGCGGGTCTTCGTGCAGCGGGGGACCGTCGGCGCCGGTGACGGCGGGTGCGTCCGACTTCGTTGCGCTGTGCTCGGGCGAGGTCGGGTCCACCGGGGCCATGATGCTCCTTCGAAGGCATGAAACACGTCTTGCGCCTAGTGTAGACAGCGATGTCTGCCCTCACTTTGCCCCTCGCTGACCCGCTGGCCGTTCGCGACCTGGACCGGTTGATTGACCGGGCTGGCCGGGTTGAGGATGGCGCGGTTCGTATTCAAGCCACCGGCCTCGTGGCAGCCGTCACCGTCCCGGTGCTCGCCCCCGCGGGGCTGCTCGACCGCACGCCGACGGTGCTCGGACTGCGGGCGGTGCGTCTGACCGAACCGGTCGAGGTGGATCGGGTGGTGCCGCGGGCCGCGTTGGCCACACTGCTCGGCGAGGCGGTGGCCGCCAACGCTGCAACGGTCACCATCCCAGCCGACACCGTCTCGGTCGCCTGGACCGGGATCACCCCGCCCCGAGATGGCTGGGAGGACTTGGGCGTGCTGCCTGCTCAAGCGGTTGAATCCGTTGCGCTGGCCGGCGTCGAGGAGGTACGCACCGCGATCCCTGGCGACGCGGGCGCAGCCGTGCTGCAGAAGGTCCGGGCCGAGGTGTGGGGACGCCCCGCCTCGACGCTGCTGGAGGCGCCGGCCGGCGCCGCATTCGCCTGCTTCGGCCTCGGATTCCTGGCGAAGCCGGTGACCCAGGTCCGCGTCTTCCGCGCGGGCCCGTGGCTGCGGCTCGGGACCGAGTGGGGCCAGGTGTTGTGCCGGGTTCGGCCGAGCGACTGAGCAGTCATTTCAGCGTCAGATTCTGCCTCAATACCACGGATTTGCCCCTGCTGTCTGACAAGAATGGTCGTGGTCGCGCTCTCCCTGTGGCTTCCCCTGAAAAGCGACTGAGTGTTTCCCTCCACCCAGCGTAATCCCTCGAAAAGCGACGTATCGTGTTCGCAACAGCCATCACGGCGAAGCAATCACCGGAGAGCAGAGGTTGCGAAGAGGTACGGATTTCATCCGTGTCAGGCCCTTTTCATACGATGACCTCGGTTGTTGGATACAGTGCCAGGGGCGAGGAGGGATACCTCGCCCCGTTCCATGTCTGGGCACCTGTTCGGGGCCTTCGCGGTCCTCTCGCTCGGCCGTACTCCGACCGCCGTCGGAGCCTGAGGACCGGTGGCTACGCCTGCTTCGCCATCGCCCGGCCTGCGGCCCGACCGCTGAACAAGCAGCCGCCGAGGAAGGTGCCTTCGAGGCTGCGGTAGCCGTGCACGCCGCCACCGCCGAAGCCGGCCGCCTCGCCGGCAGCGTACAGGCCCGGGATTGGGGCGCCGCTGGGATCGAGCGCCTGCGAGTCCAGGTTGGTCTGAATGCCGCCGAGGCTCTTGCGAGTGAGGATGTGCAACTTCACCGCGATCAGCGGACCGGCCTTCGGATCCTGGATGCGGTGCGGGCTGGCCACCCGAATCAACTTGTCACCGCGGTAGTTCCGGGCGACCCGGATCGCCTGCACCTGCGCGTCCTTGGTGAAGTCGTTGTCGAACTCGCGGTCGCGGGCCTCGAGCTCAGCTCGGGCCCGGGCGGCGTCGAACACCCCGTCGGGGTCGAGCTTCGCAATGCCTTGGAACAGGGCTTCGAGGTCGTCGGCGACCACGAAGTCAGCGCCGTTGCGCTTGAACGCTTCCACCGGCTCGGTCGCACCCTTGCCGAGGCGCTGGCGCAGCAGCTCGCGGATCGACTTGTTGGTCAGGTCCGGGTTCTGCTCGCTGCCCGAGAGTGCGAACTCTTTCTCGATGATGGCCTGGTCGAGGATGAACCAGGAGTGGTCGTGCCCGGTGCTGCGCAGGTATTCCAGCGTGGCGAGCGTGTCGAAGCCGGGGAAGAGCGGCGTCGGCAGGCGTTTGCCGGTCGCGTCCAGCCACAGCGAGGACGGGCCAGGCAGGATGCGGATGCCGTGCAGTGGCCACACCGGATCCCAGTTCTGGATGCCCTCGACGTAGTGCCACATCCGGTCGCCGTTCACCAGGCGCGCGCCCGCCTCGGCCGCGATGCTGATGCCACGGCCGTCGACGTGCGCGGGCACGCCGGACAGCATGTGCTGGGGCGGGGTGCCGAGCCGCGCCGGCCACGCCTCGCGCACCAGGTCGTGGTTGCCGCCAATGCCGCCGGTGGCGATCAGGGTCGAGGCGGCGCGCGTCTCAAACTCGCCGGTCACCTCGCGACTGGTCGCCTCACCGCGCGCAGCCGACGCAGGGGCCAACAAGCTGCCACGCACGCCCACGACCGCTCCGCCCTCGACGATGAGTTCGTCGATGCGGTGCCGCGACAGCAGGGTGAGCCGGCCGTCAGCGATGCCCGCGCGGACGACGCGTTCGAACGGCTCGACGATGCCAGGGCCGGTGCCCCAGGTGATGTGGAAGCGGGGCACCGAGTTGCCGTGGCCGGTAGCGAGGCCGCCGCCGCGTTCCGCCCAGCCGACGACCGGGAAGATGCGGTGGCCGCGCTCGCGCAGCCAGGCGCGCTTCTCGGTGTGGGCGAACTGCAGGTAGGCCTCGGCCCACTGCTTGCCCCAGAAGTCTTCGTCATCGCGGTCGAAGCCGGCCGAGCCGAACCAGTCCTGGCGGGCCAGGTCGATGCTGTCCTTGATGCCCATGCGGCGTTGCTCGGGGGAGTCGATCAGAAACAGGCCGCCGAACGACCACCATGCCTGGCCACCGAGGTTCGCCTCGGATTCCTGGTCGATCAGCAGCACGGACTTGCCGGCTTCGAGCAGTTCGGTGGCGGCGACGAGGCCGGCCAGGCCCCAGCCGACCACGATGGCGTCAGCGGTACGCGTCTCGATCACGAAAGACTCCCTTGTCATCCGTCGCCGAGGCGATGCTCGGCGCTGCCTCTAGTCTGGCAAGCCGCGCGCGGGCAGCGAAACCGCTATTCGGTGTTCCGCATCGAGTCGGCGGCGCGCGTCAAGTACGACCACAGCTGTGCCTGGTGCTCGGGCGCGATGCCGACCTCATGCATCGCGCGCTGCATGTTCGACAGCCAAGCGTCGCGGGCAGCAACATCGATCGGGAAGGCGAAGTGACGCATCCGTAGCCGCGGGTGGCCGCGCTCCTGGCTGTAGGCGGTCGGGCCACCCCAGTACTGCTCGAGGAAGGCGGTGAGGCGCCAGACGGCGCCATCGAAGTCATCCTCCGGGTACATCGGACGCAGGATCGGGTCCGCCTTCACGCCCTCATAGAAGGCGCGCACCAGGCGATCGAAGAAGTCGTGGCCGCCGACGGCCTCATAGAAGCTGCCGCCCGCCTGCTCGCCGTCTTGGCTGCTGCGGAGAGTAACGTGGCTCATGAGGTTCGCTCCTGGGTGGTGCGGCGACGCGACTTCGGTGCCGGCGGTGGCGGCGGGGTCGACGCGGTCGTGGGGGTGGGTTCGCCTGCGATCAGCAGTGGCGTGGTGGCGATGTGCTGGGCGCCGCGGGCAGCGCCGGCGGCCTCAAGGCCGGCCGGCTGCGGGGTGTGCAGGGACTTGAAGGGGACGGCCGCGTCGCGGAGGGCGCGCGTCACACGGGTGCGCAGCTCGCGAGCGACATCCTCACGGGCCGAGGCCCGCACCTTGACCACGAGGCGCAGCACCGTCGTGCCGTCGGTGACGGATTGCACGCCCCAGAGCTGCGGCCCCTCAAGGATGAGCGACCGCCACTTCGGGGTGCGGGTCAGTTCCTGCGCGGTCTGGACCGTGACGCGTTCGGCATCGACCGTGTCCTGATCGTCCGGGACGGCGACGTCGAGGACGACCCGGGCCCAGCCCAGCGACTGGTTCGCGACGCGGACCACCTCGCCGTTGCGGACGAACCAGATGGTGCCGTTGACGTCACGCAGCCGCGTAATGCGGGCGCCGACCGCCTCCACCATGCCGCTGGCAGGGCCCAGATCGACGATGTCGCCGACGCCGAACTGGTCCTCGAACACCATGATGATGCCGTTGACGAGGTCACGAATGATGGTCTGGGCACCGAAGGCGACGATGGCGCTGACGAGGCTCGCGGTGGCGAGGAACGCGGTCAAGTTCAGGCCGGTCGCCTCGATCAGCAGCACTACGCCGACGATCCACACCAGCCAGGTGATCACGTTGCTCAGCACACCGCCGATGGTGCGGGCACGCTGCACCACCCGCGCCTGCGCCAGCGGCGAGGCGAGCACGACCCGGGTGTCGTCGGTGCCGGTTTGCTTCTTGGCGCCGGTAATGACCTGGCGAACCACCCGCTTAATCAGCGCGATCAGGATGCGGCGCAGCAGCCATGCGCCGACGATGATGGCGAGCATGTGCAGCGGAATCCGGAAGTCGTCGATGAATCCACCGAGCCACTTCCAGAACTCATCCCAATCCATGCTGCAATCCTAGGCGGGGCAGTTGGAAGAAGGGTGGGTGCGTCGCTTAGGCGCGGGTGTCTTCGGTCTCGGCCCGGTCGCCTTCGTGCCGGTCGGCCGGGTCGTCCGGGTCGATTTCGCCGCCCTGCAGGCGGGCGACTAGGGCGCGCGCGAGGCGCTTGCCGATCTGGTGGCGAGCCCAGCTGATGCGCTGCACGGTCACGCCCGCGATCGCTTCGAGCGCGTCGATCGCGCCGAAGGGCAGGAACTCGTCTTGGCTGCCGTAGATCACCTCGATTGGCAGGCCCTTGGCCGCCAACCATCGGACATCCTCGACCAGGGTCTGCTGCACGATGCAGTTGGTGAGGCTGTGCCGGAACGCATCCCAATTGTCTTCGGTAATTTCGAAGACACCCGGCGGGAAGAGTTTTGAGATCTGGCCGGCACCGGCGAGCGTGAAGGACTGGTTCTCAACCATGAACTCGTAGGCCTGCCGGTAGAGGCCGGTCGCGATCCGCTGGATCGGGTTATCGATCTCCTCCTCGGGCAGGTAGACCGGCGGGCTGACCAGGATCAGGCGATCGAGCTCGCGCCAGTGCTCGACCGCGTACCGGGCGCTCAGCAGCGAGCCGAGCGAGTGGCCGACGAGGGTGTACGGCTTGCGGGGCTTCGCGTGCTTGATGGTGCGCCTCAGCGCTGCGACGTGCTCGGCGGGCGTGTAGTCGGTGCCAGCCGGGGACTGGCCGAAGCCAAGGAGTTCGATGGAGATGGCGCGGCGGTCCTCGAGCAGCGGCAGCACTTCAGCGAAGGTGGCTGCCGTCGAGGCGATGCCATGTACCAGCACTGTGGCCGGCCCCGCGCCCTGATCGGCAGCGATATGCAGCAGCGGCGCACGCGTGCGCCCGATGAGCCGGTACCAGTGATCCAGGAACGCCATGCCTCCAGTATGACTGGGGCGTCTCGAGAGGAGCCGGGGCGACGCCCGGTCGATTCGGCGCTCACAGGGTGACACCGTAGTCTCGTTGGGTGAGTAGTAACGACGAAGTTCCTCTGCAGCCGCGACCGGAAGACGCCGCCAGGCTGGAACCGGCGGCCATCAACGCGACCCGAGCCCTGCTCGCCGCATTCGCTGGTGTGATCGCCGTCGCCGCCATCGCCATTGCCTACCAGGTGGTGAACCTCGGCCCGATCGACTTCTTCTGGGAGTTCATCGTCCCGATCATCGTGATCCTGATCGGACTGCTGCTGGCGCAGAACCTGACGCAGCAGGTCGCAATCCGGATGGCGCAGCGGCGCCGCTCGGGCGAGGTGCGTCCGGCCGTTCCGGTGATCTACGCCGTGCTGGTCTCGGCCGTGCTGATCGCGGCCGTGGTGCTGGTGCCGAAGGGAACCTGGCTGATCACGCTGGTGCTCGGCGCCGTCTGGGGCCTGCTGCTGTTCCTGGCCGTGCCGCTGCAGCTGCGCGTGCTGCATCGCTATGCCGAGATCGGCGACCCGCGGTTCGAGCAGATCGCCGACTCGCTGCACGCGCAGGGCTCCGGCGAGATTCTGCGTGGTGGCAGCGTGGCCGGTCTGCTGCTGCTGTCGCTGCCGGAACTCGTCTACGGTCCGGCGCTCGCCGTCGCGGCCGCTTTCGACCCGACCTACGCCCTGCCCGGCATCCTGATGTACGCGATCGCGGCCTACTTCGTCGCGCGCGCCCTGCCCGAGTACGGCCCCAGCGGCTCGGTGAAGACGATCGCTTGGCTACCGGCGCTGGTCGCGACCGGTGTCGCGCTCTGGGCGGTGCTGGCGCGCTAGCGCGACTCGCCGCCACATCGCACGTCCGGACACACCGCTCCCGACACGACGAAGGCCCCGGCGCGATTGCCGGGGCCTTCGTGACGATCGGGACGATTACGCCGAGGCGTCGACCGCCTGGGCCTGCAGCGCGCGCTCCGTGCCGGCCAGGCCTTCGGTGACCAGGCGGCGCAGCGCGGCCGGGGCCTCGGCATTCGCGGCTAGCCAGCCGCGGGCAGCCTCGGCCAGTGCCTCGTCGGCGAGCCCGGCCGGGTAGAGGCCCTCGATCAGTTCCTCGGACATGTGGTAGCTGCGGGTCTGCCAGATCGTGGTCAGTGCGTCGAAGTAGACCGGCACTGTGGCGCGCAGCGTCTCGGGATCGTTGCTGCGCTGGAAGCCGAGCGCGCTGTTGCGCACGATCAGGTTCGGCAGGCTCTCGTCCGTCAGCAGGTGTTGCAGCGTGGCCAGCTTCGCCGCCTCGCCCTGCACGGTCGCGCGGGCACGCGCCGCAGCCTGGCGACCGGTGGCGGTGTCGTCGGCGGCGAGGGCCGCCGCGATCTCGGCCTCGCCAGCCTTGCCGACCAGGACCAGGCCCTCGAGCAGTTCCCACCGCAGGTCAGTGTCGATGGTCAGGCCCGGCAGGGTGCGGGTGCCGGCGTGAAGCTCGCTGAGGACCTGGGCGTGCGCGTCGGTCGAGGCGAACTGGGCGAAGGCCTTTACCAGCTGGAACTGCAGGTCCGAGCCGGGCGCTGCCGCTTCGGCCAGGCCCCAGACCGCGTCGCCAACCTGCACCAGGCGCTCGGCGCGCTTCGCCGGCGCCGTGAACTGGCGGACCGCCGTGGCGAGTTGGCCGAGCACGGTGCGAATCGTGGTCGACTCGGTCTCGGCGCCGAGGTTGTTCAGGATCAGCTCGATGAACTCGCTGGCCGGCACCTCGCCGTCGCGGGTCGCATCCCACGCCGAACCCCACACCAGCGAACGTGCCAGCGGGTCGGCGAGGCTGCCGAGGCCGGCGGTCGCGGCGTGCAGCGACGCCTCGTCCAGACGGATCTTGGCGTAGGCCAGGTCGTCGTCGTTCAGCAGGATCAGGGCCGGGCGGACGCGGCCGAGCAGTTCCGGCACGTCGGTGCGTTCGCCGTCGATGTCGAGCTCGATCCGGTCGACGCGCACCAGGGCGCCGTCCTGCTCCTCGTACAGGCCGATGGCGAGGCGGTGCGGACGTATCGTCGGCCACTCGGCCGGGGCAGTCTGCACGATCGCGAACTCGGTGATGGCGCCGTCCTCAGCGACCGAGATCTCGGGGCGCAGCGTGTTGACGCCCGCCGTCTCGAGCCACAGCTTCGACCACGTGGTCAGGTCGCGGCCGCTGGCCGCTTCGAGTTCGACCAGCAGGTCGCGCAGTTCGGTGTTGCCCCAGGCGTGCTTCTGGAAGTAGGCGCGGATGCCCTCGACGAAGTGCTCACGGCCGACCCAGGCGACGAGCTGCTTCAGCACCGAGCCGCCCTTGGCGTAGGTGATGCCGTCGAAGTTGACCTGCACGTCCTCAAGGTCGCGAATGTCGGCGACGATCGGGTGGGTGGAGGGCAGCTGGTCCTGGCGGTACGCCCAGCTCTTCTCGAGCGCGGCGAAGGTCGTCCACGCCTCGGTCCACTCGGTGGCCTCGGCGGTGGCGAGGGTCGAGATGTATTCGGCGAAGGACTCGTTCAGCCACAGGTCGTTCCACCAGCGCATCGTGACCAGGTCGCCGAACCACATGTGCGCCAGCTCGTGCAGGATCGTGACGACGCGGCGCTCGCGCATCGCGTCCGTCACCTTGGACCGGAACACGTAGGCCTCGGTGAAGGTGATCGCGCCGGCATTCTCCATCGCGCCCGCGTTGAATTCGGGGACGAAGATCTGGTCGTACTTGGTGAACGGGTACGGGAAGTCGAACATCTCCTCGAAGAATTCGAAGCCGCGTCGGGTGATGTCGAAGATGTAGTCAGCGTCGAGGTGCTCGGCCAGCGACGAGCGGCAGAAGACGCCCAGCGGGATGGTGCGGCCGTCGCTCGAGGTGAGTTCGTCGCGGACGACCGTGTACGGGCCGGCGACGATCGCGGTGATGTAGGAGGACATCACCGGGGTGGTGGCGAAGGTCCAGGTGCGCGCCTCGCCGCCGCTCAGGCTGGCGGCCGGGGCCGGCTCGCCGACCGTCGGCTCGTTCGAGATCACTTCCCAGTGCGCCGGCGCGGTGACGGTGAACTGGAAGGTGGACTTCAGGTCGGGCTGCTCAAAGACGGGGTAGACGCGACGCGAGTCCGGCACCTCGAACTGGGTGTACAGGTACACCTCGCCGTCGACGGGGTCGACGAAGCGGTGCAGGCCCTCGCCACTGTTGGTGTAGCGGGCGTCGGCGACGACGACGAGTTCGTTGCTGGCGGCCAGGCCGGTCAGGTCCAGGCGGGTGCCGTCGTAGCCGGAGGTGTCCACCGGCTCGCCGTTCAGGGTGGCCTGGTGGATGGTGGCCTGCACGAAGTCGATGAAGGTGCTGCTGCCGGCGACGGCGTCGAAGCGCACCGTGGTGGTGCTAGCGAAGGTCTCGGGCCCGCCGGTCACGTCGAGGGCGACCTCGTAGCTGTGGACCTTGGTGATGACCGAGGCGCGTTCCTGCGCTTCGATGCGGGTCAGGTTCTCTGCAGGCATGTGCGTGCGCTCCATCCACGATGCAACGGGGTGACTGGCCGCAATTTCGGCCACGTTCAGCCTATCGCCGGTCACCCGCGCTGGCAGGGCGTGGCGCTTCGCTGGCAGCGAATGCGAGGCGGTGGTAGCGCCGTGGCGGCTGGTGACGACTGATCATTATCCTGGAGGCTACATTCGCCTTCACTGCGGTACTGGTCAGCCAATTACCACTCTTGGGAAGTCGGGTTCTAGTTCGGGCACACATATCCCGGCTGTTTACTTAGGAGTCTGGATCGGATGGCCTCTATGAGCTTCGCTACTCAATCAGAGAATCATTGGGTCTTCCATACGGCTGGTCAAAAAGTTAGCCAGATCGTATTGGACTATGGCGTATCTTTTCAGCTCGAGAGTGAGGTGTTGGTTCGTATTGAAGCCCCTTTCGTGTTGCGGACCAATTCGCAGGAGCAATGGAAGCTGACCCCGGGGGACGGCGCTGAAGAGTTCGCCCCCATCTTGTCAGCACTGCATTCGGTTGCTGGGGACTGGCGGGCAACGGACGACGGGCGGTTGGAGTTGAGTTTCTTCAGCGGTATTTCCATAGAAGTCTTGCCTTCTTCAGACTATGAGGCCTGGCAGATAGTGGCTCCTGATGGAGCCAGGTATGTGGGAGGCCCGGGCGCTCGAGTCACCGCGTGGTCGGGCGTTGCGCTCCATTGACGGATGATCGGGAGAATTGCAATGTGGCATCGGCAGGATGACCTCGGCATTCACGTCACTGTCGCGCCCGTCGCCGATCCGGAATCGATGATGGATGCGGCGCTGCGGCGACGGATTGGAGCGTTGAGCACCCGCAACCTCCTGAGGCTGCATCGCTATGTCGCGAAGCTGGCCCTCGGCAGAGTTCGAGCCCACCATAAGGAGGCGCGGTACCCCCTTGGCGTCCCTGATGAGCCTATGGACCGGGATCTGGTGTTCGTGGATGCCCCGAAGTCGTCGCTCCGGAAGATCATTCGGACCCACATTCATGAAATGTGGTGGATATGGGAGATCGACATCGCTGTAGCTATGGAGATGGCGCTGTTCACTCTGCTTCGGGAGCGGATCGAACCCCGACCATTGCCGCGAGGGACCTGGTTACTGCACGCAGCCGTTGAAGAGCGCGCCGGCGTGACCAACGGCAGGGTCGAAGTGTGGTTGGTACCAAGAGAGCACTTGGGCTTGACTGACCCGCGTGACTCATACCCGAGCCCGGTGGCTCTGGAAGCGGCGCTCGAAGTCCTGTTCGACGGTCTCGCGGTTACTGACGCCGTGGTCACGGCTTCTCCGAGCCTGTGGGAGGTGGACAGAACGATCTCGCTCGGGTCTAACCTGGGGCCGATACGCATCGACCGCGCTCGGCAGTGGCTGGCTGCGGCGCTTGCAGGGGGTCAGACAGAGGACGCCACCCGCGGAATCAACGTCGTGCTTGGACACGTACAAATCAGAGTTGAATCTCTTCCCCTGGCGGAACACCGTCACGCGGAGCTGGAGTCCGAACAGCAACCTGTCATTGTGGTTAGCGCGAATGCGTGGCCCGAAGGGCTCACTGTGCGGCTGTTCGAGGCTGGTCTCTTTGTGGTCGATGACCACGATGTGAACGCGCTGATCTTTGCTGAACAACCTGCAGTTGCGCGGCGACTTCTTGCCGAGGCGCCTCGTACCGGGACATTGCAGGATTTGGTGCCGTGGCCGGCGTCTGATGGGACGATCACCGAGCATGAAATGCGCGCCATGATTGCGAGGTCTTTGCAGTACCCCGAGCTCTGGTTCCATGGCAACTACGTCCACTTTGATCCCGCAGGGGAGGGGGTGCTCGGTCAGGTGGCATGGCTCGTCCGTGCACTGCGACCGTTTGGGGTGCGTGCTCGCATCGAGGCGGTATTGACCGTCGATTCCGGTTCTGTACCTGCGGGCCCGGACGCGCTGCGGGTGGCAGCATCCGGCCAAGACACGCTGTGGCAGGGCTACCTGAAGGTCGTTCGGCAGCGTCGTAGAAGAAACGAACCGTTGTTTGTCGAGGATTGGAGGGAGCACCGGTGCATCCGCATGACCACCCCGGTCAAGGCGGCAGAACGATTGCTCGTGGGCGGTGATGTTGAGGTCACGGCGTACACGGCCCAGGTTGAATCCGTCCACAGTCAGCCGGTGGACCGCACCGCACTGTTCCTTGTTGCCCACACGCGACGGCGCCGACTCAGTTCGCGCTGACGCGGTGCTCTGCGGGGCGAACGCAAACAGCGTTGTTTCCCCGAGGTAAGGGCGAACCGACTGGAAGAGCGTGTGGCCTATGCCTCGGGCTCGACGACCGGGCAGCCCCAACCGTCGTAGTGGCCGCCGTGGCCGACGACGGTGACCGCGAACACTTCGGTGGTCATCTGAGTGGTGGCCTCGAGGGTGGCCTGGCCGTCCTTTGTCGCCCGCAGGCACACGAGGCGACCGTCCTTGCTGATCGAGGTCTCGTAGCCGAGCGATGCCAACTCCTTGGCGCTGGCCTTCGCGTGGCGGCCCTTCAGGAAGTAGACGAAGTGCTCGATCGGGCGGATCGCCGATCCATCGTCGCCGGACTCCTGCAGCGAGGTGAGAACCTCCGGGTTGCGGTCGAGGATTTCTAACAGGGCAGCGCGGTTCGGGTCACTCATCGTTCATCCCCAGACAGGTGTTTGGCATTCGCTGTCCCTTTCTACCTTCTCTGCGGGCGTCGACGGTCAGGCTGGCAGGGAAATGCATGCGCGGCAAGGGCACGGCCCGCAGACACCGGCTCGCAGCAAACTAGACTGATCCCATGCGGATTCACATCGCCACGGACCACGCCGGCCTCGACTTCAGCCGGACCCTGCAGGACCACCTGACCAGCGCCGGCCACGAGGTCATCGACCACGGACCCACCTCCTACGACCCGCTCGACGACTACCCGTCGTTCTGCATCGCCGCGGCCCGCGCCGTCGTGCGTGACCAGCGTGCCGGCGTCGAGGCGCTCGGCGTCGTCTTCGGCGGCAGCGGCAACGGCGAGCAGATCGCCGCGAACAAGGTCGAAGGCATCCGCGCCGCCCTGGTCTGGAACCTCTCGACCGCGACCCTCGCCCGCGAGCACAACGACGCCAACGTCATCTCGATCGGGGCACGCCAGCACACCGTCGAGGAAGCGATCTCGTTCATCGACGCCTTCATTGCGACCCCGTTCCCGGGCGAGGAGCGCCACGCGCGCCGCATCGCCCAGCTCGCCGAGTACGAGACCACCGGCGCCATCGCGGGCCACTCGATCGACTAAGCAGGCGTCGCCCCCACATGCCTGAGGGTCATTCGATCCACCGGATCGCCCGACAGTTCCGCGCGAACTTCGTCGGGAAGGTCGTTGCTGCCTCCAGCCCACAGGGCCGCTTCGTCGACGGCGCGGCCATGCTCGACGGGCGCACCATGACGGATGCGCGCGCGGTCGGCAAGCACCTGTTCCTCGAGTTCGACCACGACGAGTGGCTGCGGGTCCACCTGGGCCTGTACGGCGCGTGGGACTTCGCCGGCAAGATCACGGTGGATGCGACCCTCGCCTCGGCGGGCGGACGCATCGGCCAGACCAACCAGCGCGGCACCGACCCGGACCTGCTGAACCTGCCAGCGTCCTTGGATTTGCCGGACGGCTTGTACGGGGTTGAGGACTCGCTGACCAGTATCGGGGCGCCCCGACGCACCCGGCTGCGCATCTCGGAGGGGGAGCGGGTCGATGAGGTCGGCGAGGCCGGCGACGACACCTTCCCACCGGAACCGGTCGGCGCGGTGCGGCTGCGCCTACTCACCGATGATGCCGTGGCGGACCTGCGCGGACCGACCGCGTGCGAGGTGCTGGGACCGCTGGGTGTGGAGTCGGTGCTGCTGCGCCTCGGACCGGACCCCGCCAACGAGAACACCCCTGAGGCTGAGGACGAGTTCGTCCGCCGGCTGCGTCGCAGCAGCACCCAGGTGGGCGTGCTGCTGATGGACCAGTCGGTCGTGGCCGGTATCGGCAACGTCTATCGCGCCGAATTGCTGTTCCGAGCGCGCCTGAACCCGTCCACCCCCGGCAATCAGGTGAGCGAGGCGCAGGCCCGCGCGCTGTGGCGGGACTGGGCGAAGCTGCTGGACGAGGGCATCCGCACCGGCCAGATGATCACCATGGACGGCCTCGACGAGGACGCCTACCGCGCGGCGATGGCCAGCCGCGACGACCGGCACTGGGTCTACCACCGCACCGGGCTGCCATGCCGAATCTGCGGCACCCCGATCGCACTCGCCGAGGTGGCCGGGCGCAAACTGTACTGGTGCCCGGACTGCCAGCAGTAGGGCAGTCCCAGGGGCCCGCGCCGCGATACGGCCAGGCCGGGCGGCACCGCTCGAACTAGATGCTGAGGTGTGAGGACAGGAACCAGCGGTCCTTGACGAGCTGCTGTTCGACCGCGATCGCGACGTCTTGACTGGCGCCGTCGAGCTCCTCGAGGGTGTCGGCGGCATCGCGCACCAGTTCCAGCGTCGCGTCGATCCCGGCAACCAGTTGGGTAATGATGGCGTCGGCCTGCTGGAACCCCGGCTTCAGCTTCGGCGTGGTGGTCTTCGCGCCGATGGTCTGGGCGCGAGCATCCAGCGGCAGGCCGAGCGCCACGATGCGTTCGGCGGCCAGGTCGGCACTGTCGCGGAAGCGGCTCACGACCTCGTCGAGCAGCTCGTGGATGGCTTGGAAGTTCGGTCCCCGCACGTGCCAGTGCGCCTGCTTCCCGTCGGTGGCAAGGGCTTGCAGATTCACCACGACGGGCTCCAGCACCTGCTGGACGGCGGCGGTCGCGTCCGCGCTGAGCGTCTTTGGCTTGGCAGTGGTCGACTTCGTGGGCATGGCTGCTCCTTTGCTTCCTCGGAGTCTCGACGCTACGCGGCGCAGGCCCAGAAAGGGTGGGCCGAGGCTACGCTTATGCTGTGAATTCCCGGGGGTCAACGTCGAGCCGAGCAGCGGTCCAATCCGCTGCGCCCACGTCGATCCACGATGCGGCCGCGACCGCGCCACGCCCGTTCTGGGACGACCCCTGGCTGCACGCCCTCGCCCTAGCACTGATCGGGGTGTGCTGGATCGGGGCGCTGCGGATGGGCGGCGGCCTGCAGGACTACTCGGGGCTGTACCTGCTGGTGGCGGGCCTGCCGCTGTACCTGCTCGGCCGAGGCTGGCGACTGCCGCTGTGGCTGCATCTTGCGGTCGCTGCGCTGCCGGGCTCGGTCGCGCTCGCGGCCCTGGTGCGATTCGACGCTGCCGGGGTGGTGCGCGTGACCTGGACCGCGGCTGCGGCCCTGACCTTCCTTGGCGTCGCTGCCTGGGCCTCGTCGCTGCGCCGACGCGTCGCGCTCGTGGTGATGGTCGCGGGCGTGATGCTGGTCGACCTGGTCATTTCGTGGCTGGACTGGTTCGCGATTGGTGACCCGGGCCTGCGGATGGCGGGCGGTATGGGCTGGCACAATCAGCTCGGCATCTTCCTCGCTGTTGGGGCGGTGCTGCTGGCTGCCTGGACGGTGCTGGCAGTGGGGCTTGCGTCGCGTTTGGCTGCGCTGGGGGCTGGGATCCTGTTCGTCGGGGTGCTGCTCACCGGCTCGCGGGCGTCTCTGATTTTGCTGGTGGCGGCCTGGCTGCTGCTGGCGGTCGTGGGGTGGTGGCTGCTGCGGCGCTGGGTGCTGGTCCGGCTGCTGCGCATCGGCTTGGGTGTCGCGTTCGGCTTGCTTCTCGTGCAGTTGCCGTGGTGGTTGGCGGGGTTGCGTGCCGCGCCGACCGCGGTGTTGTCCGGGCGCTACCCGATCGAGAACAGCACCGGGACCCGTATCGAGTTCTGGTGGAACGCGATCCAGATCGGACTGCAGAACCCGCTCGCCGGCGGCGGCTGGGGCAGCTATCGCTATCTGGCGCGCTGCTTCGGGCCGAAGCTGGACACCGTGCACGCGCACAACGAGTGGCTGCAGGCCTGGGCCGAGGGCGGCGTCATCGGCGTGCTGCCCCCGCTGGTGCTGCTGGTCGCCGCGGTCTGGGCCGGGCTACGCCGCCTGCGCGTATTCGCCGGATACCGGACCCTGCCCGCAGCAGATCGCTTCGTCGCGATTTCGCGCGACTGGCCCGGCTGGGCCGCCCTGGTGGCGACTGGCATGCTGCTGGCCCACGCCATGATCGACTTCGACTGGCTGCACCCGATCCTGCTGTGCCTGCTCGCGCTCACGGCGGCGCTCGCCTTCCGCAGCCTCATTCCGCGGCGAGGCGATGGTCCGGTCCGCAGCGCAGCACCGGTCGCAGCCATCCTGGTCGCACTCGCGCTCACTGCTGGTGGCTATGCAGCCACCTTCCTCGACCCGCACCAGTTCGCCCTCGGCACCGACGACACCGCCCGCGCCGAGCACTTCGGCGGCTGCCCCCTCGCTCACTAGAGAGGGAGTGGGGGGCGCGCTGGTAGCTGACCGCGCTGGGAAGTGAGACGGTCCTCGTGGAGGGGCGGACGGGAATCGAACCCGCGTAATCAGTTTGGAAGACTGAGGCTCTACCATTGAGCTACCGCCCCGCAGGGACCCATTTCTGGGTACCAGCACCATCAAGACTAGCGGGTCTGCATCGGGCGTGCGTGCAGCATCGCCCCGCGTCGCAATCGTGCGCTCTGCGCCTCGCCGAGGATTCATGGCGGAAATCCGCCGGTCTGTGTGCAGTCTGTGCGGTGTTGCCTCGGCGTTTGTCCGCTAGACTTGCCGGGGCCGAGCGAGCGGCCGATGGTGTCGTGTGCGTTCGGCGACTCGTTTGAGGCACATGCATACCGGGGCGTAGCTCAGTTTGGTAGAGCGCCCGCTTTGGGAGCGGGAGGTCGCAGGTTCAAATCCTGTCGCCCCGACCAGCACCGAGACGTTCGGTGCGATCGAACCACAATCATTGAGACACCCTGCAGGAGAGCCACGTCATGGTGAACACCACGGTCGACAAGATCAGCCCGACCCGCGCGAAGCTGACCCTCGTCGTCACCCCCGAGGAACTGCGCCCCGCCATCGACGAGGCCTACAAGACCATCGCCAACCAGCTGAACATCCCCGGCTTCCGCAAGGGCAAGGTGCCGCCGGCCATCATCGACCAGCGCATCGGTCGCGAGGCTGTGCTGCAGCAGGCCGTCGGCGAGGGCCTGGACGGGTTCTACCGCGAGGCGCTGCTGGCTGAGAAGATCACCCCGATCTCGCGCCCCGAGGCTGACGTCACCGTCTGGCCGAGCGAGAAGGACTTCAGCGGCGACCTGACCGTCACCGTCGAGGTGGACATCCGCCCCGAGGTGCAGCTGCCGGCCTACGACTCGCTCAAGGTCGAGGTTGACGCCATCGCCGTCACCCCGGACGAGGTGGAGGACGAGCTGACCCAGCTGCGTCAGCGCTTCGCCACCCTGGTGAGCGTGGACCGCCCGGCCGCGAAGGGCGACCTGACCGTGGTCAACCTCGAGGCCAGCATCAACGGTGTCGTCGTAGACACCGCCAACGAGGTCACCTACGAGCTCGGCTCGGGTGAGCTGATCGAGGGCATCGACGAGGCGCTCGAGACCCTGACCGCTGGCGAGTCGACCACCTTCGAGTCGAACCTGCTCGGTGGCGAGCACGAGGGCGAGACCGCCCAGATCGCCGTCACCCTGGTCTCGGTCAAGGAGCGCGAGCTGCCGACCGCTGACGACGACTTCGCCCAGATCGCGAGCCCCTTCGACACCATCGGCGAACTGCGCGCCGACCTGAAGGAGCGCCTCGAGAAGCAGAAGGGCTTCAACCAGCTCGCTCAGGCCCGCCAGAAGCTGATCGACCAGCTCATCGAGACCGTCGAGATCCCGGTCCCGACCGAGCTGATCGAGGAGGGCGTCAAGGCCCACATCGAGCGCGAGGGCAAGACCATGGACGACCCGCACGCCGCCGAGGTGCGCGAGACGGACACCCGCAACTTCAAGGTGCAGGTCATCCTCGACCAGATCGCCGAAGAGCAGAACTTCCAGGTCGCCCAGCAGGAGATCTCGGACTACGTGCTGCAGTCGGCTGCCCAGTACGGCATGGACCCGAACGAGTTCGTGGCCGCGCTGCGTGAGCAGGGCCAGCTCGGCCAGCTCGTCGGCGACATCGCCCGCAGCAAGGCTGGCACCTTCCTGGTCGTCAACGCCACCGTCGTCGACTCGGACGGCAAGGCTGTGGACACCAGCGAGATCGCCGCATCGCTGCAGGCCGCCAACGCGGCCGCCGAGGCCGAGCACGCCGGTCACAACCACTAAGCATTCTCTGCGTGGGCTCGGGCAGCGCTGCTGCTCGGGCCCACTTGCATGTTCGGGCAGCCTCGGGGTTGCGTGGCAGTCCGCCACGAATTGACCGGGACGCGCGGGCGGTGCCATGCTCGGGACATGAGCGACGAGGCGATGGACGCGGCAGCGGAGCATGCGGCGGCAGCGTCCGGGGCTGGGCTGCCATCGCGGCCGCAGCCTCGCGGCTGGCAATTCGTGCTGGCGGGGGTTATCGCGGCCGTGCTGATGTGGGCGACGCAGGGCCTGCCGGCCCTGCTGCTGTTTCGGCAGGTCCCCGAGATCGCGAATATTGCCTGGACCGCGCCGGTCTGGGTCGCGGCTGCCGTGGTGTTTGGTATCGCGGTCGGGGTGATCCTGTGGTGGGGGAGCCGCACCGAGCGCGGCTGGGCGGGCTACGGCCTGACTGCCCTCGGGTCACTGCTGGCGTACTTGGCGGCGCTCTTCGTCGGCTTGCTGCTGGCCGGCCTGGATGCTGGGGAGGCCTTCCGTATTGTTTTCGTCTTCGGCGGACTGGTCGGCGGCGCCTGGGGCGGCATCATGATCGTGCTCGCGCTGGCGCGGTGGGTCCGCCCGGCCGGGTATGGCGCGCCCCGCGACTGGGCGTGACTCTGCCGAATTCGTGATGCCTGTCGGCGCCGAGTTGGAGGGCGTCGCGCAGTACCTGCCTGCCAATCGTGCGCGCCACGGTTCACGCCCAGGGCGAACAGGGCCACGAGCGGCGTTGTGCTCCGATAGATTCGATGCAGGAAGCAGAACGGAGTCCACCACCATGGCTGACACGCCATTTACGCCGAGCGTCTTTGACCGGCTGCTGAAGGACCGCATCATCTGGCTCGGGTCAGAGGTTCGGGACGAGAACGCGAACGAGATCGCCGCCAAGCTGCTGTTGCTGGCCGCCGAAGACTCGGAACGGGACATCTACCTGTACATCAACTCGCCCGGTGGCTCGATCACCGCGGGTATGGCGATCTACGACACGATGCAGTTCGTACCGAACGACATCGTCACCGTCGGTATCGGTATGGCCGCCTCGATGGGGCAGCTGCTGCTGACCGCCGGCACCAAGGGGAAGCGGTACATCACCCCGAACGCACGCGTGCTGCTGCACCAGCCGCACGGTGGGTTCGGTGGTACCGCGAGCGACATTCAGACCCAGGCGCAGTTGATCAACGACATGAAGCGTCGCCTCGCCGAAATCACGGCCGCCCAGACCGGCAAGACCGTCGAGCAGATCCTTGCTGACGGTGACCGCGACCGCTGGTTCAACGCTGAGGAAGCGCTCGAGTACGGCTTCGTCGACCACATCCGCGCCTCGGCGACGGACGTGTCCGGCGGTGGCGGCACCGACGACAAGAGCGGCAAGTAGGAGACGCTGATGAGTGAGTTCGAAACGTTCCGTGCGGCCGCGAACCGCACGATGATGCCGCAGTCGCGCTACATCCTGCCCTCCTTCGAGGAGCGCACCGCCTACGGCTTCAAGCGTCAGGACCCCTACGCCAAGCTGTTCGAGGACCGGATTGTGTTCCTCGGTGTGCAGGTGGACGATGCCTCGGCCGATGATGTGATGGCCCAGCTGCTCGTGCTCGAGAGCCAGGACCCGGACCGCGACATCACGCTGTACATCAACTCGCCCGGTGGCTCGTTCACCGCGATGACCGCGATCTACGACACCATGCAGTACATCCGCTCCGAGATCCAGACCGTGGTCCTCGGGCAGGCGGCCTCGGCTGCCGCGGTGCTGCTGGCCGCGGGCTCGCCCGGGAAGCGTCTGGCGCTGCCGAACGCGCGCGTGTTGATTCACCAGCCGGCCACCGGTGACTCCGGTCACGGCCAGGCCTCGGACATTGAGCTGCAGGCCAAGGAAATCGCCCGCCTGCGACTCTGGCTCGAGGAGACCCTCGCCGAGCACTCGAACAAGGACATCGAGCAGGTGCGCCGCGACATCGACCGCGACAAGATCCTCACCGCTCCCGAAGCGCTCGAGTACGGTCTGATCGATCAGGTGCTCACCAGCCGCAAGGCATCGGCGAAGCGCTAACCACTCGCACGCAGGGCCGGGTACCAGTAACGGTGCCCGGCCCTGCGGCATGCTGGCGGCGAAACCGGGTACATCACGGGCTCGGCCACGTGGTTGCGACTCGCTGCCACGGTGCTTGGATGGGTCGCTGCGACGTGGAACAGTGGACGGCATGGAGGCGATGATGATGCAGTCCGTAGTGACCCATACCGGCCGGATCGGCCTCGCCGCGCTGGCGGTCATGACGCTGGCCACGGGCTGCTCCGGCGCTCAGGCAGGAGCCGGCTGCACCACACACTTGACCTTTACGGACGTGGCGTCGAACGAGCAGGTGGTGCTCACGCACGCTGCGGCCGTGAGTTTCGTTGACGGCGCCGCCTACACGGCCTTTGCGTCCGATCAGCCGGTGGATGCGAGCGAAATCATGCTGTCCACCGCGCCGACGCCCGGGGAGGGCGCAACGCTCGCCTCGCTGTTCGTGACGCGGTTCAATGCCACCGCGGAGCAGGTGGCGCCGATTCCGGTCGGCACGGTGGTCTCGCCGAACGGCGGCGACGGGGATCTGGTGTTTGGCGTGGTCGTGCAGCGCAACAACGTGAACCTGGGTAACTCCATGGACTCCAGTGGCACGCTGACGGTGCATCAGGTCGGGGAAACCCTGTGCTTCGACATTGACTACAAGGACACCGAGAAGCAGATGGTCGGCACCCTCCAATCGCCATCGGTAGCATTGCTCTAGGCCGGGCGTGGCACGAATTGGGGTGTGCCGGCGCGGATTCGGCGCGCGGGGGAGGATATCGCGGCCGCTGTCAGTGTGAGGGGTTAGGCTCTCATGCAAGTGGTATTGCCATGGTGGCTCTGAAATGTGCGGGAGGAGGCTGAGATGGCAAGGATTGGGGAATCCTCGGAACTGCTCAAGTGCTCCTTCTGCGGAAAGAGCCAGAAGCAGGTGGTCCAGCTCATCGCCGGGCCGGGGGTCTACATTTGCGACGAATGCGTCGAACTGTGCAACGAACTCATTGAGGAACGCCAGGCCGAGGCGAAGGCGGCTGGCGTGGTGGACTTTGACCTGCCCAAGCCGAAGGAAATCTTCGACTTCCTGGAGGAATACGTCATCGGTCAGGAAGACGCCAAGCGCGCCCTGTCCGTCGCGGTCTACAACCACTACAAGCGTATCCGTGCCGCCGCTGCCGTCACCGAATCGGACAAGCGCAAGGGCGAGGACGTGGAGATCGCCAAGAGCAACATCCTGCTCATCGGGCCCACTGGCTGTGGCAAGACCTACCTTGCGCAGACCCTCGCCAAGCGTCTGAACGTCCCGTTTGCCGTCGCAGACGCCACGGCACTGACCGAGGCTGGCTATGTCGGCGAGGATGTCGAGAACATTCTGCTGAAGCTGATTCAGGCCGCGGACTACGACGTCGCCCGCGCGGAAACCGGCATCATCTACATCGACGAGATCGACAAGATCGCCCGCAAGGCCGAGAACCCCTCCATCACCCGCGACGTGTCGGGTGAGGGCGTGCAGCAGGCCCTGCTAAAGATCCTGGAAGGCACCACCGCCAGCGTGCCGCCACAGGGCGGCCGCAAGCACCCGCATCAGGAGTTCATCCAGATCGACACCACGAATGTGCTGTTCATTGTGGCGGGTGCCTTCGCTGGTCTCGAGGACATCATCTCGAGCCGCGCTGGCAAGCGTGGCATCGGCTTCGGCGCCCCGGTGCACTCGAAGCAGGACGACGCGGAACTGTTCAATGAGGTGCTGCCGGAAGACCTGTACAAGTTCGGTCTGATCCCCGAATTTATTGGCCGCCTGCCGGTGATCGCCTCGGTGACCCCGCTGGACCGCGAGGCCCTGATCGAGATCCTCACCGAGCCGAAGAACGCCCTGGTCAAGCAGTACCAGCGCATGTTTGAGCTCGACGGCGTGCACCTCGAATTCGACCGCGAGGCGCTGGAAGCGATCGCCGACCTGGCCGTGCTGCGCCAGACCGGTGCCCGCGGCCTGCGCGCGATCCTCGAAGAAGTCCTGGGGCCGATCATGTTCGAGGTGCCGTCCACCGACGGCATCGAGCGCGTGGTCATCACCAAGGACACTGTCGCTGGCAACGCGGCACCGACGATCGTGCCGCGCACCGAGATTCGCCGCGAGAAGTCGGCCTAGTCTAGGCTGCTGAGCTTGCTCGAATCCTTGCCGCGATGACGCGGAGAACGGGGACATCATGACGGTTCGTACGCCAGTGCAGCAGGCACGCCGCACGCTGCTGTATGCCACCTTGGCGGCGTTCGGGGTGGCTGCGCTGCTCGGCCTCTATCGGCTGATCACCGATTCCTGGAATGACACCCTCGGCAAGATCACGGTGACCTTGATCGTGGTCGGGATCGCCAGCCTCGCCGCAGTCCTGGTGCTGGGGGAGCGCCGCCTCGCCCCACGCTGGCTGGTGGTCCTGTCGATCGTGGCGATTCTGATCGCGACCGTAGTGTGGCTGCTGCAGACCTGGATCGACTTCGAATGGTCGGAGTCTCCGTGGTCGGCCTGGCGGATCATGAACAAGATCCAAGTCGTGTCCACGATCGTGGTGGCGTGGAGCGTGCACGCGATCATCATGCTGCGGGACGTGCGCTTCGTGCGGCCCTGGATCCGCGTCGTGCTATGGATCGTGTTGGCGGGTGCGGCGGTCTTGGCCGGGTATCTGCTGTGGATGGAACTGACGGAGTATTACTCCACGCCGGATGTGCTGGATCGATTCATGGCGGGTGCCGGCATTATCACCGGCCTTGGCACCGTGACGCTTCCGATTGCCCGCCGCCTGATTGCAGGTCGAGATGGCGAGGCTGGGGCCGCGTCTGCAGCGCAGGGAACCACTCCGGCTGCCGTCGACCCGATCGCGGCGTCCCTGGATCCGCAACTGCTGGCGGACCTCGACGCCCGCGCTCGAGCCGAGGGCATCTCGCCCTCCGAACTCTTGGCGCGCTTACTTTCGCAGTAGCGCTGATCTTCGTCAATGAGGCCGTCCCAGGTGGGGCGGCCTCATTGCGCTGCGGCCCTGTCCGATCTGGGCTTGCGCCCCGGGGGTTAGTTATGTACTTTATTTACTACTGAAATAAGGAGTCGCGATGGTGCCTCGCCCTGTTGGCCGAACGGACGTGAACCGGTCCGCCATTCTGGCGCACTTGGGTGCGCATGGTCCGGCCTCGCGCGCCGACCTGGCGCGCGCGCTGGAAGTGTCGCCCGCACTGATTACGCAGCTCACCAAGGACCTGCTGTCGGAAGGTCTGATCGAGGAGCGCGACGAGCAGCGCTCCGGCGGTGGCCGTCCGGCCCGACTGCTTGGCCTGGTCGTCTCGGCCGGTCGCGCCATTGGCGTGAAGCTCGCCCCCGACCACCTGTCCTTCGTTGAGGTTGGCCTGGACGGGCGCATCCTGCGCAGCGGCTCCGAGCCTTTCGACGCGATGCAGACCACCGTGCTGGCCAATCTGGTCGACGCACTCAAGCGCATCATCGCCGCCGGCGACGGCAGCCCGCTGCTCGGCCTGGGTATTGGCGTGCCGGGTTCGGTCGATCAGCAGGACCAGGGCGTGGTCGATTCCGTGCCGCTGCAGTGGCAGTCGGTGCCGATGGGGCAGACCCTGACCCGTGAACTCGGCCTGCCGGTCATCGTCGAGAACAACGTGAATGCGCTGGCTGCCGCGGAACTGCTGTACGGGCTTGGCCGCGGGCACAGCGACTTCGTCATTGTCACCATCGGTACCGGTGTTGGCTCGGCCATCGTCGAGGACGGCATTGTGGTGCGCGGCTCAAACGGTGGCGCCGGTGAGCTCGGTCACGTGCCGGCGGTGCTGCTGACCGAGGGGGAGCGGCCGCAGGTCGGGGCCCTGGAAGCGCTGATCGCCGAAGACGCACTGCTGGCTCGCGCCAAGGAACGTGGCATCGTCAGCGAGCACGCTGGCTTCAGTGGCCTGGTGGCCGCCGCGACTGCGGGTGACGAGGCTGCGAGCCGCATCTTTACCGAGGCTGGCCACCTGCTCGGTCAGACCCTCGCGGGCGTCGTGCACCTGCTCGACCCCGAACTCATCATTCTTTCCGGCGAAGGAACGGCCGACTGGCCGCTCTGGGAGACCGGATTCGAGACCGGGTTCCGTTCCGCGCTGCTGCCGCTGCGCCGGGGTATCCCCGTCTATGTCGAGCGCTGGCAGGACGAAGGCTGGGCACGTGGTGCCGCTGCCCTCGTGCTGGCCACCCCGTACGACGTGGCCGGGCACTCCGGAAAGCTCGGCGAGCGTGTCCGGGCCCGCCTGCAACGGAGCACCAGCCCTGCGTAGGACGTAGACGGCGCGATGAAGCGACCGTCCCCCACCGAGAAAGGAACTAGCAATGACGGCACGAACTCTGCGTTCGCTGCTGGCTGTCACGGCGGCTGCCACTCTGGTTAGCCTCACCGGTTGCGCAGCTGGCGACAGCGGCACCCCCGCTGGCGAGAACGTTATCGGCCAGCCCGGCGACACCAACATCTCCGGCACTGTCACCTTCTGGCACGCCTACAGCGTGGACTCGAACGAGGTGAAGACGCTCCGTGAGGTGCTGATCCCGCGCTTCAACGAGACCTACCCGAACGTCACTGTCGAAGACGTGGCGATCCCGTGGGACGAACTGCACAAGAAGCTCATCACCGGTGTTGCCGGCGACGTGCTGCCGGACCTGGTCCGCGCCGACCTCGCCTGGGTGCCCGAGATGGCAAACCTGGGCGTGCTCGAGCCGCTGAGCCAGACCATGCCGGACTTCCAGCAGCTCGCCGACACCACCTACCCGGGTGTGCTCGAGACCAACCGTTGGAAGGGCGAGTACTACGGCCTGCCGCTGGACACCAACACCCGCGTGCTGATGTACAACAGCGAGGCGCTGGCCGCCGCTGGCGTGGACGCCCCGCCGGCCACGGTCGAGGAGCTCAAGGCCATCGCGCCGAAGCTGAAGGCAGCAGGCTCCTTCGTCTTCGCCGACAACGGTGCCAGCGGTTGGAACATCCTGCCGTGGATCTGGAGCGCCGGTGGCGACATCACCGACCCGGACGTGACCAAGGCCTCGGGCTACCTGGACAGCGCCGCTTCGGTGGCGGGTGTGCAGACCTGGGTTGACCTGTACCAGGGGGGTTTCATGCCGGACATCGTCCTCGGTGACTCGGGTGGCCTGTCCACCAGCGACGGCCTGGCTCAGGGCAAGTACGCAACCATCCTGGACGGTCCGTGGATGTGGCCGATCTTCGGCAACCAGTACCCGGACTTCGAGCTGAAGGCCGCTCCGGTTCCTGCCGGTGCCGGTGGCAGCATCAGCGTCGTCGGTGGTGAGGACATTGTCCTGACCAAGTCCTCGAAGAACAAGGCTGCTGCGGCCGAGTTCATGCGCTTCCTGCTCAGCGAGGAAACGCAGTACGAATTCGCCAAGATCGGCCAGATGTCTGTGCTGAAGTCGCTGGCGCCGCGCCTGACCGAGATCAACGACTTCTACCACCACTTCACCTCGCAGCTTGAGAAGGCGAAGAACCGCCCGGCGACTCCGGCCTGGAGCCAGATCGACAGCATCCTGCAGGATGAGGTTCGTGCGGCAATCCGCGGCGAGAAGACCGTGCAGGAGGCGCTCAGCAGCGCCGCCAAGCAGGCCGACGCGCTGCTAGCCAAGTACGCCGGCTAACTGAAAGCAATCATGACCGCGACCGTTCCCCCCGTGCCGCGGGCGGCTGCTGCCGCCGGCTGGAAGCCCACCGCTTCCAGCCGGCGCAGCACGCTGGCTCCGTGGGCATTCATCCTGCCGGGATTCATCATTTATGCAGTGGTGATTCTTTACCCGGCAGTCCAAACCCTGAATATGAGCCTGCACGAGTGGAGCATCGTTCCCGGTGCAGACAGTCCCTGGATTGGCCTGGACAACTACTTCCGGGCCTTCAACGACCCCGAATTCATCACCTCCCTGGTGAACGCCGGTGTCTACACCGCCGTCACCGTGCCGATCCAGATGGCGATCGGCCTTGGCCTGGCGCTGCTGCTCAATGACCACCTGCCCGGGCGCACGCTGTTCCGCGTGCTGTTCTACCTGCCCGTGGTGACGAGCTGGGTGGTCGTCTCGCTGCTGTTCCAGTTCATCTTCTCGTCCTCGGCGGATGGCCTGGCGAACAGTCTGCTGATCGACGTGCTCCACGTCGCGGACGAGCCCACGAGCTTCTTCCTGAACCGCTGGACCGCCTACATCGCGATCTGTGCCCTGGGTATCTGGAAGGGCCTCGGCTGGTCCATGTTGATCTTCCTGGCCGCGCTGACCGCGGTGCCGAAGGAACTCCACGAGGCGGCTGCGCTTGACGGCGCAAACGCCTGGCAGCGCTTCCGCAACGTCTCACTGCCGGCAATCCGCTCGGCCGTGGCCACCGTGTTCATCCTGCTGGTGATCGGCGGATTCAACGTCTTCATCTCGGTCATGTTGATGACCGGTGGCGAGAACGACACCCACGTGCCGCTCACCATGATGTACGAGCAGGGTTTCCGCTTCTTCGACTTCGGATACGGCAGCGCTATTTCCTTCAGCCTCACCATCATCGTGCTGGGCCTCTCGGCATTCCAGTACTGGTGGACCAAGCGAAAGACGAAGCTGTAATGGTTACCTCACGTCGTCGAATGCTGATCGTGCGCGCGGTGCGCTACACGATCCTGACCATCGCCACGGTGATCCTGGTCTACCCGTTCATCTTCATGGTGTCGGTGTCCTTCCGGTCGCGCTCCACGAGCCTCGGCAACCCCTTCGAGATCATGCCGAGCGAACCGACGCTGAATAACTATGAGCGGGTGTTGAACGAAGAGAACTTTGGTCTCTACGCCTTCAACTCTGCCTTCGTGGCAATCGTCAGCACCTTCCTGATCGTGCTGCTGTCCTCGATGATGGCCTTCGGTCTGACCCGATTCCAGTTCAAGGGTCGCCGCATTGTGATGACCGCGATCATCGCGGGTCTAACGATTCCGACGATGATGCTGATCATTCCGCAGTTCCTGCTGGCGCGGGATCTGCAGCTGTTGAACTCGCTGCCCGGTCTGATCCCGTTCTATGTGGGAACGGCCCTGGGCTTCAACACCTTCCTGCTCTGTGGGTTTTTTGAGGGGATACCTGCGGAGTTGGATGAGGCCATGATCATCGATGGTGCTGGCGCCTGGCGTCGGTACTTCAACCTCGCCTTGCCGCTGGCCAAACCAGCACTGGCGACCACGGTGATCTTCGCCTTCCTTGGCACGTGGGATGAATTCGCGTGGGCCCTGACCGTCATCAATGACGAAAAGCAGCGCACGCTTCCCATCGCCATTGCACTGTTCCAAGGTCAGCACTCGACCAGCTGGGGACTGGTCTTTGCAGCATCACTGCTGGCGCTGATCCCCGTCCTGATTGTCTACATCGTGTTCCAGCGATTCTTCGTCGCTGGTATCGCCTCCGGAGCATTGAAGAGTTAATGATGAATACCCCACGTTTCCTCGGTGACCTGAACCAGCGCAGCATCGAGGTGATCCGCGACGGCCAGCACGCCTCCGGCGGCTACGTTGCCAGCCCCACCTTCTCGCAGTATCCGTTTAGCTGGTTGCGTGACGGCTCGTACATCGCCATGGCGATGGCGGCGACTGGTGACCCTGACTCCAGCGCCCGCTTCTATGACTGGGTGGCCCGAGTCGTGCTCGCCCACGAGGCAGACGTTCAGGCCGTGATCGCGGACCTGGCCGCTGGCAAGCCGGCCGACCCGGCGCACCTGTTGCCGGCTCGCTTCACCTTGGAGGGCGAGCGCGAGCCGCGCACCGGAGAGGACGACTGGCCGAACTTCCAACTCGATGGCTACGGCACCTGGCTGTTCGGCCTGCACAGCCACTACGCCGGTGTTCTGCCTGAGGGACGCGACGACCTGCGCGCCGCGGTCGAACTCACCGTCGCCTACCTGCGCGCCACCTGGCACCTGCCCTGCTACGACTACTGGGAGGAGTTCGGCGACCGCCAGCACACCTCGACGCTGGCCGCGATTGTGGCGGGTCTGCAGGCTGCCGCGGTGCTGCTGCACGACGAGTCGGTGCAGGAACTGGCCGACGAGGTCTGGCAGTACGTGCTCGACACCTGTGTCGTCGACGGCTCCTTCGTGAAGGGTCCGCAGGATGACCGCGTGGACGCCAGCCTGCTGTCGTTGGCGGTGCCCTTCGGTCTCGCCACCACCTCGGACGCGACCTTCGAGCGTACGCTCGCGCGCATCCGTAGCGAACTCAGCTCGCCGACCGGTGGCATTCGTCGTTACGTGGGCGACACCTATTACGGTGGCAGCCCCTGGATTCTGCACACCGCCTGGCTAGGCTGGGTGGACCGGATCGCGGGCAACGCCGAGGCGGCCGCGCACGCGAAGGCATGGATCGAGGAGTGCGCCCTGCCCGAGTCGGGCTTCCTGCCGGAGCAGCGCACCAGCGAACCGCAGGAAGGTGCGGAGGCCTATGTGCAGGAGTGGGAAGAGCGTTGGGGCACCGTCGCGACGCCGCTGCTGTGGTCGCACGCCAAGTACCTGCTGCTGCAGTTCGGCGCGGTGACCGCATGGTAGCCCTGCTGCCGGAGCGCAGTTGGTACGGTCCCGACGACTCGGTCGGCATCGAAATCCTGGACCTGAACGAGGCGGCCACCCTCGAGGTGCACCACCTCGCCACCCCGGTGACCACGGTCGCGATCGCTGCGGGGACCACTCGCGTGGACCTGGGTCTGCTCGCCCTCGGCGGCTACGGCCTGACGCTGCGCTCGAGTGGGGGAGCGGTGCTCGCCACTTCCGCGGTGGACGTCCTGGCTGACGCCTTCGACCGGCCTCGCTACGGTTTCACCGTACAGATGGATGCCGAGACGGACACCGACGCGGTCGCGCGGTGGTTCCGTCGCAACCACCTGAACCTGGGGCAGTTCTACGACTGGGCCTACCGGCACTCCACGCTGATGCCGCCGGCTGATGAGTATCTGGATCCGCTGGGACAGCCGCGCTCGCTGGCGGCGGTGAATGCCCTTGCCGGGGCCCTCGAGGAGGCTGGCACGCACCCGCTCGGCTACAGCGCGGTGTACGCAATCGGCGCCGACGAGGTCGATGCCTGGCAGGACCAGATCCTCTATCGGAAGGACGGCGAGCCCTACCGCCTCGGCGAGAACTTCCTGGTGTTGGTGAACCCTGGCGATCCGACCTGGCTGCAGCACTACGGTGAGCAGCTCGCACAGGTCATCGCGGGCACGAAATTCCATGGCTTCCACCTGGACCAGTACGGCTGGCCGAAGCGCGCGTACCTGCGTGACGGCTCGCAGGTGGACCTGACCGAGGCTTTCGTCACCATGCTGGCGGCGATCCGCGAGGCGGTGCCGACGTCGCGCTTCATGTTCAATAACGTGAACGACTTCCCGACCTGGGCGACCGCCCCGGGACCGCAGGACGCCAGCTACATCGAGGTATGGGAGCCCCATACTCGGCTGCAGGACCTCGCTATCCTCGCCGAGCGCACCCGTCGCCTGCGGCCGGAGCACCCGCCGATCCTGTCAGCGTACCTGAGCTGTTTCAAGGAGGACGCCGCCCTGGCGCTGAACACGGCCCGGTACGACATGGCTGCGATCTACTCCAGCGGGGCAACCCACCTGCTGCTCGGGGAGGACGGCCACGCCCTGGTGCATCCGTACTACCCGGACAATGTGCCGCTGGCCGCCGATGCGCAGGACGAGTTCGCACGCTGGTACGACTTCCTGGTGCGCTACGGTGACCTGCTGCTCGATCCTGGGGTGATGGACGTGACCGAGTACTTTACCGGCGGCATCAACGAGGACATTCTGGTGGATGTCGAGGGGGTGCGCACGTCTACGAAGGCGGACGCCGGGACGCTATGGACGCGGGTCTACCGGCTCGCCGACGGCGGTACCGTAGTGCACCTGATCAACCTCACCGCGCTGACGGACACCGAGTGGGATGCGGTGCAGCCGGCCGCAACGCCGCTGACCGACGTGCGGGTCCGCATCGTGCCGGCGCTCGCCGAGGCAGGCATCTGGCAGGCCAGCCCGGACGCGGCCGACCCGTCGCTGCAGGCGCTCAGCGCCGAGGCAGTGGCTGGTCAGGAACAGCACGATGCGCTCTCGGCCGGTCAGGAACACGTCGCAGTCACCGTACCTCGCATCGACTACTGGACCATGCTGTACCTGCCTGCGGTTGGCGGCGCCGCGTAGGGTCACATTGCGTGCGACGCGCGCCCGGTGGACTGCCCGGAGCGGTCGCCGTGGCGCCGTGCCCGCTGGCAGGGCACCATTGCGTGACCCTGCCAGCAGGTGCTGGCGCCGCCGTCACAGGCCATCGGGCGGGCGTACCATGGACTGGTGAGCGGTAACGAGCAACCCCTGGCCGGCAAAGAACAGTATCTGCACGGGCACCACCCGAGCGTGCTGCGGATCCATGAGGCCCGCACGGTGGACAACTCGGCGTCATACTTGGCGCCGTACCTGAAGCCCGGCATGACGCTGCTCGATGTGGGTGCCGGTCCCGGCACGATCACGATCGACTTCGCCCGCAGGCTCGATCCGGGCCATGTGATCGGTATCGACCCCTCGCAGGAGGTCGTCGACCGGGCTGCCGCCCGGGCAGCCACAGAAGGCGTCACGAACGTCTCGTTCACCACCGGCAACGTGTACGAACTCGAGTACGAGGACGACAGCTTCGACATCGTGCACGCGCACCAGGTGCTGCAGTACATGGCCGACCCGGTGAAGGCGCTGCAGGAGATGCGCCGCGTCGTGAAGCCCGGCGGCATCATTGCCGCTCGCGACGTCGACTACGGTGGCGTGCGCTGGTACCCATGGGTCCCGGGAATCGAGGTGTGGCGCGACCTGTACCAGAAAGTCTCGCGCCTCTACGGCGGCGAGCCGGACGCTGGCCCGCAGTTGAAGGACTGGGCACTGCGTGCTGGCTTCGAAACCGTGCGCTGCACCGCGAGCATCTGGTGCTTCTCGGACCGCGAGGACCGCGAGTGGTGGGGCGGTGCGTGGTCAGAGCGTGCGTTGGCATCGACCTTTGCGACGCAGGCACTGGAGTCGGGTCTCGCCACCCAGGAGGAATTGGAGGAGATCTCGGCCGCCTGGTTGGAGTGGGTTGACGCCGAAAACGGCGTCTTCGACATGCCACACAACGAGATCTTGGCCTGGAAGTAACGTAGGTCCGGGCTAGGTCGCAGGGTAGCCGCGACCGCGGCCGATCGCCGCGCGGCAGCACCGCGGCTAGGCGCCGATATTCGCCTCGGCAACCACCGAGCGATACAGCTCCAGCGTGCGCTCCGTCTGTCGGCTCTGCCGGAAGGCGCCCCCGGCATCCGGAACGCGCACCGCCTTGGTCTTGAGTTCCGCCACGGCCTGACGCAGCGTTGCGGTGAAGTCGTCCAAGCTGGGGCCGGGGCTGACCCAACCCGGCAGCCCGGCGTCCGCTTCGCCCACGCCCAGTTCAGCCGCGATGCGAGGGTCGCGGAAGATCGTTGGCGTGCCCAGGGCGGCAGCCTCGAACGGGGTCATGCCCTGCGTCTCAAAGCCGAGGGAAGTCTGCACCAGGGCATCCGCACTGGCCAGTTCCGCGAGGGCGACCGGGTAGGGGAGTCGGCCGTGCAGGCGCACGCGGTCCTCGAGACCTGCCTTGCTCACTGCCTTCTTGACTTGGCTGAGCTGGATGCCGCCGCCATACAGGTCAAGGTCTGCATCCGCGCCGGAATCACGCAGCGCCTCGATGAGGTCCAGGACCCGCTTCTCCTGGCTCATCCGACCCAGCCACACCAGTCGCGGCCGCGGTCGCTGTTCAGGCGACTGCTTCGCTGCCAGGGCGGCATCGATCTGGGCGTCGTCCACACCGTTGGTAATGACGGTGGCCGGGCCAATGCCGTGGCGCTGCAACTCCTCGGCGAAGTAGTGCGAAGGGGCAGTGAGGGCCTGCGCATCCTGCGACAGGCTCGCAAGATAGCGCCAGCCACCGCGGTCACCCTTGCGCGTCGGGCCACCGAGCAGCCGCCTGCGAATCAGGTTCAGCGCGGCGAAGAACGGTGGGGCAGCGATCGGTGAGATCGAGCGCACACCCTGGTCCAGGTTGTTGTGGAAGGTGTGCACCACTGGCACCCCAAGTCGCTGCGCGAGGCGGTAGCCGGCGATGGCGCCCCAGAGGTCGCCCTGCACATGCACCAGGTCGACCGGCGGTCGTTCGGCGAGGGCCGCATCGATCACGCGATCGGCGCGCTTGCCGGGCCAGGCGGCCGTGTATTCCTTGTCCCGGGTGAGCGTCCAGGAGGGCAGTTCAATGTCGCCCGGGTGCGCCTGATGTGGAAAGCGCCTCGCCGAGGACAACACGCTGACGGTGTGGCCCTGGCGTTCCAATTGCTCGCGCTGCAGGCGAATCGAGACCTGCACGCCACCGAGCGATTCCACGTGCTGATCGGTCGTGATCAGTACGTGCAACGGTCGGTGTGCGGTCTGGCTCACGGCATCCTTACTCAGCAGGTCGTGGGGCGCGTCCGGCGCCCGCTCCATTCTAGGCGGTAGCCCACTGTCGGCATTGGACGATCAGGGCCGCGCCATGCAGGATGGAACTATGTCCGTACGCTCCTGGGTTGTGAAGACCATCGCTCTGCTGCTGTTCAACATCGTCGCGGTGCTCGTCATTGTGCTGCTGCCCGGAGCAGCGGGGGTGTCGATCGGCACCGTGCTCTGGGGTGCTATCGTGCTCACGGTATTGAGCCTGTTCATCAAGCCGCTGCTGCATCGCTGGCTCTCGGACAATGCCGGCCAGGTGAGCCTCTCGCGCAAGCTCAGCAGCAAGGCGCTGTCGTATGTGATCTTGTACCTGGTCGCGCTGATCATCTGGTTCCTGCTGGTCATCTTGTCGGGCGTGCAGATCACCAACTTCCTCACCACCTTGATCGTGCCGCCGCTGGTGCTCTTGGCTGCCTGGTTCATCTATGACCTCGTTGATGACCGACTGGAGGCTTGGGTCGCTGGTTGGCTTGGCGGGCCGCGGCGCTAGCGATGCGACAGCACGAGGGTGGCAGCAGCCGACTGAGCCTGCGCAACTGGCTTGGTCGCTTGCGCTACTTCTCGATCGCGTTGCCGGGCGCGCGCGATGACCAGGGTGAGCGGTTGGAACTCATCTTCGAGGTGGCTGGCCGAGAAGGGGTCGAGGACCTGCTGCGGCGGCTGAACACCACCGCCCCGCGGGCGGCTCGCCTCGCCTCGGATGATGACGAGCTCAGTATCGGCGTGGATGGGCTCGGCACGGCGGAGATCGCCGGGGTGCTGCTCGAGGTGCAGGTGCTGCACGATGATGCCGTGTTGCTGCGTATCGCCCCGGTCGAAGACGGGTGGCGACTTTCTGAGGTCGAGATTGCCCAAGCGGAACGGGTCGAGGCGGTGCTTGATGCGGCCGGCCTGCAGCGGCTGCCGCGGGTGCAGCATCAGCCTGGCTGGGTTACGCCCTATGCCTGATTAGACGGGTTCGTCCTCGAGCCAGTCGTCGTCATCGTCCTCGCCCGCAAAGGGTTCGTCCGAGGCGATGAGTTCGCCGTCCGGCGCGGTCAGGCGGAAGTATCCGCCGCCGACCGGTTCGATCCCGTAGCCGCCGTCCAGGCGCAGGTGTGGCTGGCCCTCCAGCCAGGTCAGCGTCCAGCGCGGCGTTGCCGCGGTGCTCGAGCCCGGCAGGTACGCCTCAGCTTGCTGGATCAGGTCCAGGACGGCGTCGGGAAGCCGGGCGGGCGGTTCCGCTCCGGCATCCCAACGCGTCCCGAGTTGCATTAGTTCGCTGCTTCCTCGACGAAGGTGACGTTCGACACCGTCAGGGCAGCGTCATCCGACGCGACCGCCCACTCGATGGTGGCGATGCGGCCCACTGCCTTCAGGTCGCCCTCGGCGCTCTGCAGCGCTTCGATCAGGGCCGCCGGGGCGCTGATGGTGAGCGATTCCACCGGGGTGCGCTGCGAGAGCTTCGCCTCGGTCTTGGCGCCGCGGATGCCGGTGAGGGCGAGGCCCACCTCGGCGAGCAGTTCCGGGCGCACTTCGGCGCCGAGGGCTGGCAGGTCGTTCGCGGTCGGCCAGGGGGCGGAGTGCACCGAGCCAGACTGCCACCACGACCACGACTCTTCGGCGGCAAACACCAGGTACGGAGCCAGCAGGCGCTGCAGGGCGCTGAGCGCGATACGCAGGGCTGCGACCGCACTGGCCTGCTCCTGGCCGCCGCCAGTGTAGGCACGCTCCTTGACCAGTTCGAGGTAGTCGTCGCAGAAGGTCCAGAAGAAGGTCTCCACCACTTCCAGGGCACGGGCGTGGTCGTAGCCAGCCAACGCCTTGGTCGCCTCATCGATCACTCCGGCCAGACCCGCGAGCATGGCCAGATCGAGCGGTTCGGTCACGGTGGCATCCGCAGTGCCTGCCTCGAAGCCGAGAATGAACTTTGCCGCGTTGAGCAGCTTGATCGCGAGGCGTCGACCGATCTTGATCTGGGTCGGGTTCTGCGGGTCGAAGGCCGCGTCGGTACCGAGTCGGCTCGACGCCGCCCAGTACCGCACAGCGTCCGAGCCGTGCTGTTCGAGGATGCCGGCCGGGGTGACGACGTTGCCCTTCGACTTCGACATCTTCTTGCGGTCCGGGTCGACGATGAAGCCCGAGATGGTCGTGTGCTGCCAGGGCAGACGCTGGTCTTCCAGTTCGCTGCGCAGCACGGTCGAGAACAGCCAGGTGCGGATGATGTCCTGGCCCTGCGGACGCAGCGAGAAGGGCGCAACCAGGTTCCACAACTCGGGGTCGCGCTCCCAGCCACCAGCGAGTTGCGGGGTGAGGGACGAGGTCGCCCAGGTGTCCATCACGTCCACTTCGCCGATGAAGCCACCGGCCACGCCGCGCTGCGACTCCTCGTAGCCCGGAGCAGGATCCGAAGACGGATCCACCGGCAGGCTCGCCTCGTCCGGCACGATCGGCTGGTCGAACACGGGCTCACCATGCTCGTCCAGCGGGTACCATACCGGGATCGGCACACCGAAGAAGCGCTGCCGAGAAATCAACCAGTCACCGGCGAGGCCGCCAACCCAGTTCTCGTAGCGCACGCGCATGAAGTCAGGGTGCCAGTTGAGTTCCTTGCCCAGTTCGACCAGGCGCTCACGCAGCGCCTCCGAGCGGCCACCATTCGAGATGTACCACTGACGGGTCGAGACAATCTCCAGCGGCTTGTCGCCCTTTTCAAAGAACTTGACCGGGTGCGTGATCGGGCGCGGTTCGCCGATCAGTTCACCGGACTCGCGGAGTAACTCGACCATGCGGGCCTTGGCGCTGAACACGGTCTTGCCAGCAAGCTCGGCGTAGGTGTCTGCAGCGCCCGCCTCGACGACAGCGGCCGGGGCGTCGGCGAGGATGCGGCCGTCGCGGCCGATGATGGTGCGGTTGGGTAGATCGAGTTCACGCCACCAGATCACGTCAGTGAGGTCACCGAAGGTACAGATCATGGCGATACCGGTGCCCTTGTCGGCCTGGGCAAGGTGGTGCGCCAGGATCGGCACTTCGACACCAAAGACCGGGGTGCGCACCGTGGTGCCAAACAGCGGCTGGTAGCGCTCGTCGTCCGGGTGAGCCACCAGCGCCACACAGGCCGCCAGCAATTCCGGACGGGTGGTGTCGATCAGGATGTCGCCCTCGCCGTCGGTGCGGTGGAAGGCAAGCGTGTGGTACGCGCCGGGCTGTTCTTTGTCCTCGAGTTCGGCCTGGGCGACCGCGGTGCGGAAGGTGACATCCCACAGCGTCGGGGCATCTGCCTGGTAGGCCTCGCCGCGGGCGAGGTTTCGCAGGAAGGCGCGCTGCGAGGCCGCCTGCGCCTCGGCACCGATGGTGCGGTAGGTCTGGGTCCAGTCCACGCTCAGACCCAGGTCGCGCCAGAGCGCCTCGAACTTCTGCTCGTCCTCGACGGTCAGGCGCTCGCAGAGTTCAATGAAGTTGCGGCGCGAGATCGGCACCTGATCGGCGGCCTTGCCGGAGGAGTTCTCGCCGCCCTCGAAGGGCGGGACAAAGTTCGGGTCGTACGGCAGGGTCGGGTCGCAGCGGACGCCGTAGTAGTTCTGCACCCGGCGCTCGGTCGGCAGGCCATTGTCGTCCCAGCCCATCGGGTAGAAGACGTGCTTGCCGGTCATGCGCTGGAAGCGCGCGACGATGTCGGTGTGGGTGTAGCTAAAGACGTGTCCAATGTGCAGTGACCCCGAGGCGGTGGGGGGCGGGGTGTCAATCGAGTAGATGCAGTCGCGGCCAGCTTCCAACGCGCCGGCGCGGTCGAAGCGGTATGTGCCGAGTTCTTCCCACTTCGGCCCCCATTTCGCTTCGAGACCTTCGAGGGCGGGCTTGTCGGGAACCTGGGCGGTGGGCTGCTCGGTCATTGCAATCTCTCTGTTGGCGGCACCGTGTCGAATGTGCCTGATATGGACTGCATGAGTCTACCGGGCTGCCCCCAAAAGCGCTGGGACTGGCGCTCGCGTCAGCGCTTCAGCGTGACGGTGCGGTGCGTCAATTTGCCGCTCGCGTCCTCGAGGGTCACGGTGTACTTTTGCGAGGCCACGCTGCACTGGTAGTTCAGGTCGTAGGACCCCGACGGTGGCATGTTCGACTCATAGGGTTGACCCTTGGCATTGTTGGTGCCGACGCCGATGTGCGAGAGCACCGCATTGGTGGAACTCCACTTGATCGTGATCGGCACCGAGTCGTACTCATCAGCGCAGCCGACGGACTTGTTGTTGCCGGGGTTACTGCTGAACGAGGCGAAGGTGGGTCCGCTCGGTGGTTTCGGCGTGCTGGTGGCCGGGGGATTGTTCGGCTTCGGAGTCGAGGGCGCCGCCGATTCCGTGGGTGCGGGTTCTGGCTCGGGTTCTGGGTCCAACTCGGCATCGATGATGGTCGGCTCCGGCTCGCTCGGGGTCGGTTCCGCCTGGACGCCGGGGGTGGCTGGCCGGGTGAGCAGCACAATGAGGACGACCAGGATGCCAGCGAGCAAGAGGCCAATGGCCACGAGCCCCGCAATCAGCCCGGGGTGCAGGCCAGTTCGTTGTGGTTCCGGCTGTGTCGTCATCGTGACTCCCCATTCGTCCGCGTGTCCCGCTTCCTGAGCAGAGCATACGATTTCGAGGCGGGGAACGACTAGCCCTCAGTTCCTGATCGACGCGTCGTCGGCTGATCGCCATGCGGTGCAGTCACCGATCTCGCGCGCGCCGGATTGGCCCCCGGGCAGGCGCGTGCAAAGGTAGTGTCCAGCAAGGAGGCAACCATGTTTGCAGGACTGACCCCCGAGATTTGCCAGCAGGCGTGGGCGATCGCCCGACCCTCGCTGGAGGCGGCCGTCGAGGCCGGAGTAGCGAACCAGCTCGCCGGCGCCCTCGTGGTGCTGGATCCGTGGACGGGCGAGGAGCTCTTCCTCGCCGAGGTCGATCCGGCGCACCCGGACGCCGAGAAGTTCGTCACCTACGCTCGTGGCAAGGCGCGATTGGCCTGGTCAACGGGGATGGCGAGCTTGGCTGTGCGTCAGGACGCCCCGCACCTGTACCGGGCAGGGGACATTAAGTACCCGGGCGGCGTGGTTGAGCACCGCCTCGCGGTGGCATTCAGTGGCATCCAGGACGAGTTCGACATCGCGCTCGCGGGCTCGGTGTTGCGCTGGATCGTGGCGCTGTGCCAAAACGGCATGCGTGAGGTAATGGCTGCCAAGACGCCGTACATTGGCGGCGCGCCGACCGCTTAGTTCGCGATCGCCTCGAAGGCGGCCTCGAGGTAGGGGCCAAGCGGGCCGCGGCCAATGCCGGCCTCGGCCCAGGTTAGGACTGCGGCAATGAGTGCGCCAATGAGGGTATTGGCGATGCTGCGCCGTTCGATCATGGTGGCGCCTCGCAGCGCTGGCGCCGTGGCAACCGCGGTGGTGAGGACCTGAACGCGACGCAGCGCCGAGGCATGCAAATCGGTCACGTCGCCCAGGAGCGAGGCGTTGGTGAGCGCCCACGGCACGGCTGCGCCGCCGATACCGCCGAGCATGCGCAGCGTCAGCGTTTGGAGGTCGCGCAGGCCAGCGTTGGTGAGGTTGAGATGCTGCACCGCGTCCGCGAGCTGGTCGATGATGTCGTCGACTTCGACCCAGAATACGTCGCTCTTGGCCTCGAAATAGTTGAAGAATGTGGCGCGGCTCACCCCCGCGGCTCGGGCGATTCGATCCACAGTGACACCGGCGTAGCCGTGGCGTTGGAAGAGCTCGAATGCGGCCTCTTGGAGCAGTTCCCGGCTGGCTGCGGGTGGCCGGCCCGCATGCGCGCGTGGACGCTCGCCGGGGACGAGCCGGCGCGTTCGTGGGAAACTTCCGTGCTGCGACATTTCTAGACTGAGTCTAATACTGTAGCGTCAATCGCGGCCAGTACGGGGTGCCGGCCATTCCAAGATGTGAGGGAGTGAACCATGCAACGCTCTGCGACTCGTCGCTCGCTGCGCACAACTGCCGCCGCGATCGCTACTGCTGCACTGTTGCTCGGCGCCGCAGGTTGCGCCCCAGACCAAGCCGCCCCCGGCGGGGAACTCGTCTGGGTGATCGAAGGCGGCAACCTCGCCAACGGCCACATGGACCCGCACTCCAGTCAGCTGGATGTCAGCGCCTACACCTTGCGCAACGTCTATGACTCGCTGGTGTTCTTGAACGCGGACGGCACCTTCGAGCCCTGGCTGGCGACCGAATGGGCAGTCAGCGACGACCAGCGCACCTACACCTTCCAACTGCGCCAGGACGTAACCTTCCACGACGGCACCCGCTTTGACGCCGCCGCTGCGGTGCGCAACTTTGAACACATCTTTGCGCCCGAGACGGCCTCCGCTCAGGCGGCATCCTCGCTCGGTGGTGAGCGCTTTGCCGGCGCCGAAGCGACCGGTGAGTTCGAACTGACGCTGCGGCTCAAGGATCCGTTCGGGCCGCTGCTCACGAACCTGAGCACGGCATTCGTCGGATTCATTTCCCCGAAGGTCTTGGACTCCGCCAGTCAGGACGCGCTGCGCGCTGGTGGTCCCGAAGTCACGGTCGGTACTGGTCCGTTCAAGCTCAACGAGTACGTGCCGAACCAGCGCCTTGTCTTCGACCGTAACGAGGCCTACGCCTGGGCGCCGGCGAGCCTGGCCCAGCCGAACAGCGTCCGCTTGCTGGACCGACTCGTGGTTCGCATCGTGCCGGAGGAGTCGGCTCGATACGGTGCGCTCACATCGGGGCAGGCGCAGGTCGCCACCGACGTCTCGCAGTTCACGGTTGACCAACTCATGGAGCAGGCCGACCAGCCACAGAGCATCGCCGTGAACGTGTCGAAGAGTCCCGGCATGCCGTACTCGGCCATCTTGAACTGGGGCCGCGACGTCTTCGCCGACGAGCGCGTGCGCGACGCGTTCCGCCTGGGCATCAATGTGGAAGAAGCTGTGTTCGGGGTATACCGTACTGGTCGCCAGCGCGCATGGTCTGCGCTCAGCCCCTCGACGCCGAACGCCTATGACGCCTCGCTGGAAGGCAAGTACGGCTATGACCCGGCGCGAGCCGAGGCACTGCTCGACGAAGCGGGCTGGACCGAACGCGACGCTGACGGCTATCGCGTGAAGAACGGCAAGCGCCTCACCGCGGAATGGCTGAGCTGGCTGCCCTTCGACGATGAGAAGCGCGCACTGGTGAATTTCTTCATTGCTGACCTCAAGGAGATCGGCTTTGAGCTTCGGCACGAGGCAGTCGAAGGTGGTGAGTACCAGGCACGCTACGCCGACGGCAATGGCATGATCCTGGACTTCGACATCACCGACTGGGGCTTCGCGTCGCTGGATGCTGACATCCTGCGCAACCACCTGCACTCGAAGGGCTACCAGAACGCGAGCCAGGTCGCCGACCCGGCGCTGGATGCCTTGCTCGAGCAGGCCGCAACGCTGAGTGCGCCGGAGGAGCGTGCGACGATCTACCGCCAGATCCAGCAGTGGAACGCTGAGCACGTCGCCTACGTCCCGATCGTGCCGAGCACCTTCGAGGTGCTCCAGATTCCGTCCGGGGTCCTCGGTCTGCAGTATGACGCCTATGGATGGCCGCTCTTCCACGGTGTGCCGTACCACGCGGTGGGTTAGGCACGGCTGAAGGTACTGTGACTCGCACGACCGCGCAGCGCGTCGGATCCGGCTTCCTGCGGCCCGGCGCGCTGTGGCGTGCGCTCGGCCGACGCATCAGCGCGGCCGCACTGGTGCTCTGGGGTTCCGCGTCGCTGGCATTCCTGGTGCTGGCCGCGGTGCCCGGTGACCCGGTCGACATTATGCTCGGGCCGCATTCCACGGCGAGCCCGGAGGCCCGTGCCGACATCCGGGAACGCTGGGGACTGAACCTGCCGCTCTGGCAGCAGTACCTGCTCGCGCTGTGGCGGCCCCTCACCGGAGACTTCGGCATCTCATATCAGCAGCAGCGTCCAGTGACAGCAATCCTCGCCGAGCAGCTACCGCACACCCTGCTGCTGGCGATGGTTGCGATGGCACTCGCCATCGCGATCGCGGTCGGCGCTGCCGCGTTCACCCGTCGTGGCACCTTCCGATCCATCGTGCAGCTGCTGGAGCCGGTCGCCGTGGCCACGCCCACCTTCTGGCTGGCCCTCACTCTGGCCTCCGTATTCAGTTATGGACTTGGCTGGTTCCCGGTGATTGGCGGCAATCCGGTGCAACAGTTGGTGCTGCCGGCGATCGCGCTGGCCGTACCCCTGGCAGGCACGCTCGGCCAGTTGCTGCGGGATGGCCTGGACGAGGCGGACCGGCAGCCCTTTGCTGAGACGGCGCGAGCGCGTGGACTGGGCACGGTCGGGCTGGTGTGGCGGCACACACTTCGCCATGCCGCATCGGGCACGGTGACCATGGCGGGCACGCTGTTCGGCTGGTTGCTCGGTGGCGCGGTGCTCGTCGAATCCGCCTTTGCCCGTCCCGGCCTCGGCCGGGTAGCCCTGGACGCGATCATGGGTCGCGACCTGCCGGTAGTCATGGCTCTCGTGCTCTTTGCCGGTGTGGTGTTCGTGATCATCACCCTGGTGGTGGATGCGCTCGTGGCATTCCTGGACCCGCGCACGCGGCGTGGGGGTGACCGCGCGTGAGTCTGATCACTGCACTGCAGGCGGGCCAGCAGCACGCGTCCGCCGCCTCGACGTGGCGACGCCTCCTCGCCGTCGCCCCCGCCGTGCTGATCCTGATCCTGGTTGTGCTCGCAGCCTTCTTCCCGGGCCTCTTCGCGGAGCAGGCGAACCTTCGTCCGAATCCAGGGACAGTAGCCCTGCCGCCGAGTGCCGAGCACTGGCTGGGCACGGACCTGTCCGGCCGCGACATCTACACCCGCATCGTCTTCGGCACCGGGTTGACGCTCAGTGTCGGCATCCGGGTCGTCCTGGTCGCGGGGCTGCTCGGCCTGGTCGTTGGTCTGCTGGCCGGACTCGGCCCGCGCTGGCTCGATGCAGCGATCACGCGCGTCACCGAGGTGCTGCTGGCCTTCCCGGAGCTGCTGATTGCGCTGGCCGTCGTGGCAATCCTCGGTCGCGGCCCCGAGTCGGTGGTGATCGGCGTCACGACCGCGCTGCTGCCGGCGTACCTACGGCAGGGGCGCGTGTACTCGGTGCTCGCCCGCAGCACCGGCTTCGTTGAGGCCGCGAAAGTGCTCGGAGTGCTACGCTGGCGCATCGCCGTGCGGCACATCATGCCGAGCGTCGCCCGCCCGCTGCTGGTGCTGATGATCCTGGGCTTCGGCAGTGCGGTCACCACCGCTGCTGGCCTCACCTTCCTGGGCCTCGGCATGGAGTCTGGCGTGGACGAGTGGGGCGTGATTATGCAGGAAGGCCGCAACCGCCTCGGCGACGCCTGGTGGATCACCAGCATGGCGGGTTTCGCCCTGCTGATCACCGTGGTGGCCGTGTCCTGGCTGGGTCGATGGGTGGCACGGACCGTGCAGCGAGGTGAGCGATGATTCGCCTGCAAGGACTGACCGTGCGCGCTCGGAATCGGGTGCTGGTCGACGACATGAGCGTGGAGGTCGCACCTGGGGAGTGCGTCGCCCTGATTGGGCCGTCCGGCGCGGGAAAGTCGCTCACCGCACGCTCGATCCTGGGACTGCTGCCGGAGGGTATTACCGCGGTGGCACAGGAATTCACCGTGGACGGCGAGCCGGTGGTCCAGCCCGCAAGCCGCGTTAGCGAGAGGACCACGCGCCACCTGCGCGGCCAGGTGATCAGCTTTATCCCGCAGGAGGCGCAGTCTGCGCTCGATCCGCTGCGCCAAGTGGGGGACGAGGTGGCCGAGCCGCTGCGTATCCACGGGCTCGCGAGTCGGGGCGAGGCGCGCGATCGCGCCGTGGCAGCGCTGGCCGAGGTGGGCCTCGACGAGCCGGCGCTGCGGGCCCGGCAGTATCCGGAGCAGCTCTCGGGCGGCCAGCGGCAGCGCGCAGTGCTGGCTAGCGCGCAGATTGCCGCGCCCGGATACTTGGTCGCGGATGAGCCCACGACGGCGCTCGATCCCATGCTGCGGGCCGACTTGATCGCGGCGCTACGGGCACGGGTCGAGGCGGGCCTCGGCGTGCTGCTGATCAGTCATGATCTCGCTACCGCAGCCCGGATCGCGGACCGAGTCATCGTGCTCGCCGACGGTCGCGTGGTCGAGACCGGTCCGATCCGGACCGTGCTCGAGGCGCCGCAGCACCCGGTGACCCGCGCACTTGCCGCAGCCGCCACGGGGGAGCCGCTCACCGGGTCTCGGAACGAGTCGGCCCCGGTCGTGCTCGAAGCACGCGACCTCACGTTGCACCGCACCATGCCGGATGGCACCACGCGGGCCACGGTCAGCGATGTCAGCCTCGCCGTCCGCGCTGGCAGCACGCTCGGCATCGTCGGCGCCTCCGGCGCGGGCAAGTCCTCGGTGGCCCGGCTCCTGCTAGCCCTCGAAACGCCAACGCGCGGCGAGGTGGAACTGGCGGGAGAGCCCTGGTCACGCCTGGCTGAGCGGGAGCGCCGCGGACAGCGGCACCGGATCCAAGCGATTGCGCAGGACCCACTGGCCGTGCTGAACCCGCGCTGGACTGCGGCTCGCAGCATCGCCGAGGGGCTGCCAGCGATGCCGAGGGTGCAGCGAGCTGCCGCGGTGGACGCGCTGCTGACCCGCGTTGGGCTCGACGCGAGCCTGGGGCAGCGCCGCCCGGGCGCCCTGTCGGGTGGTCAGCGGCAGCGGGTCGCGATCGCGCGTGCCCTGGCTGCCTCGCCGCAGGTGCTCGTTGCCGACGAACCCATTGCGGCGTTGGACCCGCCAGCGCAGGACGCCATCCTGCGGCTCCTCGCTGAGCTACGCGACCGAGACGGGCTCGCGCTGGTGATGATCTCGCACGATATTGCGGCCCTGCGTCGGATCGCGGACGATCTGCTGGTGCTGGATCAGGGCCGCGTCGTTGCCGCTGGCCCAGCCGAGGCGGTGGTGGCAGCCGCCGACCCGGTGACTCGCGCCCTGCTGCAGGTCGCGCACTAGCGCGGGAGCGTCACGCCTTCGCGAGCGAGCAGCGCCCACTTGGTCTCAGGCCCGTCGCCGGCACTGTAGTTGCCGAGCAACCCGCTGCTCGGCAGGACGCGGTGACAGGGATGCACGATGGGCAGCGGGTTCGAGGCGACTGCCCCGGCAACGGCGCGGACCGCGGTGGGGTGCCCAGCCGCTTCGGCGAGGCCCTGATAGCTGATGGTGGCGCCGTAGGGTACGTCGGCAAGTGCGTTCCACACTTGGTGCTGGAATGCGGTGCCATCCAGCAGGATCGGGACGGTGAATTCGCGCCGCTCACCGGCGAAGTATTCACCAAGCTGTGCTGCCGCCTCGGCGAGTGCCTCCGGCAGTTCCGCCGCCGGTCCGGCGTAATCGATCACCCCGGTGTGTGGACCGGTCGGGATCGTCTCATCGCTGGCATGGAGCGTGATCCGTCGAAGCGCGCCGACGTCGCCGACCAGGCTGATCCGTCCTACCGGCGAATCGATGGTGGCGCGAGTCCAGTGCTGCTGCGATGTCATGCCCGGATACTAACCGGGAATGCCGCAACGCGCCGGAGCAGTTTCTGTGCACCTCGCCTGGGGCACCGTCTTCATCGTTAGAATTCGAGCATGCAGGGGCCGACCATGCTCAGTGACCGTCGTGAGCTGCGTCTGCCGGACGGGCGTATGCTCAGCTTGTCCTGGGCAGCGATCAGCGACGTCGGCCTCGTGCGTGCGGTCAATGAGGACAGCATGGTGGCGCGGCCCGCCATCTTCGCGGTCGCGGACGGGATGGGTGGTCACTCGGCGGGCGACTTTGCCAGCCAGGCGGTCGCGAAGCGTTTGGAAGAAATCGCCGCCCCGGTGGTGCTGGAGCAGGAGCACATTGAGTCCGCGCTGGCCCTGGCCACCGAAGACATTCTGCGCGTGGGGGAGTTCACGCTGCGCGGCGTGGGTACCACAGTGACGGGCATGGCACTGAGCACTCGGGACGGCGAGCCCTGCTGGATGGTCTTCAACATCGGCGATTCACGCTGCTACCTGGCCACGAATGAAGATCCTGTGCGGCTCACCATCGACCACTCGCTGGTGCAGGAGATGGTGGACTCGGGCATGATCTCGGCGGACGAGGCGGAGCATCACCCCGATTCCAACGTGATTACGCGCGCAGTCGGCTTCGAACTCAACCCCAAGCCGGACTATGGCTATGTAACCCTGGTCGCCGGTTCCCGCTTCCTGGTGTGCACCGACGGTCTGACGAAGGAACTGGCCGACAGCGAAATCGGTTCGGTGCTCAGCCGTGCCCTCGATGCCGAGGAGGCTGCGGCCCGGCTGGTTGACATGGCGCTGGCTCGGCAGGGGCGGGACAACATCACTGCGGTTGTGGTCGATATTGACGACATCGCAGCTGCTGAATAACGACCGCCGGTTATCCACACTTTGCTGGTTCGTGGCCCACAGATCGGGGCGCTGCGCTGAACTAGAGGCGTGTCGTTCACCCGCCTGCCAGCGCCGCCGATCCCGGCACCGGTGCAGCGGCCGGGACTCGCGATCTGGCTCATGGCGCCGATCGTCGCGGTGGTGGCCTGGCTGATGACCGGCTCGGTGATCATGCTGGCGCTCGCCGGGACGGCCCCGCTGGGGGCGCTGGTGACGGCTTGGGAAGGGAAACGTCGCCGCCGTCGGGACTGGTTCCGGCAACTGGAACAGTGGCGAGCCAGCGTCGACGAGGCCGCCTCGGGGATCCGACGGGAACACCGCGAGGCGGTGCGAGCCTTCGCCGCCCAGATTGCAACAGCATCGGAGGACGGACACGGATCCGTGCTTGTGCCGATCGGGACTACTGACCTTCATGCGCCGGTTGAGGCGGATGCCGGGGGAACCCCGGCCATGTGTGACGACGAACGCATCGCGACCTCGCAGCGCGAGGCCGACGCGCAATTGCACCGCGTGCGGGCGCAGTTGCAGCGCGTCGCACACGCGCCAGTGGCCCTGGTCTTGACGCCACGGTCGCAGGCGGCTGTGGTGGGCCCGCGTGTGCTGGCGGCAGCCGTCGTGCACGGGATCGCGGCCGGGGTCGGAGGCAGCGTCTCGGTCGGTCGGTACCCGAGCGTTTCGGTCAGTGCTGGCACTGGCACTGGCACTGACGCTGCGGTTACCCTGCGCGCTCGCCCTCAGGTCGAGTCGGACGATTCGGTCCAGGTACTGGTGCGGCCAGATGGTCACCTGCGCGTCGCTGGTGCTCGGCTCCTCGGTCCCTTCGGGCCGGTGGATGCCGAGGCCGCATTCGTCCAGCCAGCCCTGGCACCAGCGCCCGGCGTGCGATCGATCGACCCCGGTGGACTGTCGCTGTCGGAGGCGATCCTTGGGTTGGACCAGGCGGTGTTCCGGGTCCCGGTAGGCGTGGCGATCGGTGGCTCGGACCATGAGGCCGACCTCCTGTGGTTGGACCTGCTGCGCGACGGCCCCCACGCCCTGGTCGGCGGCACGACGGGTTCTGGCAAGACCGAGTTTCTCATCACCTGGCTGGTGGCGCTCGCGGCAGTGCATTCCCCGAATGAGCTCGGACTGCTGCTCATCGACTTCAAAGGCGGGTCCGGCTTTGCCCCGGTGGAGTCGCTGCCGCATTGCCTGGGGCTGGTGACCGATCTGGATGCGGCAGAGGCGACCCGGGTGGTGGACAGTCTCGCCGCGGAACTGCGACGACGTGAGCGGGTGATGCGGGACTTGGGCGTGCGGACCGCGGATGAGGCGCACTTGCCGAGGCTGGTGGTCGCGATCGATGAGTATGCAGCGCTGCGCGACCTCGTGCCGTCCGCGGCGGAACGGCTCACCGATGTCGCTGCTCGGGGACGATCGCTGGGGGTGCACCTGATCATCGCCACCCAGCGACCGCTGGGTGTGGTCGGGGATGCCCTGCTGGCCAATGTGGCGCTCCGGGTCCTGCTGCGTGTCCATGACGCGCACGAGAGCACTGCCGTGGTTGGCAGTCCTGTGGCTGCGGAATTCCCTGCTAGCCAGCCGGGCCTCGCCGCCATTCGCACGGCGGATGGCTTGCGGCAGGGACAGATTCTGCCGGCCGACCCGGCGCTGCTGGCCCGGGCCCATGCCGCTGCGCCGAGCACGACGCCACGGCCGTGGTTACCGCCGCTGCCGCCCGAGCTGCCGCTCGAGCGGCACCGGCAGATCGGCCTCGGTGGTTCGAAGGAACTGCATTTCTTCGACGACGAAACGCAGGACTGGGGCGCGCCCGACTACCGGCGCTACCACCGCCTCTTCCCGGTCTATCCGGACGCGACCATCAACGGCGAATGCACGCCGGTCTATTTCTTCTGGCCGCCGGCACTCGACCGCATCAGCGCCTACAGCCCCGACCTCCGCTTCATCG
>JAEZHW010000067.1 GCA_023436775.1 Actinomycetes bacterium
TGCTGAGCCCACACCAGCCAGGTGTTGAAGCAGGCCCCCGCGAGAATCTCGTGCAGCCGGCGGTCCCCGGCGCGGTCGAGCTCCGCGCCCCCGAAGCGGGCGGGGGCCACGTGGTTGAGCAGGCCGATCCGCGAGAACTCGGCGATCCGGGCCGCGCTGACCCCCTCCCGATCGGTCCGTAGCGCGGCCGGTCGGAGGACGGAATCGGCATAGTGACCGACCCGCGACACGAAGGGGTGCTCGCCTGCGGTCGTCACCACCTCGGCGGCGGTGGGGGCGGTGACGTCGGAGACTGTCATGGGCCCGGATCCTCTCGTTTCGATGTCGTGATGGTGGTACCGGTGAGCGCGCTCCGATCCACGATGAAAATTACTGTGGGGCTGGATGTTTGATCACCGTTGAAATCACGGTGAATGGAAGCGGTGACCGGGACCCATCCGAGTGATTACCTGAAGCGCAGCGCCGACGTGACCGTGGCGCATTCGGAGCCCGTCGAGGGCGCGTGGTCGTCGGGCCCGTATCCCTCGAATCCCCCGTATCCCCGAGAGAGGTCGAGTCCTGGTGTTCGCCAAGAGATTCCGTCGCATCGCTGTGTCGTCCACGTCGGCTGTCGTGATAGCCGCTTCGCTCGCGGCCTGCGGCGGCAGCGCGTCGTCGACGGCCGCGGCGGAAGCAGGCCCCCCGGTGTCCGGGGGAACCCTCACCTTCTACGACCCCGTCGAGTACGCGGCCTGGAAGCCGACCAACTCCCTGTGGTCCAACAGCCAGGTCGCCAACAACATCGCCGAACGCCTGGTGTGGCAGGACCCGGCCACCGGCGAGTACAAGCCCTGGTTGGCCGAGTCGTTCGAGATCAGTGACGACCATCTCGTCTACACCTTCACGCTGCGGGAGGGGGTCACCTTCAGCGATGGCACTCCGCTCGATTCGGAGGTGGTCAAGCTGAATTTCGACCAGCACGGCATCGGCGATCCGGCGCGAGGAATCACCCGGGATCCGTTCTGGACGAACTACGCCGGCACCGAGACCCCCGACGACCGCACCGTCGTGGTCCGGCTGTCCGAGCCGAATGCCGGTTTCATCCAGGTGCTCTCCAACTATCGCGCGAGTTCGATCCTCGGCAGGTCCACGCTCGAGCGTGATCTCAACGGCCAGAGCGACCTGCGGAACTGGGTCGGTACCGGACCCTTCGTGGTCGAGTCCGTCAGCGGTACGACCGGAGTCACGCTGGAGCGACGTGCCGGATACGACTGGGCGCCGGAAGGGGCGGGGCATACGGGCGAGGCCTACCTCGAGCGGGTGGTCTTCAAGACCGTCCCCGAAGCCGGAACCCGGGTCGGTGCCCTGCAGTCCGGTGAAGCTCACGTCGCCCGCAACATCGCCCCGTACGACGAGGAGACGGTGACCGCCGGCGGTGGTGTCCTGGTGCCGATCCCGGTGCAGGGGGAGACCAACGATCTGACCGTGCAGCTCTTCGACCCGCAGTCGCCGGTCCAGGACAAGAACGTGCGACTGGCGCTGCAGGCGGCGACGAACCGCCAGGAGATCAACGAGACCGTCCTTTCTCCGAACTACGGCATCCCGACCGGTGCCCTGGTCGACGGCACGCCGCTGCGCGGTGACGCCGGCGACTACCTCACGTACGACCTCGACAAGGCGAAGTCGCTGCTGGACGCGGCGGGCTGGACCCCGGGGGCGGACGGTATCCGGGAGAAGGCCGGCGAGCGGCTGTCGTTCAACCTGCGCGTCGCGCCGTACTACCAGGTGTCCCAGTCGGTTCTCGAGGTACTGCAGTCGCAGTGGCGTGAGGCGGGCGTCGAGGTCCGGCTCACCAGCCCGTCGCTGACGGAGTACGAGTCGCAGTTGGCCTCCGCGCCGGACTTCTACTTCAGCCAGGGCCAGACGTCGACGGCCGAGCCCAGCGTGCTGCGGACCGCCTACGGCAGCGACCGGCAGAACGTGACGCGGAACGTCCAGCCGGACCGGACGCTCGACGACCTCCTCGTGGCGCAGTCGGTCGAGTTCGACCCGAGCCGACGTCAACTGGCGGTGCAGGCCGTCGAGGACCGCATCTTCTCCGAGGGCTACTCGATCCCGTTGTACGACGAGACCCAGGTCTTCGGCCTGGCCTCGAACGTCCAGGGTTTCACCACCGAGTCCACCGCGCGGGCCTGGCTCTACGACACCTGGATCGCGCAGTGACCGCCGGAGCGCGCGGCGGACGGGGGTCGGCGCGCCGGCGCTACGTCGCCAAGCGGATCGGGCAGGCCGTGCTCGTCCTGTGGGCGGCCTACACGCTGTCCTTCCTGCTGCTGAGCGCGCTGCCGGGCGACGCGGTCACCAACCGGATCCAGAACCCGGAGGCGCAGATGTCGCCGGAGTCGGCGCAGGCCCTGCTGGACTACTACGGCCTCGACCGGCCGCTGGGCGAGCAGTATCTGAGCAGTCTGGCTGCCGCCCTGCGCGGGGATCTCGGGATCTCGCTCACCAACGGCACGTCCGTTACCGAACTGATCGGGGACGTGCTCCCCAGCACGCTGGCGTTGACCGGAGCGGCCCTGGTGTTCGGCGTCCTGCTCGCCGCGGGCCTCGCCGTCGCCGTCAACTATGCGCCGTGGGCGTGGCTGCGTGGTCTCGCCGGTACGGTGCCGGCCCTGTTCGGATCGGTTCCGACCTTCGTGATCGGAATCCTTGCCTTGCAGTTTCTTTCGTTCGGACTGCACGTGATCCCGTCCACCGACGACGGCTCGTTCGTGGCGCTGCTGGCCCCGGCGGCGACGTTGGGGATCCTGATCTCGGCCTCGCTGTCCCAGGTGGCGAGCGCCTCCGTCGCCAAGGTTCGCGAGATGCCGTTCGTGCACGTGCTGCACGCCCGGGGGGCGGGCGAGGGCTACCTGTTCCGGCACGGTG
>JAEZHW010000046.1 GCA_023436775.1 Actinomycetes bacterium
CCCGCCTCAATGTTTTTACGCGGGGCGCCCCCCGCGGCTCATCGCCGGAGCCGGGTCGTTTAGCAGGGGCGCATTCGACGGGCAAGGCGGATCGAACCCGCGCGCCGCCCGTTCCACCGACCCGGCCCAGAGCCTCAGCAGGTGGACAGCCCTTCATGCCCGAACGGACCGACAAGGCCTATAACCGCGACGAGGACCAGAAGCCCGGTCGGCCGCCGCGTCCGGCCACGGAGCCGGCAGGTTCGGAGGGGTCCGGGCGCAACGCCAAGACCCTGACCGATCCGGCCACCGGCGAGCCGCAATCGCGCCCGCCGGAGCCGAACCAGTCGCGGAGCGACGAATCCCGGCGGGACTAGCTGGCCGGCGCGGCCGGCGCCCCGCACTGCAGGCCCAGGTATTCGACCTGCACGTCCGTCAGCTTCGGCCCGCAGGCCGTCACCTGCCCGCCGTCCTGACCCTTCAGCGAAACCCCGACGCCCCGCGCCAGGTCGATGCCCGCGTCGCTGACGTCGTAGGCCTTTCCGTTGGCGGCGATCGTTACGCACCCCGGCGTCGGCGTCATCGGGCAACCGACGGCGGTGACCGCCTGGGCCTGGGCCTCGTTGGCCGCATTCGCTTTGCTGTTTCCCTGGCTGCAGCCGGCGCACGCGGCGATCGCCAGCGCAACCGCCGCCACTCTCCCTAATGTCACGCGCATGCTTGTTTTCCTTTACGCACACGTCCCGTCCCGGTTCGGACACCAGGGACTGAGCGCCAGGGCTCCGTCGGCGGCAACGGAAATTCGACGTTATGTCGAAAGCTTGACCGCAGGCTAAGGCGTTGATTTTCCTACACCCGCCCAGCCAACACCAAAGGGCGGACCGCCGGCCCGCCGGCCGCCGCTCATTCGGCCAAAGAAACGGGCCGCCGGGATGTCCCGGCGGCCCTGGTCTCAGGTTCGAATGGGCCTTGGGCCTATTCGATGATCTTGGCCACCACGCCGGCGCCGACCGTACGGCCGCCTTCGCGGATCGCGAAGCGCAGGCCCTGGTCCATGGCGATCGGGGTGATCAGCTCGACGTCCAGCTCGGCGTTGTCGCCCGGCATGATCATCTCCACGCCTTCACGCAGACGGATGATCCCGGTCACGTCCGTCGTGCGGAAGTAGAACTGCGGGCGGTAGTTGGTGAAGAACGGCGTGTGACGGCCACCCTCTTCCTTCGTCAGGATATAGGCCTCGGCCGTGAACTTGGTGTGCGGGGTGATCGAACCCGGCTTGCACAGCACCTGGCCGCGCTCGACGTCTTCACGCTTGGTGCCGCGCAGCAGCACGCCGACGTTGTCGCCCGCCTGGCCCTGGTCCAGCAGCTTGCGGAACATTTCAACGCCCGTGCAGGTCGTCTTCTGAACCGGACGGATGCCGACGATCTCGACTTCCTCGCCGACCTTGACGATGCCGCGCTCGACCCGGCCCGTCACCACGGTGCCGCGGCCCGAGATCGAGAAGACGTCTTCCACCGGCATCAGGAACGGCAGGTCAACCGGACGCTCCGGCTGCGGGATGTAGGCGTCGACCGAAGCCATCAGCTCCAGGATCCGCTGCTCGCCGATCTCCGGGTTCACGCCGTCGGTCGCGGCCTTGGCCGAGCCCTTGGTGATCGGAATGTCGTCGCCCGGGAACTGGTAGGACGAAAGCAGCTCGCGCACTTCCATCTCGACGAGCTCAAGCAGCTCCTCGTCGTCGACCAGGTCGACCTTGTTCATGAACACCACCAGCGCCGGCACGCCAACCTGACGGGCCAGCAGGATGTGCTCGCGCGTCTGCGGCATCGGGCCGTCAGCGGCCGAAACCACCAGGATCGCGCCGTCCATCTGCGCCGCGCCCGTGATCATGTTCTTCACGTAGTCGGCGTGGCCCGGGCAGTCCACGTGGGCGTAGTGACGGTTCGCCGTCTCATATTCCACGTGCGCCGTGTTGATCGTGATGCCCCGCGCCTTCTCTTCCGGCGCCGCGTCGATGTCCTCGTACTTCTTCGCCGTCGCGCCGCCGGCCTTCGCCAGCGTCATCGTGATCGCCGCCGTCAGCGTCGTCTTGCCGTGGTCAACGTGGCCGATCGTGCCGATGTTGCAGTGCGGCTTCGTGCGTTCGAACTTTTCCTTGGCCATCGCCAAACTCCTGATAGCCCGGGTCCGTCAGCGGATGGGCGGGGATGCTGATCTAAAAACCTGGAGCGGGTAGACGGGATCGAACCGACATCCTCAGCTTGGAAGGCTGCTGCACTACCATTGTGCTATACCCGCGCAGAGAATGCGTCGGGTTTCCCCTTCGCACCCGATCCTTATCGAGGTCCGCACTCCATTCGGTCCGATCATCGCGTGGTGGGGGAAGTAGGACTCGAACCTACGAAGCTTACGCAGGGGATTTACAGTCCCCCCCCTTTGCCGCTCGGGACATTCCCCCGCGCGCGATGTGAAGACCGATCCGGACCGCTCGAACACGACCTTGCGGTCCCGTTCGAACAAAGGCCTTCGGGCAGGGC
>JAEZHW010000050.1 GCA_023436775.1 Actinomycetes bacterium
TCTTGGCCTGAGCGGTACCGGCCGAGCCGGACACGATGGCACCGGCGTGACCCATGGTCTTGCCCTCGGGGGCGGTGAAGCCCGCAACGTAGGCGACGACCGGCTTGGTGACGTTGGCCTTGATGAATTCCGCGGCACGCTCTTCAGCGTCACCACCGATCTCACCGATCATGACGATCGCCTCGGTCTCGGGGTCAGCCTCAAAGGCGGCCAGGGCGTCGATGTGGGTGGTGCCCACGATCGGGTCGCCACCGATACCGATGGCGGTCGAGGAGCTCGGCGATGATGCCGACCCCGGTGAGCAGGCTGTTGAACAGCCCCTGGTAGCCGAACAGCGCCACCCAGCCGATCAAGCGGATCACATTGCCGACCAGCATCGGGAAGACGGTGAGGATGATCAGCAGGCTCTTCAGTCGACGCGGCGCATCCATGATGAGCTTGGCCACGGCCAGCCCGAGCAGGGAGGTCAGCGCGGTGCTGCCGAGGCCGATCAGGAAGGTCTGCAGCAGCGTCCTGCGGTAGTAGGGGTTCTCGAAGAAGCGGACGAAGTTGTCCAGGGTGAACCCGGTGGCGGCCTGGCCGCTCGAACCCGCATCAGCGACGCTGAAGCGCAGGAACAGCAGCAGCAACCTGGTCGTCACACGGCTCCAGTCGCGAGCGGCCGGCGGCCTCTCCCGGCCGCGGGCGGGGAGCACGGGATCGCTCGAGTCGGCGCGCGGCGGCCCTTCGGCGCGCGCGAAGCCGCGCGCACCGAGCACCGAGCACCGAGCACCGAGCACCGAGACGGCAGGATGGCGAACGGTGCCGCAGCATCAGCCGCGGCGGCGGAGCGCGGTCAGCTCGGGACCGCGCCCGCCGCGACGGCGCCCGTGAAGGGGCTCGGCCCTCAGCCGGCGAGCGCCCCGTCGAGCCGGCGCAGCGCCTCGAGCCCGCCGCGGATCAGGTTGCCGACGTCGCTGTCCATGCTGAGCAGGGTCATCCCCAGCGCCGCGCCCTGGGCCAGCAGCTGCTCGCGCGGGGTGATCACCCCGGACTCGATGCCGTGCTCCGCGGCCGCCTCGGCCACCGCGCGCATCGCCGAAGCCAGTGCCGGGCTGTCGTAGCCGCCCGGCTCGCCGAGCGACTGCAGCAGATCGTTCGGGCCGACGATGACGCCGTCGAGGCCGGGCACGGCGGCGATCTCGCGGACCCGCTCCACCGCCTCCACCGTCTCGATCTGCACGTAGAGGCGCACCCGGCGGTTCGCCTCGGCGAGGTAGGCCTGCTGATCGGGCACCGAGTAGCCGGAGTGGGCCCGGGTCAGTGAGATGCCGCGCTCGCCGATCGGCGGGTACTTGCCCAGGCGCACCAGCTCCGCGGCGGCCTCCGGAGTGGAGACCATGGGCGCGATGATCCCATCGGCCCCGGCATCGAGCACCCGGCCGACGTGCTCCTTGCCGATCACCGGGATCCTGACGTAGAGCTCGAAGGGCTGGCCCGCGGCGGCGGCGGCGAGCCCGGAGACCTCGGTGAGGTCGAAGGCGCCGTGCTCGCAGTCGAGGATCCCGAAGGCGTAGCCGATCCGGGTGCTGATCCGGACGATGTTCGGCACCCCGAACTCGGAGATCATCACTCCGACCCGGTGGTCCTTGCGCGCTGCGGTCATGATCGCTCCTCTCCGACGGACGAGGCCGCCGTGTCATGGTCGTACTGCTGAAGCAGCCGGCGCAGGCCCGCCAGGGCGAGATCGCCGGTCGGGAAGTCGGCGACCTCGAGCCCCAGCTCGGCGGCGAAGCGCTCGCGGAACCAGCCGCTGCGCATGGCGAGTCCGCCGTTGAAGCGGAGCCGGCTCGGCCCCTCCCCCTCCGGCCAGAGCAGCGCGATCGCGCGGCGGTACTCGGCGGTGTAGTGCGCCATCAGCGCCTCGAAGACGCCGTCGGCGGGCCCGGAGCCGATGCCGTGGAGCGTCACCGCGCTCACCCCGTCGGCCCCCCGGTCCTCGCGCACCGCCAGCCCTCCCGTGACGGGGGCGACGGCCGCTCGCTGCGGCGACGCCGCGAGCGCGCCCGCGGTGCGCCACACCTCGCCGACCTCGAAGCTGCGGCCGGCGAGCATGCCTGCGACGCCCGCCAGGAACCCGGCGAGCTGGTCGGCAAGGCGACCGCCCGGGAGCCTGCTCACCGCGAGCAGGTATCCGCCCCCGGGGTACGGCCGGCTGTCCACCTCCGAGGAGCGGGAGCGCTCCGGCGACCAGCGGGCCGCGATGCCCGCGGTGCCGAGCGAGACCGCGAGCTCGTCCGGCTCGAGCCCGCCGCCGCCGAGCACGGAGGCCTGATGGTCGCCGATCTCGGGGAACCACTCCAGCAGGCGGCCCTGCACCATGGCCGTGCCGAGCGGCCGATACCCATCGACCAGCTCCGGCAGCGCGAAGCCTTCGAGCCCCCAGCCCCGGCGCAGCGGCGCCGACCACTCGCCCCGATCGAGATCGACCAGGCCGAGGCTCGCCCCGGCGCTGAGGTGCACCGCGTAGGGGCCGCCGAGCGCGGTCGCGACGAAGCTGCCCACCGTGTGGATCCGGGCCCCGGGCTGCGGCCGGACCGGCTGCTCCTGCAGCTGCACCGCAAGGTTGCCGGCGCCGAAGCCTGGACGGCGGGCGATTCCGGCGGCGAGCCGCGCCTCGGCCGGGACCGCGTCGTCGAGCGCCTCGAGCCGGCGCCGCCCGTCGACGACCTCCGCCAGCCGATCGTCCTGCCACGAGATCATCGGCGTCAGCGGGGTGCCGTCGGCCTCCGCGATGAGCGCCGTGTGCATCTGCGTGCTCACCGCGATCCGGTCCGGATGATGCCCCCCGTCGAGCACCTGCTCCACCGCCCGGCGCACGGCGGCGAGCACCTCGACCGGGTCAATCTCGTGCCGGCCGGGACGGCGCCCGGGCAGCGCCCCCGGCATCGGCTGGGAGCACTCGGCGAGCACCCCGTCGGCCACGGCGAGCTGCGCCTTGACCGCGGTGCTGCCGACGTCGAGGAGCAGGCTCACCCGCTC
>JAEZHW010000075.1 GCA_023436775.1 Actinomycetes bacterium
GGATCGGCCGTCGCCGCGAGCTCGTCGGTCAGCGGCGGACCGGCCTCGCCGAGGAGGGCGACGCCGCGGGCGGCCGCGGCGCCGTCGACGCACCCCTTGCGGCCGTACGCCCCGGGCGAGTCCCCCATCTGCGTCAGGCCCGTCGGCTCAGAGGACCGGCAGCATCCGGTCGCGCTCGTAGGCGGAGACCTGGGTGCGGTACTCCTCCCACTCGGCGCGCTTGTTGCGCAGGTAGAAGTCGAAGACGTGCTCGCCCAGCGTCTCGGCCAGCAGCTCGGAGTCCTCGGCGATGCCGATCGCGTCCCACAGGCTGCGCGGCAGCGGCGCGATGCCGAGCGCCTTGCGCTCGCGCTCGGTGAGCGACCAGACGTCGTCCTCGGCCTCGCGGGGCAGCTCGTAGCCCTCCTCGATGCCCTTCATCCCGGCGGCCAGGACGACGGCGAAGGCGAGGTAGGGGTCGCAGGCGGGGTCGATCGTGCGCAGCTCCACCCGGGTGGACTGGCCCTTGTTGGGCTTGTACATCGGCACCCGGATCATCGCCGAGCGGTTGTTGTGGCCCCAGCACACGCCCGACGGCGCCTCGCCGCCGCCGAGCAGCCGCTTGTAGGAGTTGACCCACTGGTTGGTGATCGCCGTGATCTCGGCGGAGTGCCGCAGCAGGCCGGCGATGAAGTGGCGCGCGGTCGCCGACAGCTCCAGCGGCGCGCTCGGCTCGTAGAACGCGTTCCGGTCGCCCTCGAACAGCGACAGATGGGTATGCATGCCGGAGCCCGGGTGGTCGCCGAGCGGCTTGGGCATGAACGAGGCGAAGAGCCCCTGCTCGAGCGCGACCTCCTTGACGACCGTGCGGAACGTCATGATGTTGTCCGCGGTGGTCAGGGCGTCGGCGTAGCGCAGGTCGATCTCGTTCTGGCCGGGGCCCGCCTCGTGGTGGCTGAACTCCACCGAGATGCCGAGGTCTTCGAGCATGCGCACGCTGCGACGACGGAAGTCGCTGGCAGTGCCACCCGGCACGTTGTCAAAGTAGCCAGCCGAGTCCACCGGCACCGGGCCGTCCGGGCCGTACTGGCTGGACTTCAGCAGGTAGAACTCGATCTCGGGGTGGGTGTAGAAGGTGAAGCCTGCGTCAGCGGCCTTGGCCAGCGTGCGCTTCAACACATTGCGCGGGTCGGCCAGCGCCGGGCTGCCGTCCGGAGTGAAGATGTCGCAGAACATGCGCGCGGTCGGGTCGATCTCACCACGCCAGGGCAGAATCTGGAACGTCCCCGGGTCCGGCTTGGCCAGCACGTCCGCTTCGTAGGTACGAGTGAGGCCCTCAATCGCCGAGCCGTCGAAGCCGATGCCTTCGGCAAAGGCGCCCTCGACTTCAGCCGGCGCAATCGCCACCGACTTGAGGGTACCGACCACGTCGGTGAACCAGAGTCGAACGAATTTGACTCCACGTTCCTCAATGGTGCGAAGTACGAAATCCCGCTGCTTGTCCATCAGGCTCCTCAAGGCTTTCGGGAGAGACAGTTCCCGTTACTAGGCTAGTGGGTATGCCCCGTATTCGCTTGGCGCTCGCACAGATGAACCCGGTCCTTGGTGACCTCACGGGCAACCGTGCGGCCGTCCTGGAATGGACCAAGCAGGCTCACGCCCAAGGCGCGGACCTAGTCCTCTTCCCCGAGATGGTGATCTCGGGCTATCCGATCGAGGATCTGGCCTCACGCCCCTCATTCCTGGCAGCGAATCGCGAGGCGGTGAACCAGCTGGCTACCGACCTCGCCGAGGCTGGCCTCGGTGACCTGCCCGTGGTTGTCGGCCACGCGGACGGTCCCTTCCCACCGCGGGGCGAAGGGGTGTCGAACGCACCGACCGCAATCGCGCAGAACGCGGCCAGTGTGCTGTTCCAGGGCGCCCCAATCGCCCGCTACGCCAAGCACCACCTGCCGAACTATTCGGTCTTTGACGAGTACCGCATCTTTATTCCGGGCGACGAACTGCTGGTACTGCGCCTGAACAACATTGACCTGGCCTTGATCATTTGCGAGGACCTGTGGCGCGACGGCGGCCCGGTCGCCCGCGTTGCCACCGCGGATGCGGGCGCGCTGCTAGTGATCAACGGCTCCCCCTTCGAGCGCGATAAGGACGAGGTGCGCCTCCCGCTGGTGCACCGCCGCGCGGTTGAAACCGACACGGTCGTGGCCTACGTGAACCTGGTCGGCGGCCAAGATGAACTCGTCTTTGACGGCGACAGCGTGGTCGTAGACGGATCCGGCACGATCCTGGCGCGCGCGCCGCAGTTCCGGGAGCACCTGCTCGTGGTGGATCTGGACCTGCCCGAGGCGACCGCTGGCGAGCTGCCGGTGGGCATCAACCGGGTGGAACTGACCGTGCCGGAGCGCGACAAGCCGGAGATCGTGCCCGACATCGCCGAACTGCCCGATGACCGCGAGCAGCTCTGGAACGCGCTCGTGCTGGGTCTGCGCGACTATGTCGAGAAGAATGGTTTCCGCTCGGTGACGCTCGGCCTGTCCGGTGGTATTGACTCGGCCGTCTGCGCCGCGATCGCGGTGGATGCGCTCGGGCCCGACCGCGTGTACGGCGTGTCGATGCCGAGTCGCTACTCCTCAGACCACTCCCGGAGCGATGCCGACGACCTCGCCGAGCGCCTCGGCGTCCACTACCGCGTGGAACCGATCGCCGACCTGGTCCTGCCCTTTGAGCAGCAGCTTGGCTTTACCGGCATCGCGGCCGAGAACCTGCAGGCCCGTGCTCGCGGGGTGATCCTGATGGGACTGTCGAACCAAGACGGCCACCTGGTGCTCACCACCGGCAACAAGACCGAGATCGCCGTTGGCTACTCCACCATTTATGGGGACTCGGCCGGCGGGTTCGCCCCCATCAAGGACGTGCCCAAGACCCTGGTCTGGGAACTGGCCCGCTGGCGCAACGCGGACGCGGAGGCACGGGGCGAAGTCGCGCCCATCCCCGAGAACTCCATCAGTAAGCCGCCGAGTGCCGAATTGCGCCCGGATCAGGTCGATCAGGATTCTCTGCCTCCGTATGAGACACTGGATGCGTTGCTTGAGCAGTACATCAACGGGCAGCGTGGTCGCGACGAACTCGTGGCCGCCGGTTTCGACGCCACCACGGTGGACGAAGTCATCCGCCTGGTGGACCGCTCAGAGTGGAAACGTCGCCAAGGTGCGATCGGTCCGCGCATTTCCGGCCTCGCGTTTGGTCGTGATCGCCGCTTGCCGATCACGTACCGGCCCCGTTAGTCTGCCGAAGGCCCCTGCCAAGGCTCACAAAGCCTTCCCGAATCCGGGAGGGGGTCCACTTGCGTACCCCGCAGTAGTCGGGACGTGTATTCGTCCCTTTCTCCCTCAACCCCTGTCCGCTAGGAATTTTCCTTGACCACCATCTCCCTCATTTCTTCGGTTCAGTCTGTCTACGACGAGGTCGTTCGTCGTAACCCCGGTGAAGCTGAATTCCACCAGGCTGTTCACGAAGTCCTCGAATCCATTGAGCCAGTGCTCGCCCGTCACCCCGAGTACGCTGACTACGCCGTGCTCGAGCGCATCGTTGAGCCGGAACGCCAGATCATGTTCCGCGTGCCGTGGGTCGACGACGCCGGCAACATCCGCGTCAACCGCGGCTTCCGCATCCAGTTCTCCTCGGTGCTCGGCCCCTACAAGGGCGGTCTGCGCTTCCACCCGAGCGTCAACCTCGGCATCATCAAGTTCCTCGGCTTCGAGCAGATCTTCAAGAACGCGCTCACCGGCCAGGCCATCGGTGGTGGCAAGGGCGGCGCCGACTTCGACCCGCACGGCAAGAGCGAGGGCGAAATCATGCGCTTCTGCCAGTCGTTCATGACCGAGCTGTATCGCCACCTCGGCGAACACACCGACGTTCCCGCCGGGGACATCGGCGTGGGTGGTCGTGAGATCGGCTACATGTTTGGTCAGTACCGCCGTCTGACCAACCGTCACGAGGCTGGCGTGCTCACCGGCAAGGGCATCGGCTGGGGCGGTGCGCAGGTGCGTACCGAGGCCACCGGGTACGGTGCCGTCTTCTTCGCCGAGGACATGCTCGCCACCCGCGGCGAGACCCTCGAGGGTCGCACCGCGATCGTGTCGGGCTCGGGCAATGTCGCAACCTACGCCATCCAGAAGTTGCAGCAGCTCGGCGCCAAGCCGATCACGGCCAGCGACTCCGGCGGCTACGTCGTGGACGAGGCCGGCATCGACCTGGAGCTGCTGAAGCAGATCAAGGAGGTCGAGCGCGCCCGCATCAGCGAGTACGCGGCTCGCCGCCCCTCGGCGCGCTATGTTGCTGGCGGATCGGTGTGGGATGTCCCGGGCGACCTGGCCTTCCCCTGCGCGACCCAGAACGAGCTGAACGAGAACGACGCTCGCACGCTGCTGAAGAACGGTCTGATCCTGGTCTCTGAGGGTGCCAACATGCCCTCGACCCCGGAGGCGATCGAACTCTTCCGCGAGGCTGGCATCCTGTTCGCGCCGGGCAAGGCCGCGAACGCTGGTGGTGTGGCCACCTCCGCGCTCGAGATGAGCCAGAACGCCGCCCGCCAGCGCTGGACCTTCGCCGAGAGCGAGGCTCGCCTGCGCCAGATCATGGCCAGCATTCACGACAACGCCTTCATGGCCGCCGAAGAGTACGGCCACCCGGGCGACTACGTCGTCGGTGCCAACGCGGCCGGCTTCCGCCAAGTTGCGGACGCCATGATCGCCCAGGGCGTCATCTAACGAGGGAAACGGGCTCGCAGCGGCATAGACTGAACCCATGTCTGGCGCCGCTGCGAGTCCCTCCCCCGCTACCCCGGTCAAGCGGATCCGTGTCCGTCACTTCGCGGAAGCGAAGCGCAACGGCACGAAGATCACCGCACTGACCAGCTACGACGCACTCACCGCGGGCATCTTCGACCGCGCCGGCATCGACGTGCTCCTGGTTGGCGACTCCGCCGCCAACATCGTCTACGGCTACGACTCCACGCTGCCGGTGAGCGTCGACGAACTCATCCCGCTGGCACGCGCCGTCTCGCGTGCCGCCCAGCGCGCGCTCGTCGTCGCGGACCTGCCCTTCGGCAGTTACGAGACCAGTGTCGACGAGGCGCTGCACACCGCCTTCCGCTTCATGAAGGAAGCCGGCGCCCACGCGGTCAAGCTCGAAGGCGGCGTCCGCAGCACCGAGCAGATCCGCCGCATCGTTGAGGCGGGTATCCCGGTGATGGGCCACATCGGCTTCACGCCGCAGTCCGAGCACGGCCTCGGTGGCCACGTGATTCAGGGCCGCGGCGAGGACGGTGCCGCACGCTTGCTCGCCGACGCGCTCGCGGTCCAGGAAGCCGGCGCCTTCGCGGTCGTGCTCGAACTCGTGCCCAGCGACGTCGCCGCTGAAGTGACGCGGCAGTTGCACATCCCCACGATCGGCATCGGCGCCGGTGCCGGCACGGACGGCCAGGTGTTGGTCTGGGCGGACTTTGCTGGCCTCACTGAGGGACGCATCCCCAAGTTCGTGAAGCGCTTCGCGAACCTCGCCGAGACGCTGAGCGAGGCCGCTGCTGAGTACAAGCGTGAGGTTACCGAGGGGACCTACCCCGGCCCTGAGCACGGCTACGAGGCCTAGCAGAGCGCCTTATTCGGCGTCTGCGCCCCAGTTGTCTTCCGCAGCCTCTTCGGCCGCCCATGCGGCCGCACGCTGCCGCAGGATCTCGGGAGCGCGCTTGGCCTCGGCGTAGTCGGCAAAGGGACCAACCCGTTCGCTGCCGAGCGACTGCGGTCCCTGCTCGACGTCGCCAGTGCGTAGGTTGTACCAGTACTCGGTCATAGGATGATCGTATGCCGAGAGACGCACACGGTCACCTGATTCCTGGCACAGTTACGGCTCGACGCCACGTCCCCGCCGGAATCGTGCGGCCCGAGTACGTGGGTAAGGCGGGCCCCGCGCGTCACACCACCGGGGATGTGTACAGCGCTGAGGAGATCGAAGGCATCCGCGCTGCCAGCCGCATCGCCGCCTCGTGTCTGGACTACCTCGGCACCCTGGTGCGCCCCGGCATCACGACCGAGGAACTGGACGCCGCCGCGCACGAGTTCGTGATCGACCACGGCGCCTACCCCAGCACGCTCGGTTACCGCGGCTACCCCAAGTCCTGCTGCACGTCCTTGAACGAGGTGATCTGCCACGGCATCCCGGACGACACCGTGCTGGAGGATGGGGACATCCTCAACATCGACGTCACCGCCTACCTGGACGGCTTCCACGGCGACACGAACCGGATGTACCTGGTCGGCGATCCAAGTGAGGAGGCCCGCCTGCTGGTGGAGCGCACCGAAGAGTCGCTGCGTCGAGGCATCAAGGCGGTTGCCCCGGGTCGCCAGGTCAACGTGATCGGCCGCGCCATCGAAGCGTATGCGAACCGGTTCGGCTACGGCGTGGTGCGTGACTTCACCGGCCACGGCGTGGGTCGCACCTTCCACTCGGGGTTGATCATCCCCCACTATGACGCCGCGCCGAACTACGCCACGGTGATGGAAGTCGGCATGGTCTTCACCATCGAGCCGATGCTCACCCTCGGCGGTATCGACTGGGATCTGTGGGCGGACGACTGGACCGTAACAACTCGGGACAAGTCGCTGACAGCGCAGTTCGAGCACACTATTGTGGTCACGGAGCGCGGAGCAGATATCCTGACGGTTGCGTAAATTCTGCGCCCCATCCCTCACCGGTCCAACTCTCTCGCGCGGATCTGCGCCCGAAAGGAAACAGCATGTCCAAGATTGCCCTCGGCGTCGACATCGGCGGCACAGGCATTAAGGCCGCACTCGTTGACCTCGCCACCGGCGAGCAGGTCAGCGACCGTGTGAAGCTGCCGACCCCGCAGGGCGGCGAGCCGGAGGACATCGCGGATACCGTACTGGCCCTGATCGAACAGCTCGGCGGCATCGACGACGACACCCCGGTCGGCATCTGCTTCCCGGCAGCGGTCGTGCACGGCACCACCATGAGTGCCGCGAACGTGTCGAAGCGTTGGATCGGTCTGGAAGCCGAGCAGTTCTTCGAGGACCGCCTCGGACGCGACATTCACTTCGTCAACGACGCGGACGCCGCTGGCTACGCCGAAATCGCGTCCGGCGCAGCCAAGGACGTCGATGGTCTCGTGCTGGTGACCACCCTGGGCACCGGCATCGGCGTGGCACTGATCCACAACGGTGTGCTCATTCCCAACTGCGAACTCGGCCACCTGGAAATCGACGGCGTCGACTGGGAGACCAAGGCCGCCGTCTCGGCCAAGGAGCGCGAAGACCTGAACTGGAAGGATTGGGCCGAGCGGCTGCAGAAGTACTACTCGCGCCTCGAAGCACTGATGTACCCGGACCTGTTCGTGGTCGGTGGCGGTGTGAGCCGCAGCCACGAGAAGTTCCTGCCGCTCCTCGACCTTCGCACGCCGATCGTGCCCGCCGTGCACCGCAACGAGGCCGGCATCCTGGGTGCGGCCAGCCTCGCCGCGCAGTTCCCGGCCCGCTAGCGCGCAGCAGCCCGCAAGACACGAGTGCGGCGGATCCCAATGG
>JAEZHW010000087.1 GCA_023436775.1 Actinomycetes bacterium
GTTTGCGCCCTGCGCCGTGTCGAGCGTGATAATGACGCGCTCATCCCCCTCATAAGGGATGCCTGATATGTCGCAGGCGTTCTTCTTCGTGTCGAACGTCAGCGTCTTGGTCGTGAGCGGGATTTGCCTTGCGCTCCTCGCGAAGCCGATTTTGAGCGCTTGTAATTCCCTTTTGATGTTTTGAATCTTTTTAGAAACGGATGCCATTATATAAGTCTCGTTATAGTTAATGTCCCCGGCACGGTCGAGATGGCTTCGACATCCGCCGAGAACGTGCCGGTTGTCACGCCCGGCCAGATGCTATTATTGACGTCGATATAATAGACGACATAATCCGCGCCAGTCTCCGCCTCATAGCCCTTAATAGCATAACTTTGCGATGCGTTCGGGTCGTTGCCGGTAATCGTCACGCCGTTCCCTGCCATATAATCGACATAATTCGGTGTGACGGATGCCCGAAACGCGAAATCCACCAGTGGCGCGCCCGATAATCCGTCCGCGCGTTGAAACTTGCACGCTAGGCGAAGAACGACCAAGTCCATGCCCGAATTGTCGAGCGTCCCCGAGAAACTTGCCGTCGGTGTCGAACTTGGAAATTGAAGCGCGCCGATAGAGAGGGGTGTGCGCTGTTTGAGCGCTTTAAGTTCATCTTCCAGAGCGCAAAGTTTTGCCTCCATCGTCATGCTAACCCTCCGCAGGGGTTAATTTTGGCGTCACGGTTGAAACGCCGTTGTCGTCCCAAGTCTGGTCGAGTTCGATAATGCGAAACCATCCCGAATTATTTTCCAGGTCATCGGTCGCTTCCTCGAAATAGAACGAGTCCCCAAGAGCCAAGCCATTTTGAGTATCACCCCAGGCGATAGGCACGCCGACAAGCCGAATCTCTGGTGTCTCGCTTGCAAAAGAGCGATTTGCGAGTTCAGTTTGAGCCGCCGAGTTCACCGCATCCTGGCTTTCCAGGTCGCTTCGGGTCTCATAGCGTCGAAAATAGCAATAGTCCTGCGCGAACAGGTTGTTTTCTGCCGTGCCGAGTTTGGCGGTTTGTTCGCCAGATGACACCGAGCCAACCTGACCGTTTCCGGCCACGAGGATGTGGCTTGCGAAATCGTTTGTCTCTTGAACCGAGAAATCGCTTGCCCATAATTTGTATATGCCATCGCCAGGATATTTGATGATGATGTTTTTCTTCGTGCCTCGGGGTTTAAGGATGTCGATGATTTGGTGCGTGTAATCGCTCGTATCGGTGCGGAAGACCACGTCGAACTTCCCTGCTCCCGTGACATTGTTCATCGCATCGCATAGCGCTTTTGAGATGGTTTGGAAGTCCTCATATACTTTGGTCTTCTTGGCGAGCGTGTCCACCGTGCCATAAGACCAGTTGAGAACCTCGCCAGCATCCAGAGCGTGTGCTTTGAACAGGTCGATGAGGTCTTGCACATAAAGATGCGCCGGTCGGTCGGTAAAGGCGACATAAGGGTCGTTAGGATTCAAGCTCGAACATACTAGATCGCCAGATAATCTCGCAAAATACTCATAAAATGTAAGCGTCAGTTCTTGCGCCGAACCTGCGCCCGAGCGTGCTGGCTTGGACGCGAGCCACCCTGCAAAGCGGACGAATCCATCCGTCTCGAAGACGATGCGCGTCTTGCCGACCTTTAAGAGCGAACTCGGGTTGTCATCGGTATAGATGCCAACGAACCTCTGGAAAAGCGTCCAGTTGACCGAGAACGAGAACGTGTCGGCCGTTGGACTGGATGCCTCGCTTTTGAGGGTTTCATGAAGATGGCGGTTCTTGGCGATATAGTTAATGTCGCCGATGAGCGTGTCGCCGATATAGAATAAGAGTTTGTTAGCCAAGGTAATTGTTCCAGTTTATTGTTGCATAAGTCGTCGTGCCGTTCGCGATGTCGAACCCGACCTGATTCGAGCCATTTGCGAGCGTAAAGGTTCCAGTTAGGTTGCTCGTAACAACCACGCCATCCAGCGTTGCCTTGCCACTTGCGAAGTCGATGGTGAGCGTCTGGCCGACAGCCACCTCGCCATCATAAGACGCGCTAGTTCCAGTCGTTGAGTTATAGATGGACGGATTCGAACATTGACCCTCGATGACTAGCACAGGATAGATGTCCTGCGATGTCGATGCGCTGACGTTCTGGATGCCACCCTCACCCGAGACATAGACCGAGCCGACCGAATCCCATTTGTCGCCGACCGAATCCCACTCGCTACCACCAGTCGAAGCCGACAAAAGCCCGACCTGGACACTATTTGCGAAGACCTCATGCCCTCCGCCGTCTTCGGCGTATTCTTGAAGACCAGGCACGCCGATGGTCAGCCCGACCGACCACTCGCTGTAATACTCACGCGGTGTCGGTGGCACTTGAAGATTTGACGACAGCCATGCGTCGCCAGTCTTAAACATATCGCCAGGTGTTGAATCGTCTCCCGAGGCCTTCTCATAGACGATGAAATAGGTGTGATTCGTCTTAAAGAACGAGGCGATTTGGTCGCGAAGCGTCCAATAAGGCGTCGTTTTTGGCACGATGATGCCGTTGATTTGTTGCTCATAACTCGCGAGGCGTTGAGCGATCATCTCGCCACCATCTACCTCGGTGTATTGAACGGATGTGGTTTCCACATCTGGCCTCATGACCAGATTTGCGTTGTCGTCATCTAGAAATATCTCGGTGCGGTCGAAGACGAGCGCCTGCGCATCGTCCCTCACGATTTTTTTGATATAGAATAACTTTGACATTTAAGCGAGAACTCCTTGTGTGTTAAGCGCGATTTTACGCGAGATGATGTTTGCGAGTTCCTCTGGACTCTTTTGATAGCCGTTAATCACGAAGTTGTAAGTCGTTCCACCAGAGACCTGCCCAGTTGCGTTCATGCGGTCGAGGTTGTCGTAGCCGATTTCTCGCGCCGAAGCGGCGTTGATGACATACTCGCCCTTTGACAAGGCCACGATGTTTGAATCGCTCGTTTCCGTGCCGATTCCGCCGACCACGCCACCCTGTGCGAGTCTCGGGAGTTGAATCAAGCCGATTGCGCCGATGTTGACGCCGAGCCACCCGAACGCATCGTTGATGATGCCGATGAACCCGTTGAGTAAGCGAATCGGTGCGTTGAGAAAGTTCTCGATGAACGAAAGCACCGCGTTAATCGCGCCCTTGAATAAGTCGCCGAGGAAGGTGCCGAACTTCGAGACGAAGTCGCCGAAGACCTTTTTGAGCTTCTCCCATAATTGCGAGAATAACTTGCCGAACGCGTTAAACAGCGCGCCGAGAATCTGTGGGATGGCTTGGACGATGCCCATGAATAACTGAATCGCCGCCTTTACAATCATGATGATGGTGTCGGGGTTGATAAGGAAGTCCACAATTGCGGTGATAAGGTCAGGGAGCGCATTTAAGATGCTCTCGATAATGATAGGAAGCGAGGTGATAATTGCGTTTAATAAAGTCGTGAGAATCATAGGGAGGTTTTGGATCAAGGCGACCACGATTTGCACCATGACGTTGATAAGAGGTGGGAGTAATTGTTGGATGAGTTCCGGCAATTTTTCCAGAATCATCGGCACGATTTCGATGATGAGGTCGGCGATGCTTTGGAGCGAGTTTAAGATGACCGGGATGAGGTTTTTGAGAGCCGTGCCTGCCGATTTGACGAAGTTCTGGATGAGCGCGCCCATGTCGGCGTTTGCATCGCCCATGCCCGTGACGAGGTTCGTCCAGGCAGACTTCATAGCGTTGAGAGAACCCGAGACCGTCTCGCTCGCCTCTTTTGCGGATGTGCCAGCGATGCCGAGGTTTTCTTGGACGACATGGATGGCGGCGGTCATATCGGCGAAGTTGCCGATTTCATAATGGATGCCCGAGAGTTTTTCTGCGTCTGCGAGCAAGCGCTCCATCTCGGTTTTGGTGCCACCATAACCGAGTTTAAGGTTGTCGAGCATCGTATAGTTCTGCTTCGCAAAGCCCTGATAGGCATTTTGAATCATCGTGATGTCGGTTCCCATCTTGTTCGCGTTGTCTGCCATGTCGATGATGGCGCTGTTTGCATACTCCGCCGCCTTTTTGGTGTCTCCCCCGAGCGACTGGATGAGCGATGCCGAGAAGCTCGTCACCGTGTTCATATAATCATTTGCCGAGATTTGAGCCGTTTGAAACGCCTGCGATGCGTAGCCCTGGATGGTATCGCTTGCGTCTTTGAACATTGTATCGACACCCCCGACCAGTTGTTCATATTCCGCGAACGAGGTCGTGGCTTTTTTGACCAGAGCGGCCACGCCAGCCGCAGCAGCAGCCACGCCGACGGCGATGCCTGCCTTGATGGCTCCGCCTGCTTTCCCTCCTAATTTAGAGAAACTCCCCGACATCTTTGATGTCGAAGAATCGACGCTCCCCTCGGCGTTGTTGAGTTCGTTTTTAATAGATGCCGAAATGCCCGACGTGGTCGGTTTGATTTGGATCCACGCTGTGCCAATTGAGTTTCTTGCCATGCTTGCCTTTCGGTGTTATCCGCATAATAACCGCAAGCGTGGCGTGGTTGATTTGATTCAATTATAGCATAATTGCTACAATTTAGCGTTCTCTGCGAACTGCCCGATCCATCCAGGTTGCGCCTCAATTGTTAAGCGCGTCTGCGTGTCGGCTGGCCAGATGCGAAAAACTGGACGTTGCGCTCCCGACGGCGCTCCTTTTGCATGGACTGGCCTATACATGAGTTGCGCCTTGAACTGCCCTGGATAGCCGAAGGTGTTTAAGAACGCCGCCTCGATTTCTGCGATGGTCTTTTCCACAACCCGTCTTTCTAGTTGCTCGATGCCATCGCCCCTATATATTTCTTGCTGGACGCCTTGGGTGTCCAGATAGAACTTAATTTTTTGTGTCATTTGTTTCCTCAATAAAAGTTGCTTGATAGTTTTTGCGCTTCCAGAACGCCTTGACCTCGTCTAATTCATGCGCTGTGAGGCGTTTATTTGCGTTCTGGCGCGTCTTTGCCTCGTCCTTGGCTAACTTTACATAGTCCGGCTCGAACTGCGCTTCTGGCTTGAATTTGGCGGTCTTTTTCTTATCCCGAAACGCGTTGCCGAGCATGGTATAGATGAAATCGAGCTTCTGCAAGATTCGGCTTTGTGTCTCCTTGTCCCAATCCCAGTCTTTGGCCGGATTCAAGGTCGTCATGAGCCGAGAACGCATCGGCAATTGCATCATAAGCCGTGCGCATCGCGCAAGGTCGTTCTTAATCAGTTTGTCTATTTCTAGGTGGTAATACTCTTGGAAGTCCGCCTCGACTTCGTCGTGGTAATTTACCAGCGCGGTTGCGCAGGCGAAGATGCTTTTGGGAAGACATCATTGAGCTTCTTGGTAATCTTGGCGAGTTCTTCGTAATCAAAGACACCCTTTTCTGCGATGATATGCTCGCGCACCTCTTGGAAGACCTGCTCACCGTCATCTAGGAGCGCGAACAGCATTTGATAGATGGTGGCGATGTCCTGCTCCTTTTGTGCCTTATTGAAATCGCATATATAATCGAAATCCTTGACCAGTTCGGGATGCGCCACAGCGACCACCTTGCCAGGCCACAATTCCACAGTTTTTTGCTCTTTTGTCATAGTCCTCCTTTGATGTCTCGATTATACCAAAAAACCCGCATTTTGTGCGGGTTTTGTTCGGTTTAGGATGCTTGGCTATCTGGTGCAGACCAGAACTCGTCGTGAAACACCTTTTTCCCAGTAAGCGCTGTCGAATCGAACTTGTATGCTTGAATCGAGACAGGGTAGGTTAATGGGTCGGAGTTGTTGTAAGTGACATCGCCAGAGCGGTCGGTCAATTGACAGTCTCCAAAGACGATGCGGTGATAGCGAGGGTTCGCTGAACCGTTGTTTTGGAGAGTGTCGATGACGAGAACGCCACGAGGTAGCGGTTCGCCGGTCGTGCCTGATGCCACAGCGCCATCGCCGTCAATTGTGACGTTCGCGGTGCCACGGATGAATTGCAAGACCGAAGCGCGCACGGTTTCCAAAAGGTTGATGGAAACAGATTCGCTGTAAGCCGTTTGCGCGGTGATGACGACATCTTTGCCCCAGGCCACGACGCTATTTGACTCCTCGCTTGTCGAGTGAGTCACACCATCCTCGCTGATATAGCCGAGGTTGATGTAAGAGCCAGAGAGAGAAGTTGTCGCATCGCTTGGCAAGCTCGTTCCAGCAGGCGCCCAGAAGACTGCTCCGTTTGCCTTTGGCAAGCCAATTGTGATGTTGGATTTATCGTTGTCCATTTGACTGTCCTCTTAAAGTTGATTTGGTGGGAGGGTCTCCCCTCCCGTTTGTCGTTGCATCTCGAATTATGAGGATGCTTCGGCGGTGCCGACGTAAGCGAACGCGGTTGGGTCGAGAACGCGGAAGCCGAAGTGAGTTTCGAGGCGGATGAGGACTTGGTTGACATTTGCGAGGTCAACGCCGGTTCCATCTGGGTCACCTGCGGTGTGAACACGCCAGGTTGCTTCGCCAGCGAAGCCGAGCAAGAGTTGAGACCAGTCGCCCATGATGAGCTTGACGCCTGCTTCGCCAACCTCTGGGGTGGAAGCAGCGCGTTTGCCAGCGAGGGTGTCGCCTTCGAGACCGAAGACGCCGAGACCAGCATATTTCTTGACGCCATTTTCTGCGATGGTGGAAAGTTTGCCAGCAGCGGCGCCAGAGATAGCGATGCCGTTGATGGCTTGGCCATCAAGAGCAGCGACAGCAGATGCGAAGTCTGCGTCGATAAGAGCGGCGGTATCACCAGTTGATGGAACTAGGATGGAGGAGCCGGTCTTTGTCATATAATCGCTGAGGTTGGTGTCAACAGCGCCAGTGAACGGGTTGATGCCGTTGATGACGACAGAGTCGAGGTCGCGTGGGATGGATTTGCGAATCCAGTTGTCGATAAGACGAGCAACAAAGTCGCCTTGTTTAGCATCTGCCCAGCGTAGGAACTCATCTGTGACTCTTTGAGAATAGACGAGTTTGACGGATGTGAACGGTCGTGGAGTGACTGCGCGTCCGTTGTCAGGTTTAGCACCGCCTTCGTGAACGAGAGCGCCTTTGGCGCGTCCGTTAAGAGTGAGAACGGTAGTTGAACCTGGGTTGATTTGTGGTGTTTCTTCAACGAGTGAGAGAACAGCACCTTTTGCTTCCTTGCCAGCATCGAAAAGTTTTGCGAGTGGCTCGGAGATGTCGAGTGTGTGTAGGTCGATAGCGGCCATGATAAAACTCCTTAAAGTTAGAATTGCTCGCACCAGACCTCACATGAATCGCCTAGATGACGATGTTGAGTCCAGTGTCTTTTTGCAATTTGCTGACTGGCTCCGTCGAAGTCTTTTCTGGCGCTCCCATCGACTGGCTCCCAAAAGAGTTTTTAAGAGTGTCGGCCTTGGCGCGCATTTCTTCGTCGGTGCCATTTCCTAGGAATTGCTCGGTTTCGGGCTTAAAACCATACTCAGCGGCAATGGTTTTCCTGCGCAAAGCCACGTCTAGCTCGTTTGCGCGATTTTCTGCCTCGTTGAGTTGTGTCTTGAATCTATCTTCGGCCTTTGCCAACGCCTCCGCTTCAAGTTTCGGGACGAATTCTTTGCGAATCTGCTCCTCGATTTCCGGCCTTAATCGTTCGGCCTCTTTTTCTCTCGCGGATGCGAGTTTTTTGGCGACGATTCTGTCGCTTCGTTCGCGGAACAATTCCTCTACTTGGCCATCGGTTGCTTCCACATACTCACCGTTGTCATCCTTGGTGTAAAATTGCATAGTCCTTTTTTCCTCCGTAAAAGTTAAACGTTAGCTTCATTATAACACAAAAACCGAACAAAAACCGAACAATGTGATAAAATAGAGTTGCGGATGTTCCCCGTCTGGTCATCCGCATCCTAGAAGATTTCCAAAAAGCACCCTGCCCACGGGGTGCTTTTTGTTAGGTGATGCCCTTATTGTTCTGGGTTTGTAATGGCCGAAGCGACCACAGCGTCAATTTCTGCGGATGTAAGCCCGAGCATCCTCCACATAGAACGGCTTTGCAGAATCGCCGGTGCTTTTTCTGCGAGTTTATAGATGCCGTCGCCGATTTTGGCGAGGTCAGCCCGATAGGTCGGCTTAAAGACCGGCAAGGTTGCCTCATATTTGGCACGGAGGTTGTCGTCGATTTTTGTGATTCCGTTCTTCCACATAAAGATAGTCATCGCGAAGTATTTGAGTTGTTGACCGACCTCATATTGCCAGCGTTGGATGTCATCGCGCAAGTCGTCGCTCACGATTTCGAGCGCCTCCGGGCTTTGTGGCGCGTCGCTACTGATGCCGAGATTTGCGAGTGTGAGTTCGGTTGCGGTGCAGAAGTTCCTAGCGGCAATAAGGATGGTGTCGGTGAACGGCGTCATCGCGTGTTGCGCGAACTCGCCGATTTGAGGGTTTTGCCCATTATCATTTGGCGAGACTTTGAGGATGTCGCCGGTTTGGGTTTCCACCGAATCGACTTCCGTTCCCTCATCCACGCCGAGAAGGACGTCCACCTTATTATTGTAATAATAGCCGGAAATCATCGCCTGGCGAGTGGTTCGGGATGCGTCGATGATGGCGCTCCTAGCCGCTTGATTCAGCACGGAGTGACCGAACGGCTTTTTGACGGTCGAGTGATAGGTCAGCGCAGCCATGAGTGGCCTTCCGGTGTAATTTTGAGTGATGGTGCGAACGCCGTCCGCCGTTTGAGCGATGGTGACACGGTCATCGTAATAGACGAACTCGCCTGGCTCGCCTGTGACCGTTCCGCCTTTCCTGCGCTCCTTATTCGAGAATCGAGCCGCGCCTTGCGAGATGTTTTGCGTCTTCCAGTCGTATTTGCCGGATGCCTCTTGTGCCGAGAACGGCAAGACGACATCATCCACGAGGCCGATAAAGCCACAGCCAGCGACGAGGATGTCCTCTTTGACCTTGTCGAACGCTTCCACGATATGGTATTCGCGCATGATTTCGGTCAGCCCGAGGTCATCGTTCTCGAAACAGTCGAAGACGGTCTTATTCGAGCGCATCTCGACCGCGCGAGAACCCCACCCGACAGTTGAGACCGGCAAGAGTTTGGCGATGCGTCCACGCCCGAAGTCTTGGAAGTCATAACAACCGAAGTAAAACTTATACTTCTCTGCCGATAGGTTGCAATTTCTGTTGAACTCTGTCCAGTTAATCATCATCTAACCCCCCGAATCACGCCGATTTTGCTTTTTCCGCTGATGGTCGAGAATCCCAAGAGTTCGAGTTCTTTGTGCTTAAAATACGCATCCTGCGTGTTAAGCGAGCCGAAGTTGATGGTCTCGCTATATGGACTCGCGCTCTGGCTGAACATAGTCGCATCTGGGATGTCCACGTTGCGAGCGATTGCGCGCGTGACGGCATTTGCCACTACCATTTGGACGACGCTAGTAAAGACACCGCCCGTGTTTGCTTGGTCATCTGCCATTTTTTCATCTAGGTTGACGCCGTTGTTTTGCGCGATAAGGCGCAGATAGTTGGAGACATAAGTTATCCATTTGGACGCTTTTGCAGCGTCGGCCTCCGCGGTGACGTCCACGCCAAGCGTGGCGAGGTCGCTCAGCGTAATCAAGTCATTATTTGTTGCCACAGTTTGCCTTTCTGGTTTACCGCCTATTTACCGCAAGCGTGGCGTCCTTTTGATGATATTATAACAGATTTTTATTCTTCTGTTTTCTTGCTTTTCTTGGAGCGTTTGCTCGATTTGCGTTTCTTGGTCTTCTTCGTTGGTTTTTCTTCTGGTTTCGGTTCGAGTTCCGGGATAGGTGTCTCGATATATGGTTCAGGGTTCACTTTTGGTTGTTCCTTAATCTCCGTCTGTTTGACTTCAATGTAGGCATTTTTTGGATAGAGCGCGCCGTTGGCGATTTCGAAGACTTGCCCGGTTGCTTTGTTTTTAATCTTCATGATTCCTCCTTTTAATAGATTTTTTCAGCGATAGCGTAACGATTCCACGCCGTCGGTTTATTTGCATCCATAGATTCGGCTTTGATGGTGACGCCGATGACATGATATGTAAAGCCCTCAAAGTTTACCCAAGAGCCGGAGACATCGCCCGTGTAAGTTCTCGGGAGATGTATAAGAATCTCTGGACGGCTTCCAGTCGGTGAGCCGTTCTGTGCGACAAGGCATCCGGCCACCTCGATGTCTTTGACGAGCGTGCCATCATCCTTTGGTTTGTTGACGAAATGAATTGTGGTGGTTTTCATCGGTTAGTCCTTCCTGTAATTTTTGAGCTTGCCGTTTCTGCTGTTGAATCCTCGAACCTTGATGATGCAGTCGCAATTATGGTGTCGAGCGAATAATGTCGGTTCTGGATCGACCCATGTGCCGGCACGCGCGACGCACCAGTCACAAGTCTCGCCTTTTAATCGGCGAGTGAGCGTCGGGTGTTTTTCGAGCGATTGAGCATTTGCGAACGCCAGCGCTTCGGCCATGCCGAGAACGGTGTTGTGATATTCTTCGACAATATACTTGTCGTTAAGCTCGAACGCTGAATCGCGAACGATTTTTTGCGCCAGCGCATAGACTCGGTCGTTGTCATTATAAGGCACGGTCGATTTGATGGCCGTTGAATCGAAAAGTTGAGAAACGTCGTCGAACATCTTTTGACCGAAGCGCTCGCCGACCTGCATCAGCACGCTCTGGATTTGGCGCGTCTTTTCGTCTGGCGCAAGATTCATGTGTAAAATATCGTTGATAATCTCATAAACACCATCGGTGGTGTCGTCTACTATTCCGCGAAAGTCCATCTGTCCATGCCCTCCAAGACCTTAATGACACGATTCTCGATGCCTTTTTTCTGCGATTCAGTAATGTCTGGAAATGTTGCATCCGGGAGTTGATTCAGCTCGTCGATTTTGGCGGACGCCCACGCTTGGTCGCGTTCCTGTTCGTTGGGAAGTTTGACGCCCTTACGGTTCGCCAAGTCTGCCAAGTAATCGCGAGTGTTGCCTGTCATGGTTCAATTATATCACAAAAACCGAACACCACCCGAACACCCCAATTTTTTTGACGCCCGTAAATC
>JAEZHW010000079.1 GCA_023436775.1 Actinomycetes bacterium
TCTTGGCCTGAGCGGTACCGGCCGAGCCGGACACGATGGCACCGGCGTGACCCATGGTCTTGCCCTCGGGGGCGGTGAAGCCCGCAACGTAGGCGACGACCGGCTTGGTGACGTTGGCCTTGATGAACTCTGCGGCGCGCTCCTCAGCGTCACCACCGATCTCACCGATCATGACGATCGCCTCGGTCTCGGGGTCTGCCTCGAAGGCGGCCAGGGCGTCGATGTGGGTGGTGCCCACGATCGGATCGCCACCGATACCGATGGCGGTCGAGAAGCCCAAGTCGCGCAGCTCGAACATCATCTGGTAAGTCAGGGTTCCCGACTTCGACACCAGGCCGATCGGACCCTTACCGGTGATGGTGGCCGGGGTGATGCCGACCAGCGACTCACCCGGGGTGATGATGCCAGGGCAGTTCGGACCGATGATGCGGGTCTTCTCGCCCTTGCTCTTGTTGTAGGCCCAGACCTCGGCGGTGTCGAGCACCGGCACGCCCTCGGTGATGATCACCAGCAGTTCGATGCCAGCGTCGATGGCCTCGATGGCGGCGTCCTTGGTGAAGGCCGGCGGCACGAAGGCGATCGAGACGGTGGCACCGGTGGCGGCCATCGCCTCGGCGACGGTGCCGAAGACCGGCAGTTCGACGTCGCCGTGGGTGACGGTGGTGCCAGCCTTGCGGGCGTTGACGCCACCGACGATCTTGGTGCCCGCCTTGAGCATCAGGGCGGTGTGCTTGGAGCCTTCACCACCGGTGATGCCCTGGACGATGACCTTCGACTCGCTGTTCAGATAAATCGACATTGTTCTTGCTCTCGCTTGTCTGTGGTCGGATTAGGCGTTGGCCAGCTCGGCGGCCTTGTCGGCGCCTTCGTCCATGCTGGTGGCGATGGTCACGAGCGGGTGGTTCGCGGCGGCGAGGATGGCGCGGCCTTCCTCAACGGCGTTGCCGTCCAGGCGGACGACCAGCGGCTTGGTGGCGGAGTCACCCAGGATTTCGAGGGCCTTGACGATGCCTTCGGCAACGGCAACGCAGGAAGTGATGCCACCGAAGACGTTCACGAAGACGCTCTTGACCTGGCTGTCGCCGAGGATGACGTCGAGGCCAGCGGCCATGACCTCAGCCGAGGCGCCACCACCGATGTCCAGGAAGTTGGCCGGCTTCACGCCGCCGTGGTTCTCACCGGCGTAGGCAACGACGTCCAGGGTGCTCATCACGAGCCCCGCGCCGTTTCCGATGATGCCGACCTCACCATCGAGCTTGACGTAGTTCAGGTCCGCAGCCTTGGCCTTGGCCTCGAGCGGGTCTGCGGCTTCCTTGTCCTCGAGTGCCTCGTGGTCGGGGTGACGGAAGGATGCGTTCTCGTCCAGGCTGACCTTGCCGTCGAGGGCCACGATGTCGCCCTCTTCGGTGAGCACCAGCGGGTTGACCTCGACGAGGGTGGCGTCTTCGGCGACGTAGACGCCGTAGAGCTTGACCAGGACCGGGGCGACCTTGGCGATGAGTTCCTCGGGGAAGTTCGCGGCGCGGGCGATCTCGGCGGCCTTGGCCTCGTCGATGCCGGTCAGCGGGTCCACCTCAATGCGGGCCAGCGCTTCGGGCTTCTCCACGGCGAGCTGCTCAATCTCCATGCCGCCCTCGTAGGAGGTCAGCGACAGGTAGGAGCGGTTGGCGCGGTCGAGCAGCACCGAGAAGTAGAACTCCTGGGCGATGCGGGCACCCTGGGCGACCATGACGCGGCGAACCACGTGGCCCTTGATGTCGAGGCCGAGGATTGCCTCGGCAGCCGCTTCGGCCTCGTCCGGGGTCTTGGCGACCTTCACGCCGCCAGCCTTACCGCGGCCACCGGTCTTCACCTGGGCCTTGACGACGACCACGCCGCCGATCTTTTCGGCTGCGGCGCGGACCTCAGCGGGGGTGTCGGCAACGATGCCTTGGAGCACGGGTACCCCGTGCTTCTCGAAAATGTCACGGGCTTGGTACTCGTACAGATCCACTGTGATGGCTCCCTGTCGCGGCAAACTCTGCCGACGTGTGGAGTCTCTCACCTTCGAGCGCCGAGACCGGCACGCCTGTAGGCCACCGGCACGAAAACGTCTCGAAATCGAGAGACATTGCGATACCGCAATCGTACCGCCTTTTTTCCAGGCCCCAGTGACGGTCCGCTGAGAGCAAGCGGCGGGAACATCCCTCAGGCGGTCTGGTGTTCTTCCGGCGAGGCGGGCACAGGTGGTGCCGGGGTGGGCTCAGCCACCGGCAGGCGCAGTTGCAATCGCGCTCCAGACAGCACCGGCGAGGGCAGCAGATCGACCACACCGCCGCGGTCCCGCACCCGGTCCACGAGGCGCTCGAGGCCGTGCAGGCGACCCGAGCCATCCACGCCGACCCCGTTGTCATCCAGTCGCAGCACCAGCTCGTGGCGGTCGTCGACCTGCTCGATGTCGAGGTGCAACTGCAGTTTGGCCGCCCCACCGTGCCGGAAGGCGTTTGAGACCCCCTCCTCCAGCAGCCGCACGATCATCAGCCGCTCGGCCACACTCAGGCCGCCGTGCGCGGGGTCGTCGTATTCCACGACCCGGGGCGAGATGTGCACCCGCGCAGCGATCGAGGCCGGCACGCGACGCATCAGCATGCGCACCGCCTGCGACAGCCCCAGGTCAATGCCGTTGGGGTAGAGCAGCTGACTCATCTCGCGCACATCCTGTTCGCGCATATGGTCGAGGCTCTCAATGATGCGGTGGAAGTCCCGGCGCGCCCGGTCATCCAGCGACCCCGCCTGGTCGAGGCGGTCACGCAGCGCCGCCACCTCAACCCCCACCAGCACCAAGCGCTGTTGCACCGTGCCGTGCAATCCTTCAGCCACTTCGCGGCGCACGCGCAACTCCTCGGCCTGCAGCGCCTCCAGCGCACGGGCGGCGCGCAGCGACTGTGCGCTGGTGGTGCGCTCCTGCAGCCGCAGCCGATACTCGTAATCGGCCAAGAGCAGCGCAATCACGCTGCTGACCAGACCGATCGTGAACCCGGCCATCAGATCGGCCAGATACCAGTCCTGGAGGCCGCGCGGGTGCACCTCGAGCAAGGCCTGCACGATCATTCGGGCCAGCGCCGCCACACCACAGATTGCCAACACAATCGGCACACGCATGAGCGTGCTGAAACGCCGAAGTGGAATGGTCACGAAGGCGACGGCAAAGATCAGGACGCCCGAGAAGTTTGCGAACAGTCGCTCCGACAGCATCGCATCGGTGTGCGGCGCTCCCTCGAGCGTGACGAACAGGCTCGACTGGAAGGCCGCGCCCACGGCAAAGAGCGCGGTCAGCCCGGTGGCGGTCACCATCAAGATGCGGCGATAGCGCATCTCATCGCCGGACTGCTCGAGTCCAACGATGACCGAATCAGGCACGCGAACTCTCTTCGACCAGTTTGAGCACGGCGCTGACGCGGGCATTGCGGCCCTCGGGGATCTCCAGCGCGGTGTAGATGGCGTTCAGGTGGTTCTCGACCGAGCGGGCCGAGATTTCGAGTGCCTCAGCGACGCCCGTGTTCGACAGGCCCTGGGCGACCAACTGCAGCACCTCGTACTGGCGCTTGCTGAGCTGGGCCAGCAGCGAGCCCTCACGCGGGCGTGCGCGACGGACCAGTTCACCATCCAGCACGGTTTCCCCGCGCGCGGTCGCCTCAATCGCGTCCACGAGGGACTGCGTCGACAGGGAGGCCGTCTTGGACAGGTAGCTCCAGCCGCGGCGTACATCGGCGGGCAGATCGAGCAGCAGTTCCATCACGTCCTGGCTGCTCAGCAGCATGATCCCGATGTTCGGGTCTGCCCGACGCAGCGAGATGCCGAGGCCGACGCCATTGCCGTCGGCGAGATCGACGTCGAGGATGGCCACATCCACCATGCCCGGTCGCAGATTGGCTCGCGCCTCGGCCGCACCAGCGGCGGCCAGCACGAGTTCGATATTGGGGTGCCCGCCCAGCACACTGGACAGCATCTCCAGGTAGAGCGGCTGGTCATCGACGAGTGCGATTCGGGTCTTCTTTGCACCGGACATGTTGTCATTATGGACTGCCCGGGCCATTCCTACGTGCCCCAATGCAGGGTACAGATATGAAGTGTCGCGCTAGACCCGTTCAATCGGGGCGATTTTCACCAGCAGGGTCTTGCGGCCGGAGGCACCGAAGTCGATCTCGGCACGCTGCTTCGCACCCTCGCCGATCACGGACCGCACCGTGCCTTCGCCGAAGTCGCTGTGCCGCACCCGGTCACCCACGGACAACTGCAGATCGCCATTGTCCCGAACCGAGGCGGTGACATTCATCGCCCAGTCCTTCTTTACCGGCCGCTCGGCTGGCGGCAGCGGGGTGACCCCGAAGCGGTCACGCCCAGTACCGACGCTGCGGCTGGAGCCGCCGAACTGGGTCCGAGGCCGGGTGGTTTCCCAGCCACCGGATGCAGCACCCCAACCGCCGACGTTGCTGCCAGCGAGTTCCACGCTCGACCCCGGCGCGCGTCGCCAGTCGATCAGCTCCGCCGGGATTTCGCTGAGGAAGCGGCTCGGAATCGCGGCGTCGATGCCGCCGTACTGCGCCCGGCTCGCCGCGAGCGTAATGAAGAGCTTCTTGCGCGCGCGGGTCAGGCCCACATACATCAGGCGCCGTTCCTCGGCGAGGCCGCCAGGCTCGCCCACGGCGATCTGGTGCGGCAGCAGGCCCTCCTCGACGCCGGTGAGGAACACGGCGGGGAACTCCAGCCCCTTGGCGGTGTGCAGGGTCATCAGCGAGACCGTGCCCGCGTCATCGTCGCTGAGTTCGTCGGCTGCCGCCACGAGCGCGACCTCGGTGAGGTAGTCCACCAGGCCGCCCTCGGCGTTACGCCGCTGGAAGTCGCGGGCCTGCGCCACCAGTTCATCCACGTTCTCGAGTCGCGCGGCGTCCTGATCGTCCTTACTGTTGACGAGCATGTCCCGGTACCCCGAGCCATTCAGCAGGTCAGTGAGCAGCGTGTGCACCGGCTCGTGGTCCACCTTCTGGCGCACCTCGTGCAGTAGCGTCCCCAGGGCCAGGAGCGCCTGGGTCACCTTTGGGCCGAGGCCGAGCTCCTTGGCGCGCAGCAGCGCCTCCGGGATGGTGATGCCGTGGTCTTCCGCGAACGTTGCCAGCTGGGTTTCGGTCGCCGGCCCGATCCCGCGCTTGGGCACGTTCAGGATTCGGCGCACGGCTTGTTCGTCCGCCGGGTTCGCCACGGAGACTAGGTAGGCCAACACATCTTTCACCTCGGCGCGCTCGAAGAATCGCGTGCCGCCGATCACCCGGTATGGCACGCCCGAGCGGATGAGCATTTCTTCCAGCGCGCGGGTCTGGCCGTTGGTGCGATAAAAGACCGCGATATCGCCGTAGCTGTAGCCGTTTCGCCGCAAGGCCTCAATCTCGTCGGCAACGAACTGGGCCTCGTCGTGTTGCGAGTAGCCGGTGAAGCCGGTGATCAGTTCGCCAGCGCCCTGATCGGTCCAGAGCCGCTTGTCCTTGCGGTCGAAGTTGTGCCCGATCACCGCATTGGCGGCGTCAAGGATGGTCTGGGTGGAGCGATAGTTCTGTTCCAGCAGCACCACCTCGGCCCCCGGGAAGTCGCGCTCGAACTCGGCGATGTTGCGCTGGTCGGCACCGCGGAAGGCGTAGATGGACTGGTCCGAGTCGCCCACTACGGTCAGCGACGCGCCAGGGATCCGCCCGGTCTCGTCCACATGCAGCGGCGGGCCTGCGGGCAGGTCCTCGGGCTCGACCGGACGGGTGAGCTCGTGGATGAGCGCGTATTGGGCGTGGTTCGTGTCCTGGTACTCGTCCACCAGGATGTGCCGGAAGCGGCGGCGATACTGGGCGGCCACGTCCGGGAAGGCACGGAACAGGAACACGGTCTGCCCGATGAGGTCATCGAAGTCGAAGGCCTTCGCGCGACGCAGGGCCGCCTCGTACCGGGCGAAAATTTCCGCGAACAGCACGTCGCGCGGATCGTTCTGATTCACGTTGCGAGCCACCGATTCGGCATCGGCCAGCTCGTTCTTGAGTCTCGAAATCTTGGCACCGGCATTCGCCGGCGAGAACCCCAGCACGTCAGCGTCGAGTTCCTTCAGGATTCGCTTGAGTACTGCGCGTGAGTCCTGGCTGTCGTAGATGGTGAAGGACTCGGGGTAGCCGAAGCGCTGCGCCTCGCGACGCAGAATGCGCACGCAGGCGGAGTGGAAGGTCGAGATCCACATGCCGCTCGCATCCTCGCCGAGCAGCTGGTGAATTCGCTCGCGCATTTCACCCGCCGCCTTGTTGGTGAAGGTGATGGCGAGGATCTGACTGGGCCAGGCGTCGCGCTGTCGAATCAGGTGCGCAATGCGGTGCGTGAGCACGCGGGTCTTGCCCGATCCTGCACCGGCGACGATCAGCAGGGCCGGGCCGCGGTGCTCAACGGCAGTGCGCTGCTGGGGGTTGAGCCCAGCCAGAAGCGGGTCGACAGACTCGGATGCGGCACCGGTGAGGATCTCCATAACGCCGACCATCCTACGCGGCCGCCCAGACAGTGCCGCGGTCGGGTCCGCGACACTGTCCTGGGCCGCTGCGGGCCCCTCAGTTCACCAACGAAAGAGGGTGCAGGGTTCTGGCGAGCCTCGGGTCTGCTCGGACCGTCGGTCGTTGCTGTCCCCCACGAATCAGCCGCGACCGACGGACCGAGCGGCCCCCCGAAACCATGCGTTGCAGTGCTCTCCCACGGCGACGATCTGCACGCCAAACCCCAAGTTTCAGCGAGCAAATCCAGCCGTGAGAACGCTCTCATTGCAGAGTAGCGCCGAAGCGCTGATCTGAAAAGAGGAATTTCCGTCAGTGTCACGGAAAGCACAGTGCACGCTCCGGGCTCGGGCCCCCTACTTCACCTTCGCGGTCCGCTTCTTGGCCCATGCCACGGCAGTGCCATACCCAGTGTCGGTCGCTGTGACCTTCACCGAGACGTACTTGTTCTTGTCGGCGCCAACGAGCGTATAGGTGGGTCCGGTGGCACCAGCGATCGAGGACCAACTTGCGCCGGTGGACTTGCTTGAGCGGTACCACTGATAGGTGAAGGTCACGCCTGGCTTCCAGCCGGACGTCGTGGCGGTCAGCTCCTGACCGACCCGCGCGGTGCCGGACAGCGTGACGGTGCCTGCCTTGAGCGCCCGGGCCGAATTCGCACTCTCCATCCACTTGGTGGCGTAGCCAGTCTTAGCGAGCACCACCTCGACGTGGAATCGGTCGCCCTGAGCGGCAGTGGGCACCGTAAACGTGGACTTGGTCGCGCCATACACCGGTTCACCGTTGCGGTACCACTGGTAGATCCGGCTGAAGCCGCCGGGCCAGCCGGGGGTCGCGACCCCGAGTTTCGACCCCGTCTGCACCGTACCGGTCACGATCGGATCCGTCGGTGGGTCGATCACGCCGGGCTCGACGACGCTGGGGGCCAACGCAATGCGATGCGCACTGACGTATCCCGGCAGAGCACCGGTGACGCGAACGCTCAAGCGAGTGTTGACTGCGCTGCCCGGCACCGTCAACGTGGCCTTCGTTGCCCGCTTGATCGCCTTGCCGTTGGCGTACCACTGGTACTTGAACGTCGTGCCGGTAGGCCACGCGCCGACGACAGCCGATACCGGCTCGCCGACATAGGGTGACCCGGCGATGGTCGGGACTCCAGCCGTCAGCACGCCCTTGGCAATGGACCCCGTCTTGGCACTGGTTCGGGTTTGCACTTGCGTGCTCGGCAAGGTCCCCTGAACACGGACGCTGATGCGTTTGCCAGCATCGGCGGCGACAAGTCCATAGGTGTGCCCGGTGGCACCGGGAATGGTTTTGTCGTTGCGCAGCCACTGATAGGTGAAGGTCGTGCCGAGCGGCCACGAGCCAGCGATCGCGGTCAACGTCTCACCCACGCGCCGAGTACCCGTGATGGACGGCTTCGCCGAGCTGCTCGCCGGCACCCACTTCGCATAGAGGGTGATATCGGCCCCGATCGCAGCAGGCACATACGGTGTCGTGAACGCTGCGTCCTCGTAGAAGCCTTGCAACGCCCAGTTCGAGGTGCCGCTCGGCACCGGGAGGGTGGGCACTGATCCATCGGCGACGTAGTACACCTCCGGCAGTTGACCCGCCAGCGACGATGCAATGGTGATCGCGCGGCCAACCTGCGCGGGGTAGCCGTTGAAGGAGCCACCGTACGAGGCCGCATGCTCGGGGCGGACCAGTACCGCCGCGACGGTGGCCGGGCCGCCAAATGCCAGGTGGTCGCCTGCCCCGACGACCGCCGTCCCGGTCGCATCGACAACGTTTGGTGCGGGTCCGAGCAACACGAGCGTCTTGGAGTGTGCTGTGGCAAACGCTGAGGTACCGATACCCGTCACCGTGCTGGGCAAGACCACCTGGTCCCGCAATCCGGAATGCACGAAAGCCGACGGCAGTATCGTTTCAACGCCTTCCGGAACGTGGATGGAGCGAAGGTCTGCGGTGTAGCCGAATGCAGACTCACCGATCGTCCGAAGCCCACTGCCGAAGCGCACCGAGGTCACCTTGCGGTTTTGGAACGCGTGAGCCCCAATCGTGACAAGGGAATCCGGGAACTGCAACGTGCCACTGTGACCCGCATCGGACGGATACGAGGACAGCATGAATGCGCTGTCGTCGACGTATTGGAGGCCTTCCTCGAAGCTGATTCGAGTGAGTGTCGGGGTGCCGTAAAACGCCATGTTCCCGACGGTGTGCACGCTACCGGGAATGTCCAGTTCCGTCAGTTGCGTACCGAGGAATGCCAGCGGACCAATCGATTCCAGGCTTGAAGGCAGACTCACCGAGGTGATGTTGGCGCTCGCAAAGACTGAGCCCTCAATAGAGCGAACGGTGCGCGCTCCGTGGGCGGTGTCGATACTGGCCGGAATAACAATGGCCTGCGGGTATGCCAGCGCCAAGGCATAGACCGACGCCCCGATACCGGCATCGGTGTCGTCGTACTGATATTGAACGCCACCCTGCAGGAAGTACTGGTCTGCCGCAGCCGCCGGGAGGGCCGCGCTGCACAACGCGGCGACCAGAAGACCAGCGACGCCGCCGGTGAAGGCATGCCGCCGACCGCTGCGATGCCGTGTACTGCTATTGGTCATTTCCCGGCCTCCCTACGCCCACGACGGGCACGCTTGGGGCACATTCTTGCAGCGCCCAAGACATGAGGGAAGCGTTTTTTTTGGCTCAGCGAGGGGCGCGCGACGCGATGTCGCACCAGTGCTGACGTGCCTGCAGCGCGAGATCCGTGTGATCTGCGAACACGCCGTCGACCCCGGAGTCGAAGATGGCGAACCACTCTGGCAGGTAGTCGCCGAAGCCGGCTGCCGCCTCGCCGCGCAGTTCCGTCGGCAAGAACGGGCTCTCCGGCCGCAGCGTCCAGGTGTACACGCGCAGGCCCGCAGCGTGGGCGCGCGCGACCGCATCCGTGGCGGGCAGGCCGCGACCCTTGCGATCCACGGGGACAATGATCCTCTTATCGAAGCTGACGCCATCCACCTCGGCGGCGAGACGCGCCAACGATGCGTCGCTCCGATACGCCTCGAAGGTGGTCGGCCGCCCCTCGAACAGCACCTCATCGGCGGGCGTGCCGCGCTCCTCCATCAGGAAGATGTACTCGGCGGACACCCCGAGCGCCTGCAACTGGCGCAGGATCCGCAGCTCGAAGCATTCAATCGTCAACGGGGCGTCCTGGCGATCCCAGCCGGCGGCGGCCAGTTCCGCGTGAACGAGCGGCGCCAAGGGCATGCCGATTGCCTCGTAGTAGGCGGCATGCTTGACCTCGAGGACGAGCCGCACCGGGTCCCCGGCAGGCGTGCGAGCCGGCGTCAGCAAGGCCAACAGGTCCTGCAAGCGCCAGAGCGTCTCCTCGTCGTTCTGCGCCGCCGAATCAGGGCGCAGTTGCGGGATGCGTTCCCGGCAGCGCAACGTGGCGAGTTCCGCCCAGTCGAAGTCCTCAGTGAACCAGCCTTCGAGTCGGTGCCCATCAACGACCTTCACCGTGCGCCGATCCGCGAACTCGGGGCGGTCGGCCACGTCGGTCGTCTCGGACAGCTCCGAGTCGTGCCGCAGCACGAGCACGCCATCCCGACTCGGCACCACATCCGGCTCGATCGCTTCCGCACCCTGTGCCAGGGCGAGGTGATAGCTGGCGGGCGAATGTTCTGGCCGGTAGCCGGGTGCGCCTCGGTGGCCAATGATCATTGGACGGCTCTGCACAGCCCCAGCGTACGCCGTCGATTCGCACATCTGCGCCGTGATCCTGGCGACATCCTGCCGATTCAAAGCCGCTTCCAGTAGCCTGGAACCCGACGGTAGCGCAGCCCAGCGCCGCCGCCTGATTCGGGAGGATCACATGGCAAACCCAGTGCTGAACGACAAGACGTTCCGCGGCCTCGGCACTCGCCCCGCAGACGCACCGTTCGCAACCGCCGAAGAGCTTGACGCGCTGTACAACCGACCCGCCGCCGGCGAGGACGCCCGTCCGGTTGTCGACCGCATGACCGTGGACGACGCCATCACCAAGACCGCGAGCCTGTTCGTCATCTTGTTGCTCGGCGCCGTCGCCGGCTGGATGCTGACCCCGTCGATTCCGGCCCTGCCGTGGATCGGCCTGGCGGCCGGGTTCGTCCTCGGCCTGGTGAACGCCTTCCGCAAGGAGCCGAATGTCGGCCTGATCGTTGCCTACGCCGCGGCCGAAGGTGTATTCATCGGTGCCATCTCGATGCTGTTCGAGTTCATCTACCCGGGCATCGTCTTCCAGGCCGTGATCGGCACGCTGCTGGTGTTCGGCGTCGTGCTCGCCCTGTTCCGCAGCGGCAAGGTGCGGGTCTCGGCCAAGGCCAACAAGATCTTCATGATCGCGATGATCTCCTACGGTCTCTTCGCCCTGGTGAACCTGGTTCTGGTCTGGACCGGCACTATGCCTGGCTTCGGTATTCGCTCGGTCGAGATCGCTGGCATCCCGCTGGGTCTGATCATCGGTGGTCTGGCCATCCTGATGGCCTCGTACGCACTGGTGCAGGACTTTGACTTCATCCAGCGTGGCGCCGAACAGGGTGTGCCGCGCAAGTACGGTTGGACCGCAGCCTTTGGCCTGACCATGACCCTGGTCTGGCTGTACATCGAAATCCTGCGCATCCTGGCGATTCTGCGCCAAGACTAAGCACGATCAACGAACGGAGCCCCGCACCAGTGGTGCGGGGCTCCGACGTGTTCTGCGGCTAGGCAATGCCCAGCGGCGCCCGACTAGGAATCGCGGGCGGCGAGCGGACGCAGATCCAGGGTTGCGGCCGTGGCAGCGTCATCACGCACGAAGGCGAACTCGCCCACGCCATCCACGGCGAGGCGATCGAGGGCCGACGCGACCTTCTTGGGTGCGGCCATCAGCACGACCGGGCGACCGGCCTCGACGAATTCACGCTCTAGGCGCAGCAGCGTCACCGGCGAAACCGCCTTGTCGTAGAGCAGCGCCACGGCCGGTTCGGCGTCCGCGCCCAGCTCGACCAGGTCGATGATGCGCTCGAACCCGATCGAGAAGCCCACCGCCGGCACATCGGTGCCGAGGAAGCGGCCAATCATGCCGTCATAGCGACCGCCGCCGCCGAGCGAGAAGCCCGCGGTGGGGTGCGCCAACTCGAAGATCGCACCGGTGTAGTACCCCATGCCGCGCACCAGGAAGGGGTCGAAGACCAGCGGCACACCCGAAATGTCGGCCGAGTCGGTGCCAAGGCCCGCCGCGACTGCCTCACCGATCTGGACCAGGTCCGCGATCGCCTCGTGCTCGACGCCGTCGGGCAGGCCCTTGCGGATTTGGCCCTCACCGAAGGGACGGAATTCGAGGGTCTGCGGACGCATCAGGAAGGCACCGAGGGCGGCGACGGCCGCCTCGTCGTGGCCACGTTCGCGCAATTCCGCGAGCACCCCGTCCGGGCCGATCTTGTCGAGCTTGTCGACCGTGATCAGCACCGCCGCGTGCACGTCCTCGGCGAAGCCGAAGTGGTTCAGCATCGCGGTGAGTAGCCGGCGGTCGTTGATCCGCACCGTCACCCCGGTCAGTCCGAGGTCCGCGAGCGCCCCCAGGGTCGCAGTGACCAGTTCTGCCTCAGCGAGGATGCCGGGCTCACCGATGATATCGATGTCGCACTGCATGAACTGGCGGTAGCGACCAGCCTGTGGGCGCTCGGCGCGCCAGACCGGCGCAGCCTGAATGGCACGGAACACACCGGGCAGCTCGGCACGGTGGCTGGCATAGAACCGAGCCAGCGGCACGGTGAGGTCGTAACGCAGCCCCAGGTCCATCAGCGACATCACGTCACCGGACTCGGCCGCCTTGCTCAGGTCCTCACCGGTGAGGCCGCGCCGCAGCACGCCGAAGGCGAGCTTCTCGTTGTCGCCGCCGAGGCCGGCATGCAGCCGCGAAGCCTCCTCCATCACGGGCGTCTCGACCTGGCGGAAGCCCCGCTTGGTGTAGCCGTCGATGATGCGGCGGAGGACGCGCTCACGACGGGCCTTGTCGGCGGGGAGGAAATCGCGCATGCCGCGCGGCGGATTCACTGGTGCTGCCACAGGGCAATTCTTTCAGACATCACCGAGGCGCGGCGGACGAGGCCGCAAATCAGTCCGTACCAGCCGCGGAACCAGCACCCTCGGCCCCGCGCACCTCGTCGGCGAGCGCCCGCAGCCGGGTCCGCAGCGCGCGCTCTGGGTCGAGCCCGGCCTCCCGCGCCCCCACCACGAGCGCCAGCAGCGCGTCGCCGAGGTCCGCCTCGCTGTGCACCGCAGTACCCTCACCTGCCGAGACGCCGACGCTGCGAGCGCGGCCGACCATCTTCTCGGCCAGCAGCAGCGCAGGCAGGGTCACCGGCAGCCCGTCGAGCGCGCTGCGGCGGTGTGCCTTCTCCTCGGCCTTCACCGCCTCCCAGACGCGTTCGACATCGTCCGGGGTGGGCGCATCGATGCCCGCGAACACGTGCGGGTGGCGGCGGATCATTTTCTCGGCGGCCCGCTCGGCCACGTCGTCGATGGTGAACGCGCCGCGGCCTTCCGCAATGGAGGCGTGGAAGAGCACCGAGTACAGCACGTCACCGAGCTCTTCGGCGATGTCGGTGTCATCGCCGGCCTCGATCGCTTCCACGAGTTCGTACGATTCCTCGACGATGTACCGCGCCAGGGACTCGTGGGTTTGCAGGCGATTCCAGGCGCAGTCGCGGCGGATCTGATCCATCACGGCAACGAAGCGCAGCAGCGCCTCGCCCGAGGCGTGCCCGCCCGCCGTCCTATCCCTACCCAGGGCGTCGACGGCCGCGTCCTGCACGGATTCCTTGTCGTGACGCTGGTTCATCCGACCTCCCGGGTATTCTCGGCACCATTGAATCATTGACTGCGGTCGATTCGTCGATCTGCCGTCCTCACGCAGGGAGCAACTGTGGCGCACGATACCGTCGGTCGGCAGCTGCTCTATGCGCTCATTCTGCTGGTCGTGGTGATCTTCCTGCTGTCGCGCGCCTGGCTGCGGGAACGCAACGAGTACCGCCGTTTCCAGCGCTACCGCTCCACCGGTCCGCGCCAGCGTCGCATGCGCAAGTGGCTGCTCGAATCATTCCTGGTGCACGGCGGTACAGCGTTCAGCGTGGTCTTGCTGAGCTGGCCGTACCTGGCACCGCTGCTGGAGGACAGCCAAACCCTGCCCCCAGTGCCGTGGCTCAGGGACGCCTTCGCTTCCGGCTTCAGCACCAGTGCGGGCACAGCGATGTGGATCATGGTGATCGTGTTGACCGTGGTCTTGGTGCTGCCGGTGTTGCTGCTGCGCGGCAGCGCACCGGAAGACCTGACGGCGCTCGGCCGGGTGCATGCCCTGCTGCCACGCAACCGCAACGAACTGGCCCTTGGCGCGGCGCTGTCAGTGAATGCGGGCATTGTCGAGGAACTGCTGTTCCGTTTCGGCCTGCCGATGCTCGCCTACGCCGCCAGTGGCCACGCCTGGGCCGCCTGGCTCGTGCCAACGTTGCTGTTCGGCGCCATGCACGCCTACCAGGGCGTGACTGGCGTGATCACGACTACGATCCTGGGCGCACTCTTCGGCCTGATCTTCCTGGTCAGCGGTTCACTGCTGCTGGTGATTGTGCTGCACATCCTGTTTGATGTGCGGTCGCTGGTGCTGTTGCCGGTGGTGGCCTTTGGCGCCCACCGCAAGGCGAACTAGGCGCCGACGACCCAGATCGCGTTCGCGGCACTCTGCACGAGTTCCACCGCTGCGGTATCGCCGTCGACCGTGCGTTCCAGCTCGATCAGGCCCACGACATCGTTGCGGCCCAGCACCTGCAGGCGCGCGTCCAAGCCAATACCGCGTTCGGCGAGGTAGCGCAGCACGTCCGGGTGTTCGTCCGAGATGCGGCAGACGACGCCTGCGCCGCCGACCGGCAGCGTGGTCAGCACCAGCGCCTGCTGCGTCGGCACGGCGCCGTCCGCAGTGGGGATGACGTCACCGTGTGGGTCGCGAGTCGGGTGGCCGAGTTCGGTGGCGATGCGCTCGATGAACGTATCCGAGACCGCGTGCTCGAGGTGTTCGGCCTCGTCGTGCACCTCATCCCAGGAGTAGCCGAGGCGCTCGACCAGGTAGGTCTCGATCAGCCGGTGCCGCCGCACCATCTGCAGCGCGGCCGCCCTGCCGGTGTCGGTCAACTCCACGCCGCCGTAGCGCTCGTGTTGGACCAGTCCTTCGGCCCGCAGTCGCTTGATGCCGCTGGAGACCGTGGACACCGTGACGTCGAGGCGCGCAGCCAACTCGTTCATGCTGACCGGACCCGGATTCCATTCCGAGGCCTTCCAGATCGCCTGCAGATAGTCCTGCATCATGCGTGAGAGGTCAGCGATAGGCACGCCCGAAGTCTACTTGGCTCCCCCACACGCAGACAGTGTTAGAGTATTCACACTCGAAAGTTTGATTACTCAAAGAAAGGTGAGCGATGCGACTTCCCACTCGGTGTTGGGCTGCGGCGGTGACACTGTTGGTCAGCGCCGCCGCGACAGGCTGCGCGCCCATCGACCGGGTCCGGGATGAGCGCCCAATCGTTCTCACCACCTTCACCGTGCTCGCCGATATGGCCAGCGAGGTGGCTGGAGGGCACCTGCGCGTCGAATCGGTCACCAAGCTCGGAGCCGAAATCCACGGCTACGAGCCCACCCCCAGCGACCTGCGCCGCGGTGCCGGTGCCGACCTCATCCTCGAGCACGGCCTCGGCCTCGAAGGCTGGTTCGCGAAGTTCCTGGCCACCGTTGAGTCACCCAGCGTCCTCGTGACCACCGGTGTCGAGCCGGTGATGATCGCCGGCAGCGACCACGCGAACCCGCACGCCTGGATGAGCCCGGTCACTGCCGAACGCTACGTCGAGGCGATGGTGGCGGCCTTCAGCGAGCTCGCACCCGAGCACGCGGCCGATTTCCGCGCGCGGGCCGACGACTACGTGGCGCAGTTGCGCGCGATCCACGCCGAACTGGCCGAGGCGGTGGGCACGCTGCCCCCGCAGCAGCGCACACTGGTCACCTGCGAGGGCGCGTTCTCGTACCTGGCGCGCGATGCGGGCCTCGCCGAGGTCTATCTGTGGCCGGTCAACTCCGACAGTGGCGTGACGGCCCAACAGATTCGCGCGGTGATTGACCGCGTAGAGCGCGACCAGATCCCGGCGGTGTTCTGCGAGTCCACGGTGTCGGATGCCGCGATGCAGCAGGTGGTGCAGGCCACGGGCGCCCGCTTCGGCGGGGTGCTGTACGTGGATTCGCTGTCCGAGCCGAACGGCCCGGTTCCGACCTATCTGGACCTGCTGCGCTACGACATCGCCCTGATCATTGCCGGACTGACCGGAGGGACGTCATGACCAGACCCCAGCCCGCGATCGCCGCTCGCAACCTGCTGGTGCGCTATGGCGAGGTGACCGCGCTGGATGGCGCTAGCCTCGAGGTCGGTGCCGGGCGCATCTGCGCCCTGATCGGCATGAACGGCGCTGGGAAGTCCACGCTGTTCCGGGCCTTGATGGGGCAGGTGCGCCTGGACGCTGGCACCGTGCAGATTCTCGGCCTCGACCCCGCCGAGGCACGCCGGACCGGGCTGCTTGGTTATGTGCCGCAGCACGAGGCGGTGGACTGGGACTTCCCGGTCAGCGTGCGCACCGTGGTGGCGATGGGTCGCTACGGTCGGCTGGGCATCCGGCGGACGCTGCGGGCCGTCGACCGCGGCGCCGTGGCCGCCGCCCTCGAGCAGGTGCGCCTCACCGAGCTCGCCGACCGCCCCATCGGCGCCCTGTCGGGCGGCCAACGCAAGCGCGCCTTCATCGCCCGCTGCATCGCGCAGCAGGCGCAGGTGCTGTTGCTGGATGAACCCTTCGCGGGGGTAGACCGGCCCAGCGAGGCACTGATCAGCGACCTGCTGCGCTCGCTGGCAGCGCAGGGCGTAGCCACGCTCATCGCGACCCACGACCTGCAGGCCGTGCCCGCCCTGGCCGACGAGGTAGCCCTGCTGCGCCGCCGCGTACTCGTCCATGGCTCCCCCGCCGAGACGCTGCAACCGGAACGCCTCGCGCTCGCCTTCGGCATGGACGGAGCGGCGGCATGAGCCTGTACGAACTGCTGATTGAGCCGCTCAGTTACGGCTTCATGCAGCGAGCGCTGCTGACCGCACTGGCCGCTGGCATCGTCTGTGCCCTGCTGTCCTGCTGGCTGGTGTTGATCGGCTGGTCACTCATGGGCGACGCAGTGTCCCATGCGGTCCTCCCCGGCGTCGTGCTCGCCTACCTGGTCGGTGCACCCTTCGCGATTGGCGCGGCGATCGCAGGCTTTGCGGCGGTGGGCCTGATCGGGGCGATCCACCAGACCAGCCGCATCAAGGAGGACGCCGCCATCGGCATCGTGTTTACCACGCTGTTCGCCGGCGGCCTGGTGTTGATCTCAGTCACGCCATCCCAGACGGACCTGCAGCACATCGTGTTCGGGAACGTGCTCGGCGTCTCGGCCGGCGACCTCATCCAGGTGCTCGCAATCAGCGCCGTGGTGGCGCTCGTGGTCTGGCTGAAGCACCGCGACTTCACGCTGTACGCCTTCGACGCGAACCATGCGGCCGCGCTTGGGCTGCGGCCCCGGCTCATTGGGGCCCTGCTGCTTGGCCTGCTCGCCGTGACCGCCGTGGCCGCCCTGCAGGTCGCGGGAGTGGTGCTGGTGGTCGCCATGCTCATCATCCCGGGCGCGACGGCGCGCCTGCTCACCACCCGGATGTCCCGGATGCTGTTGATCGCGCCGCTGGTGAGCATTGGCGCCACCCTGGTCGGGATCTACGCCAGCTATTGGCTGGACACCGCCACGGGCGCGAGCATCGTGGTGGTGCAGGGCGCGTGCTTCCTGGCGGTCTGGCTGTTCGCGCCTCGGGGCGGACTGGTCGGCGGAGCACTCGCCCGGCTGCGCGCAGCACGCGGGAACGCGACCAGCGACAGCGAGCAGGGCGATCCGACCGCTGCCCAGGAGTCGGCGGCGTCCTAGGCGGCTGGCGGTGCCGGATCCGGTTCAAGGATGCTGCCGAGCACCTTGCCGGTCCACTCGATCAGTTCCGCGTCTGACACCGGCTCGTTGAGTCCGTGTCCGAGGCCGGAACCGGGCATCGGCACCAGGATGGCGCCCACCTCGCCGGCCACCACCTTCGACCCGGGATACAGCCGGGCGAGGCGCGTCTTGCGCGAGTCCGGCAGCTCCACCGGCGCAATGCGCAGCCGGCCACCGAGTGCGACCACCTCGGTCAGGCCGAGGATCTGGGCTCGGCGCCGCAACCGCGCCATCGCCCCGAGCGCGATCACCGGTTCCGGCAGCGCACCGTAGCGGTCCACCAGTTCCTCGAGCACCGAGTCCACCGCGTCCGCAGCGGCCTGCGGCGAGGCAGCCACCGACAGCTTCTGGTAGGCCTCGAGGCGCAGCCGCTCGCTGTCGAGCCAGTCCTCAGGCAGGTGCGCGGCGACCGGCAGCTCCAGGCGCAGTTCACCCGGGCGTTCAACGTCCTCACCACGGAAGGCACCCACCGCCTCGCCGACCATACGCAGGTAGAGGTCGAAGCCGACGCCCGCGATGTGGCCGGACTGCTCACCGCCGAGCAGGTTGCCAGCGCCGCGCAGCTCCAGGTCCTTCATCGCGATCTGCATGCCCGCACCCAGTTCGTTATGCGAGGCGATCGTGGCAAGACGGTCGTGCGCGGTCTCGGACAGCGGCTTGTCCGGGTCGTAGAGGAAGTAGGCGTAGCCCCGTTCCCGGCCACGGCCGACGCGACCGCGCAGCTGATGCAATTGGCTGAGGCCGAGCTTGTCGGCGTTGTCGATGATGAGCGTATTCGCGTTCGCGATGTCGAGGCCGGTCTCGATGATGGTGGTCGCCACCAACACGTCGATCTTGCGCTCCCAGAAGTCGACCATCACCCGCTCCAGGCTCGCCTCGGCGAGCTTGCCGTGCGCCACCGCGATGCGCGCCTCGGGAACGAGCTCAGCGATGTGCGCGGCCACGCGGCTAATGTCCTGCACTCGGTTGTGCACGTAGAACACCTGGCCCTCGCGCAGCAGTTCGCGACGGATCGCGGCGGTAATTTGCTGGTCGCCGCGGGGGCCGACGTAGCTGAGGATCGGCAGGCGCGCCTCGGGCGGGGTGGTCAGGGTGGACAGTTCCCGGATGCCAGTCACAGCCAGTTCCAGGGTGCGCGGGATCGGCGTAGCGCTCATGGCAAGCACGTCAACATTGGTCTTCAGCTGCTTCAGCTTGTCCTTGTGTTCGACACCGAAGCGCTGCTCCTCGTCGATGATCACCAGGCCGAGGTCCTTGAACACGATGCTGTCCGAGAGCAGACGGTGGGTACCGATCACCACGTCCACGCTGCCGTCGGCGAGCCCGGCGAGCACCTCGCGGGCCTCCTTGTCGGTCTGGAAGCGGCTCAGCGCCCGCAGGTGCACTGGGAAACCAGCGAAGCGTTCCGCGAAGGTCTCAAAGTGCTGGCGCACCAGCAGCGTGGTCGGCACGAGGACCGCCACCTGCTTGCCGTCCTGCACCGCCTTGAATGCAGCGCGCACCGCGATCTCGGTCTTGCCGTAGCCCACATCGCCCGAGATGAGCCGGTCCATCGGCACTGGCCGCTCCATGTCCGCCTTGACCTCGTCAATGACGGTGAGCTGGTCCGGGGTCTCCGCGAAGGGGAAGGCCTCCTCGAGCTCCCGCTGCCAGGGGGTGTCCTGGCTGAAGGCGTGACCGCGCGCCTGCGTGCGGGCGGCGTAGAGCTTGACCAGCTCCACCGCGATCTCGCGGACCGCCTTGCGGGCCTTGCTCTTGGTGGCTGCCCAGTCCGAGCCGCCCAGCTTCGAGAGCTGCGGTTCTTCGCCGCCGACATAGCGGCTGAGCAGTTCCAACTGGTCCGTCGGCACGGACAAGCGGTCGCCCGGGTGGCCGCGCTTGCTGGAGGCATACTCCAGCACCAGGTATTCCCGGACGTGTTTGACCGGGTTGCGACCGCCAGTGGAGATTTCGCGCTTGGTCAGCTCAACGAAGCGACCGATACCGTGCGTCTCGTGCACCACATAGTCGCCCGGTCGCAGTTGCAGCGGGTCGACGATGGTCTTGCGGCGACTGGCGAGGCGCTTGGGCTGCCGGGAGTCAATACCACCGGCCCGGCCGAAGAATTCCGCTTCGGTCAGCAGGGCGAACTGCGCTTCGGGGATGGCGAAGCCAGCCTCGGGCTCGCCGATCAGTAACCAGGCGACCCCACCCTCGGCGTCGACGGGCAGGTCCTCGGCGATGCGCGCGGCGAGGCCACGCTCGGCCAGCACCTGCTGCGCTCGGTCGCTCATACCGTGGGCTGCGGTCGCGATCACGACGGTGGTGCCCGCCGACAGCAGTTCCGCGACGTGCTCGATGGCACCGTCCGCCTGGCCAGCGAAGCTGGGCAGCGCCTGGCCGGGCAAGGTCAGGACGTCGCTGCTGGCAGCGTCTGCCTCGGTGGGCGCGTGCTGATACGGCGAGAACTGCCACCAGCGTCGGGAACCCGCCGAGGCGCGCAGGTCACCGAGGGATAGGAAGCCCCCGCGGTCCAGCGCGATCGGGGCGTTGCCACCGGCGCCCGCGGCTTCCCACGCGGCCTGCAGGAACTCGCGGTCGGTCTCCTCGAGGCTCTGCGCGCGGGTGCGCAGGCGCTCCGGCTCGATCAGCGCGATCGCGGCGTCCTCGGGCAGCAGCTCCGGCAGCGGCTCGAGACGATCCACCAAGGCTGGGGCCAGCGATTCCATACCCTCGACCGGGATGCCCTCGGCGATCTTGGCGAGCATGCCCGCAACGCCCGGGAACTCGTGCATGAGCTGGCGCGCGCGACCGCGGACCGCGTCGGTCAGCAGCAGTTCGCGGCCGGGCAGCAGCTCGACCTCGGCGATCTGTTCCGGCCGCGAGCGCTGGTCCGAGACCGCGAAGGGGCGAATCTGCTCGAGTTCATCGCCGAAGAACTCGGCGCGCACCGGGTGCTCGGCATCCGCGCCGAACACATCGAGGATGCCACCGCGGACCGAATACTCGCCGCGACGGGTGACCAGGTCGGCGCGCTGGTACCCCAGTTCGGCGAGGCGATGGCTGATATCGGTCAGCGAATTGCCGCGGCTGCCGGCCCGCAGCAGCACCGGCTCGACGTCACCGAGGCCCGGCAGCAGCGGCTGCAGCGCTGCCCGGACCGAGGCCACGATCACCAGTGGACGGTCCGGCTCGGGATTCTCCCGGTGCTGATGCAGCGCCCGCAGCACCCGCAGACGGCGACCGGCGGTTTCGGCCGAGGGGCTCAGTCGTTCGTGCGGCAGCGTCTCCCAGGCGGGCAGCGAGTGCACCTGCGCCGCAGGGAGCAGACAGCCAAGCGCAGCGGCAATCTGCTCGCCCTCGCGGCGGGTGGAGGTGACCACCAGGGCCGTCGAGGGCGCATCCGGTGCGCTGAGCAGCGCGGCCAGCAGCGGGGCGCGGAGCCCGGGAAGGGTGGTGTAGCCGGGGTTCGCGGCACTCGCCTCGAGGGCGGCCGAGAGAACCCCGCGGTCGGTCAGGACGCGCGCAACACCATGCAAAGACACTGGAAAAGTCTACGCGGCGGCGCATGTGTACCCCCTTGACTGGGGGTACCGTCCCCCATAGAGGGGAATGAAGGGGGCTCGGTTCGCCTACTACTGTTGGAGACAAGGCAGACCGCACATCCATCGGGAGGAGGTGCAATGGCCGTTTTACGCACCGTTACCCTCGGCTACGCCGCGCGGTTCATTGTCGTGGCCATTGCTGCCATCCTTCTCGGGGCATTCGTGGCTCCGCCCGCTCGAGCAGCGAGCGTGGACAGCATCGTGTTGGCCGATCGTGCCAATTCGGAGCGGGCGAGCCGCGATATCAAGCAGCTTCGCCGGTCGGAAGCCCTCGACAAGGTTGCCCTGAATTGGGCCAAGAAGATGGCCAGCACCGCCGGCGGAAAGTGCGCGATCAGCAGCACGTCGCTGCGCCACAACAGCAACCTCAAGAACCAGGTCCCCTCGGGCTGGCGCAAAATTGGTGAGAACGTCGGCTGTGGCTACAAGGCCAGCGGCCCCGCCGGTATGGTGAAGGCCTGGATGAACAGTGACGGCCACCGCCGCAACATCCTGGACAAGGATTACAACCACATCGGCGTCGGCTACTACGTCGATGACACTGGGATGCCGTGGGCGGTGCAGGTGTTTGCCAAGTACAACACCGCACAGTCCAAGCCGAGGGACGCCTCGGTCCCGGCCGAGGATTTAAACCGACCTGAGGAGCCACAGGTCGCGATCCCCCGCGACGGCGAGGATTCCTCTTCCGACGAGGAACCGGCGAACACCGGTGCCGGCAGCGGCACCAGCGCCAACGCGCCGAAGCCCGCGCCGAACCCGCGATCGTCGACGGGCACCGGAGCGCCCAAGGATCCGACCCCGACGCCGGAGCCCACTGCCGAGCCGACTGCCGAGCCGGAGCCGACCACGCCCGAGCCCGATGTGGCCCCGAGCGACCTGGTGCGTACCGTCGTGGATCAGGTGCGTGACGAACTGAACGATCTGTTGGCCGCACTGGGCTAGTCACGCACTGACGCCTCGCCGGAGTCGGCGTGGCTGCGGCCGGTCCGACTAGGCCTTGCTGTGCAGACGCTGCTGCGTCGGAATGAGTCCGTGCTCGATCACGTCGGTGACCGCGTCGGCCGCTTCCTCGATGAGCACGCCGAGTTCGGCGCGTTCACTGGCCGCGAAGGGCCGCAGCACGAAGTCGGCCGCATCCTGCTGGCCCGGTGGACGGCCGATACCGAAACGCAGCCGAATGAAGTCGGCACCCACCGCAGCGATGATGTCGCGCAGGCCATTGTGCCCGCCATGGCCGCCACCCTGCTTGAGGCGGAGCGTGCCAAAGCCGAGGTCCAACTCGTCGTGAATGACGATCAGATGCGAGGTCGGCAACTTGGCCGACTGCAGCAGGGTGGAGGTTGGTCCGCCGGAGCGATTCATGAAGCTCAACGGCTCGACCAGTTGGATCCGGGCACCGCCCGGGCGAATCCGGCCCTCAGCAACGAGGGCGTGTGCTCGGCGGTGCCGGCTGAGTTTGAGGCCCAGCCGGCCCGCCAGAGCATCGACGACCATGAAACCAACGTTGTGTCGCTGGCTGGCGTACTCGGGACCGGGGTTCCCCAGTCCGACGATCAGCCAGCCGGACTCGTCAGCCATGGATGCGTCAGGGATGCGAAGGCTCGGAAGCCTAGGCCTTGATCAGGTCGATGTGCTCGATGACCTGGCGCACCGGGTCCTTCTGCACGTCCTTGACGATGACGTTCAGCACCTTGCCGTCGACGGTGAGGTCGATGTGGGCGCTCTTGGTACGCAGGATCAGGCTCATCTCGTGGGCCGGCAGGCTCACGTGCAGCGGCTCAGCGCCACCGCCGTAGACCACGGCCGGGATGCGGCCAGCAGCACGCAGACGGCGTGCAAAACCCTTACCGAAGTCGCTGCGGACTTCGCCTTCAACCTTGAATGCTTCGCTCATTGTGAGCTCCTTACCCTTGCAGGCGCGCGGCCCGCTCGTCGTTTCCGTGTGTACATCACTCCGAGCACGATCGTGCTCACGGGAAGGACCGACGCTAGAAATGCAGGCGCGTCCACCGCGTCGATAACGGAGTCATCCCCTCGCAGGCATGCTCCCTCGCCGAAGTACCTGGTAATCGTACCGGAGGCGTGCCGAAAGCGCACCTTGAGCCCGGCTGCGGTTAGCCTCGAGTCCATGGACTTCGAGGACCGTTACGGCCGGGACGTGCTCGCTGGCGACTGGCGCGGCAACGGCCGCCAGATCCCCACCGTGCCGGCTGAGCGTGACCTCGTGGTCGAGCACGCCGACGACGGGTACACCGGCGCGATCGTAGCGGTGGACAAGCTCACCGTGCAGTTGGAGGACTGGAAGGGGCGGGTGCGCAGCTTTCCGCTGGACGCCTCCTTCCTGATTGATGGCGAGCCGGTCCGCCTCGCCGTCCCCACCGCTGCCCCAGCGTCCACCGGCCCCAAGCGCACCGCCTCGGGCTCGTTCGCCGTGGCCGGCGCGGCCGCCCGCGTCGCCCGGCAGGGCCGGATTTTGGTCGAGGGCCGCCACGACGCGGAACTGGTGGAGAAGGTCTGGGGCGATGACCTGCGCATCGAGGGCGTGGTGGTGGAGTACCTCGGCGGCATCGACCACCTCGAGGACTGGCTGGACGAGTTCCGCCCCGGCGCGGACAGCCGGGTCGGGGTCCTGGTCGACCATTTGGTGCCCGGCTCGAAGGAGTCGCGCCTCGCCGAGGCGGTCGCCCGCGGTCGCCACGCGCGACACACCTTGGTCGTCGGCCACCCCTTCGTCGATGTGTGGCAGTCGATCCGTCCGGCCACCCTCGGCATTTCGGCCTGGCCCGAGATTCCGCGCGGCATCGAGTGGAAGCACGGCATCTGCGAGGCCTTCGGCTGGCCGCACGCCGACCAAGCCGACATCGCCGCGGCGTGGCAGCGGCTGCTGGGCCGCGTCCGTGGCTACACCGACCTCGAGCCCAGCCTGCTGGGCCGAGTCGAGCAACTGATCGACTTCGTCACCGCGCCCGAGGCAGGCTAAGGCCCCGAACCGAGCAACTGCCGCGGCAGGGATGGGACAATGGCCGCATGAAGGTGCTGCTGCCGACGAACATCGCCACCATTACCTCGGCCACCGTACCGGCGGTGCCGGGCGTGGAATGGGCCTGGGCCGATCCGCACGCGCCGATCCCGACCGAGCACTTGGACGCGGATGTCTGGGCGGCCTGGATGAACCCAGCCGGCGTCGTCGCCGATGCCGCCGCCAACCTGCAGCGGGTCCGCCTGGTACAGAGCTTCGCGGCCGGGGTCGAGAACCTGCTCGCCGCGAACTTCGCGCCGGACGTACAGATCTGCTCGGGCGCCGGCCTGCACGACCGCACCGTCGCCGAGCACCTGATGAGCCTGCTGCTGGCCCTCGTGCGCCGCATCCCCGACTCGGTCCGTCACCAGGCCGCACACGACTGGCAGCACCAAGAACGCATCAACTGGCAGGCGTCCGCCGATACCAAGCTGCACTCGTTGCACGGTGCGCGGGTCCTGATCTGGGGCTTCGGTAGCATCGCCGCCAGCCTCACCCCCATGCTGCAGGCCTTCGGTGCCCAGGTGCGCGGCGCCGCCCGCACCGCCGGGGTGCGCCACGGCGTGCCGGTGGTCGATGAGGCGGGGCTGGACGCCGAACTCGCCGCCGCAGACGTGGTCGTCATGCTCATGCCCGGCGGCCCCGAGACGCGGCACCTGCTGAACGCCGAGCGTCTCGCCCTGCTCCAGCCGCACGCGCTCGTGCTGAATGCTGGCCGCGGCACCACCATCAATCAGGACGCCCTGATCGAGGCACTGCGCGCTGGCCGCCTCGGCGGTGCCGGCCTCGACGTGGTCGACCCCGAGCCGCTGCCGGCCAGTTCGCCGCTCTGGGATGCGCCGCGGCTGCTGATCACGCCGCACCACGGCGGCGGGCGGCCGATCAATGCGATCGAACTGTTGCTGCAGAACGTGCAGGCGCTGCAGACCGGTAGCGAGCTACGAAACCTCGTGCCCCGCACGTAACGGATCGATCACCCGCCGCTGCACGTGCTCGTTCACGGCCTCGTCCAGCGGCACCCGGATCACCGGCTCGTCGGCGGCGGGCACCTCGAGGGCCGCGAACTGCGAATCCAGCAGCGAGTTCGGCATGAACTCGTGGTCGCGGCGGGCCATCCGGCGGGCGATGAAGTCACGATCGCCGTCCAGGTACACGAACTGGAGGGCGGGGACGAGCTGTCGCAACAGGTCGCGGTAGGTGCGCTTCAGCGCCGAGCAGGCCACCACCGCGGGCGTTCCGGTCGCGGCTGCAGCGGCTGCCGCCTCGCCGACCGCCTGCAGCCACGGGGCACGGTCCGCATCATCGAGCGGGATGCCCGCACGCATCTTGTCCTTATTGGCCTGCGGGTGCAGGTCGTCGGCATCGATGAAGGGGCGCTGTAGCGCGTCCGCGATGATCCGGCCAACGGTGGACTTCCCGGAGCCGGAAACTCCCATCACGATCAGCGTCTCCGCGGCAGTCATTCCGCTTCCTTCCCTCGTTGAGCCAGACAACTATGGCACTTCCCCGCCCACACTGCCCGCATCTGTCGCAATCGCACAAGGGCGGCTGGGCGGCGCAGGCGCTAGCCTAGACGAGGCATTCCATGATCTTTGAGGAGCAGTACATTGGCTGAACAGTCCAAGGCGAACATCGGTGTGGTTGGTCTGGCGGTGATGGGCTCGAACCTGGCCCGCAACCTCGCCAGCCGTGAGGGCAACACGGTGGCCGTGTACAACCGCTCGTGGGAGAAGACCGAGACGCTCATCACCGAGCACCCGGAAGCCGGCTTCATTCCGGCCAAGACCATCCAGGAGTTCGCCGACTCGCTGTCGAAGCCGCGTACCGCGATCATCATGGTGCAGGCGGGTCGCGCCACCGACGCCGTCATCGACCAGCTCGTCGAGGTCTTCGAGCCGGGCGACATCATCGTCGACGGTGGCAACGCACTGTTCACCGACACCATCCGCCGCGAGGCCGCCGTGCGCGCCACCGGCATCAACTTTGTCGGCGCCGGCATCTCCGGCGGCGAAGAGGGCGCCCTGAACGGCCCCTCGATCATGCCTGGCGGCTCGGCTGAGGCCTGGGAGACGCTCGGCCCGATCCTGAAGTCGATCGCTGCCATCGCTGAGGGCGAGCCGTGCGTGACCCACGTCGGCACCGACGGCGCTGGCCACTTCATCAAGATGATCCACAACGGCATCGAGTATGCCGACATGCAGCTCATCGCTGAGGCTTACGACCTGATCCGTCGCGGCACCGGCAAGTCTCCGGCCGAAATTGCCGAGATCTTCGCCGAGTGGAACAAGGGCGAGCTGGAAAGCTACCTGATCGAGATCACCGCCGAGGTGCTGCGCCAGTTCGACGCCGATACTGGCAAGCCGCTGGTGGACGTCATCCTCGACCAGGCCGGCGCCAAGGGCACCGGTGCCTGGACCGTGAAGAGCGCCCTCGACCTGGGCATCCCGGTCTCGGGTATCGCCGAGGCCGTGTTCGCCCGCTCGCTGTCCTCCAAGCCCGAGCAGCGCAAGGCTGCCGCGTTCCTGCCCGGACCGGCTGCCGAGTGGACCGTCGAGGACGCGGACGCCTTCGTTGAGGACGTGCGCCAGGCGCTCTACGCCTCCAAGATCGTCGCCTACTCGCAGGGTTTCGACGAGATCGTCGCCGGCGCTGCTGAGTACAACTGGGACATCAAGAAGGGCGAGATCGCCAAGATCTGGCGCGGCGGCTGCATCATCCGCGCCCAGTTCCTGAACCGCATCACCGAAGCCTACGAGGCGGACCCGTCGCTGGTCGCGCTGCTGACCGCGCCGTACTTCGCAGAGGCGCTCTCGAACGGCCAGGAGGCCTGGCGCCGCGTCGTCGTGGCCGCCACCCAGGCGGGCATCCCGGCCCCAGCCTTCGCGTCCTCGCTGTCGTACTACGACGGCCTGCGCGCCGAGCGCCTGCCGGCCGCCCTGGTCCAGGGCCAGCGCGACTTCTTCGGTGCCCACACCTACAAGCGCATCGACCGCGAGGGCACGTTCCACACCCTGTGGAGCGGCGACCGCACCGAGATCAGCGCCGTCGACACGCACTAGTCGTCACGCACGCAGTGAGGGTCCGCACCGTTTGGTGCGGGCCCTCACTCGTTGCAGAGGCAGCCCCTCCTGCGGTCTTGCAGCCCCAGTCAGGCGAGATACCGCTCCAGGAATTTCTCGAGCTTCAAAGGGGATCGGTGCATGGTCTCGAACACAACCATGGCCTCCATAGGTCGCCCATTCGAGCTGTGGATTTCTAGCCTGCCCAGCATCTCGCTCGACTCGGACTCAGTGAGTTCCTGCGCGATTGACATCGCGACGGGCAAGGCCACATCAGGATCCATTGCTCCTTCAGCCATGAACCCGAAAATTCGATCACGCACCTGCGTCGCATCCCACCGCGTGACGACCCTGGCAAAATGTGGCCTCAGGCGCCCTCCCCCAGGGCCTTCACCGTAGAAACCATCGCGAAATGGCCGACCGCTCGACACGATTGCCCGTTCCAGCGACGAGCGATCAGGCCAGCTCCGCGCTGAGTCCAGTAGTCCTTCGAGAGGGCCCGGTGTCCTGAGAAAGCGACCTTGCCGAGCAGGGCGCACCTGTCGAACAGGGTCCTCTTGTGGCTCTCTCAACAGCACCGTTCTGTACCCGGCGAGATACTCATCACGATACGCATCTACACCGCAGGCCGGTGCATATATCCGGTCATACACGACAACGAAACCGGGCTCGTCTCGATAGTGCCATGCAGACTGATCGTGCTCGACGGCGCCGCCGATATCCCAATGCTGACTGTCCGGATATCGAACCATGAACTCTTCCAGCACACCGCCGCGCACTGTGCTGACATAGCGAGCCGTCACGTACGGCCCCTCAATGAATTTCGGCGGGGAGGACAACCATTCCGTCACTTACAGCTCCAATACTGACCAATCGGGCAACCTCCATGACTCATAGGCATGAGCGTATCGAGGCATGCTCCTCACCGCGAGCGGCAAACTGTGCCGGCTGCTCTGGCCCAAGGCCAGCCCGACTTCCTGGGTACACACCCCTGCAAGCGC
>JAEZHW010000043.1 GCA_023436775.1 Actinomycetes bacterium
GATCTTCGACTCGAAGGTCTTCGTGGTGTCGTTCGTGTTCAACGTCCTCGTCGCGGCGCTGATCGTGTGGCTCGGTGACCAGCTCGGCGTGGGCACCCAACTGTCGACGGCGATCGTCGTCGTGCTCGGCATCCGGATCTTCGGCAACGCCGCCGCGTTGCGCCGGCGCCTGTTCGGGGCGTGACGACGATGACGGGTGAGGAGCGGCCCGAGGGTCCGGACCGGCCCGAGGGGGCTGCGGTTCCACGCAGCGACGGCCGCCACGTCGTGCCCGGACCGGCAACGGGCCGGCCCCGCGCCGGGGTCGGTTTCGGGCTGCTGGCGGTGCTGCTCATGGCGGCGCTCGGGGTGGCGATCGCGACGCAGGTCAGCAGCACCGGTTCCGGGGACAACCTGGATTCGGCGCGGCCCGCGGACCTCCTCGCGGTTCTCGGCAACCTCAATCAGCGCGAGGCGGCGCTGCGGCAGGAGATCGCGGGGCTCGAACAGACCCTGTCGAGGCTCGAGGCCGGTGGCGGCAGCTCGACCGCGGCCCTCGACGAGGCCCGCTCCCGGCTGTCGGCGCTGTCCATCCAGGTCGGGACCGTGGCCGCCACCGGACCGGGAGTGGTGCTCACGGTGCAGGATCCGGGTCGCTCGGTGGGATCGGAGGTCCTGCTCGACCTCATCCAGGAACTGCGGGCCGCGGGTGCCGAGGCGATCCAGATCAGCGGTGGCGGTGAACCGATCCGGATCGGCGTCGACTCCTGGGTCAGCGGGGGCGGCGGCAACGTCACGATCGACGGTCGCTCGGTCTCGGCCCCGTTCCAGGTGGTGGCGATCGGTGACCCGCCGACACTCGCGGCCGCCCTCAACATTCCGGGTGGGGTGGTCGACACCGTCGCCCGCAACGGGGGACAGCTTCGGATCGAGCAATCCGCCCAGGTCACCGTGGCCGCCTTGCGGGAGATCGAACCACGCCAATACGCTCGACCCGAAAACTGATCTTCATACGATCCGCGCGCCGGGTCGTCCCCGAAAGGAAGCCGCCCGTGAGTGAGCTCGCTACCCCCGCCGATCTGCGTTACACCGCGGAGCACGAATGGGTGCGGCGCACCGGTCCGACGACCGTTCGGGTGGGGATCACGGACTTCGCGCAGTCGCAGCTCGGTGACGTGGTGTTCGTGCAGCTGCCGGGCGACGGTGAGGGCGTCACGGCGGGCGAGTCGTTCGGTGAGGTGGAGTCCACCAAGAGTGTCTCGGACATCTACGCCCCGCTGACCGCGACGGTGACGGGCGTCAACACCGACCTGGACGGCAGCCCGGAACTGGTGAACAGCGATCCGTACGGCGCCGGCTGGCTCGTCGATCTCGAGGTGGAGAGCGAGGCGGCTCTCGACGAGGCGCTGGCCGGTGCCCTCGACGCGGACGCCTACCGCGAGGTCTCGGGAAGCTGACCGGACGGCCGACCGGACACTGATTTTCGCGGGTTCCCGCACGGCCTGTCCATCTACACGCGCCGCCCCCAGCAGGGTACGGTCGAGATGAGAACAGTGCCGTGGGCGGGCATATCCGCATCGGAATGAAATCCAGGCCGAGATCCGTCGAGGCCGAGTTGTACCGCGTTACCCCGATGGCGCCGAAGGGCTTCCCGGGTAAACGGACTGAGGAGGAGAAACGGTGAGCGAGAACGGCAACGACGCGGGTTACGGGGAAACGCCGGCCGAGACCACATCGGTTTTCCGTGCGGATTTTCTCAACGAGATGGACAGTTCGTCGTCGCAGACGGCGGAGGCGCCTGTCTCCGGCGTCGAGGGATTGCCCGCCGGGTCGGCGTTGCTCGTCGTGAAGAGGGGGCCGAATGCGGGCTCGCGTTTTCTGCTCGATCAGCCGACCACGTCCGCGGGCCGGCACCCGGACAGCGACATCTTCCTCGACGACGTCACCGTCAGCCGCCGGCATGCGGAGTTCCGGCAGGACGAGGACGAGTTCCAGGTGGTCGACGTGGGCAGCCTGAACGGCACTTACGTCAATCGTGAGCCCGTGGACTCCGCAGTGCTCGCCAACGGCGACGAGGTGCAGATCGGTAAGTTCCGGCTGGTCTTTCTGACCGGCCCCCGAGGCGGCGGCGGTTCGCAGATCGGAGAGTCCGCGGCGGGTGCGGGCAGCCAATGACAGCCGTTCGGCAGGAGGCCGCGGCGGGCATGTCCATCGGGACGGTGCTCGATCGACTCCGTCCGGACTTCCCGGATGTCACCATCTCGAAGATTCGTTTCCTCGAGGCCGAGGGGCTGATCAGTCCCGAGCGGACACCCTCCGGTTACCGCCGATTCTCGATCGCCGACGTCGAACGTCTCCGTTACGTGCTCACCGCGCAGCGGGATCAGTACCTGCCGCTCAAGGTGATCAAGGAGCAGTTGGAGGCGATCGACAAGGGCGCCGCGACCGTCGGGGCGCAGAACGCCGGTCCGCGCCGGCCCCGGAACCTGGCCGTCGCGCCCGGTGAGGTGTCACCCGAGGAGTTCCGGGTCGACCGCGAGGTGCGGATCAGCCGCGACGACCTGATGGCCCGCTCGGGAGCCGACGACCGTTTCCTCGGTGAGTTGCTCCGCAGCGGACTCGTCGTTCCCGGCCCGGCCGGGTTCTTCGACGAGGATGCCGTCACGCTGGCCCGGACGGCGAAGGCGATGGCCGAATTCGGCCTCGAGGTGCGGCACCTGCGTGCTTTCAAGCTGGCCGCGGACCGGGAGGCGGGGCTGGTCGCGCAGATCGCCGGGCCGGTCGCGAAGGGCCGCGATGCGGGGGCGCGGGATCGGGCGGAGGAGATGGTCCGGGAACTCGCCGCGCTGTCGCTGACGCTGCACACCTGTCTGGTGAAGGCCGCGGTTCGGGGTGCGCTCGATCGCTGACGGCGGTAGTCGGAGCGAATAGAATCGGGGAGTACGTCAGTCGGGCTCGTTCGCCGTTCTCGGGGGACCCGGTGACCGGCACGAGGTGGAGGACACCATGAGTGAGATGCGTGTGATCGGAATCCGTGTCGAGCAGCCGCAGAACCAGCCGGTGCTGCTTCTGCGGGAGAGTGAAGGCGACCGCTATCTCCCGATCTGGATCGGGCAGACCGAGGCCACCGCGATCGCGCTGGAACAGCAGGGCGTC
>JAEZHW010000030.1 GCA_023436775.1 Actinomycetes bacterium
ACTCGGTGCCGCGGCCAGTCTGATCGTGTTGGCAGGCTGTGCCCCCGTACCCACCGTCCCTGGTGACAGTGGCAGTGGGGGAACAGCGACCCTTGCGGCTCCGGTGACGGACGCAGAACTGCCCGCATTCACCGGGATTGCGCGCATCGGTCTCGACTCGCAATGCACCGCAACGGCGCTGGACCTCGGCGTTGACGACGCGCCCGCCTATCTGCTCACGGCTGGCCACTGCCTGACCTGGACCCCGGGACCGAATGGCGCCGAGGCCATCGAGGGCCAGGTGGCGACCTTCCAGACGCTGCAGGGCGGCGTGCGCACGCCCGCCACCTTCCCGGTGGTGCAGCGCGAGTACGCGTCGATGCACGGCACGGACCTGGCTATTGTTCGCCTCGACGCGACGGTGGCGGACCTCCGGGCGGCCGGGGTGCGACCGCTCGCCCTGGCCGCTGCGCCAGCGGCCGCAGACGCGGAAGTGGTCAATGTCGGCATTCCAGTGGAAGGCGTTCCTGAAGCCGAGCAGGTGCTGCGTCGCGGGGAATGCACCATGGGAGCCACGGTCGAGGTGGTCGAGCACATCTGGTCGTTCGGCCCCCTGCAGCGCAACGATTGTCCCGGTATCCGTGGTGGGTCCTCTGGCTCCCCGGTGTTGCTGCAGGACGAGATCGTCGGCGTGATCAACACCACGACCTGGGGCTGGCCCGGCCGAGGCGGCGAATGCTGGCTTGGTGCGCCGTGTGAGGTTGCCGACAGCGCCGCATCCGCGGCATCCGCGGCCGTGGTTCGCCCAGAGACGAGTTATGCGGTCCCGATCACGGGTCTGTCCGCGTGCTGGAATGATGCCGGCACCTTCCAGCGTGGCAATGGTTGTCCGCTCGCCGCGCCCGTCACGGGGGAGACGACAAACTACGGCAGCGAGGTTCGCAGCGCCGCGCTCGAAGAGGGGGCCGCGACCGGGGTGACGGTGATGGCCGAGCCTGGTCAGACCGTCACGGTGGACCTGGTGGCTATTGGCAACATCGCAAGCTGTCGCGACGGCTCGGCGCCCGCCGTCGCGGTGGACCGCGCTGACGGCGAGATCGGTGCCGACGGGGTGATCGATCTTGCTGTTCGTGTGCCTGCCACCGAGGGTCGGTACGTCGCTTGCATCCGGGTGAACAACGTGCCTCGTTCACCGCAGTTCTTCCATGTGGATGACACGGCGCCGCAGCGCCGGGTGCAACTGAGCGTGTCCAGTTTTGACGCGACTGCCGTGCGCTATGAACCGATCTTTTCCCCACCTGAGTTGTCGGGGTTCCGCCTCAAGCACGGTCCTGAAGTTGCGACGGACTGCGCTGACGAGGCTGACTACGGCCTCTACCGGCGCATCCCGATCGAGGTACCAGCGAGCGAACTGCCCGTGGCGGTGTGCGTGATCGGTGAGGACCATGCAGGCAACGCGACCGAGCCATACCGTCAGGTGCTCACCAGCACCGACCTGGCTGGCGTGGCGCGCTAGGCTTGAACTCGTGTCTGGCGCCGAATCGATTCTTGCAACGCAGTCCAACGACCCCTCCTTTGAGGACGTCTGGGAGGAACTGCGCTGGCGTGGTCTCGTGCACGTCTCGACCGACGAGGCGGAACTCAAGGCCCTGCTCGCGGGTCCCCCGATCGTGTACTACTGCGGATTCGACCCCACGGCACCGAGCCTGCACCTGGGCAACCTCGTTCAGTTGCTGGTGCTTCGTCGGCTGCAATTGGCCGGGCACAAGCCACTCGGCCTCGTCGGTGGATCCACCGGTCTCATCGGTGACCCCAAGCCGACCGCCGAGCGCACCCTGAACTCCCGCGAGACCGTGGCCGAGTGGGTGACCAGGCTCCAGGGCCAGGTCAGCCGCTTCCTCTCCTTCGAAGGCGACAATGCCGCGCGCATGGTCAACAACCTGGACTGGACCGAGGGTCTGAGCGCCATCGACTTCCTGCGCGAAATCGGCAAGCACTTCCGGGTCGGTGCCATGCTGAAGAAGGACGCCGTGAGCGCGCGGTTGAACTCGGACGCTGGTATCTCGTACACCGAGTTCAGCTACCAGATCTTGCAGGGCTACGACTTCCTCGAGCTGCACCGGCAGTATGGCTGCGTGCTGCAGACCGGCGGCAGTGACCAGTGGGGCAACTTGGTCAGCGGCATCGACCTGATCCACCGCGTTGAGGGTTCGGATGCCGTGGCGCACGCCTTCGGTACGCCACTGATCACCAACAGTGATGGCACCAAGTTCGGCAAGAGCGAGGGCAACGCGGTCTGGCTCGACCCGGAGCTCACCAGTCCCTATGCCTTCTACCAGTTCTGGTTGAACGCGGATGACGCCGACGTCATTGACCGCTTGAAGGTGTTCACCTTCCTGCCGCGCACCGAAATCGAGCGCCTCGCGGAAGCAGTGGCCACGGAGCCGTTCCGTCGGGAAGCCCAGCGCGTGCTGGCCCGGGAAGTGACGAGCCTGGTGCATGGGGTGGCAGCGACCGAAGCGGTCATTGCCGCCAGCGAAGCACTGTTTGGCAGTGGGGACCTGGCTGCGGTGGACCCGACGACGTTGCGCCAGGCCCTGCGTGAACTGCCGAATACGCAGGCCGCTCCTGGGACACTGGTGGCGCAACTGTTGGTCGACACTGGGCTGTGCGGCAGCACCTCCGAGGCGAGGCGCGCCATTGCGCAGGGCGGCGTGAGCATCAACGGCGAGAAGGTCACCGACGAGGTCGCTCCCTTCGACGCGGCGCAGTTCCTGAGCGGTGGCCTTGCGGTGCTGCGTCGCGGTAAGAAGTCGCTGGCCGGGCTGTTCGCCGACTAAGGACGTTGCGCGTGTTCTGAGGACCGCGCCGCTAGGCTCGGTGCGTGCCATTCACGCTCAGCCATCTTGCAGTCGCGCTGCCGTTTGCGCGATCGCGCTGGCTGGTGCCATCCGCAGTCGCGGCGGCAGCCTTGGCGCCCGACGTCTCGATGTATGTGCCGTGGCTTCGTGGCTTCGCGCCGCACTCGTTAACGCACCACTGGGTGTCCACCTGGTACACGGCGCTGCCCTTGGCCTTTGCGATGTTGCTCGCCTGGCGGCTGCTGGTACGGCCTGTGCTCATCGAGTGGTCACCGCGCATGCTCGCCGAGCGTCTTCCGCCGACGTGGGGGAGTGCTTGGGCCGACGGCTGGTTTGACCTCTGGGGTGGTCGGGAAGCCACGATGTGGGCGCGAGTACGTGCTGCGACGGGCATGTTCTTGGGGCTGATCATCGGGATCGTGACGCACATCCTCCTGGACCAGCTCACCCACTGGCAGGGTTGGGGTCGCGTGTTGCTGAACTGGAACGGTACCCACTGGGGCGTCTATCCGGTGAGTACCTGGGTGCATATTGCGATCAGCCTGCTGGGGCTCGTGGCACTCGCGGTGGTCGGTCTCCTGCTGCTCCTGCGGCGTCCGATTGCCACCGAACTCGATCGGGTGGTGCCGCGCTGGATTGTCCGCAGCGTCTGGGGCGTGGCCTTCGTATGGCTTGTGGCGCGGTACTCGATGGTGCTGTCTCAGGTGCCCGGCCAGCGGATGGATTATTGGCTGCCGGACCTGATCAATGAGTTGATCGTCACCCTGAGCTGGCTGTTCGTGGCAGTGAGCGTGTCCTCACTGGTGGTCCTACTGTGGCGCGGGGTGAAGGGCAAATACCACTAGGCGATGGCGTACCCGACCGTGAGTCGTGCGCCTCGCTAGACTGCGGCCATGCCGTTCACCCTGAGCCATGCAGCCCTCGCGCTCCCAGTGGTCCGAACCAGCTACTTTGGCGTGGCTGCCATCGCCATGATGGCGCCGGATCTGCCGCTGTACATGCAGTGGCTCTGGTGCTACTGCGTGACGCACGAGTACCCGACGATGTTCACCGTCGGCATCCCGGTGGCCTTCCTGCTGGTGTTGGTGTGGCGCATGGTGCTGCGACCGGTGCTGGTGGAGTTCCTGCCGGATCCGGTCAATGAGCGACTGCCAGCCTCGTGGTCGACGAACTGGTCCGATGGTTGGTTCTCGCTGTGGGGTGGGCGAGGCGCCAACTGGTCCCAGCGCCTCCGCGCGATCGGCGGTGTGCTGCTTGCCCTCGCGGTCGGGGTCAGCGCGCACGTGCTCTGGGATGAGTTCACCCATGCCGACCGCTGGGGGAGCGAGGTCTTCCCCTGGTTGGCATCCGTGGTGTTTGACCTCCCGGTGGAGCGCTGGTTCCAGATCAGCTGTAGCGTCCTAGGCCTCGCACTGTTGCTGTGGGTGGCGTGGCGATACCTGCGGCAGACCGCGCCGGCCCAGCAGCATCGCCGGGTGCTGCCCGGCTGGTTCCGGCCGGCCTTCTGGATTGCGGTCGTCGCTGCGCCGGTTGGAACGCTGACCTACAGCCTGGTCCGTCACGGCGGACCAGGCGCGGGCGAAAGCTGGCTGAGCTTCGTGATCAGTGCCGGCATTCGCGGAGGCACGCTGGTACTGGTCGGTACTGCGGTGCTGACCCTGGCTGTCGTCGTGGTCCGTTCCCGTGCCGGCGTGCTGCGCTGGAACGGGGTGTCGGGCGAGGCGTGACCCCGAAAATCCGGGCGACACGCCCGAGATTTGACCCGGATTTGCACCGGACGAAATCTCCGCGTAATCTCTTACATGTCGCCCCAAACGGTGCGGAAAGAGCGGAAGAGCTCGCCGGCCTCAAGCGGGGATCACGTCCGAATCGGACACCGTGAATAACGGATACCGAAGCTGGACACCAACTCTCACTCCACTCGATCAGAAGATCGCCGAAAACAGTTTCTGTTTTCACAGCCGGTTTTCTGCCTCGCGGTGTGATCGTGAGGGGGAGAAGTTGCCCTAGTGCACTGTCGAGAGGCAGAGCTAGGAGCGTCCGATCCTTGAGAACTCAACAGCGTGCACAATGTCAAATGCCAAATTACCTCGGCATTGATTCTTCGGAATTGATGTTTAGAGATTCCTTTGGATAAAGAGATTGTCAGTGACAATCCAT
>JAEZHW010000039.1 GCA_023436775.1 Actinomycetes bacterium
CACGACGATTGATCCTGCCTCCTATGAAGGTCGCCTGATGCGCGCCAAGATGGAGGCGGTCGTGGAGGTGATGGATGCAAACCAGCAGACCATCAATGCGCAGGGCATCGGCTTCAAGGGCTTCATTCCAGCGACCTTTGCCCGCCTCGTCACCGAAGCATTTGGACGACGGATGGGCGAGGAGGCGTCGATAAAGGTCACCGCTCCGCCCGAGCTGGTTCGCAATCGCCGCGCACGTCCCGATGCCTGGGAGGAAGCAGCGATCCGGGAGTATCTGCAGAGCACGGACTGGCCACGCGGACAAATCTACTCCGGGGTGGAGACGACAGAGCAAGGGGCGCGCGTGCGGATCATGGTGCCGGAATATTACGCGCCTTCCTGCCTCGCCTGCCATGGAGGCCCCAAGGGCGAACACGACATCACCGGCTACCCCAAGGAAGGCGCAGCCGAAGGAGAACTTGGCGGCGTCATCAGCATCAGGCTAGTTCCGCAATGAGCAGAGGCGACCTGTTCCGTCCATTGAGGCGCATATCCATTCGCTGGCGGCTGATCGGGCTAGCTGTCGTGCTTCTTTCGGCGATGGCGGCCACAAGCTTCTACGTTCGCTCGGAACTTCACAATGCCGAAGAAAGAGCAGAGGAAGCCGCACGGATTGCCGCGATCAGCCAGACGGCCATCGGAGTTCGCGCCGCGTTCACCGACCTCCGCTACTGGCAGGCGGACCTGGCAGTCAGTCTGCTGGCGCTGGCGGAGAACAACGCTGCCGAAGCACGCGAGCGTCTCAACGGTCATCTGGCAAATCTGGGGCAGCACCTGCCCAAGGAAGCTGCGGAGATTGCCGCCGGCGTGGCGCATTTCGACGATCTGGCGAACCGCGCCGTCGAGTCCTACACCAATGACCAGCGGGTGATCGGCAACGCCCAGTTCGCCCAGGCACGACAGGCGGGAGACCGCGTCGAGGAATTGCTGCGCAACGTGCAACGCAGTCTCTTCGCCCGCACGTCCGAGGCGCGGGCGGGCATCCTGCAGCAGTACGCGGCGGCATCAGCCGTATCGCAGGCAATGACGGCAATCGCGATTCTGGTCGGTGGTCTGCTGACCTTCATCATCCTGCGCTCGATCCTTCGACCTCTCGACGACATGGTCTCGTCGGTGAACGGCCTGACGGCGGGGCGTCTCGACGTCGCGATCCCTCGCGCTGGTGGAGATGAACTCGGCAAGGTGAGCGAAGCGCTGTTCCTGCTGCGCGACAGCGTGGGCGAGCGCGAGCGGCTTGCGCGGGAATCGCACCAGCAGCGTCAGACCATCATCGATGCAATCGAAAGCATGCCGGAAGGCTTCAGCCTCTATGGTCCGGACGGGCGGATGGTCCTCGCCAACGAACGCTTCCGTACGCTGCACCCGAGCCACATCGACCTCGTGGATCGCAAGGCTTCATTCGACGAGGTAATCGAGGTTGCGGGACGAGAGGTGATCAAGACCGACCTCACGCCGGAGCAATGGGCTGCGCAGCGCAAGAAAAGTCACGGGCACAATTCAACGCGGGTGTCGCAGTTCCGCGACGGGCGCTGGATGCAGATCAGCGAACGCGAGACGCATGATGGCGGCTTCATCGTTGTCTATTCGGACATCACGGAGATGCGCCAGCGGCAGGACGATCTCGAAACCGCACGCGACGAAGCCGAGCGCGCCACCCAGGTGAAATCCGAGTTCCTTGCCAATATGAGCCACGAGCTGCGGACGCCGCTCAACGCCATCATCGGCTACAGCCAAATATTGCAGGAGGATGCGCAGGACACCGGCCAAGACGACTTTCTGCCGGACCTCAAGAAGATCGAGACTGCCGGAAACCACCTGCTGCGATTGATCAACGACATCCTCGACCTTTCAAAGATCGAGGCGGGACGAATGGAGATCTACAATGAGAGTTTCGATGTCGCGAGCCTGATCGACGACGTCGAGATGCTGGTGCGTCCATTGGCAGAACGTAATTCGAATCGGCTCGTGATTTCCTGCCCGCCGGACATCGGATCGATCATGAGCGACGTCACCAAGGTCAAGCAGACGCTCATCAACCTGCTAAGCAACGCCGCAAAGTTCACGCAGGACGGAACGGTGGAACTGGCGGTAAAGCGTGGAGGCGACGGAGCGGAAGGCACAATCTCGTTCACCGTCAGCGACACCGGTATCGGCATGAGCCAAGAACAGATGTCGCGGCTTTTCCAGGCGTTCTCGCAGGCTGACTCCTCTACGACGCGCAAGTTTGGCGGTACAGGTCTCGGCCTCGCAATCTCGCGCAGCTTTGCGAAGATGCTTGGCGGCGACCTCAGCGTCACCAGCGAACCTGGCAAGGGCTCCCAGTTCGAACTTACGCTTCCGACGGGTGAAGCTGGCGACGAGCGCGCAACCAACAGGGTTGCCGGCCGCGCCGAACCTGCAGCCGATCGCGGCACGGTTCTCGTCGTAGATGACGATCCGGCCGCGTTGCATATCATCGGGTCGCAGCTTACCCGCAACGGATACAGGGTCATCTATGCGGAAAATGGCGCCAAGGCGCTGGCTCTCGCGCGTACGGATCGGCCCGACGCCATCACGCTCGACATAATGATGCCGCAGATGGACGGCTGGTCCGTGCTCGTAGCGCTGAAGAAGGAACCGGACCTAGCCGACATTCCGG
>JAEZHW010000047.1 GCA_023436775.1 Actinomycetes bacterium
CGCAGACGGTGACGCGTGAGGAGAAGGGACGATGGACGTCCGCCCCGACCAGTGCCGTCCGGACCGTCACGGATGGGTCTCATGAGTACCGGCACGGTCGCCAACCTCGTCCTGGTCCTGGTGTTCATCCTCATCGGCGGCGTCTTCGCCGCTACCGAGATCGCACTGATCTCGTTGCGCGAGAGTCAGATTCGACAGATGGCCGAGCGCGGCCGACGGGGCGCCCGCACCGCCGCCCTGGCCCGGGATCCCAACCGCTTCCTCTCCACGGTCCAGATCGGCGTGACCGTCGCCGGGTTCTTCTCCGCCGCGTACGGTGCCTCCACGATCGCACCCGACCTCGCCCCGACTCTGCGCGCCTGGGGGCTGCCGGCCGGTCTCGCCGACGCCCTCGCCCTGGTCGGCACCACCCTCGTGATCGCCTACCTCTCCCTCGTCCTGGGCGAACTCGTCCCCAAACGTATTGCGCTCCAGAGGTCGACGGGCGTCTCCCTGGTCACCGCCCCGCCACTCGACCGCTTCGCCGCACTCATGCGGCCGGTGATCTGGCTGCTGTCGGTGTCCACCGACGCCCTCGTCCGACTCCTCGGCGCCGACCCCAGCCGCAAGGGAGAGGAGATCACCCACGACGAACTCCGCGAACTGCTCGTCGGGCACACCGCGGTCAGCGACGACGAACGCCGCCTGCTGGCCGAGGTCCTCGACGCCGGGGAGCGTTCCCTGACCGCCGTCATGCGTCCGCGCACCGAGGTCGACTTCCACGAAGCGGACATGCCCGTCGAAGTAGCACAGCACCAGGCGATCACACTGGGACACAGCCGATTTCCCGTCACCGACGGATCACTCGACGACATCTGCGGATTCGTTCACGTCCGGGATCTGCGCAGCTCCGGCCCCGGTGACGGCCGCACCGTCACCGACCTGTGCCGGCCGATCCTCGAGTTTCCGGGCACCAAGCCCGCGCTGGCAACCCTCACCGAGATGCGGCGCGCCAACGCGCAGATCGCCATCGTCGTCGACGAATACGGTGGCACCGCCGGAATCGTCACTCTCGAAGACCTCCTCGAGGAGATCGTCGGCGAGATCCGTGACGAGTTCGATCCACCTCGGAGCCTGGAGCATCCGGCCCGGCGACTGCGCCACGAGACGGTCGACGGACTGCTGCTGGTGGAGGACTTCGAACAGCAGACCGGACTGCGACTGCCGTCCGGCCCCTACGAAACGGTTGCCGGCTGCGTACTCCACCACATGCAACGACTGCCCCACGTCGGCGACAGTGTCACCATCGCCGGGCACCGGTTCACGGTGTGCGAACTCGACGGCCACCGCATCGCGCGACTACGCGTCACCGACCGCCGGCGCATCCCGACCCCGGCCTCCTGATCGGCGCCGGCCCGCACGACGGCTCAGCCGGCCACCGCCGGCCGCACCGGGGTGATGTCCCACGGGTACGCCGCCTCGAGCTGCGATGCGACGCGCAGCAGCAGATCCTCCCGGCCGTGCGCGGCAACAAGTTGCGCTCCCAGCGGAAGGCCGGTCGCGTCCCGGCCCAGCGGGAGTGAAATCGCCGGCTGCCCACCACTGTTGAAGGGTGACGTGAGGGCACCGTAGATCCCGCCGTGCTTCCACATCGCCTCGACGTTCTCCGCGTCGAGGAGGCCGAGCGGCGGCGTGGGGCTGCCGAGCGTCGGGGTGAGCAGGACATCGAACTCGGTGAAGAACCGATCGGTTTCGACGGCGACCCGTTCGAGCTGGGTGTAGGCGACGGCGAGGTCGGTGGCGGACTGCGCCTTGCAGCGTTCGTACTGCAGTCGAGGGAGCGCCTCGAGATCGTCGCCCCGCAGCTCCCGACCCAGTTCCGCGAGCCGCCGATCGACCTGCACCGACATCGGGGCGGACATCAGGTACTGCGCCACCACCGCGAGTGCGTCCTGCGGGAAGGCGGGCGCGACCGAGTCGACGCGGTGCCCCAGCTTCTCGAGCATGACGCCCACATCGGTGGCGACGGCGGCGCAGTCGGGGTGGGCCTGCTCGCCGCTGGGCAGGGTGGTGGTCACCCCGATCCGGAGCACGCCCGGATCCGCGCCCACTTCCTGCACGTACGGGCGGGCCGGCGGAGCAATCGCGAACGACGCACCGGTCGCGGGTCCGCACGTGAGATCCAGGAGCAGCGCGGTGTCGCGGACACTCCGGGTCAACGCGTGCTCGATACCGAGCGGCGCCGACAGCAGGGAGGTCGACGGCATCCGTCCCCGCGACGGCTTGAGTCCGACGAGTCCGTTGGCGGACGCCGGGATTCGGATGGATCCCCCGCCGTCGCTGGCATGCGCGGCCGGGGGGATGCCGGCGGCCACCGCCGCGCCGGCTCCTCCGGAGGAGCCACCGACACTGTTGGTGAGCCGGCGCGGGTTGCGCGTCGGCCCGAACAGCACCGGCTCGGTGCTCGCGTTCTGGCCGAACTCCGGGGTGTTGGTCTTGCCGATGATCACCAGACCGGCCCGCCGATACCGGGCCACCAGTTCGGTGTCCCGCTCGGCGATCCGGTCCGCGAACAGACGGGAGCCGTTGGTGGTCGGCAGTCCCGCAACGTCGGCGTGAAGATCCTTGATCAGGAACGGCATTCCGCGCAGCGGCCCGTCCGGCAATCCCGCGTCCACCTCGGCGAGCGCGGCGTCGGCCCGCTCGGCCACCACGGCGTTGACCGCGGGGTTACGCTCCTCCAGCCGAGCCAGGGCGAACTCCACCACTTCCCGCGGTGACACCGAGCCGCGCCGGATCTCGTCGGCCAGTCCGGTCATGTCCTGATCGTCGAACAGACTCTGCATACCGA
>JAEZHW010000068.1 GCA_023436775.1 Actinomycetes bacterium
CTGCTCGACAGCTACGCCGCCGAACGCCGCGCCGGCGGCGCCGAGGTGGGGGCCCGGACGGTCCGGCACGCGCGGGAGGGGATCGGTGCGTCCGAGGCGGATCCGGTGCGGACGATCCTCCGCGAGGCGCAACTGCTGGTCGGATATCGGGAGAGCCCGCTGGTGGCGGGCGACGCCGCCGATCCCCGCCCCGGGGACCGCGCCCCCGACGTGCCCGGCCTGCGCCAGGTCTCGGTCGCGACGCCGGTCCGCATCCACGACCTGTTCCGGCACCCCGGTCACACCCTGCTGCTGTGGGCCCCGGATGCGTCGGACGTCCGCCCGTGCCTGGCCATCGCGGAGTCGGTCACCGAGCGGGACGGCCCGCTCGTCCGGCCGTACGTGATCACGCCCGATCCCACGGTGACCGCGGCGGGCGCCGTCCTCGTCGACGCCGATGCCCGTGTCGCGAAGGCGTACGGGCTGAGTGGGGTACCCGCTGCCGTCGTCGTCCGGCCGGACGGCTACCTCGGCTACCGGGGCGAATCCCCGGATCTCGACGACCTGAACCGTCATCTCGCGCTGAGCCTGCTGCCCCGGGGCACCGGCAGCTGACCCCGCAACGCACGGAGGGACGGTCGGGCTCAGCCCAGCCCGACCGTCAGGCTCACAGGTACTTGCTGCACACCGGCCATGCGCCCGGGCCCTGGCCCGCCAGGACGTTCTCGGCGACGCGGATCTGCTCCTCGCGGGAGTTCTGGTGGGCCATGCCGGAGCCACCGTAGGCCTGCCACGTGCTCTGGGTGAACTGCAGGCCGCCGTAGAAGCCGTTGCCGGTGTTGGCGGCCCAGTTGCCGCTGCTCTCGCACTGCGCGACGGCGTCCCAGTTTCCGGATGCGGCGTTGGCAGTACCGGTGCTCATCGCGAGCGGGGCGGCGACCAGGGCCGCGGTGGCGGCGACGGTACCGAGGGTGCGCTTGATGTCGAACTTTGCCATGTGGGGTGGATCCTCTCCGTGTTGCCGGCGAGGCGGCCGTCGGACGACGCAGAATGGTCGATCCGGGCTCGTATGGGCCTCGCCTCTGCCCCTCATCGGTCTGTCGTCCGACCCCGCGGGACAGAGATACGTAGTGACGGGGCCGGGTGTTGCTTCGTACTTCCGAGCGCTTCGGTCTCGGACTGGTTACAACGGTATGGCGAAATCACGGCGAGGTCACGGCCCCGTTTTTCGAGACATCCGTACCGGAAAATACCCGTGAACTGGTAAAACTCGCTGCTCAGTCGCCTCGGATGCAAGCACTCGCACCGGCGCCGCATCGGCCGGAACGTGACTCGTATCACCCCGACGAGGTGGCGCTGATCACTCGCATTCACCCGATAACGGATCGGTCGCCGCCGAGCGTCGAGCGTCGAGTTCTCCCGGCACGCGCGTGCTCACGAACGGGGAGGTGACGACAAGCGGTTCGACCCCGACACCCGCACCGGCGCCATCAACCGCATCGCCGAGCAGACCGACGTCCACGAAGAGGCCCTGCGGACCTGGGTGCGCAACATGTGACGCTCCCCGCGTGGGGGTTCGGGCTGGTGCGGGAGTTGGTCAGACCTTGACGAGGGGCGGGCAGTGCCATTCCCCGGTGAGTACGGCGGGTTTCGGAGCGTACAGGCGCAGCGTCATGCCAAGGGGGCCCAGTGGTGCAGGCAGCCAGTTCGCTTCCTTCTCGGGGCCCGGGTTGCGGTGCTGGATGTAGATGTCCAGCGAGCCGTCGGGGTTGCAGACGAGAGGATCGCGGTCGCCGATCGCGAATCGGCCCAGTTCGTTGGCGACTTGGAAGCCGTCCGCGTCGTACATCGTCAGCGACCAGAACGCGTTCACCGGCGGCAGGTCGGCGGCGTCGAAGTGGATGACATAGTCGTTGTCTCCGACGGGGCCGACGCCGGTGCTGTCGAAGACATTGACCGGATAGATCGCGTCATCGGGCTGATTGGCGCCGAGCCCGACGAAAGTAGTGACCGCGCGCTTCAGGTAGTCGTTCCCGTACACGCCGATGCCGGCGGTGTAGAGCGCCCAGCCGTGGTCCATCTTCCCGAGCAACGGCACGTACTTCGGATACGACTCGACGGTGGCGGACACTCCGGCTTGGAGGGCGGCGAGCTGGTCGTCCGTGAACCGGGAGGGGTCGAAATCCGCGCCGGGCACGATTCCGATGCGGCCGATCCGTGCGATCGTCGACCCGTCCGTCAGGTGCGGTGGATGCTTCTTCAACAGCCGTGCCGCGTAGGTGAAGAAGTCGACGGCAGTCAGCGTGTTCACGATGGTCAGCGGCTCGAGCGACATATCGACACTCGACGGAACGTCGCTGATGTCGGCGGGGACTCTCGCGTCACCGCCGCCTGGTCGCTCGATGCGCAGGCCGTCCTGGAACGCGTTCACCGCGGCGAAGTCCGCAGGTCCGTTGGTCTGGGTGCGTCCGATCGCCCACACGTAGACGGTCGGGGCCTTGATCTGCGTCAAACCGCCGGGGACCTCTCCGCTCCACCCGGGAGGGGTCAGGAGAAAGTGCTGCTCACCCGTCCCGGTGGTGCGGGCTCCGGGCGCGGTGAAGACATCCGTCCACATGTCCAGCAGCGGCAGCAGGTAGT
>JAEZHW010000025.1 GCA_023436775.1 Actinomycetes bacterium
CGTCAAGGGGGTCGACGGGGGTGGTGCGATGCTGCGTCACAACCCGTCGAGTGCTTGGATGACGCGGTGACAGAGTCCGTACAGTCCCCGTCCCCCGCTCCCGCCCCGGCATCGTTTGCGCACGTCAACCGCGGCTACTACGCCACCATGGTGGCGTTGTTCACCGCGACGCTGCTGATCTCCAATATCTGCGCGACCAAGGGCGTCGCCTTCTTCGTGGACCAGGACGTCTCGCTCGGACCGCTCCAGATCCTGCCGATCATCACCGACGGCGGCTTCTTCCTGTTCCCTCTCGCATACGTCATCGGTGACGTCCTCAGCGAGGTGTACGGCTTCAAGGCCACCCGCCGCGCGATCTACATCGGCTTCGGCTCGCTGCTGCTGGCGGCGCTGAGCTTCTGGATCACCCAGAACCTGCCGTCGGCCGACTTCTACGAGAACGAGGCCGCGTTCGACGCCGTCGTCGGCGTGGTCCCGCGCCTGTTGGTCGCCGGACTCGCCGGCTACCTCGTCGGTCAGCTCCTCAACTCGGCGGTGTTGGTGCTCATCAAGGAACGCACCCGCGAGAAGTACCTGTGGGCACGGTTGATCGGGTCCACCGTGGTGGGCGAGTTCGCCGACACCCTGATCTTCTGCTCCATCGCCGCCGGCGCCATCGGCATCTCCACGTGGAGCGACTTCGTCAACTACGTGATCGTCGGATTCCTGTGGAAGACGCTGGTCGAGATCGTCGTCATGCCGGTGACGTACCGGGTGATCGCGTTCGTGAAGAAGCGTGAGCCCAGCTATGCCCCGGTCGAGGACGGTCTCTTGCCGTAGAACCGGCCGAGCGTCTCCTGCTTGTACTCGTCGAAGTAGCCGCCCTCGATGCTCTCCCGGATCCGGTCCACCAACCGCACGGTGAACCGCTCGTTGTGGATGGTGCAGAGCGTCGAAGCGAGCATCTCCTTCGCCTTGAACAGGTGGTGGATGTAGGCCCGCGTGTAGTTGGCGCACGTGTAGCAGTCGCACTCGTCGTCGATCGGGGTGAAGTCCCGCCGGAACCGCGCCGTGTTGATGTTGAAACGGCCGTCGGGGTGGTAGATCGCCGCATTGCGGGCCACCCGGGTCGGGTTGACGCAGTCGAATGTGTCGGCGCCGTTCTCGATCGCCACGAACATGTCGTCGGGTTCGCTGATGCCGAGCATGTGCCGGGGCTTGTGCTCGGGCAACTCCTCGTTGACCCAGCGCACGATGGTGCCGAGGTTCTGCTTCTCGAGGGCACCGCCGATGCCGTATCCGTCGAAGCCGCGGCCGCTGACGCCGCGGATCGACTCGAGCCCGCGAGCGGCCTGGCGGCGCAGATCCTCGTACTGTGCGCCCTGCACCACCCCGAACAGCGCCTGGTACGGACGGTGCGCCCGCTCCGCGGTGAGCTTCTCGTGCTCGGCAATGCAGCGCACCGCCCACGCCTGCGTCCGCTCCACGGACCGCTCCTGGTAGCCGCGGGTGTTGAGCAGGGTGGTGAGCTCGTCGAACGCGAACATGATGTCGGCGCCCAGCTGGTGCTGGATCTGCATCGACACCTCGGGGGTGAACCGGTGCGCGGAGCCGTCGAGGTGCGACTTGAAGGTGACACCGTCGTCGTCGACGTGCGCGAGCCGCTCCTTGCCGGCGGCGATGACGTCGTCGGACTGGACGCCGACGGCCTCCATCGCGAGCACCTTCTTGAACCCGACACCGAGGGACATCACCTGGAAGCCGCCGCTGTCGGTGAAGGTGGGGCCGTCCCAGTTCATGAACTTACCCAGGCCGCCAGCCTCGTCGACGATGTCGGGGCCGGGCTGCAGGTACAGGTGGTACGCGTTCGCGAGGACGGCCTGCGCGCCGAGGTCGCTCATCGACTCCGGCAGCACCGCCTTGACCGTCGCCTTGGTGCCGACGGCGATGAACGCCGGGGTCCGGATGTCGCCGTGCGGGGTGTGTAGGGTGCCGGTGCGGCCCAGCCGATCGGGCAGGCGGGTGCCCACCGTGAAGAACGGATCGGGCGGGGTCGGGACGACAGCATCACTCACCCGGCCATGGTGTCACAACGGGACCGGCCCACTTCGGCTGCGGCAGCCCCCGAGCCCGGACCGGTGAGACAGGTCGAGGGCCGGGCCGGGTGATATCCCCCTCGTTCGCGTGCAACGCTCCGGTCCGGATACCGACCCGAAACATTTCCGCGACATGGCGAAACAATTGCGCGATAAGAAATGTCCATGTACGACGCCGTGATCCCGCAAACCGACGCCCCGTTGCCCGCCGGGTTCCTCGAGGCGTTCTGGCGTTACGACGTGGCCCTGCTCGCCAACGACGTCGCCGAACTCGACGACCTGTTCGAGAACTCCGAGGACACCCTCCGCGCCGACGGCAACGGAGTCCTCGAGGGCTATGCCGCGATCAGCGACTTCCGCAGCGCACGCCCCGACCGACCGACACGACGCGTCGTGGAGTTGTGGACCCGAGTGCTGTCCGACTCGCTCGTCTACACCACCGCGCGGGTGCAGTCCGGCACCGGTTCCTCGGGACTGCAGACCCAGCTGTGGCGCTGCACCGACAGTGTGTGGCGAATTGCCGCCGCCCACGTCACCCCGCCGAGCAAGCCCGCGGAATCGACGATCTGGCGCGTGGTCGGCAATCCCTTGGCTGCGGGCGCGCCGGATGGACCGTTGACCGGGCACTCGGTGGCCGTCAAGGATCTGTTCGCGGTCGCCGGTGTGGCCCGCGCGGCCGGCGTCCGGACCTTCCTCGCGCAACAGGATCCCGCCCCCGAATCAGCTGACTCCGTACGCCGACTCCTGGCCGCCGGCGCGGACGTCACCGGCGTCACCCAGACCGACCAGTTCGCCTTCGGGCTGGCCGGCAGGAACGCGGACTGGGGAACTCCCGTCAACCTGGCCGCGCCCACCCGGATCCCCGGCGGCTCCACCAGCGGGTCGGCCTCCGCCGTTCGCCACGGCTGGTCGAGCATCGGCCTCGGCACCGACACCGCCGGCTCCATTCGGGTCCCGTCCAGCTACCAGGGTCTGTGGGGAATGCGCCCCACACACGGAGCGGTCGATGCCGACGGCGTCCTGCCGCTGGCACCGTCGTTCGACACCGTGGCCTGGCTGACGCGGGACGCCGAGACGCTGCGGTCCGCCGGACGGGTACTGCTCCCCGAAGACGGCGCGCCCAGCCCTACTTCCGCGGTGTGGTCCCCCGACGTCCTGGCGCCGGTCACCTCGTACGTCCGTGAGCAGACCGAGTCGGCTGCACGTGCGCTCGGCGCCGTCCAGCTTCCCCCGCTGGACTCGCTGGACGAGTGGACCGCCGCGTTTCGCACGGGGCAGGCGTACGAGGCGTGGGCGATCCACGGCGAGTGGGTCACCGCCAACCCCGATGCGCTGGGTACCGACGTCGCGAGCCGGTTCGCCGTCGG
>JAEZHW010000058.1 GCA_023436775.1 Actinomycetes bacterium
CTCCCACTTTAATTGTCCCCCTTCTTCTAAACACTCTTTTTTAACTCGAATCACAATTAATTCATTTTTTACTATTTCTTTTTTTATTATGCGTACCCAAACGAATACCGTCCATAGGGGCAAGGGTATCGCCGTCATTGGCGACACCTCCTACGGAAAAGAAGTTCAGAAAATTATCGCCGACGCCAAACACAAGTCCCATCTTCAACACTTGTCCAAATTGTCTCAAGAATTGTCCGGAGATGAAAACACTAGAGGCGTAGAACTCGACGAAGAAGAAGACGAAGAACGTGAAGAACAAGAAGAGGAGCAAGAGCAAGAAGAGGAGGAAGAAGAGGAGCAAGAGCAAGAAGAAGAGGAGGAAGAGGAAGAAGAGGAAGAGGAAGAAGAAGAAGAGGAGGAAGAAGTTACTCAGACTATTTTGGATGCGGAAGATGCGGAATCAAACGAAGACAGTATGGACGTCGAAGAAGAAGATGATGAAGAGGTGAAGAAGCCAAAGGGACGTGTTAAGCAAGTCGCAAAGAAGGCAACTTTCGATGCAGTTCCCATGAAAACTTCTCTTAGCAAGCTGCCCAGGAACATTGGCAAGGACAAGAAGCAAAAGAAGAAGCGTCGCACCAAGAATGGGATTCGCGCTCTAAGGGAGATTAGGGATCAACAGAGACGCACCGATAATATCATTCCTTACTCTACCTTCCGGAGATTGGTGAGGGAAATTGCCAACTCATATCATCACGATATTCGTATTAGCGAGCAAGCTGTGCTTGCTCTTCGCGAAGTAGCCGAAGCACACCTCATCGGTTACTTTATGGAAGCAAATGATATTGCCGCGAACTACAAATCGGAAACCCTCATGAAGAAGCACATGGATACGGTCACTAATGTACTCAAAAGCAACCTTCGCGTCTAACGTTCTTTGCGTTTTTTCTTTTTTGTCGCGCTTGTTATTGTGTTGTTTGTCTTGTTTGTGTTGTTTGTGTCGCATGTAAATCTTTGTGATTGCGTGAATAAAAATCTTGTCGTTATTTTTCGTTTTATGTGTTGTTCTGTAATGGCGTTTTTTTTCTATTTCGTTTTAGTAAATAAGTACAGCCACTACTAAAATTTTAAAGCTACTAATACATTAACACATTTGCGGACATCGTTTTAGTAAAGAATTACAGCCACTATCAAAATCAAAAGCTACTAACACAATTGCAGACGTCGTTTCAGTAAAGAAGTACAATCGCTACTAAATATCAAACGGTGTGCATTCCATCATAACGAAGTCGTACATATTCGTATAAATACGAATTTCGCCGACCTCCTCTAGATTAAACCTCAGTCCAGATGGATGAAGTAAATGTTTTTCGTTGTAAAGAGTTTCCATAAACTTCTTAACGGACGAATGATTCTGGAAACAATACGTGGCCACAACTTCACAGACACGCATCGGATTGGGCCTGAAATTCCTTTTGATCAGCCGTTTCGCACTGATTTTTTCGTTGTCTTCCATGTAAATGGCGTGGTAAATGGATTTGTAAAGACAGCCATTGAAGTAAACGGAGGATTTCCACAGAGGTTCGGTGTCGTCGGAGTGGGGTCCAATCATATAGGTTGCAGAAGAAGAAGAAAGAGTAACTTCTTCGTGTAAGGACAAGCTTTCTTCTTCATGGTTGTTATCATTACCATCATTACCATCACTTGGTAGCGATAAGCGTCGACGTTTGAACATATCGTCGATCGTCTTGCCGTCGGGAATGAATTCGCTCGACATATTATTATTGTCGAAATGCGAAAAATAAAGAAAATTGTGATGATTGTGAGAAATGCAAAGATTGTGAAGATTGTGATTGAAAGGTAGGACGTAGACAATATGGCATTTAAAACAAAAGCCAGAAACCAGACCAGTTCGTCCGTTAATTATTGTCCATTCATTTTGTATAAGAAAGGCCAGAACGTTGTATAAATAGTAAGCTGGCAACAAAAGCCAGAAACCAGACCAGTTCGTCCGTTAATTATTGTCCATTCATTTTGTATAAGAAAGGCCAGAACGTTGTATAATTTGATGTTACGAAAAAAAGAAGCAAACAAGATACACAAGATACACAAGATCAACACGATCAACACGATCAACAAGATCAATAAGTAGCAACCATAGACGTTTCATGCATTTTTTTGTCCGCCGCAATCTTCTTGAAGAGCTGTAACGCAGCCGTTTTGCTTCCTCGAGATGGTCTGGTCTGCTTGTACTTCGGCAGAGCATCGAAGACCGGAAAGACCATACTACGAATAGCTGGTACAATTTTCCTATCTTCTTCAATCGGTTCTTCTTCTTGTTCTTGTTCTTCTTCGGTAGTAAGATCGAAAATCTCGCCGAGGTTGGTAATATCGTACGCGAGCGTGTAACGAAGATCGCGACGATAAGCGTGCTTGGCTGGATCGAAAAGTTCCGCGTGGCTGAACGTGAGTCCCATCGGAGAATATCTATTCACGACCAACTTCGTAACAAGTCTCCACTTATAGACAATATGTCGTTTGTCATTGTCTAAGGCAAAGCATAACTCAATTGGGCCACACACAAGACGTTTGTACAAGGCGTTGTAGTCGTTATTTGCTTCTTTAAGAAGTTTCTCGATGAAGACGCGCAGCGCTGGATGTCCGATGTAGTCGTCCGTGCACCACTCGTCTCTGAGACAGTCGCCGAGAAGAAACCACTCGTACGCGCGATCACGCGAGTTACGGCAGTACTGTACAATGTCGTACACGTCGCCGAAGAGGGGGGTCATATTATCTAATTATTGGAAACAGCAAATTGTCGAAATGCAGCAATTTGGATAAATTGTGATTTTGTGAGTTTTGTGTTGTTTGTGAGTTTTGTGAGAAATGGTCGTTAAGCGGCGATAAGACGAGGCCGACAAAGTATGGACAAAAATCCAGCGGATAAATAATAGCCATTCATTTTAGGCCAGAAGCGTCTTTTTTCGTTTTGCCAAGTTAACGGAAAACCAGAAACGATAAATCTGGCCTTTAAAAATCTAGCGGATAAATAATAGCCATTCATTTTTAAAGGCCAGAAACGTCTTTTTTCGTTTAGCCCAGCTTCGTTTCGATAAAAACGCCAGGAATAAGGTGCATAATTGATGACGCGTTTTCCAACAAAAAAATGTCCTACCTTTCAACCAAAATCGGAATCACACTCTTTCACACTTTCTCACAATTTCATTAAATTGTCGGAATTGAGTTATTTCGCAAAATAATTAAAATGGCTGTCGTGGCTGCAACAAGGTGCGTCGACCTCACCGGCGATGATGGTATCGAGGACAAGATGTATATCACTGTCCAACAAAACAACACTGTACCCATGTCCCCAGATGAGCTGGAAATGGAAAGGAATCATATGATACGCGAACTCATCGAGAACGGCGATAGTCCATCAAGAGCGCATCGTGTGGCTACAGAATGGTACGAGACAAGGAAGATTCTTGATCAAGAGATGATGGCTGCTCCACCTAGACCGCAGACCAAGGTAATGAAGAAAGAAACGTTCAGTGAGATGCTGAAGAAGCACATTGAAGAAAGGAAGATGAAGGAAGCTTTGACGAAGGGCGTAAAGATGACGCCTTCTGCTATGGAAGAAGTCAAGGATGAAACCATTGACGAAACGGTCGTCGAGCCAGTCAATAATAGTGAAACCGCCGCGAGAGAAGAAAAAGAAGATGTCAAGCCGTTAGTAGACGAACCAATGGAAGAAGCAATGGAAGAACCAATGGAAGAAGCAAAGAAGATTGAGGACACAACGACGAAGAAGAAAAAGAAGACTGTGGATGTGCTACCAAAACGAACATCTTCTGCTCGCGCGGCTAGTAAGAAGGCGGTTGATACGATGCGCGCGAAGTATTATGGGAAAAAGAAGTTTTAAATGTTTCGTGATAGTGTAATTTGTGCTCGTTTGTGTATCTTTTTGCTGTTTTAATGAAGTAAACGAAGTAAACGAAGTAAACGAAGTAAACGAAGTAAACGAAGTAAACGAAGTAAACGAAGTAAACGAAGTAAACGAAGTAAACGAAGTAAACGAAGTAAACGAAGCAAAACGTTTAATTTACCCTATTTCGTTTTTGTCACATAGCAC
>JAEZHW010000061.1 GCA_023436775.1 Actinomycetes bacterium
GCTCAAGGCGGAGAAGCTGAAGCTCGATCTCACCCGCGGTAAGCCGGCTCCGGAACAGTTGGACCTGTCGGCGGGGCTGCTGTCCCTGCCCGGTGACGGTGATTTCCGGGACTCCGACGGCACCGACTGCCGCAACTACGGCGGCCTCACCGGCCTGCCGGAACTGCGGGCGATCTTCGGTGAGCTGCTGGGCATTCCGACCGCCAACCTGCTGGCCGGTAACAACGCGAGCCTCGAGATCATGCACGACACGATCGTGTTCTCCCTGCTGCACGGCACCCCGGATTCCCCGCGGCCGTGGGCACAGGAGTCGGTCGTCAAGTTCCTGTGTCCGGCACCGGGTTACGACCGGCACTTCGCGATCACCGAGTCCTACGGCATCGAGATGATCGCGATCCCGATGCGTGACGACGGCCCGGATCTGGCGAAGGTCGAGGAGCTGGTGGCCGGCGATCCGCAGATCAAGGGCATGTGGTGTGTGCCCACCTACTCCAACCCGACCGGGGCGGTGTACTCCGAGGAGGTGGTCCGCGCTCTGGCGTCGATGCCGGCGGCGGCCCCCGACTTCCGTCTCTACTGGGACAACGCGTACGCCGTGCATCCGCTGGTGGAGGAGTGCGCGCCGGCCCTCGACGTCCTCGGCATGGCCGCGGAGGCCGGGTTCCCGAACCGTCCGCTGGTGTTCGCGTCGACGTCGAAGATCACGTTCGCCGGTTCCGGGGTGAGCTTCTTCGGTGGTTCCTCGGCGAACCTGGCCTGGTACCAGCAGCATCTGGGCAAGAAGACCATCGGCCCGGACAAGATCAACCAGCTGCGTCACCTGCGCTTCTTCAAGGACGCCGCCGGGGTTCGCGCGCACATGGACAAGCACCGCGAGATCCTGGCGCCCAAGTTCGCGAAGGTGCTCGAAATCCTCGAAGACCGCCTCGGCGCTGCGAAGGTCGCGTCGTGGACCGAGCCCGAGGGCGGCTACTTCATCAGTCTCGACGTCGTCGACGGCACCGCCAAGCGGGTCATCGAACTGGCGAAGGAGGCCGGTATCGCGCTCACCGCGGCCGGTTCCGCCTTCCCGTACATGCAGGATCCGGACGACCGGAACATCCGGCTCGCCCCGAGCTTCCCGTCCATGGACGAGCTCGCCAAGGCGATGGACGGTGTCGCGACGTGCGTCCTGCTGGCCGCCGCGGAGCACGCGCTCACTCAGCAGTAGGTTCTCGACCCCGAACGGGAATTCAGGGCACGCTTTCTATCCGAGAGTGTGCCCTGGGTTCCCGTTCGGCGTTCGGCCGCCGGCATGTGCGGAGCCGAGCCACGTGTGCGGGTTGCCGTTCCAGCACCAGCCGAGTTTCGGCCGCCGCTCACTGATCCACAGCGCGGGGACGCGCTTGTCGCCGCACCGCGATCCCAGCAGTGAGAAGCACTTGTTCTTGCGCAGCATGTCCGGGCGCGCGGTGAGCAGCGCGATGCCCTCGTCGATGGTCAACGGGGTGCGCTGCCGGCCGGTGATGGTCACCAGCGCGTCCTGCGGGGTGACGTTCAGGAACTCGGTGCCGGTGTCGATGTCGAACAGCAGGTAGCCGGGGCCGTCGGGGACGTCGACACCCTCGATCGGGCCGAACCTCGCCAGCTCGTCCGGCTCCAGCACCGTGAAGCCGGGGCGGCCGGCCAGTGATGTGCGGGCCATCGTGCTCGCCTGCGGCAGCCCCGTGGCCACCAGCACGAACGGGATGTGGTCCTCGTGGCGGGGCACCGCCATGTCGGGGTGGGCGGCGACGACGTCTCGTGCGGGGGCGAACCCTGCACGGAAGGCGGCCTCGGACGTTCCGGCCAGAGCGGGATAGTCGAGCGCGACGAGTCGGTCCAGCTGACGGTCGAATTCGGTGAGCGCGTCGGACATCGGTGATCCTTTCGGCGATGGTGGAAGGTCCAACGCCGCCCGGCGCGGGTTGGTTCCCGGCGCGTCGGAAAGTTGCCATACTCCGGTCAGGGTTGCCGCGCCGGACGCGGCGGGTTCGAAAGTGGTGAGTGCCATGGCGGTCCCGGCTGCGGTCGACGGATTCGATTCCCCGGCGGTAGCGCGCCGAGCCGGGGTCCTCGACGTCTTCCTCCTCGCGCTGAACGTTCCCGACTTCCCCGACGGCGCGGGGGAGCGCGCACCGCGGAGCGAGTACGCCCCGTTCCTGCCCGCGTCGGCCGCCGGCTCGGTGCGGACGCCGCTGCCGGTGCGGCTGGTGGCGGCACGACTCGCCGACGCTCCGGGTGCGGAGATCCACCTCGGAACATCTTCTACCGCAGTGCATGTCGGACGACCGGCGGCCTGTGTCTCGCTGTGGGTGGTGCCGGGGCACGGCGTGGTTCTCGCCGGTGAGCACCTGGCGGTGGAGACGGAGAGGTTCCCGGGCGCCTCGGGGGCCGTCGTCGACTGGCATGCCGACGAGCTCGCCGAGACCCTCGACCGGTTCCTCGCCCCGTTCGGACTCACCGCCGATTCACTTCTGCACGAAGTGTTTCCGGATCTCGATCCGGCGGCGCCGAATCCGCCCTTGGCCGGTCTCCTCGCCGACACCGGCGCCGAGCGGGCATCGTCCGCCCTGGCCGTCGAAGTGCGGGGCGACGGTGATGCCCGGGTGCGGCACCACACCCACGGCGGCGGAACGGATACCGCCGGCTGGTCCTGGGAACGGCTGGCCCTGGCCGCCCGGCCGACCCGGGACGGCGCGGCGGTCGCCGTCCGCGAGGACGCGGGGGCGATCGTCTTCGACCTGGACGCGGTTCCCGTCGACCACGAGCACGACGTCTTCGGCGTCAGCGAGATGATTCGGGCGCTGTTGCCGTGGGTGGCGGTCCGGGCCCGGCACGCGGCCGACTACCGGTTGGTGCTCGAGCATCTGCGCGACCACGACGCGCTCGCCGACGGTCGGCTGTTCGTCGCGCTCGACGACGTCGCCGCGGTGCAGGCGCGGCGGATGGAACGCATCCTGCTGGTCACCGAGGCCCGGCACGACGGGGTGGCGCTGCCGCGGATGTCGCCGGCGCAGTTGCGGACGATGCTGGTGCGGCGGATGTCCGACGAGATGGCGGCGCTGGACGCCGAACTCGGGGAGGCGACGGGCGTCATCGAACGGGCGCTGCTGCGCAGCGCCGAACGGCGGGGC
>JAEZHW010000081.1 GCA_023436775.1 Actinomycetes bacterium
CCATTGGCGGGCCCTACTGGGATGCTGAGCGTCGGAGGCTTAGTTGTAGCCGCCCGACTGGTAGTCACCCTCGGCAGCATTGAAGCTGTCGAAGTCGACGAAGCTCAGGTCAGCCTCGGAGTAGTCACCATCCATGGCGAACAGCTGCTTCGGGTAGCGCTCGGCGCGCGCCTCGGCAGTCGGCTCGACGGTGGCGGTGCGGTAGGTGCTCAGACCGGTACCGGCCGGGATGAGCTTACCGATGATGACGTTCTCCTTCAGGCCGAGCAGCGGGTCGCTCTTGCCTTCCATCGCGGCCTGGGTCAGGACGCGAGTGGTCTCCTGGAAGGAGGCGGCGGACAGCCACGACTCGGTAGCCAGCGAGGCCTTGGTGATACCCATGACTTCCTGACGACCCGAGGCGGTCTTCTTGCCCTGCGCGAGCGCCTCACGGTTGAGGCGGTTGTAGCGCGAGCGGTCGACCAGCTCACCCGGCAGCAGCTCGGTGTCACCGTGCTCAACCACGGTGATCTTACGGAGCATCTGACGGACGATGACCTCGATGTGCTTGTCGTGGATCGGCACACCCTGGCTGCGGTACACGCCCTGCACACCGTCGACGAGGTACTTCTGCACGGCGCGGACACCCTGCACGCGCAGGACGTCGGCCGGGGCCAGGGTACCCTCGATCAGCTGCTGGCCGAGCTCGACGTGCTGGCCGTCCTCAACGAGGAGCTTGGCACGCTTGAGCACCGGGTAGACCTGCTCCTCGTCACCGTTGTCCGGGGTGAGGATGATCCGACGCTGCTTCTCGGTGTCTTCGATGCGGATGCGACCAGCGGCCTCGGCGATCGGCGACGCACCCTTCGGGTTGCGGGCCTCGAAGAGCTCGGTCACACGCGGCAGACCCTGCGTGATGTCCGCGGCCGAGGCCGAACCACCGTGGTGGAAGGTACGCATGGTCAACTGGGTACCCGGCTCACCAATCGACTGGGCGGCAATAATACCGACGGCCTCACCGAGCTCCACCATCTGACCGGTGGCCAGCGAGCGGCCGTAGCAGGCAGCACACACACCGACGGCCGACTCACAGGTCAGCACCGAGCGCACCTTGATGTGCTCGACACCGGCCTTGATCAGCTCGTCGATCAGCACGTCACCGACGTCCGAACCAGCCGGAGCCACGACCTCGCCCTTGGCGTTGACCGCGTCAGCGGCCAGCGAGCGAGCGTAGACCGAGTTCTCGACGTTCAGGTCGCGAACCAGCTTGCCGTCTTCGACGGTAGCGATCGGCAGGTCGAGGCCCTTGGTCGTGCCACAGTCGAGCTCGCGGATGATGACGTCCTGCGACACGTCGACCAGACGACGGGTCAGGTAGCCCGAGTCAGCGGTCTTCAGTGCGGTGTCAGCCAGACCCTTACGAGCACCGTGGGTTGCGATGAAGTACTCGGCGACCGACAGGCCCTCACGGTAGGAGGAGATGATCGGACGCTCGATTGCCTCACCCTTCGGGTTCGACACCAGACCACGCATACCGGCGATGTTCTGCACCTGCAGCCAGTTACCACGGGCACCCGAGGTGACCATGCGGTTGATGGTGTTGTCCTTCGGGAAGGCAGCCTTCATGGCGGCAGCCACTTCAGCAGTACATGCGCTCCACAGCTTGACGAGCTCCTGACGGCGCTCCTCGGCGGTGATCTGGTCGCGGTCGTACTTGGCCTGGATCTTGGCAGCCTCGGCCTCGTACTTGGCGACGATCTCGGCCTTGTTGGCCGGGGTCACCACGTCGGAGAGCGCCACGGTGATACCCGAACGGGTAGCCCAGTGGAAACCGGCGTCCTTGATCTTGTCCAGGGTCGAAGCTACGACCACCTTCGGGTAGCGCTCGGCCAGGTCGTTCACGATCTGCGAGATCGCGCCCTTGTCGGCCACACGCTCCTGGTAGGGGTAGTCCTCCGGCAGCAGGTCGTTGAACAGCGCACGACCCAGGGTGGTCTCGACGATGGCAGTGCTGCCATTGACGTGACCCTCGGGGGCCTCGCCGTCGGCGAACCACACGTTGTTCAGGCGGATCTTCACCTTGGCGTTCAGGTCCAGGCTGCCCTGGTCGAAGGCCAGGATTGCCTCGGACACCGAAGCGAAGGCACGGCCCTCACCGGTGGCACCCTCAGTGTGGGTGGTCAGGTGGTACAGACCGATGATCATGTCCTGGCTGGGCAGGGTCACCGGGCGGCCGTCCGACGGCTTCAGGATGTTGTTGCTGGCCAGCATCAGCAGGCGAGCCTCAGCCTGGGCCTCGACCGACAGCGGCAGGTGGACTGCCATCTGGTCACCATCGAAGTCGGCGTTGAAGGCGGTGCAGACGAGCGGGTGCAGCTGGATGGCCTTGCCTTCCACGAGCTGCGGCTCGAACGCCTGGATACCGAGGCGGTGCAGAGTCGGTGCGCGGTTCAGCAGCACCGGACGCTCGGCGATGATCTCTTCGAGCACATCCCACACGTTCGGATCGCTCCGCTCCACCTTGCGCTTGGCGCTCTTGATGTTCTGCGCGTAGCCCAGGTCGATCAGGCGCTTGATCACGAACGGCTTGAACAGTTCGAGCGCCATCTGCTTCGGCAGACCACACTGGTGCAGCTTGAGCTGCGGACCCACCACGATGACCGAACGGCCCGAGTAGTCCACACGCTTACCCAGCAGGTTCTGACGGAAACGACCCTGCTTACCCTTCAGCATGTCCGACAGCGACTTCAGGGCGCGGTTACCGGTACCGGTGACCGGGCGACCACGACGGCCGTTGTCGAACAGGGCGTCAACCGCTTCCTGCAGCATGCGCTTTTCGTTGTTCACGATGATCTCGGGGGCACCGAGGTCCAGCAGACGACGCAGACGGTTGTTGCGGTTGATCACACGACGGTACAGGTCGTTCAGATCCGAGGTGGCGAAGCGGCCACCGTCGAGCTGGACCATCGGGCGCAGCTCCGGCGGAATCACCGGGACCACGTCCAGGACCATCGAGGCCGGCGAGGTACCGGTCTGCAGGAAGGCCGAGACCACGCGCAGACGCTTGATCGCACGGATCTTGCGCTGGCCCTTGCCCTCAGCGATCTGCAGGTGCAGCGACTCAGCCTCGGCCTCGAGGTCGAAGCTCTCGAGACGACGCTTGATCGCCTCGGCGCCCATCAGACCCTCGAAGTACAGACCGAAACGGTCGACCAGTTCCTGGTAGTCCGCATCCTCGGGACGCAGGTCGCCGACCTTCAGGTTGCGGAAGTCCTCGAACACGCGCTCGAGTCGCTTGATCTCTTCGTCGTAGGAACGGCGGATCGAGGTGAGCTCACGCTCCGCAGCGTCGCGAACGCGGCGCTTCTGGTCGCTCTTGGCACCCTCGGCCTCCAGCGCGGCCTGTTCGGTTTCGAGCTCAGCCATGCGGGCGGCGATCTCAGCGTCACGCTGGTCGGCCAGGGTCTTCATCTCGAGACGAATCTCGTTCTCCAGACCCGGCAGGTCGTTGTGACGGCCCTCTTCGTCGACCCAGGTGATCATGTAGGCCGCGAAGTAGATGACCTTCTCGAGGTCCTTCGGAGCCATGTCGAGCAGGTAGCCCAGGCGGCTGGGCACACCCTTGAAGTACCAAATGTGGGTCACCGGGGCGGCGAGCTCAATGTGGCCCATGCGCTCACGACGCACGGCCGACTTGGTCACCTCGACGCCACAGCGCTCACAGATGATGCCCTTGAAGCGGACGCGCTTGTACTTACCACAAGCACATTCCCAGTCACGGGTCGGTCCGAAGATCTGCTCACCGAACAGACCGTCCTTTTCCGGCTTCAGGGTGCGGTAGTTGATGGTTTCAGGCTTCTTCACCTCACCGAACGACCACGAACGAATGTCGTCCGCGGTGGCCAGGTGGATGCGGAGCTGATCGAACTGCGTTGCCTCGAGCACGTCGTCTCTCTTCTTCTACTAACGCTAAATGCTGACCGTTGCGGCTTAGATCTCGTCGACGGACGAGGACTCGAAGCGGCTGGAAATGTTGATACCGAGGCTGGCGTCCGCACGGAACACCTCGTCATCCTTGTCCTGCAAGCTCATCGGCTCGCCGGCAGCGTTGAGGACCTCAACGTTCAGGCAGAGTGCCTGCATTTCCTTCATCAGCACCTTGAAGGACTCGGGCGTACCCGGTTCCTGGATGTTCTTGCCACTGACGATGGCCTCGTAGGCGCGAACGCGACCGAGGATGTCGTCGGACTTGATCGTGAGCATCTCCTGGAGGGTGTAGGCGGCACCGTAGGCGTACAGTGCCCACACTTCCATCTCACCGAAGCGCTGACCACCGAACTGCGCCTTACCACCAAGCGGCTGCTGGGTGATCATCGAGTACGGACCGGTCGAACGAGCGTGAATCTTGTCGTCGACCAGGTGGTGCAGCTTCAGGATGTACATGTAACCGACCGAGACCGGGTACGGGAACGGCTCACCGGTACGACCGTCGAGCAGGCGAGTCTTGCCGCTGGAGTCGATCAGGCGCTGGCCGTCACGGTTGAGCAGCGTCGAGTCGAGCAGACCCGCGATCTCTTCCTCGGTCGCGCCGTCGAACACCGGGGTCGCAACCTTGGTGCCCGGGGCAGCCTTTTGAGCAGACTCCGGCAGGTTCTTGGCCCACTCCGGAGCACCCTGCACTTCCCAACCCTGGCTGGCGATCCAACCGAGGTGGAGTTCGAGCACCTGACCGAAGTTCATCCGACCCGGCACACCCAGCGGGTTCAGGACCACGTCAACCGGGGTGCCGTCCTCGAGGAACGGCATGTCCTCGATCGGCAGGATCTTGGCGATCACACCCTTGTTCCCGTGGCGGCCTGCGAGCTTGTCACCTTCGGTGATCTTGCGCTTCTGGGCGATGTAGACCACGACGCGCTGGTTGACGCCCGAGCCGAGCTCGTCGTCGCCATCCTCGGCGTCGAAGACCTTGACACCGATGACGGTGCCCTCTTCACCGTGGGGCACCTTCAGCGAGGTGTCGCGAACTTCGCGGCTCTTCTCGTTGAAGATGGCGCGCAACAGGCGCTCCTCGGCGCTCAGTTCGGTCTCACCCTTCGGGGTGACCTTACCGACGAGGATGTCGCCCGGGCGAACCTCGGCACCGATGCGGATGATGCCGCGCTCGTCGAGGTCCTTCAGCTGGTCCGGACCCACGTTCGGCAGGTCGCGAGTGATCTCTTCCTTACCCAGCTTGGTGTCGCGGGCGTCGACGTCGTACTCCTCGATGTGAATCGACGAGAGCACGTCCTCCTGCACCAGGCGCTGGCTGAGGATGATGGCGTCCTCGAAGTTGTGACCACCCCACGGCATGAAGGCCACGAGCAGGTTCTTACCGAGGGCGAGTTCACCGTTCTCGGTGGCCGGGCCATCGGCGATGACCTGGCCAGCCTCGACGCGCTCGCCGACGCTCACGACCACACGGTGGTTGTAGCTGGTGCCCTGGTTCGAGCGGTCGAACTTGCGCAGGTAGTAGTCCTGCGTGCCACCCTCATCGAGCTGCACGGTCACCACATCAGCCGACACCTCGGAGACGACACCGGCCTTGTCGGCCAGCACGACGTCACCGGCGTCAATGGCTGCGTAGCCCTCCATACCGGTACCGACCAGCGGGCTCTCGGAGCGCACCAGCGGCACGGCCTGACGCTGCATGTTCGCACCCATGAGTGCGCGGTTTGCGTCGTCGTGCTCGAGGAACGGAATCAGCGAGGTACCCACCGACACCATCTGGCGCGGCGAGACGTCCATGTAGTCGACCTGGTTGGCGTCGACCAGCAGCACCTCGGAGCCCTTCGGGCGCACGAGGACCTTGGCCTCGGCGAAGGAGCCGTCCGGGTTCAGCGGGGCATTGGCCTGAGCGACGAGGTACTCGTCCTCTTCGCTGGCGGTCAGGTAGTGGATCTCGTTGGTGACCTTGCCGTTGACCACGCGACGGTACGGCGTCTCAATGAAGCCGAAGGCGTTGATGCGGGCGAAGGTTGCCAGCGAACCGATCAGACCGATGTTCGGGCCTTCCGGCGTTTCGATCGGGCACATACGGCCGTAGTGGCTTGGGTGCACGTCACGAACCTCAACACCGGCACGCTCACGGCTCAGACCACCGGGGCCCAGCGCCGAGAGACGACGCTTGTGGGTCAGGCCCGCGAGCGGGTTGTTCTGGTCCATGAACTGCGACAGCTGCGAGGTACCGAAGAACTCCTTGATCGCGGCCACAACGGGGCGCACGTTGATCAGGGTCTGCGGGGTGATGGCCTCGATGTCCTGCGTGGTCATGCGCTCACGCACGACACGCTCCATACGGCTGAGGCCGGTCCGCACCTGGTTCTGAATCAGCTCACCGACGGCGCGGATACGACGGTTACCGAAGTGGTCAATGTCGTCCACGTCGAGACGGATGTCCACCTGCTTGCCATCGCGGATACCCGGAATGGTAGCGCGACCGTCGTGCAGGGCCACCAGGTACTTGATGGTGGCGATGATGTCCTGCAGGGTCAGCACCGACTCGGTCAGCGGCGTGGCCAGGCCCAGCTTCTGGTTGAGCTTGTAGCGCCCCACCTTGGCCAGGTCGTAGCGCTTCGGGTTGAAGTAGAAGTTGTCCAGCAGCGCGCGGGCAGCCTCGGCGGCAACCTGTTCGCCCGGACGGAGCTTGCGGTAGATGTCCTTGAGGGCGTCTTCCTTGGTCAGGATGCCGTCCTTGGCCAGGGTCTCCTCGATCGAGGCGTAGCCAGCGAACTCAGCGAGGATTTCCTCACTGGTCATACCGAGCGCCTTCAGGAAGACGGTGACCGACTGCTTGCGGCGACGGTCGATACGCACACCGACCTGGTCGCGCTTGTCGACCTCGAACTCCAGCCAGGCACCGCGGCTCGGGATGATACGAGCCGAGACGGTGTCCTTGTCGGAGAGCTTCTCCTGGACCTTCTCGAAGTAGACACCGGGGGAACGCACCAGCTGCGACACCACGACACGCTCGGTGCCGTTGATGATGAAGGTGCCCTTCTCGGTCATCAGCGGGAAGTCGCCCATGAAGACGGTCTGGGTCTTGATCTCGCCGGTCTGGCGGTTCATGAACTCAGCCTCGACGTAGAGCGGGGCGGCGTAGGTCTTGCCGCGCACCTTGCACTCTTCGACCGAGTACTTCTCGTCCTCGAGGGTCGGGTTGGTGAAGGAGAGCTGCATGGTCTCGCCGAGGTCCTCAATCGGCGAGATCTCTTCGAAGATCTCCTCGAGACCGCTACGGGTCGGCAGGTCCTCACGACCGGCGGCCTGGGCCTCGGCGACACGAGCGCGCCAGGCCTCGTTGCCAACCAGCCAGTCGAAGCTCTCGGTCTGCAGCGCCAGCAGGTCCGGGACCGTCAGCGTGTCAGTAATCTTTGCGAACGACAAACGCTGTGCGTTACGGCCGTTCTTGGGAGCAGGGGTGTTGGATGCGGTGCTTGCAGCAGCCACGGAATCAACCTCCGTCAGACCAGTGGTCTGGTTGTGTCGTTATCGAGCGAACAACTCCCCATCGGGCGCGTCAGAACGGCCGTCATCACGAAGATGTGCGATCCTGACACTCCCGGAGAACACGCCGACCGCCATTTGAGGGCATGGTGCTGGGAGGGCAAAGCAAAATTCTACGTCGCCTATCTGGAAAAGTCCAGCCAGCCAAAACTGGCAGCGTAGCATGAAGCGGTGACTGATGTTCCCCGGGCCCGACTGAGCGATGGCAGCGTTGCCACCATCGAGCCGGACCGCTTCATTCCCGGCACCTTCCAGCTCGTTGTGGACGGGACGCCGCAGTCGCATGTGCACCTCGATCGGCCCACAGAACTGTTCTTTGAATACGTGCAGCGCATTGGGCACGTCATCGATCAGATCGAGCCAGTGGGCGGCCCGATCACCGCAATCCACCTCGGCGCCGGCGCCCTCACCCTCCCCCGCTACATTGCGGCCACCCGCCCTGGTTCCACGCAGCATGTGATCGAACTGGAGCCCGAGCTCGTGGCCCTGGTGCGCGAATACCTGCCGCTGCCTCGAGGCGCCGCCATCCGGGTCCGCTACGGCGACGCGCGCGAGGTGGTGGGTCGGCTGCCGGCTGGGCTGCAGGGCAAGGCGGACCTGATCATCTCGGACATCTTCCGCGGCTCGCAAACGCCCGCGCACGTCACCGCGGTGGGTTACTTCCAGGAGTTGTCGGCGTTGCTGGCACCAGATGGCGTGGTGGTGGTGAATGTGGCTGACGGGAATCGACTGGAGTTCGCCAGGCGCCATGCGGCCACGCTGAAGGAAGTGTTCCGCGAGGTGATCATCCTGGTCGAGCCGGGCGTGCTCAAGGGCGGTCGCGTCGGCAACCTCGTGTTCGCGGCGCGCAACCAGCCGCTGGCATCGGCGCAACTGGCTCGCCTGGCGCATTTGGGACCATTCCCGGCCAAGGTCGTCTCGGGCACAGAACTGGACCAATTCATCGCTGGTGCCCGGCCCATTCAGGACAACGACGGCACCAGGCCACCGACCCCACCGAAGGAACTCTTCGGCTAGTCGCCGGAACTTCGTCCCTGGTTCCATCCGGCGAGCCGCCCTACACTGCCAGCCATGGGGTCGGGTCTGGGAACGAGGCGTCACGCTGTCACTGCGGCAGTGGCGTTCGGGCTGCTCGTCGGCCTCGTCGCCTGCGCACCCGCTGCACCTCCAGCGCCAAGCCCGGCGCCACCGCCCGAGACGGCGCCCGGTGCAGCCATGCTCGTGCCAATCGGCGAGCCCACGGTCCTCGCCGAGGACCTCGACGCACCGTGGTCAGTGGTGCGGCTGCGCAGCGGCACCATGTTGATCTCAGAGCGCGACCGGGAGCGGGTATTGGCGATTGCGCCCAGCGGCGAGCGGAACGTGCTCGTCAACGTCTCTGGGGCCAAGGCGCAGGGTGAGGGCGGGGTGCTGGGCATCGCGGTCGATCCGGACGAGAACTACCTCTATGTCGCCGCGACTTCGGCCACCGATAACGGGGTGCGCCGGTATCCGCTGCTGCCGGACCAGGGCAGCGTCACGGTCGGCGCGGCCGAGTGGGTGCTGCGCGATCTGCCCCGCGGAGACAACCACAACGGCGGCCGCATCGCGTTTGGGCCGGACGGCATGCTCTACGTCACCGTGGGCGATGCGGGCCAGCGAAACTTGGCGCAGCGCATGGACAGCCTGGGCGGCAAGATCCTGCGCATCGAGCCAGATGGTGGCATTCCCGCCGACAACCCCTTCCCTGGGTCACCGATCTACAGCCTCGGACACCGTAATCCGCAGGGGCTGGCCTGGGACGCCGACGGACAGTTGTGGGCGAGCGAGTTCGGGCAGAACCGCTGGGACGAGCTCAACCGCATCGTGCCCGGTGGTAACTACGGCTGGCCAGAGGTCGAGGGGCAGGAGGACGCACCGGACTTCATCGAGCCGGTTCGTCAGTGGCGCACTAGTGAGGCGAGCCCCAGCGGCCTCGCCTTCATCGACGGCACCTTCTTCATGGCCGCACTGCGCGGTCAGCGGGTCTGGACCATCTCGGCGGATGGCGCTCAGGCGCAGGACTGGTTTGTGGATCTGCACGGCCGAATCCGCCACGTCCTGCCTGGACCGGACGACACCCTCTGGCTGCTGACCAATAACACCGACGGGCGCGGCAGCCCGGCTGCGGGCGACGACCGACTGATCGAGTATCGCCTGGCGCCGCAGGACTAGTACCGTCCCGGTCGGCACGGCTCCCGCCTCGCGTCGGGGGCCTTCGTTAGGCTGGCAGCATGGCGGATCTGGATCGGGTGCGGCTGTGGGCCGAATCACTGATCCGGATGTACCTGGATCCAAGCGAATGGACCTTCGGGTTCGATCGGGCTCGGACCCGCGCCGGGCAATGCGACTACACGCGGAAGCGGATCACCGTCTCGCGTCTGCTTGCTGAGCGCTTCGATGACGACGAGATTCACCAGGTGCTGCTGCACGAGGTCGCCCATGCGATGGCAGGCCACCGTGCCGCGCACGGCCCGAAATGGCAGCGCATTGCTGAGGAGATCGGCTATGTCGGCGGGCGCGTGCATCACGGCCAAACCGCCACGGAACTGGCGCCCTGGGTGGGCCACTGCCCCGCGGGCCATGTGCACTATCGGCATCGCGCCCCCTCGCGGCCGGCGTCCTGCGCGAAGTGCTCGCGGCGGTACTCGGCCGCGCACGCCATCACCTGGCAGCGGCGCGCAGCCTAGATCGGGGACGGCCGCAGCGTGCCGGCCACCTGCCTGCCGCCTCGCCGGGCAAGATTTCCCTCGCCCCGCCAGGCGCTATCTGGTTAGAGTGGTCGCTCGGATCGGCCGACAGCCAAGGGGGTTTCATGAGCGCGTTCCGCGACAAGGTCGCTGCCTTCGTTGAGCACCAGGCGGTGCAGCGGACCGTGATCGGTCTGATCATCCTGAACGCGATCATCATCGGCATGGAGACTTCGGCCGAGATCATGCACGCCATCGGCCACACCCTCGAGCTGATCAACACGATCATTATTGCGATCTTCGTCGTCGAGATCGTGCTGCGCATCTACGCCGGGGGCGCGCGCTTCTGGCGCAGCGGGTGGAACTGGTTCGACTTCCTGGTGGTGGTCATGGCCCTCATCCCGGCCTCGTCCACCTCGCAGGTGCTGCGCGTGCTGCGCATCCTGCGTGTGCTGCGTCTGCTCTCGGTGATTCGGTCGATGCGCCTCGTGGTCGAATCGCTGGCCGCGGCGATGCCGGGTGTCGCCTCGATTGCTGGCCTGCTGGCGATCGTGCTGTACGTCTTCTCAGTGATGTCGACCATGCTGTTTGGCCACGATTACCCAGAACAGTTCGGCTCGCTCGGCCTGTCCTTTGTGCAGCATTTCCGGCTGATGCTCGGCGACGGCTGGCCGGACGTGGTCTTCCCGGTCGCGCAGGACACCAACGGTTGGACCTGGTTCTACTTCATCGTGTTCACGATCATCTCGACCATGGTGGTGCTGAACCTGTTGATTGGTGTCATCGTCGAGGCCGTGGATCGCAGCGGCCACGAGATCGACGAGCACCCGCTTGCTGACGGCGAGGCGGTGGCCGATGACGCTACGGCAACGGCACCAGCCGACACCGCTGCATCCGCGGCGCCGGCTACTGGCTCCCCCGGCGACCTCAGCGGCGAGATCGCCGCACTCCGGTCCGAGATCGCAGCCCTGCGCGCGGCCCTCGGAAAGTAATCGCCACGCACCGTTCGCTAGCAGGACGGGGCCGTCCCTCCTGCCCTGCCGGGGTGCCGCTCGCTACGGCAGCACGCCGAGCGCGGCGAGGGCCTGGCGCAGCAGCGTGCCACGCCCACCCTCCAGCTCCTCGGCGATCTGCGGCGAGGCAGCCTGGGCGGGCGTGAGCCAGGTCAGTTCCAGCGCGTCCTGCCGCGGTTCGCAGGTGCCCGTCACCGGCACGACGTAGACCAGCGAGATCGCGTGCTGGCGCTCGTCGAAATAGGGCGTGACGCCGGGCACCGGGAAGTACTCGGCGACCGTCACCGGCACGATGCTCGGCGGCAGTTGCGGGAACGCCATCGGACCGAGGTCCTTTTCGAGGTGGCGGTAGAGCGCATCGCGCAGGGTCTCGGTGTACATCACTCGGCCCGAGACGAGCGTGCGCACCATCGCACCTTCGGGGGTCACCCGCAGCAGCAGGCCGACCTCGGTGACCTGACCGGAGCCGTCCAGTCGAACCGGGATCGCCTCGACATAGGTGATCGGCAGTCGATGCCGAATTACCCGCAGCTCATCGTCGTCCAACCAGCCGGGATTTGGGTCAGGCGTGCGCACGGTCATGGCTCCATTGTGGCCTACCCATCCCGCCATATGGCCGCAACGAGCCGAGCCCCGCACCGATTCGGGTGCGGGGCTCAACCAAGCGGCCGATCGGCCTGCTATCGCGTGGTGGCGCGGCGCAGGAACAGGTACTGGCCGAGCACGCCAATGAGGATGATGATCGCCGCAGCAATAATGAGCCACCAAGGCTGGAAGACCTCGATGATTGCCGGGATCTGCGGTGCGATTGCGAGCAGGATCAGCACGAGCACCAGGCCAGCGATAAGTCCAATGAACATCGGGCCGCGAACGCCGTAGCGCAGCCAGCCTGCCCCGAAGGCAGCCCCAACCGACTGCAGCAGCCAGATCGCCAGGAAGGAGATCAGGAAGGCGAGCAGCGGGTTGCCGCCGCCCAGCAGATACGCGTCCAGCGCGTAGGCGTTGATCAACCAGTGGTCTGTGGCAAGCTCAACCAGCAGCAACAGCGAGATGACTGCCGCGAGTCCGGCCGCCATAACCACATGGGAGAGCAGGGTGCCGACAGTAAAGCCACGACGATCGGCACCGAGGGCCATCGCAAAGGGGAAGGTGGTCGCCACCGACTGCACGCCGAGGGCCACCACAAAGCCTCCGAGTGCCCAGAGCACACCCGCGTTGTTTCGCGCGTGCAGCGGATAGTTTGGATCCGCCGGATCGATCCCGACGCGCTGCAGCGTCAACGAGATCAGCACGGTCACCATCACGACGCCGAGCAAGATGAGCAGCGGGGTCAGGATGACAGTGTTGCGCTTGACGAAGTGCAATCGCAGCGTCTTGATAGCGGTGTTCATGATCGAATCGTCCTTTCTCCGCCGCAGCTAGGCCGCGGCAACGTCCTGGTCGGCGGCGCCGAGGGCCGCCACAATCTGCTGGAGCGAGACCGGGCTCGCTTCCACGCCAGCTGCCTTCGCCGCCTGCTGCAAGTGCTCCGTGAGCGGGCTCGCCACAACGACCGAAAGCAAGCCACCAACCTCGTGGCGGCGCAGCACAGCGGAGCTGCCTACGACCCCCTCCACGGCACCACGCATGCCAGCGAGTTGGCAGTACTGTGCCTTTGCCTCGGCAACGTCCGTGTCAAGCACGACGCGGCCCTGATCCAGCACCACCACCCGCTCCAGGAGTGATTCCATCTCGTCGATCAGGTGCGTCGACAGCAGGATGGTGCGTGGGTGTTCGGCGTAATCGGCCAGCAGTGTGTCATAGAAGTGCTGGCGCGCCGTAGCGTCCAGGCCCAGATAGGGCTCATCGAACAACGTGATCGGCGCACGGCTGGCCAACCCGATGGTGATGCCCACACTCGAAAGTTGTCCGCGGCTGAACTTGCGAATGCCGGTCTTGGTCGGCAGACGGAACAGATCGACGAGGCGGTCGGCCAAGGCTTGGTCCCAGTGCTCGTGGAAGATACTGGCCGCCTCCAGCGCGTGGCGAAGCTTGTAGTCCTCGGGGTAGCGCTGGTTGTCACGGATGAAGGTAATCTGGCCAAGGGTTGCCGGGTGTTCGTAAGGGTTGTGGCCCAGGACCTGCACACTGCCAGCGTCGGCACGGTCCTGGCCGGTGAGGATCGACATCAGGGTGGTCTTGCCGGCGCCATTGCGGCCGAGCAGGCCTACGATGCCGTGCTGCGGGACAGTAAAGCTGACGTTGTCGAGTGCGACGGTGTTGCCGTAACGACGGGTAACGTGCACGGCTTCGATCGCGGGGATCTGGCTGGTCATGCCTGGTTCTCCTGTTCTATCAACCGGATGACATCGTTCCGGCTCAGTCCAATGCGCGCTGCTTCCTGCAGCAGCGGGGTGACGAAGTGGGTGGCGAACTCCTGCTGGCGGGAACGCAGCAGCGTCTCGCGGGCGCCGACGGTGACGAACATCCCGAGTCCTCTCCTCTTCTCCAGCAGCCCCGCATCGCTGAGCAGCGCGACGGCTCGGTTCGCGGTGGCCGGGTTGATGCGGTGAAAGGCAGCCAGTTCGTTGATCGAGGGCACCGGTGCGCCCTCGACGAAGTCGCCGCGCAGGATTCCGTCCTCCAGCCATTCAGCAAGTTGCTGGAAGATCGGCCTGCTCTCGTCGAACATTCCGCCTCCTTAGTGGGTTAGTTACTTCACTAAGTAACCTAGGAGGTGCATCGCTTGGCGTCAAGTCCGGGCATGCAGAAAGCCCCGACTCGGATGAGTCGGGGCTTTCCCTGGCGGTAGCGGCGGGATTTGAACCCGCGGTGGACTTTCACCCACACAACTTTTCGAGAGTTGCACCTTAGGCCGCTCGGACACGCTACCGCCGATGAGTCTAACGCAACTGACGAGCCGACGCGAACCGAGGCCGCCGGTAGGCTGCTGCTATGCGTCGCGGTGGAACTACGTCCTGGCTCGTCCTACTGCTCATCGTGGTTGGCGTGGTGATTTGGGCCTGGTGGGACCTCAGCAACAACCAGGGATCCGACGTGACCCAGCCGCCAACGCCGACGGTGTCCGCCTCCCACAGCCCGTCCGCCTCGCCGAAGCCCAGCGCACCGGCCGGCGGTGGATCGTCGAACGCGCCGGCGAGCGACTGGCCGACCATTCCTGCGGACGCACAAGCCTTCACCGTCTCCCACGTGCACGACGGTGACACCGTGTTCCTGAACAGCAAGGGTGGCAAGCAGGTCGCTGTGCGCGACCGCATCAAGGTGCGCCTGATCGGCATCGATACCCCCGAAGTGACCGAGCCGGTCGAATGCTTCGGTCGGGAAGCCACGAACGAGCTGCGCGACCTGCTGCCAGAGGGATCCACCGTCTACGGCGCGATCGATACCGAGCCCCAGGATCACTATGAGCGTTGGCTGCTCTACCTCTGGACCGAGGACGGCTACTTCGTGAACGCTGGCATGGTCGACAACGGCTTTGCCGAAGCGATTCGCGTGCGCCCCAACGACCAGCACTGGAATTTGCTTCGCAATTTGGAGGCTGCCGCCGAACGGGACCGGGTCGGTATGTGGGGTTCGTGCTGATATTACGGAAAGCCTCATTCGGGTCTAGCGGCTAGGGGTTTTCCCGCGCTATGGTGGCGACGTTCCTCGAACCCGATATGAAAGGACGTGCCGTGAGCACTGCCGAATCCGCCGCCGTGATCCCCGCGGCCGAAACCGAGCCCAACGAGCGCATCGTTGCCAGCTCGCTGATCAGCCTCGTTGTCACCCTGCTGGTGTCGACGATCGGCTTCACGCTGGTTGTGGCTCTGACCAACACCGTGTTCGGCTACGCTGGCCTCGCGGTCGGCGCCATCGCCTTCTTCACCTACTCGTTCATCGCTGACAAGGTGAGCCTGATCGGTGGGATCATCATCGTCGCCATCACTCTGGTGAGCGCTGCGTTCTCGTTCGTGTTCGCCACGCTGTGGCTGGCCGGTGAGTCCTTCGGCGACTCGTGGGGCTTCATCTTCGCATTCGATCTCTGGACCCCGTTCCTGGGCGACATCTTCACTGCTGACCCCCAGGCCACGCTGATCTACATCGGATTCGCAGTCGCCGCCGCAGTGGCTCTGTCCTACAAGGCACTCTTCGGCAAGGCCGACGAGGACGAGGACGAGGACATCGTCGAGGCTGCACCGGCTGAGGCCCCGAAGGCCTAGTCCGCTCCGACCCGACATGAGGGCCGTCCACGCAACGTGGGCGGCCCTCGTGCGTTCGCGCCAGCTACACTCCCCGCGTGCCGAGCGCGAGTTCCTAGGATGGAGGCATGAGCGAGTCCACCGAGGGGAACCCCCTGGCCATCGAGCGCGTGGTGTGGCTGCGCAGTGGCGCACCATCACCGCTCGAGGCCACCGCCGCCGAGCTGGATGGCGCCCGATTGCTGGTCATGATGCATGGCCTGGGTGCGAGCGAACACGACCTGGCGCCCATCGCGCCACTGCTGCAACCCGGCCATATCGTCGCGGCCCTCGGCGCACCCATCCCCTGGGGTAACTGGGGTGGCTGGGCGTGGTTCCCGCTCGGTGCACCGGGCGATCCAGATCCCGCGGTGACGCTCCCCGCGGTCAGTGGGGTCCTGGCCTGGCTCGACACCCTGCCAGCCACACCCGCCACGATCGACCTGCTCGGCTTCTCGCAGGGCGGCGCCATGTCCACGCAACTGCTGCGGATCGCGCCGGAACGGTTCCGCAGCGCCACCGTGTTGAGCGGTTTCAGCCTGGGCGGGGACCAGCCCGGCGATGCGACGCTGCGCGCGCAACGCCCGCCGGTCTTCTGGGGCTGGGATGCGGCCGATCCAGTCATCCCGCCGGCCGCCTTTGCCCGCACCGGCGCCTGGCTCAAGGAGCACGCGACGCTCACGGAACGCCGGTATCCCGGCATCGGTCATGGCATCAGCCGCGAAGAGATCGAGGATGTGGACGCCTTCCTCGCCGCGTTGCCGGATTAGGCGAGCGGCTGCAGCGCGAGTGCAGCGCACCACGGCAGAGGGCCACTGACGAATCGTCAGTGGCCCTCATCGCGGAGATCGCTGGGACTAGGCAGTCGCCTCGTTCCGGCGTCGACGCACGTACAGCAACAGGATCGAGCCGAGGCCCGAGAGCGCCAGACCGGTCAGCACCGGGCCAACCGCCTCTGAACCCGTCTGCGCCAGCGTCGCGTCGTCGAGCACGAGACCGCTTTCGAGACGGAACCACTCGGTGAGCGTCGCCAGGTCATAGTCGGTGGCCAGCACCGTATCGATGGCGGAGCTCAAGCGCAGGTCCATGAAGATGATGATCGTCTCACCCGCATAACGTTCCGCGAACTCCGGCGTGATGTTCCAGTGCACCTCGGCAGTTCCGTCCGGAGCGGTCGGGATCACCGTGACGTCCTGCCAGATACCGAGGTCTAGCGGGGTGCCGTCCTGGTCGATGACCAGCCAGGTGCGGAAGGTGTACTCCTGACCAACCTGCAGGTTGCCGTAGGTGATGCGGTCGACCACCAGGCCACCGGTCGAGGGCAGTTCCTTGGTCACGCCGTCGTTGTTGACCCAGGCCTCGGTGTGGAACCAGGGCACCAGCTCCGGCTCGATCTGGTTCGTCAGCGTGACCTTGATGGTCTGACCCGCGCCGATCACGATCTCCTGCTCGGAGAACAGCGGCGACTGCCACACGCCACCGGGCACGCTCGGCAGCGATTCCCCTTCAAAGAAGATCACGGTGCCGACCGGATAGTCCGGCGAGGTGTATGGCTCGTTAACCCGCAGGGTAATCTCCTGCTCAGGGCCGCCATTGACTCGGAACATCACGGAGTACCCCAGGTCCTCCGGGACCAGATCCGTCGCCGAACCGAGCAGCACCTTGGAGAGTTCGAAGCGGCCAGGGGCATGCTCCACCGCGTTGGTGACCGTCACCGCAGCGGAGGTGTTGCTCTGCAGGACAACCGCAGCCTGCCACCCGGCGGCAGCCGTCGCCTCAGTACCGTCGGTGACCGACCAGACCGGCTGGTGCCAGGTGGCGGTGCTGATCGTGGTCAGCGCGGCCTCCCGGAACTCAACAGTGTCGCCCGCCTTTGCAGGGATCTCCGCCGAGGTCTGGCCAGCTTCCAGCGTCAGTGACTCCACATCGCCGCCATTGATGCGGTACTCAATCGTGAAGGTCTCCTGCAGACCCGTTACGCCTTCGGGGTTCTCCAAGACCTTCGAGACGGTGAAGGCCGCGTCGTCCTGAGTGATCTCGTTCGTGGCGGTCGCGGTCACCGAAGCGCCCGAGGCGACGGTGAAGGCGAAGTCCCAACCATTGGTCACATCTGCATCAGCAGCGGCGGCCGGGTTCGCGGCCCAGGCAACATCCGCCCAGGTCGCGTTCGCGATTGCGCCCGGCGCCACCTCGCGAATCTCAACCTTGGCACCCGCCGGCGCCGCAATCGCGGCCGAGGTCGAACCCGCAGCAACGCTCACCGACTGCGTCGAGCCACCATTGATGCGGTACTCGAACTCATACGTGCCCGGCAGACCGGCCACGCCATCCTCGTTCACCAGCTCCTTACCGAGGCGGAACTCACCCGGGTCCTTGGTGATGGTGTTCGTTGCCTCAACCAGCACGAAGCTGCTCGAGTCGATAACAACTGCGATGTCCCAACCTTCTTCGGCGGCACGGCTAGCGCCGTTCGGTTCGACCGCCCAGGTCGGGGTCAACCACGTTCCACCGTCCACCTTCGGCAGTGCCTTCTCGCGAATCTCCACCAGCGAGCCCGCGGCAACCGCGACGGTGGAGCTAGTGAGACCGGCCACCACAGTCACGTCCTGCACCGGACCACCGTTGATGCGGTACTCGAAGCCGTAACTGCTCGGCACGTTGGCGACGCCTTCGGCGTTCACCACATACTTCGCGATGGTGAAGCTGCCGTAGTCGCGCTGGATGGTGTTCCTGACGGTCGCCGTCGCGGCGGCATCCTGCGCCACCTCGAAGGCCGCCTGCCAACCGTCCGGAACGGTCGCACTCGTGCCACCGGTCACGGACCAGCTCGGCGCATTCCACGTGGCGTGCGTCACCGCAGCCGGAGCGACTTCCCGCACAGTCACGAGCGCACCAGCAGGCACCGTAATCGCCGCGCTCGGCGTGCCCGGAGTCAGCGTGACGGACTCGACGGCACCACCGTTGACCGAGTACTCGACCTCATAGCTGCTCGGCAGCCCCGAGATGCTGTACGGGTTCTGCACGCTCTTGCTCAGGGCGAACGAGGCGGTGCCACGCTCGATACTGTTCGTGACGGTCGCCGTCACCGCAGCGTCTTTGACAATCCGGAAGGAAGCGTCCCAACCCGTCGAGGGCGAGGTGGATGCCGACTCGGGGTCAACCGCCCAGCTCGGAGTGCCCCAGGCGGCGTTCGTCACCGCAGGTAGCGCCGCTTCCCGCACCTCGACCAGGGCACCGGCCGGCGCCTCGATCGCGGCCGACGATGCGCCTGCAGCCACCGAGACCGACTGCACCGAGCCACCGTCGATGCGGTACTCCAGGGTGTAGGTCGCGGGCAGACCGGTCACACCGTCCGGGTTGGACAAGGCCTTGGCGAGGTGGAACGCACCCACCCCGCGCTCGATCTCGTTCGTCACCGTGAACGCCACATTCGCAGCTGCGTCCACCACGGCGGCGATGTCCCAACCAGCGTCTGCACTCGCGGCGGCACCACTCGGCGAGAGCGTCCACGACACCGGCAGCCAGTCACCGTCGGCGACCTCGGCCGGAGCGACCTCACGCAGCGACACGGTCGAACCAGCCGGCACCGCGATCGAGGCACTGGTCTGGCCCGCCTCGAGGGCCAGCGACTGCACAGGGCCAGCGCCAACCTTGTACTGAATGGTGTACTCGCTCGGCAAGCCAGTGACGGCGGCAGGGTTCTCGAGTTCCTTGGTTACCGTGAAGGCTGCCTCGGCTCGCTCGATCTCGTTCGTGACGGTCAGCGCCGTGGTGGCATCCGCCGTGACGGCGAAGGCAACCTGCCACGGCGAGCTGGTGGCCGCCTCAGCGTCGGCCGGGCTCACCGTCCAGTTCGGCGTGTTCCAAACACCGTTGGCGACGGCTGCCGGGCTCAGTTCGCGCACCTCGACGGTGGCACCAGCCGGCGCCTCAATCGAGTCCGTCGTCTCGCCCGCGGCGACGGTCACCTGCTGCGCAGCGCCACCGTCGATACGGTATTCAAGCGTGTACGCAGCAGGCAGTCCGGTCAGGCGAGTCGGGTTCGAAACCACCTTCGCGATGGTGAAGGCACCAAGGCGCTGGGTAATGGTGTTGGTGACCGTCAGCACCGCCTCGGTGTCCTTCTCGGCGGTGAAGGCAACATCCCAGCCCGTGTCGGCGGCCGCCGCGACAGCACCGGTCACCGACCACGAGGCGTCCTGCCAGGCAGCATTCGCGACCGTCGCCGGGGCAACCTCACGCAACTGCACCACAGCACCGACCGGTACCGAAATCGAAGCGCTGGTCTCGCCGGCGGCGATGGTCAGGCTCTGCTGTGCGGCAGCGCCGACCTTGTACTGAATCGTGTACTCGGCAGGGAGTCCCGAGACCGCGGCCGCGTTGACCAGTTCCTTGGTCACCGTGAACGTGGTGAGGTCCTGATCGATCACATTCGTGACCGTCGCGGTGATTGTTGCGTTCTTGGTGACAACGAAGCCAGCCTGCCAGTCAGTGTCCACCGTCACGGGCGAGCCAGCCGGAGCAATGCTCCAGCTCGGGCTGCGCCAGGTACCGCCGGTAACGTCATCTGGGGCGACTTCGCGCACCTCGACGAGGGCACCCGCGATGGTCTCAATCGGGGCCGAAGCCTCACCCGCGGCGAGCGCGACCGTCACCGGCACGCCACCATCGATGCGGTACTGCACCTGGTATGTCGCTGGCAGTCCACTGAGCCCGTCTTCGTTGCTCAGCTCCTTCGCCAGGACAAAGCTGCCACGGTCCTGCGTGATCGTGTTCGTCACCGTCGCGATCGCGGTGGCGTCCTTGGCCACCGTGAAGGCAGCCTCGTACCCGCTCGGCACGGCTGCGGCGGTGGCCCCGGTGACCGCCCACGAGGGGTCGGCCCACGTTGCGTTGGCGACGGTAGCCACGGCCGCCTCGCGCACGGCAATGACCGCACCCGCGGGCACGGTGATGTTGGCGCTGGTTTGGCCAGCTGCAAGCGTCACCGACTGCGGCTCGCCACCATCAATCGAGTACTCGATGGTGTAGTCATCAGGCAACCCAGTCACACCATCGGCGTTGACGAGTGCTTTGGACAGGCGCAGCGTCGCGACATCGCGCTCGATCGGGTTAGTGACCCTGACGGCCACCTCGGCGTTACTGCCGAGCAGGAATCGCACCGGCCAACCAGCCTCGCTAGTCACTGCCAGCGAGGACGGGGTCACGTCCCAACGCTCGGTGAGCCAGGTGGCGCCGGATACGCTGCTCGGCGCGACCTCACGAATCCGGATGATCGAGCCCGCCCGGGCCTCGATCGGCAGCGAGGTCTCGCCAGCGGCCAGGGTTACCGTCTGCGCCGGACCGTTGTCAACCGAGTATTGCAGGGTGTAGGTGCCCGGCAGGCCCGAGAGATTGTCCGGGTTGCTGACGACCTTGCCGAGCGTGAAGCTGCCGCGGTCCGCTGCAATCGCGTTCTCAACGCTCACCGCCACCGAGGCGTCCTTCGCAACGGTGAACGCGGCCTGCCATTCGGCGGAGACCGTCGTTGCGGCGGCGGCGGGGCTCACGGTCCAGGTCGGCTCGGCCCAGGTCGCGTATGCGACGTCCGACGGGGTCACTTCGCGCACCCGCACGGTGGCGCCAGCCGGAACCTCAATTACCGCCGACGTTTCGCCCGCTGCCAGGGCCACGGTCTGCACCGTGCCACCGTTGATGGAGTATTGCAACTGATAGGTGCCCGGCAGTCCCGAAACACTGTCCGGGTTACTGAGCGACTTGCTCAGGGTGAAGCTGCCGCGGTCCTGTGCGATGGCATTGGTGACGGTTGCCGTGATGGCGTCGCCATCCTGCACCACGAAGGACTGCTGCCAGCCGCTCACGCTGCCCTGCGCCGTACCGCTCGGCGAGATGGACCAGGTCGGGGTCGACCAGGTGGCGCCGGGGACTGACGAGAGTGCCACCTCGCGAATGCGCACGATCGAACCGGCGGGCACGGTGATGGGGCTGCTGGTCGAACCTGCGGCGACGGTGACGCTCTGCGTGGTGCCGCCATTCACCGAGTACTCGATGGTGTAGTTCGCGGGCAGGCCGCTCAGCGAGTGCGGGTTGTTCAGGGCCTTGCTCACGGTGAAGGTGCCCTGCAGCTTGCGGACCTCGTTGGTGACGGTGGCCGAAACCTGCGCGTCCTTGGCCACCGTGAAGGCATACTGCCAGCCGGAGCCGGCCGCGACCGAGGTACCACCGGTGACCGACCACGCTGGGGCTTCCCAGGTCGCATCGCTGGGGTTCGTCAAGGGCGCTTCGCGGACGCGAATGGTCGAGCCGGCATCGACCGTGATCGGGCTGGTGGTCGCGCCAGCGGCCAGATTCACCGTCTGCTCGGGACCACCGTTGATGCTGTAGGTGATGGCGTAGGTGGCCGGCAGCCCGGCGACACCCTGTGGGTTCACCAGGGTCTTGCCGAGCGTGAAGGTGCCAGTGTCCGGCACCTCGTAGGACAGCGGCACGCTGAAGCCGTAGTGATGGATCTCCCCGTCATGACGGAAGGCACCGCTCTTGACCACGATCTGGCCTTCGATCAGGGTCTTCTTACCCTTGGGCGTGATGACGTGACTGTTCGGCGCCAGGAAACTTCCCGGGACGATGCCACCGCTTTGCAGCTGAATGGTGCTGCCGTCGGGCTGCACGATGTTCCACAGCACGTAGGGCGCATAGAGGTTGTTGGTGCTGCCGCCCGGGCCGGAGTAGGCGTCCACGAACTCAGTCGGCAGGTTCGCGAGGGCATTGTTCGCGGCGCTGAGGTTGATGATCAGGGGGTTGTTGGCACCGGGCTTGACCGCGCCGAAACGGATCTTCCATTCGCCGCTCGGCAGGGCAGAGGCATCCACGTTCCAGACGTTGACCTTGTTGGCGGTCAGGATCATCTCGCGCTCGGTGCCCGAGTTCGAGATCGTGGTGGTGGCAGTGTTCAGAACCCCACCGGTCGCGATCCGGTCGCCCCAGGCCTTCAGCCCAGCCTGCTCGGCCGGGGTGATGAAGTGACTGAAGGCCGTACTGTTGACGGCCTGCGCGGTGGTCTGCGCGAAATTGGACTGCTCAATGGACTTGTCCGGGCAGTCGTTGCTCATGGCGATACAGACACCTGCACCTCGGGCAAACACTCCCACGCCGCCACCGGTGCTGCCGATAACAACACGACCCTGGCGTGCGGCCTGACCGCCGTCACCACCCGAGGTGACGCGGATACGCTGCGAGGAGTTCGCGGCGTCGTAGCTGCCGGCGAGCAAACGGACTGGTATCCCATTCAGCGACGGAATGGTGTAGTTCGGCGAACCAGCGACCGCGTGCACGAAGGCGAAGGGGCCGGGGGCCTTCGAGGAGAGCTTGCCGCCAATTGCGGCCGAGCCTTCGATCTCGTGGAAAGAGAATTCAGCGTCGCCGAGGCTGACGATGGTGAAGCCGTTGACGGCCGCAAAGGGGTTCTCCGACTCCGTGGCCGCGTGGGTCACGGTCGGTGGGCTGATCACGACGATGCCGGAGGCAGCGAGCAGTGCCACAACGATACCGGCGATCAGTCGTCGGGGTCGCGAAGCGGGGCGGTCGAATCCGCCAGCGTTTTGGGCGCGCGTCAGCGCAGTCATGATCGGCTTCCTTCGGGTCGGTAACCTTCATGAACCCGGCTCTGAGAGCGTTCTCACTGGGGCGCTCAGGCATGCGGCAGCCACCGTGCATCAGGGTATTGCGTGTGACTGCAGCGAACTTCGGGTTCACTCCACTATAAGCCAGCTTTTTGGGGCCTGACCAGGTTGTTGTGAGGATTAATCACAGATTGCCTGACAATTGTGGGTTTCCGTGGACAGGGAGTACCCCGGTCGTACCCGACTGAGTCCCCCATGGACGGCCGATTGCCAAACAATCCCGCCTCGGGGCGCGACTACGAGCGCACGCAGCCCGGTCGAATCACGTGCATCGACGGCGCTATTACCGCCTTAGCGCAGCTGGAACTGCTTGGCTTCGGCGCTCTTCGCGCCACCCACGCTGACGGTCAGCAGATAGTAGCCAGGGCGCGCGTCAGCCCCGGTGCTGCCGCAGGCATCCGAAGCCGAACGCTTCCGTTCCCAACTCACTGGCACGGTCGGCACATCCAGCACGGCGCCCGCCGCCAGCGTCACTTCCTGGTCCTGCGGTTCGACCTGGCAGTCCTTCGAGGACCAGATCCGGTCCGAGCCACTGTGAATCAAGAATTCCTGCGTGGCACTCCCCGCATTCAACAGGCAGTCCACCGTGCTGACGTTCGTCACCTTCATCTGCAGGCCGGGCAACTCACCCGAGGCGTAGGAGGACTTGTCGGTTACCGCTTCCACCCGCAGGTCGGCCGGTGCGCAGGCAACGAGCTCGGCGGGCTCGGTCGGCGCTGCAGGAGTGGTCGGACCGTAGGGATCCGCCACTGGGGTGCCGCTGCCGGGTCGGACAATGATGAGGACCAGGATCAGAATGATGGCCAAGCCAACACCGGCCACGATCAGCCGGCGCCGCCAGTAGACCTGCGCCGGCAGGGGCCCTACCGGATTCCGAAAGCTGGACATGGCATCAGGCTAGTCAGCCTGGCAGGCAGGGCCGCGCGGCACGCCGAATGCCAAGAAATGTCAGGGATTCCACCTGTCCAGCGGCCGGTTCAGTGTTCGACCGGCTCCAGGACCTTCAGCATGCGCGAGTTGCCGAGTGTGTTGGGCTTTACCCGCGCCAAGTCAAGGAACTCGGCCACGCCCTCGTCGCTGGAGCGCACCAGCTCGGCATAGACCTCAGGGCTGACCGGAATGTCGCTAATGACCTCGAAGCCGTGGCGGGCGAAGAAGTCCACCTCGAAGGTGAGGCAGAACACCCGAACCACACCGAGCGCCCGGGCTCGATCCAGCAGCGCCTCGAGGATGGCGTGCCCAACTCCCTTACCGCGCCACTGCTGCGCTGAGGCCAGGGTGCGGACCTCGGCCAAGTCCTGCCACATCACGTGCAGGGCGCCGCAGCCGATGATCTCGCCGTTCGCGTCCTCGGCGACCAGGAATTCCTGCACCGCCTCGTAGAGTACGACCAATTCCTTACCCAGCAGGATGCGGTCGGTGACCAGCGGATGAATGAGTGCCTGAATGTGGGTCACATCCGAGGTGCGCGCTGGCCGTACCGTGAATTCCGTCACGCCCTCAGCCTACGCCGCGAACGCGGCCCAGACATGCACGAAGCCCCAGCGATTGCTGGGGCTTCGTGGCGATGTACTTAGTCTGCGACGGCACCGACCGGCTCGATCGGCGTCGCATCGCGCGGGCCGGACTCGAAGGTGAACTCGCCGTCCACGAAGTCGACCTTGACGTGGTCGCCCGGGTTGAGCGTGCCCTGCAGGATGCGCTCGGACAGCCGGTCCTCGACCTCGTTCTGCATCGCGCGACGCAGCGGACGAGCACCGAGCCCCGGGTCGTAGCCGACCTCGATCAGGCGCTCCTTGGCGGCCTGGCTCAGCTCGACCGACATGTCGCGGTCCAGCATCCGGTCGCCGAGGCGCTTGATGAACAGGTCCACGATCTGCAGCAGTTCGGCCTTGCTCAACTGCGGGAACACGATCACATCATCCACGCGGTTGAGGAACTCGGGCTTGAAGTTCTTCTTCAGTTCCTCGTTCACCTTGGCGCGCATGCGGTCGTAGGTGGTCGCGTTGTCGCCCTCGATCTGGAAACCAACCGGACCACCGGTGATGTCCTTCGTACCGAGGTTCGTGGTCATGATGATCACGGTGTTCTTGAAGTCCACCACGCGACCCTGGCCGTCGGTCAGGCGACCTTCCTCCAGAATCTGCAGCAGCGAGTTGAAAATGTCCGGGTGGGCCTTCTCGATCTCGTCGAAGAGCACCACTGAGAACGGCTTGCGGCGCACCTTCTCGGTGAGCTGGCCGCCCTCCTCGAAGCCGACGAAGCCCGGAGGGGCACCGAACAGCCGCGAGACCGTGTGCTTCTCGCCGTACTCGCTCATGTCGAGCGAGATCAGCGCGTTCTCGTCGTCGAACAAGAACTCGGCGAGCGCCTTGGCCAGCTCGGTCTTACCGACACCGGTCGGGCCGGCGAAGATGAACGAACCGCTCGGACGCTTCGGGTCCTTCAGGCCGGCGCGGGTACGGCGGATGGTCTTGGCCAACGCCGCGATCGCTTCTTCCTGGCCGATGACGCGCTGGTGCAGCGCCTTCTCCATGAAGACCAGGCGAGCCGACTCTTCCTCGGTGAGCTTGAACACCGGGATACCGGTGGCCGCAGCGAGCACCTCGGCGATCAGGCCCTCGTCAACGACACCACCGGTGCCAGCCTCACCCGAACGCCACTGCTTCTCGGTGCGGACACGCTCGGCGAGGAGTTGCTTTTCCTCGTCGCGCAGCCGGGCGGCCTTTTCGTAGTCCTGCGCCTCGATCGCGGCCTTCTTGTCCGCGGTCACCAGGGCGATCTTCTCGTCCAGGGCGCGCAGTTCCGGCGGCGAGCTCAGCAGGCTGAGGCGCAACCGGGCACCGGCCTCGTCGATCAAGTCGATGGCCTTGTCCGGCAGGAAGCGGTCGGCGACGTAGCGGTCGGCGAGGTTGGCGGCAGCCACCAGCGCACCGTCGGTGATGGTCACCTTGTGGTGCGCCTCGTAGCGGTCGCGCAGCCCCTTCAGGATGTTGATCGAGTGCGCGATCGAGGGCTCGTGCACGTGCACGGGCTGGAAGCGGCGCTCGAGGGCGGCGTCCTTCTCGAAGTGCTTGCGGAACTCGTCCAGCGTGGTCGCACCGATGGTCTGGAGTTCACCACGGGCCAGCAGCGGCTTGAGGATGTTCGCCGCGTCGATCGCACCCTCAGCAGCACCGGCGCCCACCAGGGTGTGGATCTCGTCGATGAAGACGATGATGTCGCCGCGGTTGCGGATCTCCTTAGTGACCTTCTTGAGTCGCTCTTCGAAGTCACCGCGGTAGCGGCTACCGGCGATGAGTGAGCCGAGGTCCAGGGTGTAGACCTGCTTGTCCTTCAGCGTTTCGGGCACCTCGCCGCGCACAATCGCCTGGGCCAGGCCCTCGACGACGGCGGTCTTACCGACACCGGGCTCACCGATCAGCACCGGGTTGTTCTTAGAGCGGCGCGAGAGAATCTGCATCACGCGCTCGATTTCCTTCTCACGGCCAATCACCGGGTCGAGCTTGCCCTCACGTGCGGCGGCGGTCAGGTTGCGACCGAACTGGTCGAGCACCTGCGAACCACCCTGGGCACCACCACTGCGGTGCTCCTCGCGTTCGGTCGCGCCCACGCCCACCGGGTCCTTGCCCGGGTAGCCCGAGAGCAACTGGATGACCTGCTGGCGGACCCGGTTGAGGTCCGCACCCAGCTTCACCAACACCTGAGCCGCAACACCTTCGCCTTCGCGGATCAGGCCAAGCAGTATGTGTTCGGTGCCGATGTAGTTGTGACCAAGCTGCAGCGCTTCGCGCAGGCTCAGTTCCAGCACCTTCTTGGCGCGCGGGGTGAAGGGGATGTGCCCGGTCGGCAGCTGCTGCCCCTGACCGATGATGTCCTGCACCTGCTCGCGCACCGAGTCGAGGGAGATCCCCAGCGACTCCAGCGCCTTGGCAGCGATGCCCTCGCCCTCGTGGATCAGGCCGAGCAGGATGTGCTCAGTGCCGATGTAGTTGTGGTGCAGGAGCTTTGCCTCTTCCTGGGCAAGCACCACCACTCGACGGGCCCGGTCAGTAAACCGTTCAAACATTGCTGACTCCTTCGGCACCGGTCGCAGGTCGGATGCCTGCTTCGATGCTACTGAGGTCAACTGCGCCGCGGGCCGCTGTTCGCCCTAGGCGTGACAGCAATCAGCGCGCGTTCAGCGAGCCGGTGTGTCAGAAACGACCAGGCGAGGCCGGTTGTGCCAGCCTCGCCCCATCTGTCGTTTCCCGTCGTACGGTTAGCCGACCTGCCAGCCACCATCGACCAGCAGTGCGTGACCCACCACGTACTCACTGAGGTCGCTGGCTAGATAGAGGAATGCCTTGGCAATGTCGTCCGGAGTGCCGAGACGACCGGCCGGGATGCGCTGTTCAAAGATGGCGCGTTCTTCCTCGGGCGTACGTCCACTCTCTTCGGAGCGCTCGGTGAAGAGCAGGTCCAGCATTGCCGAAGCGATCTGGCCTGGGCAGACCGAGTTCACGCGGATGCCGTGGGGCGCCAGTTCCGCGGCCATGGACTGCGCCAGGCCAATCACGCCGAACTTCGACGCAGAATACGCCGCGTTGCCGCGACCACCACGGACACCGAACAGCGAGGAGGTGAAGATGATTGCGCCGCGCTTGCCCGCAGCCTGCATCCGTCGCGCGAACACCGTGGCGGTGTGGAAGGCACCGTCGAGGTTGACGCCCTGCAGCTTGTCCCACTCCTCCGCCGAGATCTCGGTCGCGGGCTTGGCGACCAGGATGCCGGCGTTCGGCACCACGATGTCTACGACGCCGAGGCGGGACTCCACCTCGTCCGCGAGCGCTTCGAGCGCTGCCGGGTCGGCCACGTTCACTGCCGCGCCGATCGCGCCCACACCGAACTCCGAGGCGATGTCCGCAGCGACCTGCTGGGCGGCCTCAGCCGCAATATCCACGATCGCGACCGCGGCACCTTCGCGGGCGTAGGTTCGAGCGATCGCGCGACCGATCGCGCCAGCGCCGCCGGTGATGACCGCTACGCGCCCCTGCAACATGCCACTCATCGATGTCCACCTTTCGGTGCTCGTACTGCGTTCAGCACGAGCTGGTCATGGCCGGGGATAATCCGGCCGTTCGTGTCCTTGCCGATCTCGATCAGCTTGCCCAGGGATGCCCAGGCACGCTGTTCATCTGCCTCGCTGGCCCCTGCGTACGAGCCACAGGGAACGTGATCGAGGAAGTTTTGTCCGAGGTCGGCAGCGTCGCCGGCCAGAATCCACGAGCCCGACTCGGGCAGGTCGATTCGGAATGATTGGTGGCCCGGGGTGTGTCCCGGAGTGCTCAGGGCCCATACGCCGGGAGCCAGTTCGGTGTCCCCGTCGAGTGCGTGGAATTGCGTGCCAGGCTCTGTCCAGTCCGGTTCGTGGAAGCCCTCAGCGATGCCGACAACACCCGAACGCACGAAGTCGAGCTCGGCGGATTGGATCGCGATCGGTACCCCTGCGCGAGCAAGCACCGGAATACCACCGGAGTGGTCCACGTGCATGTGGCTGATGGCGGCCAGCGCGATATCGCTCGGTGCCAGCCCGACCTCGGCGAGGGCCGCTACCAACGGCTCATCCCCCTTGCCCCAGTTCCAGCCATTCCTGGTCTGGGGTTCGGGATAGAAGTGCCAGGGCGTGTCGAGGTTCGGTGCATCCACGCCGCCAGCTTGGTAGGCAGCGGTGTTGGCTTCGTCCTCGTGGGCTCGACGGGACATGCCGGTGTCGAGCAAGATCCACCCATTGGCGGTCTCAATCAGGGCCCCAAACAGCGGCTCCCAATAGAGGTGGTGCCGACCGCCTGCCAGCGACAAATTCTTCGAAACCCGCTCGGCTCCGTACTGGATGAAGAACAGGCGGTCGGCAACAGTACTCATGTCCCTACGCCTCCTTCGACGCGCCCGTGCGACCGATCGCGGTCAGGACGAGGTAGACCAGACCAGTCACGATCAAACCCGGGATCCAGCTCAGGTCCGACTCACCCAGCTGTGCGGCCACCGGACCGACGTACCAGGCGTTGGCCATGAATGGCAGGGCTGCAATCACACCAACGACATACGAGATGATCGCCTTCCAGTTCACGCCGGCAACAGTCCACGAAGCCTGGTCACGGAAGTAGACGCCACGCGGGTTGAAGAACTCCTCGACCTGGTATTCGCCCTTGCGGATCCAGTAGTAGTCGATCAGGTTGACCGCGCCCCACGGCACGAAACCGAGCAGCAGGAAGGATAGGAACGTCGACACGTTCGTCGAGAAGTCCGCCGAGGCGAACATTGCGATGGCCAGGCCCAGCAAGAAGGTCGGCAACAGCATGAACACGCGCAACTTCACCGAGGCCTTCACCGTCTTGAACGACGAGGTCGCGGTGATCAGGTTGAGCATGCCGCCGTACAGGTTCAGGGCGTTGTTGCCACCGATGGCCACTGCCGTGATCACCAGAATGACTGCCACGATCCAGTTACCACCGAACAGGTCGCTAATGGCGGCCATGGTGTCGTCGGTGGTGAATTGGACCGCCAGCACCACGCCAAGGACCATGGTCCAAGTGGTGCCGAGGAAGGCACCCCAGAAGGTCCAGTTGAATGCGGCCGAGGGCTTCGTGTCCACCGGCAGGTAGCGGGAGTAGTCAGACACATACGGGGCGTAGGTCAGCAGGAAGGTCGCCACGATACCGAAGGCCGACAGGAAAGGTCCGACCTGGAAGTCGGCGGTGGTGAACTCGAGGCCACCATGGAAGAGGGACACTGCGGTCACCACGACGACCGCGAGCGCCAGCGGCCACATGCCCCACTTGGCGGCCACGTGGATTGCCCGGTATCCGATGAGTGCCAGCACCAGGCTAACCAACGAGACGACCACGATGCTGATGTTCAGGTCCAGGCCGCCCGGGACGGCCGCGGCGAGCGACTGACCGCCGATGACCGCGGTCGTCGCGAAGAAGCCGAGGTACAGGAAGGCAGCCAGGGCCACCGGGAGCAGCGCGCCATAGAACCCGAACTGACCGCGACTCTGGATCAGCTGCGGCACACCGAGCTTGGCGCCCTGGATCGAGTGCAGTGCCATGAACACGGCACCGGCGATGTTACCGAGCACGACGGCGACGATCGCCCAGAACAGGTTGTTGCCGAGTACCACGGCGAGCGCACCAAAGAATGCGTTGCCGACGCTCAGGTTCGCCGAGAACCAGACCGGGAACAAGTCGCGCGCGGTCCCGTGACGGTCCTCGGGCGCGATGGCATCGACGTGATGCTCTTCAATCACGCTGGACTTCGTTGTCTCAGACATGTTGTCTCCTCAGGGTATGAAATTAAGCAGCTCCGTTGCCGCTCCGTCCACGCCGTTGCCGACGCGACGCTCTTGTTCTCGCTTGACGGCTGCCTAGCGAGTCACAACTCCATGTGCTGCGCGGCGCTCGTCACGCTCGCGCTCGACCACTGCCGCAGCAGCTCCCACCACGCGCTCGTAGTTCACCGGGTCGGTAGCGCCTTCGGTGTTGATCAGCAGCACCACCGCCTCCGGAGTGAGACCGGCCCGTGCACGCTCCTGATCGTCGGCCGCAGCTTCGAGCAGTGCGCCGAGAGTTGCGGCACCAGACTCACCCGAGACGACGCCAATCTCGGCCAGAGCGCGCATGCCCGCCTCGGCGGCGCTGTCCGGCACACCCAAGAACAGGTCGGTCGAGGACTGCACCACCGGCCAGGCCAACTCAGACGGCAGGCCACAGTTCAGACCCGCCATGCTGGAGCGGTGCGGTCCAGGCACCTCGGTCATCTCGCCGGCGCGCGCTGATACGAGCAAGCATGCAGCGGTGTCGGGCTCGACGATAATGGTGCGCGGCCCGCCCGGGGTCGACCGGTAATGCGCGAGGCCCGCAGCAGCGAATGAGCCGACGCCCGCCTGGAACGCAACGACGGTCGGGGCTGGCAGCCCGGCCTCGGCGAGGGTCTCATCCACCTCGGCGAACAAGGTAGTGTAGCCCTGCCCGACCGCGGTCGGGATCTCACGGTAGCCCTCCCACGAGGTGTCCGAGATCACCAAGGTGTGCTCGTTTGCTTCCGCGGCTGCGACCACAATCGCGTCGTCGTAGGTTCCGTCCACCACGGTGACGGTAGCCCCTTCCGAGGCAATGCTGTCGATGCGCGCCTGTGCTGTCCCAGCCGGGACGTAAATCCGGCACTGCAGTCCAAACATGGCCGCCATGCGAGCCACGCCACGACCGTGGTTGCCATCGGTGGCGGCCACCAGCGCCCGCCGCTCGCGATCGGGGATGCGGTCACGAATCTCGGCGACGTCCAGTACGGTGCCCGGCTCAAGCCCCAGCCACTCCTGCTGCACGGCCTGCGCGGACGCCCACGATGCGCCGAGCAACTTAAAGGACGGCAGGCCCATGCGCAGCGACTCGTCCTTGACATACACCGCAGCCACCCCGAGCTGGTGCGCCAGCGAGGGCGCCTCAAGCAGCGGGGTGCGCTGGTATCCCGGCATGGTGCGGTGGAATCGCAACGGGCGGTCGCCCGCGTTGAATCCAGCATCGACGGCGACGCCTGCAGCCTGCTCAACGATGATGTGCGCCATGAGGGGGATGGTCCTTTCTAGACGGCCGTGTAGCCACCGTCAACGACGATGCTCTGGCCGGTGATGTACTGCGATGCCGGGGAAGCAAGGAACACGATGGTACCCACCACGTCCTCGGGAAGTGCCTGACGACCGAGCGGGATGCGGGACTCCAGATCGCGCAGGGCCGCCTCGGGGTCGTCCTGGTGATGCCAGAACGCGTCGTTGAAGGGGGTGTCCACCCATCCGGGCAGCACCGTGTTGACGGTGATGCCGTCCGGGCCGAGCTCATCGGCGAGCACGCGGACCAGGCCGAGAATGCCGGACTTGGTCGAGTGGTAGGCCGGCATACCAGCGTGACCACGCAGCGCGCCGGTCGAGGAGGTAATGATGATGCGGCCCTGCTCACTCTGCCGCAGGTACGGCGCTGCCGCCTGGGCAGTGAAGAAGGGCGCGGTGAGGTTGACCCGCAGGTTGCGGTCCCAGGACTCGATGGTCCACTCGTCCAGGGGGTGCGCCTCCAGAATGCCGGCGTTGTAAAACACGACATCGAGGCCGCCCGCGAATGCTACCGCCTGCTCGACGGCTCGGCGCGGGGCGTCCGGATCGACAAGGTCTACCTCAACGAAGTGGCCGGTGCCTGCCGCGGGCTCGGCGATGAGCGCCTCGCCGGCGGCCACGCTGCGATCGGCCAGGACCACCGTGTCACCCTGGGCGCGGAAGGCGCGCACCGCGGCGGCACCAATCCCGGTGGCGCCGCCCAGCACCAGCACGGTGCTCATCGTGAGGCTGCCAATCCGGCCGCTGCCACGGCGGAGAGCGCCACTGCCTCATCCGTCGTCGAGGCGGTGCCACTGACACCGAGACCGCCGATTAATACGCCGTCGACATAGATCGGCACGCCACCCGGGAACACCACGATACGGCCCCCGAGCACCGTCGACAGCCCCCAGTCACTGCCGCCCGGGGCGGACGACTCGGTCCAGGCAGCGCTCGGGAACCCGAATGCCGCTGCGGTGTAGGCCTTGTCGATCGCCAGTCCGAGTGCACCGAGCTGAGCGCCGTCCATCCGCAGCGAGGCGACCTGGTTGCCACCTCGGTCAACGACCGCGAAGGCGAGGGCCAGCCCGCGCTCGGCCGAGGCCTGCGCGGCAGCATCCAGGAGCGCGCTGGCGATCTGCTGGCTCATGTCGGGAGCGGTCAAGGGGGTCATGCTGCCTCCGTAATCTTTTCGACCAGCGTGTTGAGGAATCGAGCGGCCGGGGCCCCGTCAATCACTCGGTGGTCGCACGACACTGTGAAGGTGATGAATCCCTGCGGGTTCACACCACCGACGGCCAGGACGGCCGCCTGACCCGGCAGCACCATCGCGGTGAAGCGGTGGATACCGAGCGGGCCGAGATTCGAGACCGTGAAGGTCCCGGTCATCATTTCTTCCGGCGTCAACCGCCCTGTCAGCGCCCCCGCCGTCAAGCGGATTCGCTCATCCGCGAGTTCAGCCATCGACAGGTCGGCCGCGTTGCGGATGACCGGGGTGACCATGCCATCGCTAACCTCGACAATGAAGGCCACGTTGACCTCGTCGTGCTGAACGATCTCGTTGTCACCGAACATGGCGTTGACGTTGGGGTGGGCGACCAACGCTTGCGCAACGGCGGCGTTGATGACATCGCTCACCGAAGCCTTGGGGTGGTGCTGACGCGCGCGATCTTTCGCG
>JAEZHW010000008.1 GCA_023436775.1 Actinomycetes bacterium
GCGACGCACTCAGTGCGTCGCCCTCCCGCATTTCGGTCTAGCTGCCAGCGTTGCCCTGCTCGGCCTGGCGCATCGAGGCCTTGGTAAGCCGGCGCACCCGGGCACGGCGCTTGCGGCGCTCCGGAATCATCGAGCGCATCTCCTCCAGCTTGCCGAAGCACAGCAGCCGGTCGCCGGCCTCGAGCACGACGTTCTTGCGCGGATTCGGGATGACCTGGGTACCGCGGTGCAGGGTCAGCACGGTGATGTCGCGTTCCCACAGACCGAGTTCGCCCATCGCCTTACCGACCATATCGGCCGAGCCGTGCACGATGATCTCGGCGACGCCGTATCCGGTGGACACCGACAGGCGCTGACGCACGTCGATCTCAGGGAAGGCGACCTGATTGGCGATGTGGTCGATGATGGCGCCGGCCACGTCGAGGCGCGTGGCCGTCTCGATGCCCTGCAGTCCGGGCGACGAATTGACCTCCATCACCAGCGGGCCGTCATCGCCCTCCAACATGTCGACGCCGGCGACTTTCAGACCCATAATCTGCGCCGAGCGGACCGCGACCTGCGCGTACTCGGGCGAGAGCTCGACCGGCTCCACCGAGCCGCCACGGTGCACGTTCGAGCGGAACTCGTCGCCATGGGCGCTACGGCGCATCGCCGCCACCACGCGGTCGCCGACCACGAGCGCACGGATGTCACGGCCGCGGCTCTCCTTGATGAAGCGCTGGATGAGCACGTTCTGGTTCGTGGAGTGCAGCGTCTCGATGATCGCCTCGGCGACCTTCGCCTCCGGGGCAAGGATCACGCCGATGCCCTGCGTACCGTCGAGCAGTTTGATGACCACCGGGGCGCCGCCCACCGCCTCGATGGCGGGCCGCACGTCGGCGCGGTTGCGCACGAAGGCGGTCTGCGGCATCGGAATGTCGTGTCGGCTCAGGATCTGACTGGCGCGCAACTTGTCGCGGGCGTTGACGATACCGTTCGCCGTATTCGGCGTGTACACGTCCATCTGTTCGAACTGGCGCACCACCGCGGTGCCGAAGAAGGTGATGGAGCGGCCGATGCGCGGCAGCACCGCGTCGTAGTCGCTGAGGCGCTTACCGTTGTACTGCAGGTCCGGCGCATCCTGTGTCAGGTCGATCGCGAAGCGCAAGGTGTTCAATACCCGCACGTCATGGCCACGGTCGATGGCAGCCTGCAGGAGCCGCTGCGTGGAGTACGCGCGCGGGGCGCGAGAAAGAATTGCGAGCTTCATGGGCGGCACCTGGGATGATGGTTGTTGTGAACGTGCACACTCATTCAACCACTCCTGCGGGGTGGCGCGAGTGGGTGCGCCTGCCGGGGGTGGAAAACCAGTGGCTGAAGGCAAAACTGGACACCGGTGCCCGCTCCTCTTCGCTGCACGCTGAGGATGTGGAAGTCTATGAGCAGGACGGCGTGGAACGCGTCCGGTGCCGGGTTCGCCCGTGGCAGGCCTCCGACCTCGACATCCACGATCTCGATCTGCCGGTCCACGATCACCGCAGCGTTCGCTCCTCGAACGGACAAGTCGAGGACCGAATCGTCGTACTGCTCGACATCGAACTGCTGGGCCGCATCATCCCCGCCGAGGTGACGCTCACCAACCGCGACCTGATGGGGTTCCGCATGCTGATCGGCCGCCAGGCGCTGCGCCAAGGCTTCCTCGTCGACTCCAGCCGCAGCTACCTCAGCGAGCGCGCCCCGCGCGAACTGCGCCGCCGCAACCGCGGCCTCGCCTAGCCGTCCCTTCCTGGTCCAGGCGCCGGTGGTACTACTTCTGAGCCGTTAGGCGCCGACGACGTGCTCGTGGATGCCGCCCGCGACCGTGTGGCCGTTGATGGTGGCGTAGAGCTGGCCTTCGGTGCGGGACAGCGTCACGGTGTTGCGGCGCTCGAGGCGGCTGGCGAGTTCGTCAATAAAGCCGTCATCGAAACTGTTGAACGCGATCGCATCGGCCTGGTGGATCTTCTTGCCGACATAGCGAGCGAGCAGGCGGCTCGGCTCGCGGTGTGTGTAGACGGCGCAGCGGTCAGCGGCCTTGCTGCCCTGGTGCAGCCGCTCCGGTTCGGGCGCACCCACTTCGATCCAGGCGAGGAGACGGCCGGTCAGGTCTCGAATCATCACCGCTGGCTCGTCGGTGGCTGCGATGCCGTCGCTGAACTCGATGCCTTCCTGATACTCGAGCAGGTACGCCAGCAGTCGCGTCACCATGAACCCGCCGGTCTCGGACGGGTGCTGCGCGAGGCGCAGTGACAGCGACTCGTACACGCCCCGATCCACGTCCGCCAATTCGACCTCGAAGGTGTGCATCGTCGCGCCAATAGCCATAGTCCCCGAGCCTACCGGGACTCGTGCGAGGGCGAACGCGCGGACAGTCAGTAGGACGGGATCATCGGCTGCGGATAGCCGAGTTGCTCCGCGACTTCCTGGACGCAATTCGCTGCAGTGGCAAGCCGAGGCATGTCTTTGCGACCTTCCGGGGCAAGCTCCGTAAACCGGATTGCCGTTGGTGAAGCCTCGTATCCCTGCTCCGCCATGCAGTGCTTGGTTGCGCTCATGACATCAACCGCGACGGTTCCGCCGCCCTGCGCGTGCCAGGCATCGGAGACCCGAATTGAATACGCCCGGGAACAGTCTACGGTGATGCGTCCCGCATCGGACTCGGTGTGATCCCGGTACTCAATCATGCCTGCGAGGTACTCCACATTGATCGGATCGGCCGGATCCGGCACCCAGCCGAGACCTCTGTCCGTCATGCAGTCGATGCTCGCTTGTTGCACCTGCAGATATTCCGCCGCAGTCACCTGACCGTCAGCCAATACTTCGTCCTGCAAAGCGTGTCCAGCGCTCAGCGATGAGTCAGCGCACCCAGTAGCGACGAGCGCGAGTGCCACGGTGGCGCCCGCTGCCAAAACTCTCAGCTGTCGAACCCGCATCACGACCTCCCCGCCGTTCGGAAGCGCTTTCAGTCTTCGTCATGATAGAGCAGAGGGGGCCTCAGGTCAACGACAGGGCTTCTCGCGCTCCGTGGTTTCACCGCCGATGGCTGTACCACCCGCACCAACTCACCACGCGCTCGGGCGGTAGTCCTTCAGGAAGACGCCGAACAGGTCCTCGCCGGCCTCGCCGCGCACGATCGGGTCGTAGACGCGGGCGGCGCCGTCGACCAGGTCCAGCGGGGCGTGGAATCCTTCTTCGGCGAGGCGCACCTTCGTCGGGTGTGGCCGCTCGTCCGTGATCCAACCGGTGTCCACGCTCGTCATCAGGATGCCGTCAGTCTCGAACATCTCGCGCGAGGAGGTGCGAGTCAGCATGTTGACCGCCGCCTTCGCCATGTTCGTGTGCGGGTGCCCGGGACCCTTGTAGCCGCGATTGAAGACGCCCTCCATCGCGCTGACGTTGACCACGTAGGTGCGCCGCGCCGGGCTCGCCGCCATCGACGCGCGCAGCTTCGAGATCAGCAGGAACGGCGCAGTCGTGTTCGCCAACTGCACTTCCAGCATCTCCAGCGGCTCGACCTCGCCGACGCGTTGCGTCCACGAGTTCACCGGCGCCAGGTCCGGCACCAGGCCGCCAGCGTCGATGGCCGTGCCCGCGGCGAGGCGTTCCAGCGAGCTGGATCCAGCCGTCATTGCCAGATCGGTCAGCTGCGCGGCGCGGTCTGCCGCCGCGGCCAGGATTGGGTGTGCCGACACTGACCGTTCGAGCGCCTGCGGGTGTGCATCGTTCGTGTGACCGAAGGTGACCAGCTCGGGCAGCGGCCCGTCCGGCAGCGGCGCCAGTTCTGCCTCGACCAGCGGCTGATACGCGCCGGGCGAGCGACGTACCGTCTGGGTGGCGTTGTTGATGAGGATGTCGAGGTGGCCGGCCGCTGCGACGTCGTCAGCGAGCCCGATCACCTGTGCCGGGTCGCGCAGGTCGATGCCGACCACTTTGAGGCGGTGCAGCCAGTCCCCCGAATCCGGCAGGCTGCTGAAGCGGCGGACCGCATCGCGCGGGAAGCGGGTCGTAATGGTGGTGTGGGCGCCGTCACGCAGCAGGCGCAACGCGATGTACATGCCGATCTTCGCGCGACCGCCGGTGAGCAGCGCGCGGCGATCCGTCAGGTCGGTCCGGGCGTCACGCTTGGCGTGGTTCAGTTCCGCGCAGGTCGGGCAGAGCTGGTGGTAGAAGGCGTCGACGACGGTGTAGTCCTGCTTGCAGATGTAGCAGGCCCGCGCCTTGCGCAGGATCCCGGCGGTCGGCGCCGTGGTGGACGTACTGATGGGGATGCCCCGCGTCTCGTCGTCGATCCGGTCAGGCGCGCCAGTGGCGGTGGCTGCGACGACGGCGCGGTCCGCTTCCCCGTCCCGCTGGCGTGCCTCTACCCGGCGAGCCACTTTCACTGCCTTGAACATGCGTCCCGTGGCGCGCCGAACCGCGATAAAGTCCGGGTGCTCCTGGTCCACCGTGTCCAGCATATCCAGTACGCGCAGGGTCGCCGCGAGGTCGTCTGGGTCGATGCCGCTGGGCTGGTGGTCTATCGGTTCTTCAAGCACACGCCATTCTATTCGCTGCGGCGTCCGCGCCCCTGATAGCGTGCCGGGGTGGACTCTGCACGCACCATCACCGTCTCGGCCGCTGTCATCACTGACAAGGCGGGGCGCTTGCTGCTGGTCCGCAAGCGCGGCACGGACGCCTTCATGCAGCCGGGCGGCAAGCCCGAGCCGGGCGAATCGCCGGCCGAGACCCTGGTGCGCGAGCTCGCCGAAGAGATCGGCGTGACAGTGGATGTTGCCGCGCTCGAGCCCTTGGGCCGCTTCACTGCCGCAACGGCGAATGAGCCAGGGTTCCTGTTGCTCGCGGACGTTTTCCGGGTCCATGTTGGAGCACAGCGGCCGCTGCCCGCCGCCGAGATCGCGGAGCTGATGTGGGCGACGCGAGCCGATGCCGGCCGCGTGTCGATCGCGCCCCTGGCGCTCGAATTCTTCCTGCCCTGACGCGGGGCTCCTGGCGGCTCTTCCCCGAGCAATTCCGCCTGTACAACGCAGAAAAGCCCCGATTCAGGGGCGTCGTAACGCTCCCGAATCGGGGCTGAATGCGTAAGAGGGACCATCCATCAGTGGATGATCCCTCTTACTAAAGTAAGTCCGGCGGTGTCCTACTCTCCCACAAGGTCACCCTTGCAGTACCATCGGCGCTGGGAGCCTTAGCTTCCGGGTTCGGAATGTAACCGGGCGTTTCCCTCCCGCTATGGCCGCCGAAACACTATT
>JAEZHW010000027.1 GCA_023436775.1 Actinomycetes bacterium
GCCTACGTCTACCTCGCCTCCGAGGATGCCTCGTACACGTCCGGAACCGTGCTCGCCGTCACCGGCGGAAAACCTCTTTGACGGTTCCGGGTCCGCTGATTCGGGCAGCGGACGGAGGTGGGGGGGCGGGTGGCGGGCGGGGGCCCCCCGCCCCCCGCCGGCCCCCCCCACCTCCGTCCGCTGCCCGAATCAGCGGACCCGGAACCGTCAAAGATGTTTTCCGCCGGTGACGGCGAGCACGGTTCCGGACGTGTACGAGGCATCCTCGGAGGCGAGGTAGACGTAGGCTCCGGCCAACTCGGCGGGCTGCCCGGCGCGGCCGAGCGGAGTATCTTGCCCGAACTTGCGCTGCTTCTCGTCCCAACCGGTCGCCGGAATCAGCGGCGTCCAAATCGGGCCCGGGGCCACCGCATTCACCCGGATCCCCTTCGGTCCCAATTCCTCGGCCAGCGACCGGGTGAAGGACACCAGCGCGGACTTGGTCGCGGCATAGTCCACCAGCATCGGGGACGGATCGAAGCCCTGAATCGAGGCGGTGAAGATAATGCTGGACCCAGGCTGCAGGTGCGGCACCGCCGCCTTCGTGATCAGTAGGGGTGCCAGCAGATTCGTTTCGAGCACCCGCATCACATCCTCGCGGTCGAGCGTCTCAACGCCGGGTCGATGCTGCTGGTATCCGGCATTGTTGATGAGGATGTCGAGGCAGCCGAGTTCGGCGACGGTGTCGGCCACAATCGAGCGACATACGGCCTCGTCGCGAATGTCCCCAGGCAACAGCAGTGCCTCGCTCCCCGCCTGCCGAACCAGCGCGGCGGTTGCCTCAGCGTCTTCCTGCTCTTCGGACAAGTACGAGATCGCAACTTTCGCACCTTCGCGGGCATAGGCGATGGCAACGGCGCGGCCAATTCCAGAGTCACCGCCGGTGATCAGCGCGCAGAGTCCAGTCAGGCGGCCAGAGCCGCGATAGGTCATCTCCCCGTGATCGGGCTCCGGCATGGTCTCCTCGGTCATTCCGGGCTGCTCCTGGTCCTGCCAGGGGAAGGTGCCACTCCAGTACTTGGTGCGTGGGTCGCGATTGGTCATGCTGTGTCCTTTCGTTCGGCCCGGCCGCTGCGGTTTGACCGCGCGGCCAACTAATGGTGCTGCAAGAGGTCGATCAGTTCGCTCTTTCGCATCGATGAGTAGCCGCGCAGTCCGAGTTCCTTCGCACGGCGCCGCAGCTCTGGCACCGTGCGATCGGCGTAGTTGGCCGCGGTGCCGCCGCGGCGACCGACGGTGCTCCGACCCTCGGCGGCTGCGGCATTCGAGATCCGCGCCGCCTTCTCGGCCGAGGCCCCGTCGGCGCGGAGCCGTTCGTAGAGTTCCGGATCCTTCAGTTGCGGCGTCTTGCGCTGGGGCATCGCTCCTCCTTCTCAGCCGCTAGGGAACGACCGTCGATTCCAGATCGATCAGCGGCTCACGCGCCTCCACCACAGCGGATGGCGCCTGCTGCTCGCGTCGCTGCATCGGGGCCTGCGCCTGACGCAGCGCCTTCGCCTGGGCAGCGGCCTGCTCGGGCGAGTGGATGCTGCGATACAGGTCGATGATTCCGGCGAGGCCACCGCTCGCGTGTGCTCGACGCTGCATGTGAGCATCCGAGCCACGCCGCAACATCGTTTCGATGTATCCCGCGCCGCGATCGAGGTCGCCATGGGCGGCGAGCGCTGGCGCGACGGTGTCGAGCAGCTCCTCGAGCCAGGTGGCCGCGAGGACTGGCTCACCGCGCTTGGGGTCGGTGAGCGATCCGGAGAGGCCGTCACGCGCCGCGAACCAGAGCGCAGCGTCCAACTCGTCAGAGCGCAGCGTCAGCGGACGAGTTGCGCCGCGATCGCGCAGGATCGTGGCCGCGAGCGCACGCACAATCGCGGCGAATCCAACCGAAGCACCTGGCGTAAGTTGCACGTCCGCCAGACGCACCTCTACGGTCGGGTAGTTCTGCGAGAGCCGCACCAGCCACGACACCGAGTCCCGGTCACGCAGCACACCCGCGCGAATCAACCGGCTCAGGCGCTGCTCATATTCACTGCCGCGACGGAAGTGTTCGGGATAGCCCTGGAGTGGCCAGGCGCAACCGACGAGGTGCCGCCAAGTATGAAATCCGGTGTCGGCGCCGGCCCAGTACGGCGAGTTGCTGGTCATGGCCAGCAACAGCGGCGCCCAGCGCGCAAGACCGTTGATGATCCGTACGCCCTCGTTCGGATCAGCGATCTCAATGTGCACATGCAGACCGTTCACGTGGTGGGCACGCCCGAGGTGTCGGACCGTGCCAGCAACCTGGTAGTAGTGCTCATCTTGAGTCACGGGCGAGACTGCCTGCTGCGTCGGAAGCACGAGTGGTGTACCGGTTGGGGCAAGCACCAACCCGCGTGAATCCGCGACCGCAGCGACCTCAGCGCGCAGGTCGGTCAGGATCCGTTCCGCATCGTCCGAGTGGACGCACGGTGGCGTAACGATTTCCAATTGGCTATCGCAGAATTCCTGTTTGATCGCCAAATTCCCGGACAGTGCCTGACGCACGCTTTCCGCCGAGCCGTTGGCCGGCGCTCCGGTTGCCGGGTCGAGGAGCACGAACTCCTCTTCGACCCCCATCAGTCGGGGTGCCATACGAACCATGTCGCTCTCCTCACCTCGCACATGAATGGCGGGTTCGTGACCCGCGCTTCTTGCACCGTACGGTGATGCAGCAGTTCGCTGTAGGGGCTTGAACTTTCAGGTCTGCCCCACTACGGTTTTCCGATTAGGGCGAGGCCGTACCCGGGAGACGCGTCACCGCACCGGTCATCGGGTTCGTCACGACGGCGTCGAGTTGGTTCTCCCGCACGACGGTCATGCCCCGTGGCGTGTTGGCCGTCTCGATGAGCACCTGCACCCAAGCGTTATTCAGTGTGGGCGGGGTGTTGCCCGCGAACTTGAACACCAGCGGGATTGCTGGCGAGATCCACAGGGTGACTCGACCACTCCCATTCTCTGGTGGGTTCGTCCAGTTGAGCAGGAAGGATTCCTGCCGCCGAAGCTTCGTCCCGATAGCGGCCTTGAGATGTGCCAAGGTGCGGTCCTCGAATTCGAATTCGACGACACCGTTGTAATAGAGGAAGCCCATGCTTCCAGTATTCGGGGAGTTGTGCGCGCGGAACAGAATCTGCCCAAAACGTCCAGTTTCAGGCGCGCATCGTCAGGTGGGCTAGGGGCTTGTATTTTCGTGTCGCTTGTGGGTGATATGGACAGCATGCCTGCCACCATTGACTCCCCCTCCCACGTGCCGATCACCGCGATTGCCGAGGCGGCACGCCGCACCGGTACGACCATCGCCGTTGCTGAGTCGCTCACTGGCGGGCTGCTCGCCAACGCCTTCGCGGCCGCCCCAGAGGCATCAGAGTGGTTCCGAGGCGGCATTGTTGCCTACGCAGCCGAAGTTAAGCACGACCTCTTAGGCACCCCGCCGGGACCTGTGGTGACTCCTGAGACAGCTCGGGCCATGGCCACCGCGGCGGCCCGTCTGCTCGGCGCTGACATCGGTGTCGGCGTCACCGGAGTGGGTGGGCCGGGCAGCGAAGAAGGCCAGCCACCCGGGACGGTGTACATCGCGGTGGCCAAGGGTGACGCGGTCAGCGACACCGCGGTAACACTGCATGGGGACCCTGCATCTGTGGTTGCTGCCACGGTGAGGGCTGCCTTGGATGCCACCAGCGCCGCGATGTCGGACTCGATGCCAAGTCGGTAAATCCTGCAAAGTCGACACTCTGCGCGAACACACACGGACAGCCAAAGTGTCTTTGCTACACCCGCGCGCGAATACCGACCCGTCCCTGAAAGTTCAAGGGACTGTTATCTCCGAAGGCTCTGACTATCGTCAATACCTCCGCAGTTGACCGTTTTGGCACGACTGAGCCATAAAGGAGTGATTCACCGTGGGCAGCATTCATCCTTCGGGATCGAGGCGAACCGTCGGCATTGAAGAGGAACTGTTCCTCGTCGACCCCAACACTGGACTTCCGGTCGCAGCAATCGAACCGATTCTGCGCCGCAGCGACTTCGCTGACGAGCACCAGCAAGACCCCACCACCGGCAGCCTGCTGCCCATCATTGAGCGCGAGGCGAAGGCCGAACAGATCGAACTCGTCTCTCCGCCGAGCGACGACATGCAGCGCATCGAGGCGCTGGTGTTCGCGGGTCGGCAGCTCGCCGACGAGGCTGCACAGGAAGTGGGTGCACGGGCCGTCGCTCTTGCAACCAGCGTGCTCCCGGTCACCTCGCATGCCGCGTCGGATCCGCGGTACCACCGCATGCAGGAACGCTTCGGCATGACCTTCCGGGAGCAGCTCACCTGCGGCCTGCACGTGCACGTGAGCGTGGCGGACGACGAGGAAGGCGTGGCCGTGCTGGACCGCATCCGCCCCTGGTTGCCGGTGCTGCATGCGCTCAGCACCAACTCACCGTTCTGGCAGGGCCGCGACACCGACTTTGGCAGTTTTCGGTACCAGGCGTGGGGCCGTTGGCCCACCGCTGGCGCCTATGACCATTTCGGCAACGCCCGCGCCTACCATCAGGGCGTCCAGGATCTCGTGGAGTCCGGCGTGCTGCTGGATCCGGGCATGATCTATTTCGATGCTCGCCTGAGCCGGAACAACCCCACCGTGGAACTGCGGATGGCGGACGTGTGCCTGGATCCCAGCCACGTCCCGACCCTGGCTGCGCTGGTTCGCGCACTGGTCGACACCGCCGCCGAGGAGTGGCGCACCGCCCAGCCGATCATCCCGGTGCCCACTGCCATGCTCCGGGCCGCCATGTGGACCGCCAGCCGATTTGGCATCGAAGACGATCTGGTCGACCTGCACTTGGGCCGACCTGTACGTGCTCGGGACGCGGTCGCGGCGTTGCTGGACCACGTCTCGGACGCGCTCGAAGCCAATGGCGATCGGGACCGCGTCGTCACTGGGCTTGACAGGATCTTCTCGGACGGCACCGGGGCTCGGCAGCAACGCGAGGCGTACGCACGCACCCGTTCCCTGTCGGCGGTCGTCCAAGACGCCATTGCCATCTCGAACCGTCGCGCCGTCGGCGCGCTGGTCTAGGAGGACGCATGTGTGGCATTGCCGGATCTCTGTCCTTTCACGCCCAAACGCCGCGGGATGCCGTGCAGCGCATGGTCGATGCGATGGCCTCGCGTGGGCCAGATGCTGAGGGTCTGTGGCAGCACGACTGGGTGACTTTCGGGCACCGCCGCCTCGGCATCATTGACCTGTCCGAGCGCGGCAGACAGCCGATGGTGGACGAGGACCTCGGCCTCGCCCTGGTCTTCAACGGCTGCATCTATAACCACGTTGAGTTGCGGGCCGAATTGTCCGCAGACTTCAGCTTTCGCTCCACCAGCGACACCGAGGTCATTCTCAAGGCCTATGCCAAGTGGGGTGATGACCTGGTCGACCACCTGCATGGCATGTTCGCGTTCGCGCTGTTTGATCAGCGACGCAATCGAGTACTGCTGGCCAGGGACCGCCTCGGCGTGAAGCCGCTGTACCTGGCGGGCGTCGACGGTTCGCTGCGGTTCGCCTCGTCGCTGCCGGCCCTGCTGGCCGGTGGCGGGGTGGACACTGCCATCGATCCGGTCGGATTGCACCACTACCTGAGCTGGCACTCGATCGTGCCCGCGCCCCGGACGATTCTGCGTGGCGTGACCAAGTTGCCGCCAGCAACGGTGATGGTGGTCGAGGCGGACGGCACCCGACACCAGCGCGAGTACTGGCACGTGGACTATTCGCGTGACCCCGACCGCGCCGATTGGAGCGCCGAGGATTGGGAGGAGGCGGTCCTCGACTCCCTGCGCGGTGCGGTGCGCCGCCACTTGGTGGCTGACGTCCCGGTCGGGGTGCTGCTCTCGGGTGGCCTGGACTCGAGTATGTTGGTCGCCCTCGCCGATGAAGTAGCAACTGAGCCGCTGGACACCTTCACCATTGGCTTTGAATCGGTTGGCTCGCAGGCCGGTGACGAGTTCGCCTACTCAGACGTCATCGCAGAACGATTCGGCACGCGGCACCAGCGGATTCGCGTCAGCAACGCAGAATTGGCCGAGGCCGTGCCGCGCGCGGTTGCCGCGATGACCGAACCGATGGCCTCGCACGATGTCACCGCCTTCTACCTGCTCTCGCAGTTCACCGCCCAAAGCACCAAGGTGGTGCAGTCCGGACAGGGAGCCGACGAGGTCTTTGGCGGGTACAGTTACCATCAGTCGGCTGCCCACGCGGATCACGTCGATGCGCTTGCAGTGTTTGAGGACGCCTTCCGCGACTACACGCACGATCAGGTGCAGCGCATGGTGACGCCGCAATTGGCGGTGGCCAGTGATGTGAGTCATCACCTACTGGACTCGGCGATGCAGCGTCCGGGCGCCCAGACGGCAACCGATGCGGTTCTGCGCCTCGACACGCATCTGCTGATGCCGGACGACCCGGTCAAGCGCGTGGACAGCATGTCGATGGCTTGGGGGCTAGAGGCGCGAGTGCCGTTCCTCGACCATGAGTTGGTCGAGCTTGCCGCAGCCTGTCCGCCGGAACTCAAGGCCGCCGAAGACGGCAAAGGCATCCTGAAGCAGGTGGGTCGCCGCATCATGCCGAGCGCGGTCATCGACCGGCCGAAGGGCTACTTCCCGGTGCCGGGCCTGCGCACGCTCGGCGGGCCCGTGCTCGAGCAGCTCCGCGACCTACTCGGCAGCCAGGCTGCCCGGGAGCGCGGCATCATTCGGGACAATGTCCGCGAGGCCATGCTGCAGGACCCGAACGGCATGCTTGACCGTCGCGGCGGCAACACACTGTGGTCGCTCGCCGTGCTCGAGATGTGGCTCCAGGAGCACGTCTAGTCAGCGGCGCGCCCGCATGGCGAGTACGGCACCGAGCGCCAGCAGACCCTGGCCGCCGTTGTAGGTGAGCATCGCCAGGAAGAAGCCCCAGCCTGCAACCGCGTCCGGCGTGAAGATCACCAAGGACAGGAAGGTGTCCGAGGCGAGGAAGAAGGCGCCGCCCCAGGCCACCAGCCCGTTGACGCGGGTCGACGCGATCGCGGTACCGGCGAGCACGACACCGTAGATCGCGACCGCGATGGCGAGGCGGCCGAGGTGTGGCCAGAGCACGACGAGGATGGCGACCAGCCACACGACGTAGACCAGCGCCCAGGCCGGGATGCGCCTCGCGGCCAGGGCCTTGCCATAGAGCCAGATGTAGGCCAGGTGTGCCAGACCAAAGAAGAGCAGCATCAGTGGCAGTGACAGGCCGGCGGGCGCGAACGATCCCGAGAGCCCGCCGAACCACGACATCACGATCGCGATCAGCAACAGCACGCCAGCGAGGCTGCGGCTCGCGCCCTTGAGTACGATCACGACGGCGAGCGCGAGCAGCGGCATGCGCGCGGTCGCGGCAATGTCCGTCAGCGTCTGGTTGCCGGTCAGGATGAAGACCAGGTGCAGGACCGAGATCACGGCATACGGGACAAAGGCGGCCAGGGGGTGCTTCATTGCGCTCCTCGATGTCGGGTCAGACACCACATCTTTGCACGCGAGTGCACGGTCGGAGAATTTGAGCAGTTGTGCTGTCAGGGGCTGCACAATCGCCCCGGATCGCGAGCGCATCGCTACCGGTCCCAGCCGCGCTCGCCCCGGCTCGTTGTAAAAAATTCTTGACACAGTGTCTAGTGCGTTTTACATTCATGATGTCAATGATTCTTTACATTGCCCACCACCAAGGAGCGACCATGACGATGCAAGAACGCAACGCCTGGCTGTACGGGTCCATTGCGATCCTCGGTTACGGCATCTACCTGGCGATGCTGCTGACCGCTGCCCAGCAGGTGCCGCTGCACCAGGTCGACTACTTCCCCTTTATGCTCTGGAGCATCGGGATCAGCGCGGTGCTCGGCATCGTCGTCGGCATCGTCAACGGCGCCTTCCGCCCGAAGCGCGGACCGATGTTCGATGAGCGGGATCGCCAGATTTCAGTATTCGGTGAACATGTCGGGCAGGCCTTCATCGTGATCGGCGCGATCGGCGCGCTGATCCTCGCCATCATCGAGGCGGACTACTTCTGGATCGCGAACCTGATCTATCTCTCCTTCGTCCTGGCCGCGGTGCTCTCCTCGATGGCCCGGATTGGCGCCTACCGCGAGGGTTTCCAGCAGTGAGCAAGTCCACCCGGATCACGAACGCTATCCGCGCGCTGCGCTTCAGTCACGGCGAGCTCACCCAGGCGGACCTCGCCGAACGGGTGGGTGTCACCCGCCAGACGATCATCGCCATCGAGCAGGGCAAGTACTCCCCCTCCCTCGAGATGGCCTTCCAGATCGCCCGGGTCTTTGGCGTCCCGCTGGAGGCGGTCTTCCAATACCCCGACACCGACGGCAGCCCATCCGCCGGCCCCACCAACCGCTAGGAGCAGGCCATGCGCGCCATCCAGCAGCACGAGTACGGTCAGGTCGACCAGCTCGCCCTCGTCGACATCGACCTCCCTGCCCCCGGCCCGGACCAGGTCCTGATCCGGGTGCACGCCGCCAGCGTGAACATGGCCGACTGGCACCTGATGACCGGCGAGCCGCTGCTCGCCCGCCTCGCCCTCGGCGTGAAGGCCCCGAAGCAGCAGGTCCGCGGCGTCGACCTGGCCGGCGTGGTGGAACAGGTCGGCGAGGCGGTGACCGACTTCCAGCCGGGCGATCGCGTCTTCGGCTGCGCGGACGGCGCGTTCGCGGACTTCGCCCTGGCCTCGCCGAAGCGCATCGCTGCCCTGCCAGCGGGCGTCTCGTTCGAGCAGGCCGCGACCCTCGGCACCGCGGCCCGCACCGCGCAGCAGGCCCTGCGTGCGGCCGGCATCGCAGCGCCGGGGTCCGGGGCAGGCCGGTCCGTACTAGTGATCGGTGCGGCTGGCGGCGTGGGCTCGTTCGCGGTGCAGTTGGCCGTGCTGGCGGGCGCCACAGTAACGGGCGTCTGCAGCACCGCGAAGTTGGACTTCGTGCGCGGCCTCGGCGCCGCCGAGGCGATCGACTACACGCAGGGCCCGGTGACGGGCCGCTTCGACGTGGTCGTCGACATCGCCGGCGCGCGCCCGATCCGCGAGGGGCTCGAGCTGGTCACCGACCGCGGCACCCTCGTCATCGTCGGCGGCGAGGGCGGCGGCGCACTGATGGGCCCGTCCTCCCGGATGATGCAGGCTCCGTTCGCGTCCCTGTTCTCGAAGCGGAAGGTGCTGGGCGTCTTCCAGACCGAACGCCGCGACGACCTCGAGGCCCTCGCCCACCTCGTGGCTACCGGCGCCCTCACCCCCGCCATCGAGCAAGTCCTCCCCCTTGAGCAGGCCCCGCAGGCCATCGCGCACCTCGCCGCAGGCCGCGCCCGAGGGAAGACGGTGCTCTCCATAATCGGTTAGCAGGCCTCCGGCAATTACCGGAGCCGCAAAGCCGCCGCGCTGGACTTCAAGTTCTGCCACCTCTTCGCTACTCTGATACGCATGCCTCTCGCAGATGAGAGTGCCGAAAATTGGGGGCGTCACTATGGCGTGGGTGGAAAGTTTCGCAGTTCAGGGCTTGGCCGGCAGGGACAAGACCGTGTCTCATACGCTCGACCGCCATCTGAACATTTTCTGGGGACTGAATGGCGCTGGAAAGACCACGCTCTTACGCATTCTGCATGCGGCGTTTAATGGCGAATCGTCAACATTAGAGCATCTGCCCTTCGAGAGTGCTGAAGTCGTATTTCGAGTCGGCGGAGAAGACACAAGAGTGATTCGGCGATTCAGCCGAGATCAACAAGTCACGAACAAGGCTCATGACGAGAACAACGTTTACATCGGAACCGATGTTGAGCTAGGCAAAGCTTGGGTCACAAGAGACGATGCGGCTGAGGGCGGGTGGCAGACGATCTATTCCCCAGACGAAGGAAATTTGCCAGCGGACTTAAGCACGCGCGGTTTCGCACATTCATATCTGCCCATTACGCGAGTTTATGATAGCGGCCGCCGTCCCTCTCGTGGCGTAGATGGACGCAGGCAGACCTCCGACGAAATATTTGTTGAGCAGGTCTTTGACCGTTGGCGTGATTACGCGTCGCGCAGCCTAAGCCGTATTCGCGAGATTCAGCAACAGGGTCTTGCAACAGTTCTCGCCATCCTTTTTGGTGGTAGCCCAGCTCCCGACCGCTCTGCCTTCGGCATTGACGACGTCGACGCTAACGAGGCCTACAGCCTCGTAGAGAGCTTCTTGAAAGAGCAAAGTATTCCACTACGAATGCCGAAGGACATGTTCATCGGCAAGTTTGAGGACTCCACCGAACATCGCGAGGTGGTCGCTGAGATTCAGACCGTCAAGCGTGACACTGATGAAGTTCTTGCCCCCCAGAAAGAATTTCAGCGAATCATCGACTCGATGTACCAAGGTAACAAGCATCTTGTTCTAACTGGGATGAGATCGCCGCGCGCCTACGGTATAAGACCAATTGGTGTCGAAATCGGCAACAAGGCGATCCCCTTGTCATCTCTGTCCTCCGGAGAAAAACAACTTCTTCAGATTCTCCTCGAAGTGCTTAGCGCCGATAGCAGCGCCGTCATGATCGACGAGCCGGAACTTTCACTTCACGTAAATTGGCAGCAACAACTCGTTGGATCTATGCGTCGCATCAACGAAGACTGCCAACTCCTACTTGCATCTCATTCGCCAGAGATCATGGCCGAGGTGCCCGACCAGCACATCTTTGAACTATGAACGGCCGTCCCAGGTGGAGCGCTGACGGCTTCGCGCGGCGCGTCAGAATGAGCCAGGATGATTTTTGGGTGATTGTTGAGGGTCGAGATCATGATCGCCCTCACTACGAGAATCTATTGCGAGCCCTTCCATCGACGCGAGACAAACGATTCTCCATTCGACTGGCTGAATCTATTGAACTTAACGGCAGATCCGCTGGAGGCAAGAGGGGTGCTCTAGCGATACATGATCACCTCGAAACAAAAGGCAAGCTACGAACCAACAATGCCTCTGGGACGTCCACAATCGTTTTCATGTTGGACCGTGATCGAGACGATGTGTTAGGAATCATGCGCACATCGCCTCACATCGCTTACACTCACGCGACGGACGTCGAGGCAGACATATTGTTGAACTCAGATATATGGGCAGCACTTCGGCATGCGTACGGCATCGATTCGGCGACCGCTGGATTGATTAAAGACAAAGTGCCTGATCCCGCAAAGGCACTTCTTGCCCTTTGGGAGGAGTGGCTCTTCCTCGGATTACTCGCTTTACTGTGCGAACGCCCTCACTTTGCGCCATGGTCTCGCAACTCCATGGTCAACTTCAACGACTTCGGGGCCCCGGAGCAGTCGCAGGTGGCTGAAATCAAAAACCGAATTGAGACGTCGACTGACTCCGCTGCCTACTCCAAGGCTCATGAACAGGCCGGGAACCACTTGAACTACTACCGGGACCGGCTTCTGAAAGGACGGTGGTTGGCAAAATACATGAGGCACCTCGTTGCCACCCACCTGGCCGGCGAAATAGTAAAAGGGCAAGTATCCCCGAACGCGATTGTCGACACTGCACTCGCAGGACTTCGTTATAGCGGGGACTGGGTCGCTCACTATGAGACAACGTTTGCCCGCTTCCTGACAGACCCCTCAATGTCCACCACGTCACTGACAATAAGCAAGACGACTTCGGAACAACTTCAAGCGGCCAAGTAAGGCCGCGGGTTCTTGACTGAGGAGACGTACGACGTGATCCTGAGATCGACAGGACTACCGTAGCGCGTGGCATCTACATCTGCCAAAGAAAACGTCCCGACCAGGTAATTCTGGTCGGGACGTTCGTGTGGTCGGGCTGACAGGATTTGAACCTGCGACCCCTTGACCCCCAGTCAAGTGCGCTACCAAGCTGCGCCACAGCCCGTGGAACAACTTGACCATCCTAGCCGATAACCATGAGGCCGTGCGCGCACGGAACGCGGTCGCTCAGCGCGGCTCGAACCAGGCGGCGAGCATCCGGCGCATCCGGGCCGCTGCTTCCGCGCGCTGATCCTCCGGCATGCGCACCAGGCCTAAGGCCAGCATGTGGACCGCCAGCGGAATGTCCCCCGGTTCCGCCTCGCCGGAAAATGAGTGTCCCCCACTCTGGGCGAATCGCTCCCCCATCGCGATCAACCGCTGACCGAGCGCCTGGATACGCGGATCATCCGGGAAACTACTGCCCAGCTGCACCAGCGCCGCCGCCGCCGAAGCCTGCTCGACGACGCCGCCCAGGAGATCATCAACCGTCGCGCCGGGGCGCTGCGCGATCGCTTCCAACTGGTCCATATTCTCGTCAAACACCGCAAGAACCAAGGAAAGTCGGTCCGGAAAGTGCCGATAGAGCGTCCCCTGGCCCACCTCTGCCCGCTGCGAAATCTCGTTCAGCGGCGCGTCGATACCGCGCTCAGCGAAGACCGCACGGGCGGCCTCCAGCAGCCGGTGGCGGTTCTCCACCGCCGCGGCTGGTCCCCGGTTGGGTCGGGGTCTTGACCCTAGTCCTAACGCGCGCACAGGACTACAGTAAGACCGGACAAGGGTGTCCGGTTGTGCCAGAACTGTGAATGTTCTGCCCCACCAACTTCCAGGAGGTCAACGTGGAAATCTCTGGCAAAGTCTTCGTCGTCACCGGCGGCGGGAACGGTATCGGTCGGGAAGTGGTGCTCGAACTGCTTCGCCGCGGCGCGAAGGTGGCGGCGGTGGACGTCAATGCCGCGAACCTGGCCGAAACCGGCACGCTCGCCAACGCAGGCGACCGCTTCACCGAGCACAAGGTCGACATCACCGACCGTGCTGCGGTCGAGAAGCTCCCGAAGGCGGTGATGGCCAAGCACGGCGCCGTCGACGGCGTCATCAACGTCGCCGGCATCGTGCACCGCTTCGCGCCCGTACACGAACTCAACTACGACGAGATCGAGCGCGTCGTGAACGTGAACTTCTGGGGCACGCTGCACATCGTCAAGACCTTCCTGCCCGAGCTGCTGCAGCGCCCCGCCGCAAGTCTGGTGAACATCTCCAGCATGGGCGGCCTCGCGCCGGTCCCTGGACAGACGATTTACGGCGCCACCAAGGCTGGCGTCAAGCTGCTCACCGAAGGGATCAGCGGTGAGGTCCGTGGCTCGAACCTCACCGTCACCGTGGTGTTCCCGGGCGGTGTCGGCACCAACATCCTCGGCAACTCCGGCGTCGAGATGAAGGGTGACCCGTTGAAGCCCGAAAACGCCCAGATGAAGCTCACCTCCCCCGCCGACGCTGGCCGACAGATCGTCGAGGCCGTAGCGAAGGGGCAGCAACGACTGCGGATTGGCAACGACGCCAAGCTGCTTGACCGAATGTCGCGCCTGATGCCCGTGAAGGTCATCGGTGCGATCGCCGACAAGATGAAGGGACTGATGGACTAGTGGCGAAGGCAACTGGTTGGGATCGCGAGGTTGACGTCCTCGTCGCCGGCACCGGTGCTGCGGCGTTCGGCGCAGCAATCACCGCCGCCGACGGAGGCGCTCAGGTACTGATGGTCGAGAGCACCCCCTACTGGGGCGGAACGACCAGCTGGTCGGGTGGCGGCGTCTGGGCACCCAACAACTCGCTCATGCAGCGGGACGGCGATGCCGACTCCCGCGAGGAGGCACTCGTCTACCTCGAGCAGGTGGTCGGCCCGGTCGGCCCCGCCAGCAGCCGCGAACGCAAGGAAGCGTTCGTGGACAACGTGCCGCAGGTCGTCGACTTTCTTGCCAGCAAGGGCATCAAGTGGGTGCGGGGGAAGGAGTACCCGGACTACTACCCCGAGCTCGAAGGCGGCAAGATCGGCCGCACCCTCGAGGTGAAGCCCTTCAATACCAAGAAGCTCGGCTCGTGGTGGGAGACCGCCAACGCCAAGCAGGGCGGCATGCCGCTGCCGGTGATGACCGACGACGTGTGGCTGCTCTCGCGCGCGTGGGTCACCTGGAGCGGGTTCTGGCGCGGTGCCCGCCTGGTGCTGCGCAGCCTCGGCGGTGCCATTACCGGACAGCGACTGCGTGGCATGGGTGGCGGCCTCGCATCCTCGCTGATGCACATCGCGCTGCAGCAGGGTATCGAGGTCGTGCTCGAGACGCCGCTGGTGGATCTGGTCGTTGAAAAGGGTGTCGTGGTTGGCGCTGTGGTCGAGCACCAGGGCGTGCAGCAGCGTATCCGCGCCCGCAAGGGCGTCGTGCTCGGTGCCGGTGGCTTCGCCCACAACGAGGAATGGCGCAAGAAGTACCAGGGCGTCGAGGGCTGGTCTGCCGCCCCGAAGGGTGACCAGGGCACCGCGATTGCGATCGCTGCCAAGTACGGCGCGCAGTTGGCGATGATGGACGACGCCTGGTGGGGCGCAACCATCGCCTCGCCAGAGAAGGGCGGCCGCCACGGCTTCGTGCTGTGGGAGCGTTCGCACCCGTTCAGCTTCGTCGTGGACCAGTCCGGTGAGCGCTACCTGAACGAGTCCGAGTCGTACATCGACTTCGGCCACCACATGCTGGAGCGCAACAAGACCGTCCCGGCGATCCCGTCGTGGCTGATCGCCAGTGCCCAGCACACGCGCCGCTACCTGAACTCGGCGACCCTCGGGCAGTACAAGAAGTTCGCCGAGGCGGGCAGCGTGGTCGAGGCCGACACCATCGAGGAACTCGCGACCAAGATCGGGATCGATCCGGCGAAGTTGCGGGCGACCACGGACCGGTTCAACGGCTTTGCCAAGACTGGCAAGGACCTGGACTTCGGCCGCGGTGACTCGGCATACGACCGCTACTACTCGGACCCGAACGTCAAGCCGAACCCGAACCTGGGCCCGGTCGACAAGGGACCGTTCCGCGCCTACAAGCTGCACCCGGGTGACCTCGGCACCAAGGGCGGCCTCCTCACCGACGAGCACGCTCGCGTCCTCGACGAGTCCGGCAACGTCATTCCCGGCCTGTATGCCGCCGGCAACACCACCGCCAGCGCGATGGGCGACACGTACCCCGGACCCGGGGCCACGCTCGGCCCCGCCCTCACGTTCGGCTACATCGCAGCGCGTCACGCGCTGGGTCGCGACGCCTAGCGACCGCACGGGGTGGGGGGGGGGGGGGGGGGGGCCGCCCCCCCCCCCACCG
>JAEZHW010000010.1 GCA_023436775.1 Actinomycetes bacterium
CGCCGAGCTTGCTCGGCGGCCCTTCGTAGTGCAGTAGCTATTGCAGACGCTTGTTGACCAGTTCGATGGCCGAGGCGCTCAGCTTGGCCATGTCGTCGATCCACTTGAGTAGGTCGTCACCGACGGCCGGGGTCGCGGTGAAGCCGCGCTCGGCGGTCCAGGCTGCCCATGCCTCGCCCGAAGCGACCTTGTTGGCGGCCTCGACCAGCTTGGCGCGGACGGCGTCGGGCAGACCCTTCGGAGCCACGGTCATGTAGTCGGCGCCGAAGGGGTTGTTGATCCCCACCTCTTCGTACGAAACAGCACCCGGCAGCACCGAGTTGTACTCCGGCGAGCCGGTGTGCACCAGGGCGCGAATGTCACCTGCGGTGAACAGGCCCAACTGCCCCGGCACGGTGGCGCTGTAGGCGTCGATCTTGCCGCCCACCGCTGCGAGCGCGGCCTCACCGGCACCGCCGCTGAAGGGCACGATGTTGAACTCAACGCCGGCCTCGGCTTCGAGCTGCACGATCTGGAAGGTCGGGCTGGTGTAGCGGCCGGTGGTACCGATCGAGATCGTGCCGGGGTTCGCATTGGCGTCCGCAAGCAGGTCCTCGATGGTCTGGTACTTGGAGTCCTTGCCAACGAAGAGCGCGTTCGGGGCCTGCAGCATCAGCGAGACCGGGGTGTAGTCGTCGGTGGTCTTGAACGGCAGCGCATCGTTGATCAGCGGCTGCACGATCACGCCGGCCGGCGAGCTCAGGCCAATAGTGTGACCGTCTGCGGGCGAACTGAACACGGCGGTCAGCCCGATGGTCTCGTCACCACCGGGCATGTTCTCGACCACGACGGTGGTGCCCAGCTCTTCGGCGAGCAGGCGCGAGAACTCACGGCCCGACGGGTCCGACGAGCCACCCGGCGCGAACGGAATGATGTAGGTGAGCTGGCCGTCCGGGTAGGCGATCTCCTCACCCGACTCTGCCGGCGCGCAACCCACGACGCCGAACGCCAGCGCTGCCACTGCGGCAACGCCCGAAACACGAGTTGCAGTTCCAAACCTCTTCATGATGTCCCTTCAAGTGACGAACGGAACACTGCGATGGTGCTGGACCCGAGGCGCAGAAGCGGCGGCGGCGTCGGCGCAGCGTTGCGCGCGACTGCCGCGAACCCGACGAGCGTGCATCCTGGCTGGTCCTGACTCCAGCGTCGATGGAAACTCACCTGATTCTGGCCCGCTTCCCGACCTCAACCATCAAAGTGTCGACTATTCACCGAGACTAACCCCGATTCCGCCCCGCTGACTAGGCTTCCCGCCCCAAAGTGTCCACACGATCCCGCTTCTGGCGCGCAAATGCAAAGCACACTGGGCGCGCGCACGGTCATGCGCGCCACATCCCCCGGTTGCGCGCCGGCGAGCTTGCTGTGGCTCACCATGATCGAGCGGCATTTGCCTACCTGAGATACTTCGCCACCCTCAACGTTCCACAACCCACCGTGGCGAGAGCGGAGCGACAAAGGACTCGGACAGCCCAGCTCAGCTCTCCATCAGGTCCCCTGCTTGCGCCAGTTGACGAACACAGGCTCGCAACATCGACCGCTGGGGACCTCTGCGTTGACGTTCAAGCTCGTCCCAATACCCGGAACCGAAGATAAAGAGTCGCGTGGCCCCGGCCTGGCGACATCAGCCGCGGGGCCTCGCTCAAACGCACAGTTGCAACGACACCCAACGCGTCAGGAGTTACAACGCCTCCCCTTCAGCGGAGCCGTCGTGCCGTTGGCCGACGTAGTCGATCTCTGGTCCAACCGAGTAGGCGCCACTCTGTCCACCCCCGACAAAAGAACAGAGACCTGTAAGTCGGCGGGAATCGAGGGCGCCCCGCAGTTGCCCACCGAGCCATAGGTGCTCACGCACCATCGACTCGCAACCCGTCTCGGTCTTGATGGGGTGGCGGCCGCAGTCGTCCGTCACACAGGAGGCGGCAGTACCAACTGCTATCTCCAAGAATTTGAGTGTTGCCCTGCCAGCTCTGCTCAGGCTCCTACGCAACCAGAGTGCCGATATCAGAAAGAGGGTCGTCACTTACGACGAAACCCAGCAACTCGCTCAAGAGTGCGAAACCAGCGCCACCATGGCCGAGCTAGACCATAAGCATCAGTTGTTCCACGGAGCGCTGTTTCGTGGCCTGCATAGAGCGAGTGTTGAGCTGAGGCACAAAGCTCCACGGAGGAATCCTTAGAAGCCAGGATGATCGAACTCCTCGGCCTCGGCAGGCTGGATAACGGCGTGGGCGAGCGGACTAACCCAGGCATCGACTACCGACATTGTCCTGCTGTTTGGGGCGAACTGTGGCTCGAGGGCTCCAACTGTCACCATGACTGGAATCTGGGCTGCAACACCAGAGAAGATGCAGGTTCCGGTCGGGAGGATTGGCATCGACTCGAACGAAACACGGTCGAGGTAGGAGACCGCTTTCTCGATGGCCCTGATGTCGAGATCGTTGACTAACCGATGGAGGAAGTAATTGTGGAGCTGGGAGATGATCGTCGGTGAAATGTCGTGGGGACGCTGACTCGCAATGGTCAGGAAGGCACCGAACTTGCGCCCCTCCTTGATGATCTCCTCAAACGTCTCGAGTCGGTAATCGCGCCAGGCTTCGCTCTCTCGAGCGGATTCCAACGACAGGATGTTGTGCGCTTCGTCAATGATGAGGTTGAGATAACGCTCGCTGGATTGATCAGTGGTCTTCTTTTCCTCATAAAGGTGACGACACAGGATCATTGGCAGGACCTTACGCATCTCGAGGTTCACGTCGCGGAGCGAGACAACCGTAAGCGGCTTAGAGTCGAGCGTGTCCTTCGATATAGTGATCAGTCGTTTTATTCCACCGATGCGGCCGGCGAGGCGCTTCATGAGCGGACCGATGTGCTCACGGTTCACGAAACCGCCGATGACGTCGCGATAGTACTGCAGGACGAGCTTGAAGCGCACAAGATCAACGTCACCAACAGCACTGAAATCTTGTTCCGCAGCCGCGACCTTGCTGGAGATGAAATCACTCCAGTCACCATCGCTCGACCACTTTGTATTCCCGTGGCTGATGATCCATTTGAAGTTCCGGTTTCCGCTGTGGTACTCAAGGTGTGCCTTGACGTCCTCGACCATCGCCCTAAACGAGTCCGTCGCGTGCTGGCCGAGGCACTCCTCAATCTCTTCGAGGAAATTAATCGGTAGTTGCCGATCCATAGCGGGGTCGGTGCTCTTCGTGGCGCGCGCAACTGCGTCACCGACGACACGAAGCAGCGCGTCTGCGTTTGGAAGGAGCCGATCCCAGAAGTCGCTGCGAAGCACCCTCGCGACGAACGGCGCTTGAGTCTTCTCTGTGGCGTCGAGCAGGATCGACCAGAACACCTGGTCGTGGACGGCCGACTTTGGCAGCGGTAGCCGATCGCCCTTGTCCGTCCGCGTCGAGAGCCGGTATTCCGTCTTGAAGTCGCCGCCGACGATGACCGAGGCAGACGGCCCGTCGCCTGAACCGGAGTCCACATACTCGCCGTTGAAGTCGATGAGAACGAACCGGGAGCGAGCCGCGAAGCCGGGCTGGTCTCCGAACTTAGTGAAAAGTTCGTGGTAGAGCTTCGCGAGCGTGTACGACTTGCCACTACCCGTATTTCCGAAGATTCCGACATGGCTCGCGAAGATAGCGTCTACGCCGACCAGCACCGGCTGGGTTGGCTCCATTGCAAGCGCCCCGAGCGGGATGGCGTACGCGGCATCCGCGACAAAAGTGTGGATCGCCTTGAACTCGTCATCGCTGAGGAGGAAACACTCATTGTCGAGCAGCGGCATCTCCCGCACACCACGATGGAAGTTACCGTCCTCGAAGTAGCCGACGAGACTGACCTCAAGTACTCTTGCCAGCCTGTCGACGGTTCGCTTGTATTCGCGTGACGCACCGCGGTCTTCTTCGACATGCTCGCCGTCCACGGAGGCGACGAGTTCGACGAACCCCTTCGCAATTTTGACGAAGCTTCCGACAGCGACGTTGCGGACAATCTCCCCCTTGTAGAGGAGGTGAGAGCTGTTCTTCAGCTTGTCGACAGCGATGCGAACCCGTCGCCCCTCCACTGACGTGACCTTGCCGATACTGAAGACGGCGTCACGCTTGAGAATTTCCTCCTCGTCACGCATTGCCCACAGCCCCATCGACGGTACCGAGTTTCAATTCGATGATGTGGTCCGCGCTAGGGGCGCTATCCCCGAGCACCTTGTCGAGGAAGTCTGAGACCACGATGTCGAGCGTGAGTTTCAGCTCCTCCTTCCCAGCTTCCGGTGCGGCCGGCTGCACGAAGAGCACGTTGCCGTTCTTGATGCGCTCCGGGGGGAACAGGGCGCTCATCTCGGTATGCGCCGCGCGGCTGTAGCAGAAGACGATGACCTGGAGGGTCGGATTGGTCGCTGCAGCGCGCAGGACGAGATCGAGCAGGTGTTCGTCGCGGAACGAGAAGCCGTGAGCGAACAGCGCACTGTTCTCCTTCTCGAGCTCATTCGCAAAACGCCGGATCAGTTCGTAATAGGTCTTGTTTAGCACGGTGCTCGCGAACTTTGTCTTCTCCGGGTTCACAATCTGGAGACGCTCGTAACCCTTGGCGAAAGCCCGTGCCTCGTCGCTGAACGACTTTCCCTCTGCGTCAGCTTTCAACTTTGCGGCATCAATGTTCTCCGCCCCAGCGATAGTGAGCAGAGACGACCTCGCAGCATCAAATGAGTTCTTCACCGCTTGAATCAACTCGAGACGGTGATCAAAGTAGATCTCCTCGCCACCGCCGTGCCAGCCGGCCGAGCCATGAAGCTTGAAGAGATTGAAGGTTGGAATCTCCGAGCGATACCCGAATTGCGCACCCTGACGGAATCGTAAGGTGCTGTATTCACCAAGGTCGAGTCGAGGTCGGAGTTTCCCGGCGAAACCGTCATTCGTGTCTATTTCGAGAAGCTCGAGCGCCAACTCGAAGGCCATGTCAACATTGGTGGTGAACAGATTCACCTGCTTGCCGAGCAACGTACTACGACGCCTAAGGAGAATCCGGTTGAGCGTGCCGACAAAGCCTGCGTAGGACTTGATTAGCGCCTGAGCATCTGCGTTGCTCTTGGCTTCGAGAAGGCAAAGGTTTTGCATCAGCACTTTTTCAAAGAAGTATCCCTGAACCGACGTACGAGCGAGTCGAGTCTCGTCGTCATCGTCCTGCAGCTCGGTGAGTACCTTCTCAACATCGCCGAGCGGGGCGAAGAACGGTGCAGAGGTGCCCGCGCCGATCAAGAAGTTCAGATGCGAGTCCTGGATGATCGTTCGCAATCGCTCGACCGAGAGGCCATCAGCCTCAGCCAACTTGGCTGAGGACGGACTGACGACACGAAGTTCGCTAGCCATCAAAGGTTCCAGTTCTCCGGAGCTGACCGGGCGAAGTTGTCGATGCCGATTGCCGCGAAGTGCTGTTTGGCCGACTTGATCTTGGCGAGCTCTGCGGGGCGTAACTTCGAGTCGTCGAGGGTGCTCTTGGTCTCCCGGATCATGTAGATACGGTCCTGGCCGTCCTCGTGTTTCACGATCGCCCAGTCGGGGTTGTAGGGGCCGACGGGGGTGTCGATCCTGAATTTGCTCGGCAGTTTCATGAAGAGTTTGATGTCCTCGCGAGTATCTAGTTTCTCGGCGAACTGCCGCTCCACCTCGGAGTCATAGACCACATAGTCGAAGTCAGTCTTCTGCGTGCTCTGGACCCGGTACATCTGGTCCAGGAATCGTTCCTTCTCCTCCAGGCCATCCGCCTGCAGGTCACGGAGTTCGTATATCGAACCCGCGATCTGCTCATACTGGATGCCGTCAACCACGATCTTGGCCAGCTCCGTCTTCAACCCGCGTTTCACCATGGCGATGAACTCGTTCGGATTGTTGATGAACTCCTCGAGGCGCTCGCAGCCGATCAGGATGTCAATGATTGTCTTGCGCGTCAGCGAGGTGGCTTCCTGCAACTCGGTTACGATGTCGGGCAGGTCGTAGCTGCCTTTCAAGACGGCTGATCGCGTACTGAGCTCCTCGCCCTTCGCCCCGCCCCGGAGCACTTTCACTCCCGCGCGAGTAACCTGAATTCGCAGTGGGTCAATCTTCGGCGCCTCGCGAATCGCCCGAATGCAGTTCGCAATGATCTGGTCACGATCGACGGTGACCCGATAGGTCGTTCTGCGGCTGATTGCATGCCAGAACTCTTCGAACTCGGGGCTCGAGTACAGCTGCTTGTTGAGCGCTCGCGCCGTCCGGTTGCTTTTCGGCTTTACGAAGCGTTCGATACTGGTGCGACGGATCAGATTCACAATTTCTGGCTCGTACTGCTCAAAGTACGGGGGCAGATTCAGCGTGAAGCCGAGGGTGTCGGGCAGGAATTTGGACGTCACTTGGCCTTCCGCAAGGAAGCCATTCAACGTCAGGTGATCGAACACTTCTTTCGACCAGGTGAACCCGAACACCTCGTCAGTGAACGATCCGTCTTCAGTCTGCCGCGGGATCTTTGCAAACTCGCTCGTCCGCACGCGGCCGATCTCGACACCAGCTACTTTGTACTCGTGCTGCAAACTCTTCGCGAAGGCCGAATAGGACTCATTCGCAACCACTGTGAGCGTCGCAATACCAGGATCGGATACTCGCGAGAACCCCTCGCGCGTCTTGGCCACCGGTAGCCGCAGGCCCCGACCAATCGTTTGCCGTCGCTCCCCTTCGGTAGTCATTTCCCGGAGGTTGCAGATCTGGAACACGTTGGGGTTGTCCCAACCTTCACGCAGTGCCGAGTGGCTGAAGATGAATCGCACCGGCTCGGACTCGTCGAGCAGGCGCTCCTTGTCCTGCATGATCAATTCGTAGGCATCGTCATCCGCCTTGGTGGAACCGCTGGTGTCCTCGAATACCACGGTCTTGCCTCGCTTGATCTGCGAGAAGTACGCCTTGCGAAGATTTCGCGGTTCCTGAGGCAGGAGCGCCTGGTACTGCGCCGACTTCGCTCGCTCCTCAACGAACACTTCATCGAACCACCGTACGAAGTCACCATTCGCGTCGTCGTTGCCGGCCCCATCGCCAAGGAAGCTCGCAACCTTGTCGACAAAGATCAGGCTCAGCACTTTGATGCCCTTGTCTCGGAGCATCGCCTCTTTGCGCAGGTGCTCGCGAATGGTTTCGCGGATCATCTCCTTATGGATGGCATCGCCGGAACCGCCGATGCTCTCTCCGATGTGGAGAAAACCGTGGAGCGTGAGGTCGATACTGGCGGGCTCTATGCTCATCTCATTGACGCGCCACCCTGCATAAATAGCATTATTGGTGAGGCGCTCGTCGGAGAGCTCCTGGTGGGGTTTCACGCTCAGGATGCGTCGCTCCAGCGAACCGTCCGCCTTTCGGCACGCCAACTCCAATCGGGCAACCCAATTCGGCTCTCGCTTGACCTCTACCAGCTTGATATATGGTGTCGCGTCGGCACCCTGCTGCTGCACTTCGGCCACCACGATTTGCTTGACCAAGCCGAGGTCGTGGGCGTCCACCGGGTCGAGTCGGTAGACCACGTTCCGCTGTTTTCGGTGCGTTGCACTGTAGCGAAGAGTGAAGGCTGGCTCGAGCTCACCCACTGCCGACTGCGAAAGTTGTGACTCCATGTTCTGCGGCTCGTCCATAATAACCACAGGGTGGGTGGCCTTCAGGTAGTCGATCGGGCGGAGGCCGTTCAACTTGTCGCGGGTCTGGTGGATGATGCGAGTGTTTGCGTTGCCACGGATCGAGTCGATCGTCATGATCATGATCTGCACGTTCGTCGACGTCGCGAAGGATTGCACCTCTTCGGCACTCTTACCGCTGTACACCGTCGTGTCGAAGGGGTGGCTCGGATAGAGGTCCTTGAAGTGCTGACGCATGAGTCGGATGCTGGTGTTCACGCCCTCACGTACTGCGACGCTCGGCACTAGGATCAGGAACTTCGTAAAGTTGTACTTCTGTGCGAGCTCGAAAATGGTGCGGAGATAGACATACGTCTTACCGGTACCTGTCTCCATCTCGATGTCGAAATCGAGAGCGTCCCCGAAAAGCTCGCTCGCGACTTCTAGGCCGTTGCGGTCCTGTACCCGCTGCAAGTTGGCCAGCACGGTGAACTTGTCGAGGACGAGGTTATTGCCGACTGCACCTACCTCCTGCGTGAGGTCGATGTCGAGCACCGACTGGTCGGTGTCTTTGAGCGCAGCTTGCCCACGAAGGGTCATCACCAGCTTGTCGGCATCCTTCGGCTGACCATCGAAGAGATCAACGACGGAATCGATGGCAGCTAGCTGGAAGGACTGACCCGGGTCGAACTGAAATCCTGAACCGCCCATCACACTGTCCACAGCTCAATGTTTTTCGACTTCGCCAATTGAGCCAGGTTGGTCTTCAGCTCATCGTCACCATGAAAGGCGTCCTCGAGGATCACGATCCTTGACGGGTCAGCGTCAACAATCGCTCGCAATTGCTCGAGGGACGGCTTGACCTGCTCATTCAGGTAGGCAAGCACAGCGACATCGCCGTCAGGTTGGAGGACGGAACGCAGATCCAGGCCGGCGATCTCGACCGGACTGATCGACTCGGTCAGCGAGTAGCCCTGCTTGAGGAGGATCTCAGTTAACAGGTCATCGGGCATGGCGTTGTCGGTGCTGCTGCTCTCACGGAGATCAAGCATGTGCTGCTCGAGGGCCCTGAGTTCGACGTCACTTGCCTGGCGCCACTTTGAGAAGTTGGTATCGGTGAGATGGAAGAGACGGAATCCGGTATCGAGGGGAGTGTCGCGTTGCTCAAGCTGCGCCTGCTGGCCACGCAGCAATGCATCCCCGGCGCGCACAATCCGCTCTCGCGAAACCTGCGCAAGGGTGCTAAATCCTGCGTTGCGAGCATCTGACCCTTCGGGGGTGGGCTCTGGAAGCTGAACCTGAATGTGTCGTCGATCATGACCGTCTTCAGCGTTGAGTTCCATGACTGCATGCGCAGTAGTAGACGATCCGCTAAAGAAGTCAAGAATCAGATCTTGATCTTTTGTACCAACGATCGTAAGGAGGTACTTGATAAGCTCGACCGGCTTGGGGAAGTCGAAAGGAATGTCGAGCGCTTTCACCGACTTCGTACCAAGGACGTTCGGGTAGTCCGAGATGAAGTCGCGTGGAGTGCGCCCTTCGCTCATACGCCTATCGAGATACTGTTTTGTGTAGACATTCCAGACGGACTGGTTGCCACGTTCATCGAACAAAGGAGAGTTCTTAACTCGGATGAACTCAATCTCGCCGTTCCGTAAGAATTCGTCGTAAGTCTCACGTACGGTGCGCCACCGCTTATTCTCAGGCGGGATCACCTTGGAACCGTCAGGTGCATCAATGTAATAACGAGCGTTGCGTGACCGCTCCAAAGTAAGTGACGCCTGGTAAAAGCCCACAGTCTTGTACCGCCCACGATCATCCGACCGGGTGTATGACTTAATGTCGGCTGCATCGAGAGGTCTCGTAAACCGATTAAGCGCTGCTATCCGCTTTGCAGCAACAATTAAGAAGTCGACGCTCGGCGCAAAGTAGTCACCTGAGTCGCTTGTAGTCTTGGCAACTCGTGGGACAAGTGCCAGAAGATTCTTCTCCCCGAAGACTTCGCCAACTAACTTGTGCAAATTTGCCACTTCGTCAGAACCGATACTGGCAACCAGCACTCCGTCGTCACGAAGTAGGTTGCGGGCGAGCTTGAGCCGCGGGTACATCATGTTGAGCCAATTGGAGTGGTAGCGACCTTCGGTCTCGGCGTTCGTCGTGACCTTCTTGCCCTCCTCGTTGACCTGGCGAGTCCACTCCAGGTAGGTATCGAGACCCTCCTTATAGTTGTCCGGGTACACGAAATCCTTGCCGGTGTTGTACGGCGGATCGATGTAGATCATCTTGATCTTGGCGTGATAGTGCTTCTGCAAGATCTTCAGCACCTCAAGATTGTCGCCCTCGATGAACACGTTCTTGGTGGTGTCCCAGTCCTTGCTGTTCTCAAAGTCCGGCCGTAACGTGGCGGTCGTCGGCTCCTGAGCCGCACGCAGCGCGCGCTTCTTTCCCGGCCAGAACAGCCCGAACCGCTCAGTCGGATCGGCAGCGTCCGTGCTCAACAGTTCCTGCAGTTTGAGGACATCGACCTTGCCGTCAGCGATCGCCTCCGGTACGAGTTCCGCCAGCTGCGCCGCCAATTCGGTCCGGAAATTCGGGGTGGAAGACGGCGTTTCGTAGAAGTCTTCAGTCATGACGTGATGCTCCATCGGATCGCGAAGAGGTGTTCAGTGTGTTGGGTGCCCTTGAGTGACTGCTCGATGAGTTCCAGATACTTATCGGCCTCGTCCTGCAGCGCCTTGCGGGTCTGGCGAAACTCGTCGTCGGCGTCCTCTGCCCGCTGCTGCCATCGGCGAGCATCCTTCTTGTGGCGCAACTGCTCCATCGGGTCGTCCGATTGCCCGGCAAGCCTTCGAGCCTCCCGTTCCTTGGCCCGGTACTCGCGGATGACGCCTTCGTGCTCCGCCTTGCGGTCCTGCTGGTTTCGGTAGATCAGCTCTTCCTGTTGGGCGTAGTAGCGCGAGTTGCGCCCCTGCACCTCCCGCTCCAACTCCGCGCGACGGGCGTCGAGGTGCGGTCCGAACTTGGCTTGGTCGATCTCGGCCGGAAGATCGCTCACGCTCGTGCATGCCAGGTCGAGGATGTCAGCGACGTACTCATGGTCGAGCCAGTGGCCCTCGTCCGTGATTGCACCCGCGAGCATGTAGGACTCCGAGACGTCATCGTGTTTGGCCTTCATGCTGAAGGTAGCGATGTCGACGAGCAGCTCGCCACTGTGTCCCTCCAATGCTTTCACTGCGGACGACCCCCGGGTCGAAGCGCCGAGACTAAAGACCAGCGCTCGGGCCGGCGTCTGGCCACTCTTCGCTTCGTTAATAACGTGCTGCGCGAGGGGGCTGGCGTATCGGTACTGGTGCGCATTGTCGAGTGGCTGCGACTTGAAGTAATACCGCCCAGTCGCAGCATCGGCAACCGGCGATTCGTGCAGCACAAACTGTCGCCCGTCGCCCTCGAAGGTCGCCGACCCGTCGAGCCCAAATCGCGTCACAGCGAGCAAGAGGCGCTCGAACTTGTTCAGGACCTCGCCCGACTCGGTGTCATACGCCTTCAGCCGATCCTGAACATGCGGGTCCAGGTTGTCGAATACCTTGGCCTTGGCCTTCGCCATCTCGCTGGAGATCTCTCCCGCGTATTCCGCTTCCAACTTCCTGAAGGCTGCGTCGAGCTCATCGGCGGTACGACAATTGGTCAAAATGTTGCTAATCGTTTTCTCGAAGTCGAGGCCGTCCTCGATGGCACCCAGCACCTCATCGCTGGCCCCAAACACGCTCTCGAACAAGTGGAACTTGTTGGCGAGGAGTTCCAGGATTCGCTGCTCGGCGACGTTGCCCTTGTTCGAGAAGTTGACGACTACGACGTTGTGCTTCTGGCCGAACCGGTGCGCGCGACCGATACGTTGCTCGACCCGCTGGGGGTTCCACGGCAAGTCGTAATTCACCACCATGGAGCAGAACTGTAGGTTGATCCCTTCTGCAGCTGCCTCGGTGGCAATCATGATGGTTCCCTCGTTGCGGAAGTAGTCCACCAAGGCTTTGCGGCGATCGGCGGCGGGGATGCCGGTGATCAGATCGCCATCCTTATTCGCCTCCAACCACGCCTGATAGATCGTGGTCGCTTCGGGCGAATTGTTTGAGCCGTTGAACAGGACCAAGCCTTCACCACGACCGACATTCCGCAAGTGGCGGGCGATGTACTCTTGCGTTTTCGTGCTGTCGGTGAAGATGATCGCCTTCTGCGGCGCCCCAATCTCCTGCAGTCGCGCGAAGCCTTGGTCGAGCGCTTCCTCGAGCTTGACCGCCTTCTGATTCACGGTGATCGAGCGAGCGAGCGCGGCAATGGACTGCAACTCGGCAATCTCGGCAGTAATGCGCTCGCGAAGCGTCGGATCGAAAGAGGCATTCGCCCCCGGACCGAATGCAACCGCCTCGATCTCCTCCGCCTCCTCGATCTCCTCACTCGTGAGGTCATCGTCCAGGAACAGGCCACCTCGTCGATCCCGCCGCTGACCCGCTTTCAGCTCTTCCGTGAGACGGTCGGCAATGTTCTCCAACGTGCTCGCCACCGCATACGTCGAGGACCCGAGCCGCTTTCGAATGATCAGCGCAGACAGGTGCCGCTGCGAGCCGGCAAACGCCAGCAGCTCGTCTCGCTGCAGATACTCGTTCACGAGGTCGTAGAGACGTACTTCGTCGGGTGACGGGTCGAATTCGACCGTGATCGGCAGTCGCTTGGTGAAGTGAATGTACTTGTCGGCGTCGCGACGCAGCGTGCGCTTCGAGATCGTGGCGACTCGCTCTGCGAGATCGTCATCTGAGAAGTCGCGACCCTTTATATAGCGTTCGCGGAAGGCGTCCAAGGAATAGAAGTAGTCCGGGCTGAAGATCGATACGAGGCCGTACAACTCTTCGAGACGGTTCTGCAGGGGCGTCGCGGTGAGGAGGATAGTCTTGGACGCGCCAGCAGCCAGATGCGCGACCGCCGCGGGCACCTTGGCCTTGCCGTTCCAGAAGCTGCGCAGCCGGTGCGCTTCGTCAGCGATGAGTAGATCCCACCCCCTCAGCAGCGACTGCTCGTGACGGAGCACGAATTCGTACGACGCGATGAGCACAGCCGGAGACCGGTGGCCGGCTGGTGAAAGCAGCGAATCCTTCGACTTCTTATCCAAGATGAATGAAGGGATCAGGAACTTCTCGTGCAATTCCTGCTGCCACTGCTGGCGGAGGCTCGAGGGGGCGATGATCAGAATGTCGCGCTTGCGCTCAGCCCAGTACTGCGAAATGACAATGCCCGCCTCGATCGTCTTACCGAGACCCACCTCGTCGGCCAGAATGACCCCGGGCAAGAACGGGGTCTGCAGCGCAAACAACGCCGCATCGATCTGGTGCGGCTTTGGCTCCACCTGGGCATCGAAGAGCAAGCCCGCAAGCTTGCCAACGTGATCGTTGGCGTAGCTGCGCTGCAACTCGTGGGCGTAGTACTTGGCCTGGTACGCCGAAATCCCATCGGTGCCCAACCGCACGTCAACCCCCATTGCCATCCCGCGGCAACTCGTCATCGAGTCGCACACTAGAAGGCTATTGCTCCCGCCGATGCCGCAACAGGGGGACAACACTTACGGGCGGTCCGAAACCTGATCGGCGGACGCGCCCAGGAAAAACGAAAGCCCCCGCGTCAGCGGAGGCTTTGAGTGTTTGGCTGGGGTACCTGGACTCGAACCAAGAACAACTGAACCAGAATCAGCCGTGTTGCCAATTACACCATACCCCAATGGTTTCTGACCGCCCGGGGGCAGCAGCACCGAGAGACTACTCTAGCGCAATTTTGGAGTGGCTACGAATCGTCGGCTCCATCGACTCGGACGCCCGTCTGCCAGACACCTTGAACGGCCCAGTCCGCACCGAAAAGGAGCACGTCGGCCTGTGCGCCGACCTCGAACGTACCGGCGCCAGCCGACAGCACCACGGGCCCCGCAGCACCGCCCAACACCCGCGCCGGCGTCGCAGTCGCGGCCGCAACGGCCGAGGCAGGGTCGATACCGAAGCCGACGGCGCGGGCCACGGCTCGGTCCAGGGTCAGGGTCGATCCGGCCAGTGCGCCCGACTCGGTCAATCGCGCCGCCCTATCCTGCACCGTCACCGGCAGTCCGCCGAGCAGGTAGTCGCCGTCGTGCGCGCAGGCCGCGGACATCGCGTCGCTGACGAAGGCGACGCGTCCCGGTGCCGCGCGCAGCAGCAGCCCGGCCATGGCGTCGGCCACGTGCAGTCCGTCCCAAATCACCTCGAGGGTGACCCGGTCGTCCTCAATCGCGGCCGCGATTGGCCCGGGCTCGCGATGGCCGAGGCCCGGCATGGCATTGAAGGTGTGGGTCAGCAGCGTCGCGCCCGCATCGAAGGCGGCTCGCGCCTGCTCGTAACCGGCCTCAGTGTGGCCGACCGCCACCACGACACCTGCGGCGCGGTACTGGCGAATCGCCTCGAGCGCGCCGGGCAGTTCCGGGGCGATGGTCACCTGCCGCAGCGTGCCGCGGGCGGCCGCGAGCTGCGCCTCGATCCGAGCCGCGTCCGGGATGGCCAGCCGTGCCGGGTCATGCGCTCCACGGCGAGCCGGCGCCAGGAACGGCCCCTCCAGATGCGACCCCAGCACCCCAGGCACGCGATCGCAGGCGTCGGCAATCTCGGCCAGTGCGCGCAGCTCGTCGGCAGGGTCGCTCGTGACCACGCTGAGCACGCTGCCGGTCACGCCCCGCCCGCGGTGCGCGGCCACCGCCTGCGCGATGGCATCGGGCCCGTCCAGCACGTCGGCGCCGCCACCGCCGTGACAGTGCAAGTCGATCATGCCGGGCGTAACAATTCCGCCGTTGACGTCAACCACCGTCAGTGGCGTGCCCTCGCCAACTGCCAAGCGGGCGACCGCTGCACCACTGCTGCCGGTTCCGGTCGCAGCGATCACGCCGTCAGCCAGCAAGAGCCAGCCTTCGGCAACCGCGCCCGCGGCCGAGACCAGGGTGGCCCCGGTCAGGAGCGTCGCGGTGGAGGTCATAGCGCTATCCTGCCCGGACTCGGCGCTCAAATGTGCTGCCACTCGGGCTTCGAGGCCCAGACAGCGCGGTAGTAGTCGACGCGCGTGAGCTTGCTCGCGGCCGCCTCGTCGATCACCACCGTGACATGCGGGTGCAACTGAATGGCAGACGCCGGCACCATCGCCGTGACCGGACCCTCCACCGCAGCAGCGATGGCGTCGGCCTTGCCCTCGCCGAATGCCAGCAACACCAGGTGCCGAGCCTCGAGGATCGTGCCAACGCCCTGCGTGATGCAGTGGGTCGGCACCTCGTCGATCGAGTCGAAGAAGCGGGCGTTGTCCGCTCGGGTGCGCTCGGTGAGCGTCTTCACCCGGGTGCGGGACGCCAGTGAGGACCCCGGCTCGTTGAAGGCAATGTGTCCGTCTGAGCCGATGCCGAGGATCTGCAGGTCCACGCCGCCCGCGGCCTGGATGGCTGCCTCATACGCGGCACCCGCGGTCGGCAGCCCCTCCGGGTCGCCGTTCGGCACGTGCACGCGTTCGGGGTCGAGCCCGAGCGGCACCGTCACCTGGTCGTGGATGGTGCGACGGTAGCTGAGCGGATGCTCCGGGTCGATGCCGACGTACTCGTCCAGGGCGAAGCCGTGCATCCTGGCGAAGTCAGCCTCGCCACGTCGCGCCGCCAGCGCCTGATACACCGGCAGCGGGGTGTCTCCGGTGGCCAAGCCGAGGACCGGCTCCGACTGCACAGCACACAGTCGGAGCACGGCCTCGGCGACCAGGGTTCCTGCGGACTCTCGCGAGTCCACAATCACAACTTCAGCCATGACCTACTTCACACCACCGGCGCCGACACCCTCACGCACCTGACGCGAGGTGAAGAGGAAGAGGATCACCAGCGGAATCATCGACATGAACAGACCCGCGAACAGCACGCCCCAGTCGGTGCCGTACTGACCCACGAAGGTCGACAGGCCCAGCGGCAGGGTGCGCATGCTCGGTTCAAAGATGAACAGCAGCGGGAAGTAGAAATCGTTCCACACCGCGATCGCGGTGAAGATCGTCACGATGCCGATCGCGGGCTTCACCTGCGGGGCGAGGATCGAGAACAGCAGGCGCAGGTGGCCAGCGCCGTCGATCCGGGACGCCTCCTCGATCTCCTTCGGGACGGCCCGCATGAAGTTCGACAGGATGAAGACGGCGAAGGGCAGACGGGTCGCGGTGTAGACCAGGATCAGACCGAGGTGGCTGTTCAGCAGGCCCAGGTCACGCATCAGCATGAACAGTTCCACCGAGGCCAGACGCACCGGCACCAGCAGACCCATCAGGAAGAAGCCGAGCATCGGCACCGCCCACCAGGCCTTCATCCGGCTCAGCGGGTACGAGGCCAACAGCGCCAGCACAATCGTGAGGACGACCGAGCCGACCGTCACAATCACGCTGTTCACGGTGTACACGCTGAAGTTCGCGCGCACCCAGGCTTCGATGAAGTTGTCCAGTCCCCACGAGGTCGGCAGGCCGATCGGGTTCTGGTAGATCTCCAGCGTCGACTTGAAGGTCGACACCGTCAGCAGATACAGCGGGATGCCGATCAGCAGCGTCCAGAAGATCAGCAGGGCGTTTGCGGGGAGCCGCCCGATGAAGTTCCGCAGCTTGGTCACAGGACTGCCTCCGCTCGGCGGTTGAAGAAGCGCATGCTCGCGCCCGCCACGACGATCAGGAACAGGAACAGCAGCGCACCCAGTGCCAGCGACAGGCCGACGTCGGTGATGCCGACCGAACCCTGGGCACCGAAGGCGAGGCGGTAGAAGAACGTCACCAGCGTGTCGGTGGCAAAGTTCGGGCTCCCCTGCACGCCCTGCATGACGTAGACCAGATCGAACTGGTTGAAACTGTTGATGAAACTCAGCACCGCCATCGAGGTCACCGAGGGGATCAGCAGCGGGAAGGCGATCTGGAACAGGACGCGCGGTGCGTTCGAACCGTCCAGGCGAGCCGCCTCGAAGATTTCCGGGTTGAGCGCGTTGAACCCGGCCAGGAACACCAGGATCGGCATACCGACCCAGTTCCAGATGTCTACAGCAATCAGGATGCCGAGTGCCAGGTTGGAGTCACCGAGCCAGGTGATCGGCTCGTCAACGACGCCGAGACCGTTCAGGGTCGAGTCAACCGGACCGCGCGGGGCGAGCAGCAGCTTCCACAGCGCACCGACCAGGACCGGCGAGAGGATCGCCGGGAAGAAGAACCAGTTCTGGAAGAAGGTGAAGCGCGCGCCTCGGGTGTAGAGGATGTACGCGATGATCAGACCGAGCAGATTCTGCACGACCAGCACGCCCACGAACCAGAAGGTGTTATGTATGAAGGCATTCCCGACCGTGGTCGCGTTCTGGCCCTCGAAGAGACGGAAGAAGTTGTCCAACCCCACGAACTCCTGCGGGCGCAGGCCACGCCACGACCACAGAGACCCGAAGAGCGACCGGATCATGGGGTAGATCATAAAGACCACATAGACCGCCACGGCCGGCAACAGGAAGAGCAGTGCTACGAGCCACTGGCGATTGCGCGGTGACCGGAGGGCCGCCTTGCGGCGGCCCTCCAGCGATGCGCTGACAACAGGTGTCGACATCAGTTCACTACCTAATCGGTACTAGTAGGTGTTCGGCTTGAACCAGGCGGAGACCGCGTCGGTCATCTGCTTGGCGACATCGGCGGCCGAGACCTTGCCGGTGATCATGTCGATGAAGGCCGGCTGCAGCACGGAGGAGGCGGTCGGCGAGCCCCACTTGAAGCCCACGTGGGTCAGGTACGGGGTCTGGTGCTCCATCATCTTCATCATCTCGACGAGGATCGGGTTGTTGGCCTGCACGTCGTTGCGTGCCGGCGGCCAGCCGAGCTCGTCCATGAACAGCTGTGCGAACTCAGCGGTGGCCATCCAGTTCAGGACGGTCAGCGCGGCGTCGCGGTTCTTGGCGTCAGCGGTCAGACCGTAGGAGCCGTCAACGAACGAGGAGGTGACCGGGGTCTCGCCAGCGTTGTTGGTCGGGTACGGGAAGATGCTGAACTTCAGGTCCGGGTTCTGCGAGGCGAACGAGCCGTTCTCGAAGGAACCACCGATGAACATGGCGGCGTCGCCACCAATGAACATCTGGGTCGCGGCGGTGTAGTCCACGCCCTCGAAGCCTGCCGGGTAGTACGGCAGCATGTCGGCCATGCGCTGCAGCGCTGCAACGTAGCGGGCGTCGGTGAAGTCCACCGTGCCAGCCATCGCCTCGGTGTAGAAGTCGGCGCCGATCTGGCTCGGAGCAACGGCGGCCAGCGCCATCTCCAGGGCCCACGACGAACCGTTCGCGCCACCGGCGGCAATCGGGGTGATGCCTGCGGCGAGCAGCTTCTCGCTGACAGCCTTCAGCTCGTCCCAGGTGGTCGGGACGGACAGGCCGTGCTCGGCGAAGATGTCGGTGTTGTAGAAGACACCGGTGTTGACGATCGAGTACGGCACGCCGTAGAGCTTGCCGTCCGAGATGCCGCGCAGACCAACCTTGGTCGACTCCGGCAGGGTTGCCAGCTCAGGAACCAGCTCGTCCAGCGGCTCGATCAGCGCTGCGTCGACCAGCGGCTGCAGTTCGCCGTAGGCCTTCAGCTGCACGATCTCCGGACCAACGCCACCCTGCAGGGCGGTGCTCATGCGGTTCTGGTACTCAGCGTCCGGGATGGTCTGGAAGTCAACAACGATGCCAGGCGTCTTTGCCTCGAAGACGTCGAAGATCCGGTCCATAGCGGCCTGGTCCTCGGTGCGCCAGCTCCAGATGGTGACAGTGGTGCTGTCGCCGTTACCTTCCTCTGCCGGCTGCGCGCTGCAAGCGCCGAGACCGAGCACCATGGAAGCTGCGACGGCGAACGCGCCGGCGACCTTGCGGCCCTTGGCGCTGCTGTGAAGAGTGCTCACTGCGTCTACTCCTTAGTTGGTGATGCGGGGGATGCTTCAGCGGTTGCCGAAGCGGCTCCATCCGGCAGAACTGCCCGGAGGATGTCAAAGGTCCTGGTGATCTCAAAGCCGTGCTTGGCGTAGAGCCGCGCGGCGGCACTGCCTTCGTCGGCCCAGAGGAACCAGGCGGTCTGTGCGAACATCGCCGCCATTTGGGTCAGCGTCACGTGCAGCAGCACGGTGCCAAGCCCGGTGCCGCGCGAGGTGGTGAGCACCCCGTACGGGCCGAAGCGGTCGATCACGTTGTCATAGGTGCCGTGCATCGCCCAACCCAGCAGCGCACCGGTGGGGTCCTTGGCAATCACGATGCGCTCGAGCGGCAGGCCACCGAGCACGGTCTCACGCAGCACACGCGGCCAGTCCGGGTTGAACTCTTCAGCCACCTGGATCAGTGCAATGAGGTCATCGTCGCTGGGGTTGCCAAAGAACCACCCGGCCGACACCAGGGCCTCGCGTCGCTCGGCGACCTCGGCCGGCGTCTCGTAGCCGCGCAAACTCAGCGCCATTGCCGAGGGTCGCGACTCGACCTCGAAGCCGCGCGAGGCGAACAGCGCGGATCCGATCGGGTACCGGGCAGCGTCGAGGCCAGGCAGCACGTAGTTCGGGGTCGAGTCCGAGTAGCGCACCTCCTGGACTCCGACGCTTGCAAGCCATGCCATGGTCCGATCCAGCAGCGCACCGCCGATGCCGCGGCCCTGGTGCTGCGGGTGCACCACGAGGAAGGAGATCCAGCCCTTGCCGGACTCGATGTCGTCACCACGCAGGGCGACCCGGCGGCGCAGACCGTAGCCTGCTCCGACGATTTCACCGTCGACGAGGGCCACCTGCAGGCCAGCGGCCTCGAAGTTCCGATCCAGCAGGATCCAGTCGCGGAAGCGGCGCGGCGTAATGCCGTCCTGCGGCGCGGCGGCATTCCACACCCGCACGATCGCGGCCGAGTCGCCGGGCTGGAAGCTCCGGTACTCGACGGTGCTGGACTCAGTCATCTGCGTTCCTTCCGACGTCCAGTGACGTCACGTGCTCACAGTATGGCAAAAAGTTTCATTCATGTCGATTCTGGCGAACAGGATTTACAAAGGCGACATAAATGGCGTGATCTGCCCAAAGTATGCGGGAGATTTCCACCAGGACGAAACCGAGCGCGACGAAGCGTTCGATGACCGTCGGGGGTCAGCGAGCGATCAGCGTGAAGGGTGGGGCGTTAGATGCCGCGCGCCTGGCGCGTGGCCTCGCGGGTCCGGCGCAGCGCCTCAACGGTGTCGGCGTAGCGACGCTGGGCAACGCCAAGGAAGATGCAGTCCACCACCGCCAACTGCGCGATGCGGCTGACCATGGCGCCGGCGCGGAACGAGGTTTCCCTCACCCGGGTGAGCAGGAAGTGGTCCGCCTGCTGCGCCAGCTTGGAATCCTGACCACTGGTCACGCCAACCGTGGTCGCACCAGCCGACTTCGCCACCGCAAGGAACTGCAGGGTCTCGGTGGTGTAGCCGAGGTGCGAGAAGCCGATCGCCACCGTGCCTGGGAAGTCCAGCGAGGCGGACGCCGAGGCTTCGTGCGCGTCGGAGAACACAAAGGCCATCCGCCCAATGCGCAGCAATTTGTGCCCCAGGTCCTGGGCGACAAACTGGCTGGCACCCATACCGAAGAGCAGGATCCGCGAGGCGCCATCGAGCGCGGACACAATCGCTGCCAACTGCTCGTAGTCGAGGTCGGCGACGGTCTCTTCGATCGCGAGGGTTTCCAAGGCCGCGATCTTGCTGGCCATCGAGCGCAGCGAGTCGCCGTCGGCGATTTCGGCGCCGTAGGCCGGAGTATCGGCGAACTGCACTGACTCGCGCCCCAGCTCGGTGGCCATTGCCATGCGCAGTTGGGTGTACCCGGTGAAGCCGATGACGCGGCAAAAGCGCACGATTGAGGCCACCGAGGTCCCGCACTGGTCGGCCAACTCGTTGATGGAGCTCTCGAGCACAGCCTTGGGGTTCTCGCGCAGCAGCGCCGCAACACGCGCCAGCGAGGGCGACAACGTGGGCAGCACGCTCTCCACGGTGGACTGGATACTCATTGGCGACGAACCCCTCCTTTCGTGCCAGTATCCCACCCGAGTGGTTGTAAATTGTTTTCGACTTGTCACGAAATGTCGTAGTCTTATTTCATCGGTGCTGTGCGGCACCGTATCCGCAGCAGAATAAGGCCAAGGAAAGGACGGGCAGATGAGCGCTTCCGCCACCCTACTGGCCGCGGACCTTGGTAAGACGCGACTGCGCCTGCAAGCCGTAACTGCGGACGGGGCCGTACTCGCCGAGACGACGGGAGCGGGCCTCGCCGGCGCCGCCTCATCGAGCCCAGACGCGATCGCGGCCGCCGTTGTGGCCGCGCGCGACGAACTCGGCATCGACACCCAGGGCCTCGGGCTCAGCCTGGGCGTCGCTGGCACGCTGGCCGCCCCCGAACGTGGCCGCGCGATCGCCGATGCGCTCGCCCAAGCGCTGCGCACCCCAATCACGGTGACCAGCGACCTGATCGCCGCGCACCTCGGCGCCTTTGCGGGTGCGACCGGCACCGTGCTGATTGCTGGCACCGGCGCGGTCGGCCTCGGCCTCGGCCCCGACGGCGAATTGCTTCAGTCGGACGGCTGGGGACCCGAACTTGGTGACTTCGGCAGCGGCGCCTGGATCGGGCGAGCCGGTATTCAGGCAGTCCTCGCCGCTCGCGACGGTCGTGGTCCCGCCTCGGCCGCGCTCGATGCCGCGCTGAATACCCTCGTCCCCGCGGACCAGGTCATCGCCTGGGTGCACGCCTCCGAGAACCCGGCCGGCACTTGTGGGACCTTCGCTCCGGCTGTACTTGCTGCGGCAGAGGCTGGCGACGCCGTTGCCACTGCCATCGCACAGGAGGCGGCAGTGCACCTGGCCACCACCGCCGCGCGCGCCTCCGTGCACCTCGACACCCCCGCCCCGGTCGCCGTCCTCGGCGGACTCACCGGCCACCCCTGGTTTGCCGCGCTGCTGAACGAAGAGCTCAGTGTCGCGGATCTGCATCCCGTTGCTCCCCAGCACACCGCCCTGGTCGGCGCCGTGCTGCTGGCGGAGCACCATGACCTCCCCCACGAAAGGCACACCCACCGTGCATGACGCCGCCCGGCTCGAAGCATTGATCGACGAGCTCGCCACCCTCACCACCGAGGCCTCCCGACCGGTTGACACGGACTTGGACCAACTGTCCACGCTGCAACTGGTCACCTCGATGAACCGTGAGGACCAGCGCGTTGCAGTTGCGGTCAGCGAGTGCCTGCCCGAGATCGCTGCGGCGGTCGATGGCATCGTGGAGCGAATGCGTCGAGGCGGCCGGCTGGTCTACGTTGGCGCCGGCACGGCTGGCCGCCTCGGCGTGGTGGACGCGAGCGAATGCCCGCCCACCTTCGGCACCGACCCCAGCCTCGTCGTCGCCCTGATCGCTGGCGGCTCCGAAGCGGTCTATGCCGCGGTCGAGCGCAGCGAAGACAACGAGGAGCAGATCCGGGAAGAACTCGCAGCCCTCAACATCGGCGAAAACGACACGGTCGTTGGCATCTCGGCCTCCGGCCGAACCCCCTACGTGATGGCTGGCCTCGCCGAGGCGAACGCCCGCGGCGCTCTCACCGTCGCCATCGCCTGCAACGCCCCCTCTGCCATCGGCAGCGTCGCCGAGATCGCCATCGAGGTCGTCGTCGGCCCCGAGTTCGTGGCTGGCTCGACCCGTCTGAAGTCCGGCACCGCACAGAAGCTGGTGCTGAACATGCTGAGCACCCTGACCATGGTCAAGCTCGGGAAGACCTACCGCGGCGTGATGGTGGATCTGCAGTCCACGAACGAGAAGCTGCTGGCCCGCTCGGCCCGCACCGTGATGTCGCTCACCGGCGCCGACCTGGCGACCGCGCAGGCCGCGCTCGAGGCCGCAGACGGCTGGGTGAAGCTCGCGGTGCTCATTGTCGAGACCGGGGTCTCCGCCGAGGACGGCCGCGCGCTGATTCGCGACGCCAACGACGTACTGCGCACCGCCATCGAACTCGCGAAGGCCCGCGGCTAACACCGACCACTCCCCCGCCACCCCGGCGGGACGTTCCAGCGCGCCCGCTAGCGCCGCTGTGCGGTCGGAATGCCGATCAGGTCGCGGTTAATCGTGGCCGCCGCCCGTGCCCCGGCGCCCGCAGCAACGATCAACTGTTGCGGCCCCGGTGAGGTGACATCCCCCGCGGCGTAGACACCAGCGTGTGAGGTGCGCCCGGACGGGTCGGTGACCAACAGACCCCAGCCGTCCGTATCCAGATGGAGCGCCTCCAGGAAGCCAAGTTGCGGATCCCAGCGCGGGCGCACGAAGCCGCCGCTGATCGGCAGCACCTCGCCGCCAGCCACGCGAATGCCGGTCGGGCCAGTCTTGGCGCCCTCAATGGCCTCGATGGGGCGCTCCTCAATGCGCACCCCAGCCTCAGCCAGCCGCGCCGCCTGGCCCGCGTTGATGGCATCAGCACCGTTGGTGAAGACGGTGAGGTGACGGCTCCACTGTGCGATCAGCAGCGCGCGCCAGGCAATGTCGCGGGTCTCGCCAATCAGGGCAATCGGCTGATCTGAGTACTCGTAGCCGTCGCACTGCACACACGAGAACAGCCCCATGCCGTAGAAGTTCCGGATGCCCTCAATGTTCGGTAGCGTCTCTTTCAGCCCGGTCGCAATGAGCACCGATCGCGTCCGCACCGTGCGGCCGGGGCGGCCATTCAGCCCGGAGGCCACGACCTCGAGCAGCGCTCGGCCACCGGTGGTGAGGTAGGGCTCGTCCATCGGCTCGGCAGCGTCAACTTCCAGCGCACGCACCGACTGCACCAGACCCAGGTGGTGCTCCGCCTCCGGGTAGGCCAGGTACTCCTCGCGGGCGAGGCGACGCAGTTCGCTCGGCGGCGTGCCATCACGCGTCAGGAAACCGTGCGCCATCATCGTGGCGGCGTGCCGCGGCCGGTTCGAGTCGATGACCAGCACTCGACGTCGCGCGCGCACCAGGTTGAGGCCAGCCGACAGGCCCGCCGGTCCGGCGCCGATGACGACCACGTCGTATCGGTCCGTCTCGATCACGGCCGTCTCCCCCGCCTGCTCGAGCATGGCGAATGCCTAGCCTTCGCCGCCGTGGGCGTTGGCGAAGCGATCGAGGCGCACCAGCGTCTCGGCCTGGCCCAGCAGTTCGATGGACTCAAACAGCGGGGGCGAGACGCGGCGGCCCGAAATGGCCACCCGCACCGGACCGAAGGCGATGCGCGGCTTCAGGCCCAGCTCGTCCACCAGCGCCGCCTGCAGGGCGGCCTGAATGGCCTCGGTGGTCCAGTCTGCCTCGCTGATGCCAGCGATCGCGGCGCGGGCAGCAGCGATCACCGCTGCCGCTTCGGCGGGCAGGGACGCGACCGCGTCCTCGTCCCAGGTCAGCGCGGTTGAGTCGGTAAAGAGGAAACCGAGCAGCCCAGGTGCCTCACCCAGCAGGTTCATCCGCTCTTGCACCAGCGGCGCAGCAGCCGTCACGATGGCAAGCTCGGCCTCGGTGGCCGGGTCCGCGACCAGGCCGGCACCCTGCAGGTACGGCACCAGGCGCGCGGCGAAGTCGGCAGCGCTCAGGCGACGCAGGTGGTCACCATTGATCGCGATTGCCTTCTTCAGGTCAAAGCGGGCCGGGTTGCCGTTGACGCTGTGCACGTCGAAGGCACCAGCCAGGTCGGCCATCGTGAACACGTCCTGGTCAGCCGAGAGCGACCAACCGAGCAGCGACAGGTAGTTCGTCAGACCCTCCGGGATGAAGCCCTGGTCACGGAGGTGGAACAGGTTCGACTCGGGGTCGCGCTTCGAGAGCTTCTTGTTGCCCTCGCCCATGACGTACGGCAGGTGACCGAACTGCGGGATGAAGTCGGTGACCCCGATGTCAATCAGCGCCAGGTACAGCGCGATCTGACGCGGGGTCGAGGACAGCAGATCCTCACCGCGCAGCACGTGGGTCACGCCCATCAGCGCATCATCCACGGGGTTCACGAAGGTGTACAGCGGGGCCCCACCCGGACGCACCAGGGCGTAGTCGATGGTGCTGCCGGCCGGGAACTCGATCGGGCCGCGAACCAGGTCGTCGAAGCCGAGGGCGATGTCCTCGGGCACGCGCAGGCGCAGCGCCGGTTCGCGGCCCTCGGCACGGAACGCGGCCTTCTGCTCGTCCGTCAGCGTGCGGTCGTAGTTGTCGTAGCCGAACTGCACCGGGCGGCCGTTGGCGATGTTGCGCGCCTGGATCTCTTCCGGCGTGGAGAACGACTCGTACACGTGGCCGGCCGCAACCAGCTTGGCGACGATCTCGTCATAGATCTCGCGGCGCTGGCTCTGCCGGTACGGTCCATGCGGTCCGCCGACCTCGACGCCCTCATCCCAGTCGATGTTGAGCCAGGTGAGCGCCTCAATGACCTGGTGGTAGCTTTCCTCGCTGTCGCGGGCCGCATCCGTGTCTTCAATGCGGAAGATCAGCTTGCCGCCGTTATTCCGGGCGTAGGCCCAGTTGAACAGGGCGGTCCGGATCAGGCCGACGTGCGGCGTGCCGGTCGGCGAGGGGCAGAACCGGACGCGAACGTCGCTGCCGGTTGCAGTACTGAAGGGAAGGCTGGATGCGCTCATGACGCCTCCAATCCTACTCAGCCTTGGCCGGTGACGAGCCGACGACCGAGCAGCGGAACCAGGATGGCCACTACGACCACAATCAGACCCGCAACCAGAGACAAGCCGGAGTAGCCAACCACGCTCAGCACCGGTCCAGCACACGCGCCCGCGAAGGCCCCCGAGAAGCTCATGAGTGCATCGGCACGGCCCTGCATCGCCGGGCGCCGCTCGGCCGGGACGGACTCGGTGAGCAGCACCGAGGCAGACACCGTCGCCGCCGACCAACCAAGCCCCAGCAAGCACAGACCGACGGTCACCCAGAAATGATCCTCCGCGAGGAAGGCCGTGATCAGGACCGCAGTCATCAGGATGCCAAGGCCCAGTCCCAGCACTGGCACCCGGCCCCAACGGTCGGCCAGCATGCCGAAGACAGGACTGAGGGCGTACATACCGGCCACGTGCAGGCTGATCGTGAAGCCGACGATCTCCAGCCCAGCGCCATGCCCAGTCAGGTGCACTGGCGTCATCGACATCACTGCGAGCATCACCATGTGGCTCGCGCTCACCGCAATAAAGGCCAGCAGCGCCGAGGTGGGCAGCGGGCCACGCTCCGCACGCGTCTGCGGCTTCGGGGTGACCGCAGGCAACTCGCCGCGAGCGGTCAGCAGCGGGTCTGGCCGCAGCGCGACAAAGTACAGCAGCGCCGCGAGTAGCTGCACGACGAACGTCAGCAGGAAGCTGCCTGCCATATGCGGCAGGCCGAAGGACATGCCGACCGAGTCGCCGAGGGCCAGCAGATTCGGGCCCGTCACCGCGCCGACCGTCACCGACCACACGACCATCGAGAGGTCACGACCACGGCGTTCCGGCCTCGCCAAGTCCGTGGCCGCAAAGCGTGCCTGCAGCGTACCGGCCGAGCCAACACCCAACAGCGCCAGCGAGGCGAGCACGCCCGGCGTCGAGCCCACAGCGGCAAAGGTGATCACCAGCGCTGCCCCCGCGGCCGCAACCAGCGCCGCGGTGATCAGCGCCCAGCGCCGACCAGCCCGCACCGCCTGCTTGGCCAGCGGCATGGACGCAAGTGCCGTACCGAGCGTCAGCATGGTGGCCGACAGCCCGGACAGGGCGTCCGATCCCGAGACCGAGGCGACGAGCAGGGCGCCGGTGGAGACACCGACGCCCAGCCCAAGTCCGCCCAGAATCTGGCCCGCGATCAGCACCGAGATGGTGCGACGCTGCAGCCGATCCTGCGCAGCGAGTGATGTCGTCATGCCCGAGCGGGCTTGTCGACGACCGGGTTTGTGAGCTTCCCGATGCCTTCGATTTCGATCTCGACGCGCTGTCCGGGCAAGATCTGACCGCTGCCGGCCGGCGTACCCATCAGGATCACGTCGCCAGGGAGCAGGGTCATCACGCTCGACACGAAGGACACGACCTTCGCCGCCGAGTGCACCTGATCTGAGGTGCGTCCCGAGCGGCGCGGTTCGCCGTCGACCCAGGTCTGGATTGCCAGGTCGTCGGGGTCCAGCTCCGTTTCGATCCACGGACCCAGCGGGCAGAACGTGTCGTAGCCCTTGGCCCGAGCGAACTGGCCGTCCTCGGCCATGTTGTCTCGAGCAGACACGTCGTTACCGATGGTGTAGCCAAAGACGTAGTCGAGGGCTTCGTCCTCGCTCACGTCCTTGGCGATGCGGCCAATCACGATACCAAGCTCGCCCTCGTGCACCACCTTGCCGACGCCATCCGGAATCTGGATGGCATCCTCAGGCCCGACCACCGCGGTGTTCGGCTTGAGAATGATCAGCGGGTTCGGGGGTGCCCCGAACGGCATGTCGGCAGCGTGCGCAGGATAGTTGAGCCCGATTGCAACGATCTTCGACCGCGGAATGACGGGCGACAACAGTCGCACGTCCGCGAGCGGAATCCGCTCATCCGTCGTTTCGAAGCCACTGAACATGGGGTCGCCATCCAGCACGACCAGTTCGTCCTCATCGACGATTCCGAAGCGAGGCGAGGCATCGGTCGCACTGAATCGTGCAACTCGCATGTCAATCCTCCAATTTGATCAACCAGTCGTGCCGGTCGGGCACACGGCCGTACTGGATTCCAGTAAGTTCATCGCGCAGCGCCATAGTGAGCTCACCAGCAGGGGCGTCGGCCGATCCGATCTGGAGTCCGTTGGCACCCTTGAGCTCAGCGATAGGGGTGATCACCGCTGCAGTGCCGCAAGCGAAGACCTCGGTGATCTGACCAGAGGCAACGCCATCGCGCCACTCTTCAATTGTCACATCCCGTTCGACTACCTCGAGACCACGGTCCCGAGCCAGAGTCATGATGCTGTTGCGCGTGATGCCATCGAGGATGGTGCCGCTCAGTCGCGGGGTCACCAACTTGTTGTCCTTGTGCACGAAGAAGATGTTCATGCCGCCGAGCTCATCAACGTGCTGGCCGGTCTCGGCGTCCAGGAACAGCACCTGCGAGCAGCCGTTTTCATAAGCCTCGGCCTGCGGCAGCAGGGACGCGGCGTAGTTTCCACCGGTCTTGGCCGCACCGGTACCGCCGCGGCCGGCGCGGGAGTAGTCGGTCGACAGCCAGATCGACACCGGGGCCACGCCCTTCGAGAAGTAGGCACCGGCCGGGCTGGCGATGACATAGAAGCCGACCTTCTTGGCCGGACGCACGCCGAGGAAGGCCTCCTTAGCAAACATGAAGGGTCGCACGTAGAGGCTGGTTTCGGGGGCCGACGGCACCCAGCCACCGTCCACCTTGATCAGCTCGCGCAGCGCCTGCAAGAAGTACTCCTCCGGCAGTTCCGGCAGGGCCAGGCGGCGAGCCGAGCGGTTGAGACGCTGGGCGTTCATGTCCGGGCGGAAGGCCCAGAGGCTGCCGTCGGCGTGACGGTAGACTTTCAGGCCCTCAAAGATTTCCTGGCTGTAGTGCAGGACCGAAGCAGCCGGGTCCAGCGCAATCGGACCGTAGGGCTGCACGCGCGGACGGTGCCAGCCGCCCCACTCCGACCAGCAGATGTCGACCATGTGGTCGGTGAAGTACTGGCCGAAGCCCGGGTTGGCCAGGATCGCTTCACGATCCTTCGGGTCCCGGGCCTTGTCGTTCAGAGTGACAGCGAACTCAAGCGCCTTGAGAGATGCGTTGCCGTCTGGACGGCTGCCGAGTTCGATGCTGCTGCTGCTCATGATGTGATCCTTAGATTCGGGCGAGAATGGCGTCGCCGATAGCGGCGGTGCTGCGGGGTTCAGATCCCCGCTCGGCCAGGTCGGCCGCAACGGCGGCGTTGATGCGGTCCGCCGCGCTGGAGTGGCCCAGGTGGTCAAGCAGGAGGGCTGCGGACAGGATTGCCGCAGTCGGGTCGGCCTTCTGCTGACCAGCAATGTCGGGAGCCGAACCGTGGACCGGCTCGAACATGCTGGGGAACGTACCGTCAGGATTGACGTTGCCAGAGGCCGCCAGTCCGATCCCGCCGCTGATGGCGCCTGCGAGATCGGTGAGGATGTCGCCAAAGAGGTTGTCCGTGACGATGACATCAAATCTAGCAGGGTCAACCACAAGGTGGATGGTAGCCGCATCCACGTGCTGGTAGTCCACCTGCACGTCCGGGTGTTCAGCCGCAACCGCGTCCACAATGCGCTGCCAGAGCGAGCCAGCGAAGGTGAGCACGTTGGTCTTGTGCACCAGGGTGAGCTTCTTGCGACGACGCTCGGCCTGGGCGAAGGCGAAGCGGACCACGCGCTCGACGCCGAAGGCGGTGTTCACCGACACCTCATTCGCGATTTCGTGCGGGGTGCCCCGCCGGATCGCGCCACCGTTGCCGACGTAGGGACCTTCGGTGCCTTCGCGAACAACCAGGAAGTCCACCTCGCCGTGCTTGGCCAGCGGGCTGACCACGCCCGGGTAAATCTTGGTCGGACGCAGGTTCACGTAGTGGTCCATCGCGAAGCGCAACTTCAGGATCAGTCCGCGTTCGATGATGCCACCGGCGAGGCGCGGATCGCGCGGGTCGCCACCGGCAGCGCCAAAGAGAATGGCATCGTTCTTGGCGATCTCGGCCAGGTCATCGTCGTCGAGGATGTGGCCGGTCTCGAGGTAGTGTGCGGCGCTGAAGGGGAACTCCTGCTCAACCAGGTTCACGCTCTCGGGCAGGGCGGCCCGCAGCACCTTCCGGGCCTCGGCGAGCACCTCCGGCCCGATCCCGTCACCGGGGATGACCGCGAGCTTCAAGGTGTCCGTTGTCACGTCGTTGTTCCTTCCTCGGCCCTCGCCGACACACTCATTCGAGCATACTCGCGTGATCTGCACGCCAGTTGCGCTGGCGGTGGAATGCAATCGGGCCCCCGACGTTACTGACAGCCCCACAAACGAGTGCGGCGCGCTCCGACCCATGCCGGAAGCGCGCCGCGATCGAAGGGGAATTCCTTACGGCTCGACCACGTCGATTTCGCGCAGCGAGGTCGCCTGGATGGCGTCCTTGACCTGCGAGAGCAGGCCCTCCTCGACCGGGGAGTCGACGGTGAGGATGCTCAGGGCCTCGCCGCCCGCCTCGTGGCGAGCGATCTGGAGGCCCGCGATGTTGACGTTCGCCTCACCGAGCAGCTTGCCAAAGATGGCAACCACGCCCGGGCGGTCGGTGTAGGTGAAGACGATGAAGTGGTTCGCGAACGGCACCTCAACGTCGTAGCCGTTGATCTCGACGATCTTCTGCACCTGCTTGGTGCCGGTGAGCGTGCCGGAGACCGAGACGGTGCTGCCGTCGCCGAGCACACCGCGGACGGTAATCAAGTTGCGGTATTCGGGGCTCTCCGCCTCGGTGATCAGGCGCACCTCGATGCCGCGCTGCTCGGCGAAGCCCGGAGCGTTCACGTAGGAGACCGTCTTGTCACCGGCGACCTTGGTGAAGATACCCTTCAGGGCAGCGAGCTTGAGGGCCTTGACGTCGTAGGCGCTGAGTTCACCGCGCACCTCGACATCCACGCTGACGATGGCCTGGTCGGCGAGGCCGGCGAAGACCTGGCCGAGCTTTTCAGTCAGCGGCAGGCCCGGACGCACGTACGTGTCGATGATGCCACCGGCGACGTTCACCGCGTCCGGCACCAGTTCACCGGCGAGGGCCAGGCGCACCGACTTGGCGACGGCGATACCGGCCTTCTCCTGGGCCTCGTCCGTCGAGGCACCGAGGTGCGGCGTGACGACGATGTTGTCCAATTCGAGCAGCGGCGAATCGGTCGGCGGCTCGTTGACGAACACGTCCAGGCCAGCGCCGGCAATGCGACGGTCCTTGAGTGCGTTGTAGAGCGCGTCCTCGTCAATGATGCCGCCACGGCTGGCGTTGACGATTCGCAGGTTCGGCTTTGCCAGGGCGAACTCGGCCTCGCCGATCAGACCGACGGTCTCAGGGGTCTTCGGGATGTGGATGGTGATGAAGTCGGCGCGGCGCATGACCTCTTCAAGGCTGACTGCCTCGACGCCCAGCTGCTGCGCACGAGCCGGGGTCACGTAGGGGTCGTAGCCGATCAGCTTGACGCCGAAACCAGCGAGACGTTCGGCGACGAGTGCACCGATGCGGCCGAGGCCGACGATACCAACGGTCTTCTCGTAGAGTTCGACGCCGGTGTAGGCGCTGCGCTTCCACTTGCCATCCTTCAGCGAGGCGTTCGCGTCCGGGACGTGGCGGGCCAGCGCCAGCATGAGCGTGATGGCCAGTTCACCGGCCGAGATGATGTTGGAGGTCGGAGCGTTCACGACCATGACACCGGCCTCGGTGGCGGCCTTGATGTCGACGTTGTCGAGACCGACGCCGGCACGGGCGATCACCTGCAGGTTCTTGCCAGCGGCAATCGCCTCAGCGTCCACCTTGGTAGCGGAGCGGACCAAGATCGCGTTGGCGGTCTCGAGCGCAGCCAGCAATGCTGGGCGGTCGGTGCCGTCCACGTGCTGAATCTCGAAGTCGGGGCCAAGCGCCTCGACGGTAGCGGGTGAAAGCTCTTCTGCGATCAGCACGATCGGCTTGGTCACGATAGTCCTCCGGGACGCATTTGACAGGCGCCTCGTCAGTCGGCACCGCCTTCAATGCTACCGGCTGGATCCTGGGCGTATTCGCCTCAGGTCACGAACCGAAATCGAATCGTGTTAGAGAGCGGGACTTGGCACTGTCGCCACACCGACGAGGGTGCTCAAACCGATGAAGAGCGCCTCGTTTGCCGCCAACGCGGCGAGGAACACCAGCGCTGCTTCCCAGGCCTTGCGTCGTCGACTGAGCAACAGGGCTGCGGCCCAGGCAACGACTGGCAAGATCAGGGCGGCCAACAGGATCAGCCACAGCGACGGCGGCAGCGTCAGACCCTCGAGGTCGAAGACCTGCTGCATGGCCAGCAGGCTACTGAGCGATTCCCAGACGTTGTAGACGAACAGCAGGGCAAAGACGCCCGCGACCAGCACCACCGGAATACGAATCCAGGGCTGGGCGGGTGCGGCAGCGTCGTTCATGGTCGTGTCATGCTTCACCATTAGCGCAGTCCCATCAGCCAGGGCCAGGGCACCAGCACGATGGCGCCGAGCAGCAACCAGGTCAGCTTGACCATGGGCTTGCGCTCCCGCAGCAGCGCAAACGCGGCGAGGCCCCAGAGTACCGGCGACAGCACCGCCAGCCAGCGACCGAGGCTCGCCATGCCCGCCTGGAGCGGGTCTGCGAACAAGCCGTAGCGACCGAAACTGATCGCCGAGAACAGCCACGCCACGGTGTAGAGCACCCCGATACCGGCGAAGATGCCGTAGCCGACGAGCACGGCCGACTGGCCAAAACTCGAGCCTGCTGCTGCGGCAGGCGCTGCTGCCGCATCCGAGGCCGGGGTGGCAGCGGCCGCGGCGCGTGGCTTCGCCGGAGCCTGTCGCTCCTCGTCACCAGCCCAGGTCAGGGCCTCGTCATCTGACTCAGTCACGCTGCCATCCTACGCGGCTGTGCACGCCCGGGGCCTAGGTGGGCGGCCGCAATTACAGCGCGCGGTACGCGCCTTCCTGGCCGAAGATGGAGGCGGCGTTGTCGACCATGCGGTAGTTCTGCATCTTCATGACCACGATCAGGTGGTCACCGGCCGGGTACTTGTGCATGACCTTGGCCTCGATCCACAGCGGGGCGTGCTTGAGCAAGACTGCACCCGAGGGTCGGGCTACCCATTCAATGCCGTCGAGGCGGCTGCCACGGAAGCGCGAGCCGAGCTGCTCGATCTTGTCCTGGTGTTCCGTCCCAAGCAGGGAGATGCCGAGCGCCGGCAAATCCTCGATCATGGGCCAGGTTGAGCTGGAGCGCTGCACCGCGATCGAGCACATGGGCGGGTCGAAACTCACCCCTGCCGTGAACGAGGACAGCAGCATGAGCGTCGGCTCACCGCTGGTCAGGGCCGCGACGGCCGCGACCGCGGTCGGCACGACGCGGCAGATCTCGCGAGCGTCGGTGGCGCCCAGGCCTTCCTGCATCCACTCGTCCGGCACCAGCGCCTTCGGCTGCCCAGCCAGCAAGTCGGGAATCACAGCGTTCGCGCCCACCAGTATTCGCTCCTTGTCGTGACAGGCCCCCGCAATCCCCCGATTGTGACCGATCCGGTCACAAGTAGTCTACACCAGTCGAAGAAGCAGGAAGCGACCCTCGCGAGCCCTCCCCGACCGCGAAAACGACTGTGGGGGC
>JAEZHW010000015.1 GCA_023436775.1 Actinomycetes bacterium
ACCCCCGTCACCCGGTCCACCAGTTCGTGGGCCTCGTCGATCACGACGACATCGTGCTCGGGCAGCACCGCGATCCCGGAGATCGCGTCGATCGCGAGCATCGCGTGGTTGGTGACCACGACGTCCACCTGGGCGGCCTCCGCGCGCGCCCGCTCGGCGAAACAGTCCTCGCCGACGGGGCAGCGCGACTTGCCGAGGCACTCGCGGGCGGTCACGCTCACCTGCCGCCAGGCCTGATCGCTCACGCCGGGCACCAGGTCGTCACGGTCACCGGTCTCGGTGTCCGACGACCACTTGGTCAGCCGCTGCACCTCGCGGCCGAGCCGGGAGACCGCGAACGCGTCGAACAGTTCCGCCTCGGGCGGATCGTCCTGCGCCACCCCGGTGTGGATCTTGTTCATGCACAGGTAGTTGGAGCGACCCTTGAGGATCGCGAACCGGGGGCGGCGCCCGAGCGCGGGCTGCAGGGCGTCGGCGAGCCGGGGCAGATCCCGGTCGACGAGCTGGCGTTGCAGGGCGATCGTGGCGGTCGACACGACGACGGTGCGGCCCGATTCGACCGCGTGGCGCACGCTCGGGACGAGGTAGGCGAGTGACTTGCCGGTTCCGGTGCCGGCCTGCACCGCGAGGTGCTCGCCCGTGTCGATCGAGTGGGCGACGGCGGACGCCATGGTCAGCTGGTTCTGGCGTTCCTTGCCGCCGAGGGAGCGGACCGCGAGCCTCAGCAGGTCGGGGACGTTCGGCAGCTCACGCACCGCAACAGGGTACTGCCCGCCGCCGTCAGCCCCGGTCCGGGATCAACTCGCACGATCGACGACGAAGGGCGAGCCGCCTCCGCATCGCCACTCAGGCTGTGGTTTCCTATCGGGTGCACCACCTATTTCCGGCCTTTCGCCCGAACAGTGACACGAAATGCCGTGGTGTTCGGAGAAGAAGAGCACAGGAGTTGGTGTGAATGGTCGCAGTTCGTTGGGGGTTCACCGGCCGGGCCGACGAGCTCGCAACGGCCGTCGATCGGGTCACCGGTAGTGAAACCCTTCCTGCGGGGAGTGTGCTGATCGTGGGGCGCGCCGGCACGGGAAAGTCCACATTCGCCGATGAGGTCGTCAAACGCAGTGCCGGTGTGACGGACGGGGTGCCGGACATCACTCGTGTCGACGACCTCGAGACGATGGATGCGGCGGATTCGGATCGGCTGGCAGCGGCGATCGTCGGGGGACAGCGCGTGGTGATGACGGCTGGTTCGATTGCGGCGCTACCGGAGGCGATAGCGTCCTTGACGCGGTCGGGGCAGGTCGGTGTGGTGACGCTACGCGAACTCAGTCGCTCGGACACCATCGAGGTGGTGACCGCGGCACTGGGCGCGCCGTTGACGGGCCGATTGGCCAGCGAGCTCTGGCGGCTCTCGTACGGCTCGCTGTCGGTACTGACTGCGGTGGTGGAAGCCTCGCTGACCACTCGACGCATCCACGAGTGCTCAGGGATGTGGGACTGCGCGGGTGACCTCGACCTGTCGGCCGTCGAGGTCGGGCTGGCATCGCGGATCCGGCTGCTGACCGACGAACAATCCGATGCGCTGTTCACGGTGGCACTGAGCGAACCGATCTCGTCGGCGCTCCTGTATCGGCTCGTGGCCGAGTCCGTCGTCGACTCTCTCTGCGCCCAGGGGTTCATGGATATCGCGACGATGCCCGGATTCGGGGGTGCGCTGTTCGCTGCGGTCATGCCCCCGGCGCACGGCGCCGTGCTGCGAGCATCCGCCGCGCCCGGACTCGCTCGACAGATCGTTCGGCGAATCCTCGACGCAGGGGCGGAAGATCCACACGAACCGGTACGGCCCATCACATGGGCGCTCGACAACGGTGAGGCGGTCTCCCCGGAACGGGCCGTGCGCGCCGCCGAACGCGCCAACCGGTTCCATGACTACCGATCGACCGTCCGGATCTGCACAGTGTTGATTTCTGCAGGCGCTCGCGGACACGTCCTCGAGCGGGCGCTGCTGCATCGTGCCGTGGCGTTGCGCCACCTGACGCGGTTCGACGACGCGGTTGCCGATATCGAACACTTGCGGGAGTTGCTCGTCGAGGTTTATTCGCCGCCCGCCTCCGAGACGTGGGGTGAGCAGTGGATGTCGATGGCAACTGCGTATGCGGACATCGTGCACGGCGCCGACCTCGATTGCGCTCCCGCGCTCGCAGTCATCGACGAGTGTGCTCGCCTCGTCGATCCGGATCGCGGCGCGCACGGTAGAAGCGCACGCCGCCATCTCGCGGCACTTCGGGTGCAGCACCAGGCCTACGCCGGCAGATTCGTCTCAGCGCTCGCCGAGTACGACAAGCTCGGCAGACTGCCTTCGCCGTTCCGGCAGCGCCTCGACGTCATCACGGCAATCGGTCTGGTCGACCTCGGCGAGTCGCGCCTGGCCGCCGCCCGAGTCACGGAGGCGTTCCGGCAGGCCGACACCGGAGTGGACGTGCCGTGGTTGACCGAGGAACTGGTCGGCACCCGGTTCCTGACGACCCTGCGGT
>JAEZHW010000090.1 GCA_023436775.1 Actinomycetes bacterium
GGCACTTCCGAAAGGACTCGCACCATGACCATCCCACTGCGCATCGTTGCCGTCAGCGGCAGCCTGCACGCACCCAGCAAGACCGAGGCGCTGCTTGCCGCGATCCTCGCCGAACTCGATGCCACCGCCGAGGTGGATGCCCAACTTATCCGCTTGCACGAACTCGCCCCAGGCTTCGCCGGTGCGCTGCGTCGCGACCAGGTCGACGAGGCGGTGGAGCAGGCGCTGCAGCAGGTGGCTGCCGCGGACCTGCTCATCGTCGCCACCCCGATCTACAAAGCCAGCTACACCGGGCTGCTGAAGTACTTCCTGGACTTCCTCGACCAGTACGCGCTGGTGGATGTGCCCGTGCTGCTGGCAGCCACCGGCGGGTCCGACCGGCATGCGCTGGTGATCGACCATGCCCTGCGGCCGCTGTTTGCGTTCTTCCAGGCGCAGGTGCTGCCGGTGGGGATCTATGGCAAGGATGCGGACTTTGCCGAGGGGCGCCTCGCCGAAACCGCCGTGCTGGAACGCATTCAGCAGGCAGCGGCCCGCGCCCTGCCGTTGGCCCGCGCCCGCCAATCCGCTGCACTCCCGGCAGAGGTGGCCTAGCCATGTCGGGGCAGGCACGCCGGAGCACCGACCTAGTGGAACTCCGGTCGGTGCTCCGGCTTGCCTATGCGGCCTATAACCAGTCCGTCGCCGAGGCACCGGCCTGGCGGCTGCCCGAGGCGGTGGCTGCGCGGAGCACCGATCGTCGCCTGCTGCGGCAGGTCGTCCTTACCGCCGAGGCGGCTGGCTTCGACTACTTCTTTATCCCGAGTATTCTCAGCTCCTCCTCCCGCGAGGAGATCCTCGGCGGCAATGACCCCTTCCGGATCGATCCCATCCCGCTGGCGAGTTTCGCGGCCGCGATCACTGAGCGCATCGGCCTCGCCGTCACCGTGAACACGACCTACTCGCACCCCTTCGATGTGGCTCGCGAGGTGGCGAGCCTGGACCACCTGAGCGGCGGCCGGGCCGCGGTGAACTTGGTGATGGGTGCGGCGAAGTCCACTGCGGCGCCGAACTACGGGACCGACCCGCACCCGGATACCGACGCCAAGTACGAGCGCGCCGAGGAGTACCTCGCCGTGCTGCACCAGCTTTGGCACAGTTGGGACCGCTCCTGGCGCGTGGCAGACCCGGTGGCCGGGATCCTGGCCGACCCGGATGCCGCGCATCCGATCGAACACGTCGGCCGCCACTTCCAGGTGGCGGGCACGCTCACCGTGCCGCCGCCGATCCAGTCGCGGATCCCGATCCTGCACGCGGGCATCTCGGCCCGGTCGGCAGACTTCGGCGCGCGGCACGCGGACATTCGCTTCGCCTCCTTCCGCAGCCTCGGGCAGGCGCGTGCCGAATACGCCGCGACCAAGGCTCGCGTCGCCGACGCTGGCCGGGACCCGAGGCGGCACCTCGTCATCCCCGGTCTGACCATCTTTACCGCCGACACCGATGCGGGCGCGCGCGACCGGTTCCGCAGAGTGCAGGACCTGGCCGCACCGGGCGGCCTGCCCGTGGCCATGGTCGAGCGCCTCGGCCTCGACCCCGCCCAGGTACGCCCCGGCGATCCGGTCGCTCGCTGGGTGGACGAGGCGGACTTGGCCGATACCGAGTCGGTGGTCGGCCGCGCCGTCGCCGCCTTCGGTAGCGACACCATCACCTTCGCGGACGTCGCACACATGGTCGCGACTGAAGCCCGAGGCCAGGCCCACCTGGTGGGCGGGCCGACCCAGATCGCGGACTGGCTCGAGGAGGCCTTCCACACCGAGGCGCTCGATGGCATCAAGCTGTATCCGCCGTATTTGCCGGGGCCGCTGGATGATTTCGCCACGCACGTGATCCCGGAGTTGCGGCGTCGCGCGCTGGTGCCACAGCAGCTTCAGGAGGGTCCGCTCATCGACCGCCTCGGCCTGACGGACGAGGCAGCAGGCCCGGAAACTCAGCCAAGTTTCCGACACGGTGTCGCCGTCTGAGTCTGGGGGAACGACGGGAGCAAACGTCAGCGACGACGCGTATTCTTGTCCGGTGACTACTACGCCGCAGGTTCCCGAAATTCAGCTCAACTCCGGTTACCTCATCCCGCAGCTCGGCTTCGGGGTGTTCAAGGTCGACCCCGACGAGACCGAGCGCATCGTGAGCGAAGCCCTGGAAGCGGGCTACCGTCACATCGATACCGCCAAGGTGTACGGCAACGAAGAGGGCGTTGGCCGTGCGATCGCCAAGAGCGGCATCCCGCGTGACGAACTCTTCATCACCACCAAGCTGTGGAACACCGAGCAGGGGGTGGACGGTGCCCAGGGGGCGATCGCGGATAGCCTCGAACGCCTCGGCCTGGACTACGTTGACCTGTACCTGATCCACTGGCCTGCCCCGCAGCGAGGCACCTATGTGGACACCTGGCTGTCGATGGAACGCGTCGCCGCCAGTGGCCTGGCGCGTTCGATTGGCGTCTCGAACTTCCTGGAAGAGCACCTGGATGCCGTCCTCGAGGCCGGCAGCGTCGTGCCCGCGGTCAATCAGATCGAACTGCACCCGCTCTTCCAGCAGCGTGCGCTGCGGGAATATGGCGAGTCGCGTGGCGTTAAGACTGAGGTCTGGGGACCGCTCGGCCAGGGCAAGTACGACCTGAACGAACTGCCGGTCCTCACCGAACTGGCCGAACGCTACGGCAAGTCCGTGCAGCAGGTCGTGATTCGTTGGCACCTCCAGGAAGGCGTCATCGTCTTCCCGAAGTCAGCCACCCCCGAACGCATTCGCAGCAACATCGACGTCTTCGACTTCGAACTGACTGCAGAGGACATGGCGGCGATTGCTGCGATCGACGAGAACCGTCGCATTGGTACGCACCCGCTCGAAGGAAACTGGTAACTCATTGATTGACGCTCCCAAGGACCAGACCGGTCCGTATGTAGCCGCACGCCCCGACGCCGCCCCGCAGAAGCTTGACCGCGGCTCGGTCCTCGTCATCGGCCTGCTGCTGAGTTCTGCCTTCGTGGTGATGCTCAATGAGCTCTCCATGGGCGTAGCCCTGCCGGTCATCATGGCTGATCTTGGCATTACCCCCGCGGTTGGTCAGTGGCTGACGACGGCATTCCTGCTCACCATGGCGGTGGTTATCCCGATCACCGGGTGGCTGCTGCAGCGCCTGAACACCCGTCCGGTGTTCCTGTCCGCCATCAGCGTGTTCCTGCTGGGCACGGTGACGGCTGCCTCCTCGCCAATCTTTGAACTGCTGGTCGCTGGCCGGGTGCTGCAGGCCGTCGGTACGGCCATCATGATGCCGCTGCTGATGACCACGATTATGAACCTGGTGCCGCCGCAGCAGCGCGGCCGCATCATGGGCCTGATCTCGGTCGTGATGGCGGTTGCGCCAGCTCTCGGACCGACGGTGTCCGGCGTTCTGGTGACCAACTGGGGCTGGCGAGCCGCGCTCTGGTACGTGGTGCCGATCGCAATCGTCTCGCTGGTGCTCGGCGCGCTCTGGCTCAAGAACGTCGCCGAGCTGCGTCCGGCACGGCTGGATCTGCTCTCGGCACTGCTGTCGATCGCGGGCTTCGGCGGCTTGGTCTACGGCATCAGCACCATCGGCGATGCGCTCACCCCGGGTGAGGGTCGACCCGTCGGTGCGGTGGATGAGGCGGGCGTCACCACTGGCGGTATCGCGCTGGCGGTTGGCGTGGTCGCCCTCGGACTGTTCATCTGGCGTCAGATCGTGCTGCAGCGCGAGGACCGGGCCATGCTGGACCTGCGGACCTTCCGGGCCCGCTCCTTCGCTGCTGCGACCATCACGCTGGTGATCGCGAGCATTGCGATGTTCGGCTCCTTCCTGATCCTGCCGATCTACATGCAGACGGTGCTGGGGCTCTCGCCGCTCGAGGCGGGCATGATGCTGCTGCCGGGTTCGATTTTGCAGGGTGCGCTGGGTCCGATCATCGGTCGCCGCTACGACCGAGTCGGTCCTCGCCCGTTGCTGGTGCCTGGCACCATCGGCCTGCTGGTGGTCTTCATCGTCTTCGCAAACTTCGGCGAGAACACCCCGATCTGGCTGGTGCTGATCGTTCAGATCTTCTACAGCGTGACGCTGGCGCACATCTTCACCCCGATCATGACCGCGGCGCTCGGCGCGCTGCCGAAGCACCTCTACTCGCACGGCTCGGCGACGATTTCGACGCTGCAGCAGGTGGGTGGCGCGACCGGCTCCGCCCTCCTCGCTGGCGTCTACACCGTGGTGTCGGGCATCGCGATTGCCGGTGGCGCGGCGCAGCACGCCGGCGAGGCGGCGGGCATGCGGATGGCCTTCGTTATCGGTATTCCGCTGGTCGTCATCGCCATGGTCGCGGCGTGGTTCGTGCAACGTGAGGACGCCCCCGTGGGCGCGCCGGAGGCAGCGCACGGCGAGCCTGCACCGGTGCATTGACCGCGCCGAGCGACGCGACGCCGGATGCGCCGCCGCTGGATGCTGAGGAGGGAGCCACCCTCGCAGCGTCCAAGCGGCAGCGCACCTTCATGGATCTGCGCCCGCTGACCCAGAGCCCGGCGATGGCCCGACTCTGGACCGGAACCACCATTTCGAATATTGGCCAGCAGATGGCCATCATGACCATTGGCCTCGAGCTCTTTGCCCGCACCGGCAGCGCCTTCGCCGTCGGGTTACTGGGGGCAGCGACGCTGATTCCGGCGCTGATTGTGGGCCTCTACGGCGGTTCGCTCGTGGACGCGGTGGATCGACGCATCGTGGCGATCGCCGCAGCCGCAGTGGGGTGGACGTCGGCGGCAGTGCTGGCGCTGCACGCCTGGTTCCAGTGGGACCAGATGTGGCTGCTGTATGCGATCGCGGCGGTCAGTGCCGCCTCGGGAACGCTGAGTTCGACGGCGCGCGGTGCCATCGTGCCGCGCCTGGTGAGCCGCGAACTGCTGCCTGCAGCCACCGCCCTGACCGCAATGACGATGGGCATTGGCGTGACGGTCGGCCCGGCGGTGGGTGCGATCGTGGTGGGCACCAGCGGCTACGCCTGGGCGTACACCCTGGACGTGATCCTGTTCTCGGCCATGTTCTTCGGTGTAGTCACGTTGCCGCCGATTCGACCCACCGGCGAGGTGGCGAAGGCCGGCCTCGGCTCAGTGCTGGAGGGGCTGCGCTTCCTGAGCCAGGCGCGCAACATCCGCGCCGGCTTCCTGCTCGACATCTCGGCGATGAGTTTCGGCTGGCCGAAGGCGATCTTCCCAGCGCTCGGCATGGTGGTCCTTGGCGGCGCTGAGACCACGGTGGCCATCCTGACCACGGGCGTGGCGGTCGGCACCATTCTCGGTGGTCTGTTCTCGGGCCCCTTCGGCCGAGTGATTCACCACGGTCGCGCCGTCGTGATTGCGGTTGCCTGCTACGGCATCGCGATCTTCGGCTTCGGCGTGGTCGTGCTCTTCGGGGCAATGAACCCCGCCGCTGAGCCGGGGCAAGCGAACTGGCTGGCCGTGGGTCTCGCCGCAGGCTTCCTGGTGCTCTCCGGCGTTGCCGACAATGCCAGTGCCGTCTTCCGCGGCACGATGATGCAGTCTGCCGCTCCGGACGAGATGCGCGGCCGGATGCAGGGTATCTACATCGTGGTGGTGACCAGCGGCCCGCGCGTCGGCGAAGTCTTCTATGGCGTCCTGGCGACGGTGCTGGCAATCTGGGCGCCCGCGCTGATCGGTGCGGTGCTGATCCTGCTGTCGGTGTTCCTGGTGGCGCGCAGCCATCGCAGTCTGCTGCAGTATGACGCTCGTCACCCGCAGCCCTAGCCGGGCCGCGTAGCCTGGAGCCATGTCGAACCGCTTGGCCCAGACCGCCAGCCCCTACCTGCGCTCGCACGCCGAGCAGCCGGTGCACTGGTGGCCGTGGTCGCAGGCGGCCTTCGACGAGGCGGCCGAGCGCGGCGTGCCGGTGTTGGTCTCGATCGGATACGCCACCTGTCACTGGTGCCACGTGATGGCCCGTGAGAGCTTCGCCGACCCGGACCTGGCCGCCTACCTCAACGAGCACTTCGTCGCGATCAAGGTGGACCGCGAGGAGCATCCCGAGGTGGATGCGGCCTACCTTGCCGCCGCCGAAGCCTTCACCACGCATCTCGGCTGGCCGCTGAACGTATTCACCGATGCCCAGGGCCGGGCCTTCCATGCCGGCGTGTACTGGCCGCCGGTGCCGACCGGGGGCCTGCCGGCCTTCCGTCAGGTGCTGGAATCGGTGCAGCGCGCCTGGACTGAGCAGCGCGCGCAAGTCGCGGACGTGGCCGAATCGCTGGCAACCGCGCTGCGGGAACGGGACGAGGCCGCTGTCGCGCGACCCGAACGCATCCTGCTGCCGGGCCCCGAGGCCCTGGATGCCGCAGTGACGCGCCTCGCTGCCGCCGAGGACACCGTGTTCGGCGGCTTCGGCTCGGCGCCGAAGTTTCCGGTCGCGCCCGCGTTGCTGTTCCTGCTGACGCACGGCAGCGACGAGGCGGTGGACCTGGCCAGTCGTGCCCTGCTGGCCATGGCGGACTCCCCGCTGCGCGGACCGGACGGGGGCTTCTGCCGCTACGCCACGCGTCAGGACTGGTCCGAACCGCACTACGAGCGCATGCTCACCGACAACGCGCAACTGCTGCGGGCCGCCGCCCAGGCGTCGGTGCGGCTGCGGGCGCGCGGGCGCGGGGACGAGGCGGCTCGGCTCGCGAGCGTGGCGGAGGGGGTGGCCAGCTATCTGCTCCAGGTACTGCGCGTGCCCGGCGGCTTCGCGAGCGCGCAGGACAGCGAGAGCGTGATCGACGGCGAACGAGTGGAGGGCGGCTGGTTCCTGGCCTCGCCCGATCAGCGGGCGCGACTCGATCCGCCGCCGCTGGACCGGAAGGTGATTACCGGCTGGACCGGCCTCGGCATTGGCGCCCTAGCGAGCGCCGCGTTGCTGCTCGGTCGGCCCGAGTGGCTTGCGGCGGCGCGGGAGGTCGCCGACGAACTGATCGCCGCGCACTGGCGAGGCCCCGACGCGGCGCCGCTGCTGCGTGCCAGCCTGGACGGCCAGGCCTCGACGGCCCGCGCGACGCGGGAGGACTACGGCCTACTGGCCGACGGACTGCTTCGGCTCACCGAGGCGGGCGCCCCGATCGAGTACGCCCTGACGGCCCGGCGCCTGGTTGACCTCTGCATCAGCGAGGACGGCTTCACCACCCCGGGCGGCGCCGACCCGGTGCTGGCACGGCACGGCATCGCGGGCGCGGCCGAAGGCGGCGACGGGGCGACACCGTCCGCGATCGCGGCCATCGCCTCGGCCGCGATCCGGCTCGCGGGCCTCGTGCACGCTCCGCACTACGAGCAGACTGCCGCCGTGGCGCTGTCCCGCACCGCAGGTCAGGCCGTCGCGCAACCGTTGAGCTTCGGTGCCCGCCTGGAGGCGATGGCCATGCTCGCGCAAGACCGCTCACAGCTGCTCATCGTCGGCGATACGGCACAGCCCGAGACGCGGCGCATGCTCGACCTGGCGCTCGCCTGGCAACCCGCGACCGCGACGATCGCGGTGGCGTCGCCGGCCGAGGCGGACCGTGCCGGGCAGGCGGGCCTCGACCTCTACGCTGGCCGCGACCGGCCGGGCGCCTACCTGTGCGTCGGCTTTGCCTGCCGCATGCCGGTCACCTCGGCCACGGCGCTCGGTAGCCTATTGGCTGAGGAATCCCAGCCGTGACGACCGCCGTTGACCCCCGAACTGCCGAAGCCCTGAGCCCCGCCGAGTGGCAGTCGGCCGCCGCCGCACACGCGGATCGCGCCGACGAACTGACCGCCCTGTGGCGCGAGTGGCACGGCCAGGGCCGGAAGCATCCGATCGAGGACTTCCTGTTCACCTACTACCCGTTTCGGCCAGCGGTGCTGCGGCGCTGGAGCCCGGGGGTGGGGGTCGCGCTGCTGGATGCCGCCACCGACGAGCGCGCCGACTGGCCGTTCTCCGCGGTGGACCCGGAGACCGGTGCGCTGACCGTCGATGCCGCAGCCTTCCTGGCCAAGCACGGTCGCGCCGTGCAGGGGATTGAGGCGATCATCGCCGGAGCGTTGCGCCGCCCGGCGCACTTCGGGTGCTTCGGCATGCACGAGTGGGCGATGCAGTACCGCGTCCCGCCCGAGCAGCGCCGGCACGGCTCGCTGCAGCTGCGACTCGGCCAGGACGGCACCGACCGGGTGGTGGAGTCGCACCGGATCCAGTGCAGCCACTTCGACGCCTTCCGCTTCTTCACCCCCGAGGCGGTGGGGCGGAACGTGCTGCAGCCCAGCCGCGACACCCAGGCCGCGATGGAGCAACCGGGCTGCCTGCACGCGGGCATGGACCTGTACAAGTGGGCGATGAAACTCGGCCCGCTCGTGCCCGGCGAGCTGCGGCTGGACTGCTTCGAGCTGGCCCGCGACATTCGCTGGCTGGACATGCGCGCCTCGCCGTATGACACCCGCCCGCTTGGTGCCGAACCGGTCGCGGTCGAGACCGCCGCCGGCAAGGCCGAATACCTGGAGGCTCAGGAGGGCTTTAGCCAGCGCGCGCAGGCGCTGCGGGTGCGGCTGCTGGATGTGATCCAGACGGCTCGTCGCCTCGCCGAACAGGCAGGATGATGGCGAGGCGCCGGTCGCCTCGTTCCGCCGCTTACTGACCGCTGGTGTCGCTGATCAATGCCACCGCGACATACTCGGCCTGGCTGAAGTCCAGCGTTGCTGCGTGCAGCACTGATTCGTCGAGCACAAACGCCAGCCCCACAGGGAAGTCCCGCATGCCCGGGTGCGGGCGCTCACCGGCCATCCGCGCTGCGAACAGGCCGAGCGGCACCAGGACGCTGCCCGGTGACGGTCCCGCGGACAGGCCACTGAGGCGAGTGCGGTCCACCCCTGGTCCCGGAACCCACTGGAAGGGTCGGTCAAAGCGGAAGAGGACGTAGTCGGGCCGGTCCGGGCCAGCGATCCAGCGCAGCATCGTGCCGGTGGCAGGCAGCAGCGGTTCATGGCCTTCGAGGCCGACGTCGAAGGCGTCGATCCGGAAGGTCGCTGCGCCTTGACTGGGGGAGTCGGTCATCTCCGCAGCCTAGCGGGGCGGTCCGGCCGGGGCTTGGATGCGTGCGACACTAGTGCACACGCGTTGAAGGAGGCCCCATGCACGACACCCCACCCTGTGCCGAACTGCACCTGCACATCGAGGGCACGCTGGAGCCGGAATTGATCTGGGAGCTGGCCGAAGCGAACGGGATCGACCTGCCGTATGCCGACCTGGCGGATCTGCGCGCCCGTTACGAGTTCACTGATCTGCAGTCGTTCCTCGACCTGTACTACGCGAACATGGCGGTGCTGCAGACCGCGGACGATTTCGCCCGGATGGCGCGTGCCTACTTTGAGCGCGCGGCGGTCGGCAATGTGCGGCACGCGGAACTGTTCTTCGATCCGCAGGCGCACCTGGTGCGGGGCATCGACCTCGCCACCGTGGTGGCAGGGCTGTCCGAGGCAGTGGCGACCAGTGAGGCAGAGTTCGGCATCTCGAGCGCGCTGATTGCCTGCTTCCTGCGCGACCGCCCCGCCGCCGAGGCGGTCGAGGTGCTGCAGCAGCTCATCGCCATGGAGGCGCCGATCATCGGCATTGGCTTGGACTCGGCCGAGGTGGGGAACCCGCCGGAGGCCTTCGCCGAGGTGTACGCCCTCGCCGCCCAGCATGGCCTGCAGCGAGTCGCCCACGCGGGGGAGGAGGGGCCAGCCGCCTACGTGATCGGTGCGTTGGACTCGCTGGGCGTCGCTCGCGTCGATCACGGGATTCGCAGCCTGGAGGACGCTGCCCTCGTCGAGCGACTGCGCTCGATCCGCATGCCGCTGACCGTCTGCCCGCTCTCGAACGTGCGGCTGCAGGCGGTGCCCAGCATCGAGGCGCACCCGCTGCCGGCGATGCTCGAGGCCAGACTGCACGTGACCATCAACTCGGACGACCCGGCCTATTTCGGCGGCTACGTGGATGACAACTACCGCGCTGTGCGCGACGCCTTCGGGCTGGACCGGGCCACGCTGGCGACGCTGGCGCGCAACAGCATCACGGCGAGCTTCGCGGATGATGCGCGAAAGCAGGTGCTGCTGGAGGAGATTGCGGCGTGGGAGGCTGCGGCGTAAGCAGGCGACTCCAGGCGGTGTCGCCTCGATGCGGGCCTAATTGGTGCCCGTGAAGTCTGCGGGGGCCAGGTGTGGCGGGTAGGCGCGAATACCGCCGCGCATCCCGGCCGGGCGCTCCACGATCAGGCCAGCCTCCTCGGCGATGAGAGCGCCGGCTGCCCAGTCGAACTCGTAGAGGTCGCTCTCGACGAAGGCGTCCGTGACGCCCTCGGCGGCCAGCGCCAGTCCGAGTGCGGCCGAGCCGATGCTGCGGATGTCGCTGAAGTCGCGCATCAGCTCGGGCAGGGCGGCGTACTGGGTCAGCCGCACTTCATCGTCATATGAGAAACCGGTGCCGAACAGCCGGGTGGGGCTGGCGGGGTTCGGGCCGGTCATTCGGCGAGGCGACTGCTCGCCTCGCTGCGTCCATGCACCCAGTCCCCGGGCAGCCCAGTATTCGGTCGCGATCAGCGGTGCCACGATGCTGCCGGCCAGCCACTGGCCGGTCTCGCGGTCCTGCACCGCGACCGAGGAGCCGAAGTACACCAGGCCCTTCACGAAGTTGCTGGTGCCATCGAGCGGGTCGATCGACCAGCGGTAGCGGGCATCCGCCTCGCCCTGGTCGTCGAGCTCTTCGCCCGAGACCAAGTCGTCGGGGCGCAGGTCGGCAAGCACGGCGCGAATCGCGCGCTCGGCGGCGAGGTCGGTAGCCGTGACGACGTTGCCGAACTGCTCCATCTTTTCGTCGGCGATGTGACTGCCGATCTGGGCGGCGCCGAGGACGGCAGCGCCCGCATGCGCCGCAGCCCTCGCTGCCGCCAGGAGGGACTCCAGGGACGGGGCGAGGGCTGCGGACTGCGACATGCTGGTTACAGCGTCTTCCGGTACTCGTTGGCAGCGGCAACGAGTTCTTCCACGCGGCGCTGGTCCACCTGGTTCTCGAAGATGCCGTCCTTCTTGAAGTACGTGCCGACGATCGCGCCGTCAGCAACCGAGAGCTGCTCGGCGACGTTGGCGGCACGCACGCCGGTGTTCACGAACACCGGGACGTCGCCGGCCTGGCCCTTGACGATCGACACGGCCTGGGTGTCGGTCGGCGAGCCTGCGGTCAGACCCGAGACGCAGATGGCGTCGGGCAGCGTGGCGAACACGGTGCTCTTGGCGATCGAGGTCAGGTCGCGGTCGGCGAGGTACTTCGCCGACTCCGGCACGATGTTGAAGAACAGCTTCACGTGGTCGGCGCCGATGCGGTGGCGGTATCGGGCCACCTCACCGATGTTGGTGTCCCAGAGACCGAAGTCGCTGGCGTACACGCCGGTGAAGATTTCACGCACATACTGTGCGCCGGTGGCCATCGCCAGGTCGATCGAGGCGCGACCGTCCCACAGCACGTTCACGCCGTAGGGGATCTTGATTTCGTCAACGAGCTCACCGATGATGCGGGCCATCGAGATGGCGGTGATCGGCTCAGTCTTGGTCAGGTAGGGCAGGCTGAACTCGTTCGAGATCAGGATGCCATCGACGCCACCCTCCTGCAGGGCGTTGAGTTCGCGACGGGCGCGCTCAACGATGGCCTTGGTGCCGGCGGCGGAGTCATACAGGGGGTCGCCGGGCAGCGGTGCCAGATGCAGCATCGCGATGATCGGCTTCTTGGTCTGGGGGAAGGCGTCATTCAGCCACGAGGGCATTGCACGGCCTCGCTTTCACATATCTAGGGCGGTCAACTGTGACCACTCTGTTACAGATTCACATTTTGTGCAAGTTGATGCGCCTAGATAACATGAACGCAACACAAAGGATGTGTTTTTGTAACAATGATGTTCTACTTTGAGGCAATGGACGCTGGTGTCTTGCCAGCGTTTCACCGAAACCCGGACTTCGGACCTATCGTTCGGCTGCGCTGTGCCGATCGCCCCACTGGGTCGCTCCAACACGGTTCGGTGATTGACCTCGAGGGTGATGGCAAGGGCGGTGGCGAAGTGACCCTGAGTGACATCCGCGCCATCGGGTTGGCGATCCCTGCCGCATTCGATCGCACGCATGTGCAGATTTCACAGTGCCTCACACGCCTCGCATCACACCCTCGAATCGCAGCGGGAGGCGCCTATACGGAGTAGTGATCGAGCAGCTTGACCCCGCATCCCGCCCCCACGCCTAGATGCGGTTGATCAATAAGCAACACATGCTCTCAGAAAGTGAATTCTGCAATGACTAACGCAGCAACGTTCTTCTCTCGTACCAAGGGTCTTGTCGTCCTCGCCGCCGCGGCTGGCCTGGCCCTGACCGGCTGCTCGGCGTCGAGCACCACCCCGGAAGCTCCGGAAACCCCGGAAGCCATCATCGAGGCCCCGGCCGCGCTGGCCGCCTCGGGCAGCATCAAGTACTGCGCCACCCTGGACAACCCGCCGCGTGCCTCGGTTGACGCCAACGGCAAGCAGGTCGGCTTCGAGGTTGACCTCGGCGAAGAGATCGCAGCACTCATGGGCCTCAAGGTCACCTGGCTGCAGCTGACCTTCGACGGTCTGATCAGCACCCTGCAGGCGGACCAGTGCGACGCCATCGTGCAGGAGCTCTTCATCAAGCCGGAGCGTCTCGAGATCATCGACATGGTTCCGTTCTCGAACTCGGGTCAGCAGATCGTGCTCGCCGCCGGTAGCCCGCTGGCCAGCCCGACCCTGAGCCTGAAGGATCTCTCGGGCGTCAAGGTCGGTGTCCCGAACGGCACCACCGTGCACAACCTCGCACTGGAGGCCAACGAAGCCCTGAAGGCAGAAGGTAAGAAGGAGATCGACCTGGTCGTTCTGCCGACCACCACCGACACCTTCCTGCAGCTGCAGTCGGGCACCATCGAGGCCGTGGGTACCACCACCACCGCTGCTGCCTACTACTCGCTGCAGAGCCCGGGTGCGTTCCAGGTCGCTGGCCCGGTCTTCGGTGGCATCCAGACCGGTATCGGCGTGAAGAAGGGCAACGACGAGGTGTTCGCCGCCATCGAGGCCGCGTTCAAGCACATCGTTGAGACCGGCAAGTACGACGAGCTCATCGCCAAGTGGAAGCTGGAAGGCTCGGAGCTCTAAATGCAATTCGACTGGTCATTTTTCTGGGAGCGGCTGTTCTCTCCCGGTGACGTCTACCTGGCCGCGCTCGGACGAACCCTCAGCATGGCCGTCCTGGCCCAGCTGCTGGGTGTCATCATCGGTTTCATTGTGGGATTCGGCCGTCTCTCGCGATGGAAAGTGATCAGGGGACTTGCAGGCTTCTATGTCTGGGTCATCCGCGGGATCCCCGTCCTCGTGCTGCTCGTGCTGCTGTTCTCTGGAATGGCGGCGGCTGGTCTGTTCCGGTTCAACGATCTCGTGATCGGTGACCTGGTGCTGCCGGCGTCCTACCAAGCAGCGGTCGTTGGATTGGGGATCCACGCGGGTGCCTACATGGCCGAGATCGTCCGCAATGGCATTCAGTCAGTGGGTGCCGGACAGATCGAGGCTGCGAAGGCCCTGGGCATGAGCAGTTGGCAGGTCAGCAAGCGAGTCATCATCCCGCAGGCGACGCGCGTGATTGTGCCGCCGTTGGGCAATGAGTTCAACGGCATGCTGAAGACCACCTCGCTGGCCAGTGTGATCGGCGTCCAGGACATCTTCCTGGTCACGCAGACCGCATCGGCTGCGACCTTCAAGGTGTTCGAGCTGATGATCGTGCTCTCGATCTCGTACCTCATCCTCACCAGCGTGTGGAACGTGATCCAGGGTGTGATCGAAACCAAGCTCCGCGCCTTCGAGCAGGACATTCCGGCTCGGACCTGGGGTCAGGCAGTGGTCTACTACGTCCGCAAGCCCTCTGTGAAGAAGGAAACGGTCAAGGCATGAGCGCATCGACCAAGGCTCTGGTGAGGGCCGAGAACATTGAAAAGTGGTACGGCCAGAACCAGGTACTCAAGGACGTGAACCTTGAGGTGCACTCTGGCCAGGTGATGACCATCATCGGTCCGTCCGGCTCCGGGAAGAGCACCTTCCTGCGCTGCATCAACCACCTGGAGACTTACCAGGGTGGTCGGCTGTGGCTGGGCGATGATCTGATCGGATACCGCGAGGACGCCAAGGGCAAGCTGCGTCCGCTGCCGCAGGCGGAACTGGTTCGCCAGCGCCGTCGCATCGGCATGGTGTTCCAGCAGTTCAACCTGTTCTGGCATCGCACCGTCATGGAAAACATGATCGAGGGCCCGGTTCGGGTGCTGGGTGTCTCCAAGGACGAGGCGATCGAGACCGGCAAGCGCCTGCTGGAGCGAGTCGGTCTGGCTGCCAAGGCGGACAGTTACCCGGGCAAGCTCTCGGGCGGGCAGCAGCAGCGCGCTGCGATCGCGCGGGCGCTAGCCATGAAGCCGGAGTTGATGCTGTTCGACGAGCCCACCAGCTCGTTGGACCCGGAAACCACCGGTGAAGTGCTGGCCGTGATGACCGAGCTGGCGAACGACGGCATGACCATGATCGTGGTCACGCACGAAATGGAGTTCGCCCGCAAGGTGTCCGATCGGGTCGTGATGATGGAGCACGGTGTGGTCCAGTTCGAGTCCGACCCCGAGGACTTCTTCGGCAACCAGCCGAACGAGCGAGTTCGGGCGTTCCTGTCTAACATGCAGTAATCCTGTGCCGTGGCTCCGCTCCCGCTGTGGGGTGGAGCCACGGCGCCATGCAATCCCTCCAACGATGTAGTTGCGAAAGCGAGTAGTTCCATGACCTATGCACCCCGTCCCCACGCCGTCGCGAGCCCGCACTTTGCGGCGACTGCCGCCGGCGAGCAGGTGCTCGCTGACGGCGGCAGCGCCGTCGATGCAGCGATTGCAACGGCAGCGGTGCTGTGCGTGGTCTACCCGCACATGGTCTCCCTCGGTGGCGACCTGTGGGCCGTCATGAGCGACACGGACGGCGCGGTGACCGCGGTCAACGGCAGCGGCCTGGCCGCAGCCGCACTCGACGCCGAGACGGTGCGCGCCGCCGGCCACGACACGATGCCGACCTACGGTCCGCACACCATCACGGTGCCCGGTGCCGTCCGGGCCTGGGCTGACCTGCACGCGCAGGCTGGCGTGCTGCCGTGGGCGCGTCTGTTTGAGGCGGCCATCCGCCTCGCCGAAGAGGGCGCGCCGATCGCGGCGGCGCTCGATCGCGACATTGTCGGCCTCGCCGACCACCTGCGTGCCGACGCTGGCATGCGGGCCACCTTCTTCCACGAGGACGGTTCGCCGAAGCGTGCCGGCACGGTGCTCACGCAGCCCGCGCTCGCCGCGACGCTGAAGGCGATCGCCGCCGAGGGCCCGAGCGCCCTGTACGGCGGCGCCGTCGGCCAGGCCTACGTGGCCGGGCTGCAGGCCCTCGGCTCCAAGCTGGAGGTCAGCGACCTGGAGGCGCAGTCCTCGGTGCTGTCCGAGCCGCTGAGCTTCGACGGCGGTGACGTCGAGGTGCTCACCAGCCCGCCGAACTCGCAGGGCTTTGTCCTCGGCCAGCTCGTGCACGCGCGCGCCGGGCGCGGTGACTGGCTCGAGGTGGCGGACTACCCGCGCCTGGCGCGCCTGTTCGCGGTGTCGAACCGCGAGCGCGACCGCTGGCTGGCCGACCCCACCGTCTCGCCGATTGACGTTGCGGCACTCACCACCGGTGAGCACCTGGCGAGCATGATCGCGATCGCGGACGACGCCACCGCCTCGTTGGACGGCCCGGTGCCGACCCGCGCCACCGGCGACACGGTGGCGATCGTAGCGATGGATGCGGAGGGTCGCGCGATCACGCTGATCCAGAGCATCTTCTACGCCTTCGGCGCTGGCGTGCTGGAGCCGGCCACCGGCATCGTGAGCCAGAACCGTGGTTCGTCGTTCTCTCTCGACGAGGCGCACCCCGCCTTCCTGCGCGGCGGCACCCGTCCGCCGCACACCCTGCTCCCGGTGCTGCTGCGCCGCGACGGTGCCGTGTTCGCTGCGGTGGGCACCATGGGCGGCCGCTCGCAGGCGCAGATCCAGATGCAGCTCATCAACGGGGTTCGCCAGGGCACGCACCCCCAGGACATCGTCACCGCGCCGCGCTATGTCGTCGGTGCCTTTGGGCCGAACAACGAGGAAGTCGTGCTGGTCGAGAACCGACTGGACGAGGCTGCCATTGCAGCCTTCGAGCCGTCGGCGATTCCGGTGCTGGTCACCGAGGCCTTCGATGACCGGGCCGGACACTCGCACATCCTGCTGCGCACCGAGGCCGGCATCCTGGTCGGCACCGACCCGCGCGCCGACGGTTTGCGCGACGAGGCGGCTTCCGCATGACCTGGGAAGCGCTCCTGCTCATTGCCGGCGCGGGCTTCCTGGGCGGCGCCGTGAATGCGGCGGCCGGTGGCGGCACCCTGATTTCGTTCCCGGCGCTGATGGCTGCTGGGCTCCCGCCGCTGCAGGCCAACGTGACCTCCTCGGTGGGCATGTTGACCGGCTATGCCGGCGGCGCGATCGGGTACCGGCGCGAGCTGAAGGCGCAGGGGCCCAGGCTGCTGTCCTTCGGCATCACGGCGTTGCTGGGTGGCATTCTCGGTGCGCTGCTGCTGCTGGTAACCGACCCGTCGATCTTCGATGGCATCGTGCCGTTCCTGGTGATCGGCTCGGCGGTCTTGTTGGCGGTGCAGCCCTTCCTGGCTGCGCGGCTGAAGGCGAAGCGAGCTGCTGCCGGCGAGGGGGAGGCCGGATCCGAGGTGACGTGGGCCGCGCAATTCGGCATCTTCGTCGCGTCGGTGTACGGCTCGTACTTCGGTGCGGGGCTCGGGGTGTTGCTGCTGGCCGTGATGGGCATTTTCTTGAGCGGCACGTTCCAGTCACTGAACGGACTGAAGAGCCTGATCTCGCTGCTGGTCAATGCGGTCGGTGTGGTCATCTTTCTGTTCTCGGGCCTGGTCGACCCGCTGGCGGTCGCGGTGCTGGCCCCGGCCGCGCTGCTCGGAGGCACGGTCGGCGCTCAGGTCGCCCGGAAGGTACCGGACACCGTCTTGCGAGTCGCCGTGATCGTCCTCGGCCTCGTCGTCGGCATCAGCATGCTGTTCCGCTAACACCGACGATTCTCACTGCAGCAGGGTCGCGCCGTTTGGCGCGGCCCTGTTCGTCGTTTTGCCGAAACATTTCTGAGGTAATGTCACACGAACGATGAACTGTGGCATTCGCTGCCAAATTTAGGCACACAGGCGCTGTCACCGTTTTGTTACAGATTCACAATTTGTGTGCCAGCATGCGGCTAGATAACATGTCTGCAACACACACGGTGTGTTTTTGTAACAACGATGTTCTACTTTGAAGGCCATGGACGTGAAAATTCCCACTGCTGCACAGACGGCATTCGCCGCGCCGCAGCGCAAGGGAATGCCTCGGGTGCGAACCCTCTCGGTTCCCTCGGGCGCCGTCCTCCGCTGTGAAGTGGCCAAGACGAGGACGGTGCAGACCGCATGACGCGCTACACGCTGGGTATTGATATTGGCACCACCGGCACGAAGACCGTGCTGCTGGACGTGCATGGTGGCCTGGTCGCCGAGGCATCGCAGTTGACCGACCTGCACTCGCCGTTCCCCGGAGCGGCCGAGGCCGATACCCAGCAGTGGATGCGCAACGTGGTTGACACCGTGCGCAAGGTGCTGAGCACCTCGGGCATCAACCCGGCCGACGTGGCCGGCATCGCCACCACCGGCATGCTCCCCGCGGTCGTCGTCGTCGATGCCAACCGCAAGCCCCTGCGTCGCGCCATTCTGCAGAACGACACCCGCGCCATCCAGCAGGTCGCCGCGCTGCAGGAGCAGCTCGCGCACCTGGACCTGGTCGCCCTGACCGGCTCGGCGATCACCCAGCAGTCGGTGGCTCCGAAGCTGGCGTGGCTGGCCGAGCACGAGCCGGACGTGATCGCGGCCACCCGCAGCGTGCTCGGTTCCTACGACTGGGTGCTGGTGGAGCTCGGCGCCGACCTGCACGTGGAGCAGAACTGGGCGATCGAGTCCGGTATCTACGCACTGACCGACGGTGCAGTCCTGGACGAGGTGGTTGCCGCCTCGGGCGTGAACGTCGCCTCCCTGCCGGCCGTGCTGCCGCCCTCCACTCGGGTCGGGGGCCTGAACGCCCACTACGCGGCCGAGACCGGCCTGCCGGAAGGCACCCCGCTGCTGATTGGTGGCGCCGACCACGTGCTGTCCGCCTATGCGGCGGGCGTGCAGCAGAACGGCGACTGGCTGGTCAAGCTTGGCGGCGCCGGTGACATCCTGGTCGCCACCGACCGCCCCGTCGTGGATTCGCGCCTGTACCTCGACGCGCACCCGGTGCCGGGCATCTGGCTGCCGAACGGCTGCATGGCGACCAGCGGCAGCCTCGTGCGCTGGTTCCAGACCCTGGTCGGGGGCCTGAGCTTCGAAGACCTCGAGAAGGAGGCGGCGGACCGCCCGCCGGCTGACCTGCTCGTCCTGCCGTACTTCCTCGGTGAGAAGAGTCCGCTGCACGATCCGAACCTGCGTGGTGCCTATGTCGGCCTGCACATGGGCCACACCCGTGCCGACATGTACCGGGCAACGATGGAGGCGATCGCTTACGGGTTCCGCCACCACACCGAGGTGTTCCGGGAACTTGGCCTGAGCCTCGACCGCGTCATGATCACCAACGGTGGCAGCAAGTCGCGGATGTGGAAGCAGATTCACGCGGATGTCCTCGGCCAGCCGGTCACCCCGGTCGCCCAGCACCCTGGCGCTTCGCTCGGTGCGGCCATCATCGCCGCCATCGGTGCCGGTGAGCGCGACAGCTGGGACTGCGTGACCGACTTCATCCACCTCGAGACCCCGATCGAGCCGAACCCGGACCGGGTCGCTCGGTACAACGACGCCTACGCCACTTGGCGTGAGCTCGGCACTGCTTTGACCCCCATCTCCCACACCCTCGCGGAAAGGACGAACGCGTGAAGACCGTCGTCGTAACGGGTGCCGGCTCCGGCATCGGACGTTCCATTGCAACCACCCTGGCTGAGCGCGGCTGGCAGGTCGTCGTCTCGGACATCGACGCCGACGCAGCGGCAGCCACCGCAGCAGCGCTGCCGACCCCGAACGGTCAGGCACACGAGTCCGCGCAGCTCAACGTGAGTGACCACGAGCGTGCCGCTGAGGTTGCCAACGACGTGGCCGAGCGCCTCGGCCTGGACGCGTGGGTGAACAACGCGGGTATTTCCTACATGCAGCACTTCCTGGACATGCCGATCGACCGCGTCGACCGCACCTTCGAGATCAACCTCAAGGGCGTTTACGTCTGTGGTCAGGCGGCTGCCCGGGCGATGGTCAAGCACGGCACCGCCGGCGTGATCGTCAACACCGCATCGATGGCTGGCAAGCAGGGCAAGGTGCCGCTGCTGGCCGACTACGTGGCCTCGAAGTTCGGCGTCGTCGGCCTGACCCAGGCCATGGCGTTCGAACTGGCCCCGCACGGCATTCGCGTCAACAGCGTCTGCCCGGGCTATGTGGCCACCCCGATGCAGGAGCGCGAGATCGCCTGGGAGGCGGGTCTGCGCAACATGGCTCCGGAAGCGGTCCGGCAGGCCTGGATCGATGACACTCCGCTCGGCCGGCTGGAACAGCCGGAAGACGTGGCGCGCGTCGTGGCCTTCCTCGTTTCCGAAGACGCAGCGTTCATTACGGGCGAGGCGATTGCCGTCAATGGCGGCGCCTTCATGGACTAAGGCGCCCGTGAAGCACACCACCAAGAAAAGAAAGGCAGTACGAGTATGAAGAATGCATTCTCCCGTGCCGCGCGGCTGACGGCGATGGCCGCCGGGGCCACGCTCGCGCTCGCAGCCTGTGCCCCCGGAGCGGTGGACCCGGTTGAGTCCTCCGGCCTCGGTGACATCCCCACCGACACCGAGGGCGTTGTCCGCATCCTGCTGGAGACGGTTCCGGACTCGGACATCGTTGAGACCATGGTCGGCGACTTCAACGCCGTGTACCCGAACATCGACGTCAGCATCGAGAAGCTGCCGTTCGACCAGATCCGCGACCGTCTGATCTCGTCGTTCCAGGCTCCGGAGCCGATCTACGACCTGATCGTCGTGGACAACCCGTGGATGTACGACTTCGCCGAGGCGGGCTTCCTGGAGCCGCTCGACGCGCGCATCGACTCCACCACCGGCTACAACGCCTCCGACCTGTTCCAGCCGCTGGTGGACATCACCACCGTGGACGGTGTGCGCTACGGCGTCCCGTTCTACAACTACGCGCTGGGCTACATCTACCGCACGGATCTGCTGGCTGAGGCAGGCCTCGGTGCTCCGGAGACGCTCGACGAGCTCGTGGCGACCGCCCAGGCGCTGCACTCGACCGACCGTGCCGGTATCGCCCTGCAGCCGCAGCGTGGCTACAAGATCTTCGAAGAGTGGGCCAACTGGCTGTTCGCTGCTGGTGGCTCGATCTACGACGCCAACGGCAACGTGACGCTGGACACCCCGGAAGCTGCTGCCGCGCTCGAGGCCTACATCACCGCCTACCAGACTGCTGCTCCGGCAAACAGCCTGAACTGGGCCTTCGATGAGGCGTCCCGCTCGGTGGCGAGCGACGGTGCCGCCTCGCTGATCACCTACAACTGGAACCTGCCGGCCCTGAACGACCCGAAGGGCGCCAGCGGCGACCTCGCGGGCAAGTTCGCGCTGGCTCCGATGCCGGGCGGCAAGCAGGCTCTGGGTACCTGGAACTGGGCGATTCCGGCCAACTCGGGCGCCTCGGACGCAGCCTGGGCCTTCGTGTCGTGGCTGACCAGCCCCGAGGTGGACGTCAAGCGCGTCGCCGCCGGTGGTGCTGCGATCCGCTCCAGCTCGCTGAGCGCCCCCGAGGTGCTGGCCAGTGGTTTCGGTCAGGACTACTACGACGCGGTGAAGGCGATCCTGTCGAACGCTGCGCCGCTGAGCGCCGGTCCGAACGGTGAGGAATTCATTCAGGTCGTCGGTACCGAACTGAACAAGGCCGTTGCTGGCACCAGCACCGTGGCAGAGGCTCTGGCCGCTGCCCAGGCTGCTGCAGAGCGCGTCCTCGGCTAAGAACACGAAAGAGGAATGAGATGAGTGGGAACTCGGCGGTGATCACGCGAAACGAGCGTCGTTTCAAGTACGGCATGTTGATGCCGCTGCTGGCGGTGTTTGTGGTCGCGGTCGGGTTCCCGCTCGTCTACGCGGCGTACCTGAGCCTGACCAACTACAAGCTCACGTCGCGCAAGGGTGCCGACTTCGTCGGTGCCGATAACTACGCGAACGCGTTCACGAACCCGGAGTTCTGGGGCGCGTTTGCGACGACCGCAACCTACGTGATCATCGCGGTCGTGTTTGAGCTGGTCCTCGGCCTGCTGATCGCTATGGCGTTGCAGAAGCAGAAGTGGGCCAAGGACCTCAGCCGGGCCCTGCTGCTGGCGCCGATGTTTATTACCCCGATTGCCGTGGGTCTGACCTTCCGGTTCTTGCTGAACGATCAGCTCGGCGCTATCCCGGAGATCCTGCGCGGCATCGGTCTGAACTACGACTTCCTGGGCTCCGGGCAGGCACTGTTCACGCTGGCGATGATCGACGTGTGGCAGTGGACGCCGTTCATGGTGCTGCTGCTCCTGGCCGGCCTCGAGTCGCTGCCGAAGAGCCCGATGGAGGCGGCCCGCGTGGACGGCGCCGGCGCCTGGTACACCTTCCGCCGCGTCAAGCTCCCGCTGCTCAGTTCGGTCATGGTCGTCGCGGTGCTGCTGCGTGGCCTCGATGCCCTGAAGGTCTTCGAGTACGTCTACGCGACCACCCGTGGTGGCCCCGGCACTGAGACGCAGACCCTGCAGTACTACACCTACCAAACCGGTATTCAGTTCTTCCGCCTGGGCTCGGCAAGCGCGATGGCCTTCATCGTGCTGGCAGTGGTCCTGGCCGCCATCGTTGTGATCTTCCGCCGACTCGAGAAGGGCCGTTCATGAAGTCGCGCCGCGCCGCAATGACGACGCTCCGCTCCCTGTTCCTGTGGGTTGCCGTCGTCGCCGTCCTCTTCCCGATCGTGTGGGTGGCGCTGGCCAGCGTGAAGTCGCCGGCGCAGCAGAACGACCCCACCCTGCTGTTCTTCGCACCGACCTGGGACAACTGGGCGAATGTGCTGGACTCGGCGATTCTGCTCTCGGCCGGGCGCAGTGCGCTGGTGGCGGTCATTACCGTCGGTGTGAGCCTCGTGGTCGGTATCCCGGGTGCCTACGCCATCGCGAAGTACCGCGCCGGTGGCAACCTGACCCGCTTCGGCATGCTCGCCGCGCAGGTGCTGCCGCCAGCCGTGCTGGTCTTCCCGTTCCTGACCATGGCGCAGACCCTGCGGATGACGGACACCCTGCTGCCGGTCATCTTCTCGCACCTCAGCTTCGTGCTGCCGGTGGTGACCTGGTTCCTGATCGGCTTCTTCGAGGCGGTGCCCAAGGCGCTGGAGGAGCAGGCCCGCGTCGACGGTTTTAGTCGCTTCCAGGCCTTCCGCCGCGTGATCATCCCGCAGGTGTTCCCCGGTATCGGCGCGGCCGCGATCTTCGGCTTCACGCTGAGCTGGAACGACATGTTCTACGGCCTGATCCTGGCGCCCGGCCAGTCCGCGATCCTGCCGGTGACCATCGCCGGCTTCAACACCTTCCGTGGTGTGGAGCTGGGCTCGATGAGTGCCGCCATCATCGTCGCGGTCGTTCCCGTTGTTATTGCAAGCTTCTTCATTCAGCGTCGACTGGTCCAGGGGATCAGCGGCGGTGCGGTGAAGTTCTAGGTTTCTCAGAGAGAGGTAGGGGCCGAGATGGCTCAGGTTGAGTTCAAGAACGTCCGCAAGGCCTACAACGACCACGTGATCGTGGAAGGGCTGGACCTGGAACTTCCCGCAGGCAGCATGACTGTCCTCGTCGGACCGTCTGGCTGTGGCAAGTCCACCACGCTGCGCATGCTCGCAGGCCTCGAGACGGTCACCAGCGGCACGATCAGCATCAGCGGTCGCGACGTGACCGATCTGGAGCCGAAGGACCGCGACATCGCGATGGTGTTCCAGAACTACGCGCTGTACCCGCACCTGACCGTGCGCGAGAACATCGCCTTCCCGCTGCGCGCCGGTACGTTCAACCGCGAGGAGGCCTACCGCCGCGTCGACGAGGTTGCCGCGGCGCTGGGTCTGGCGCACCTGCTCGAGCGGAAGCCGAAGGACCTCTCCGGCGGCCAGCAGCAGCGCGTTGCGATCGGCCGAGCGATCATCCGCAAGCCCGCGGTGTTCCTCTTCGACGAGCCGCTGAGCAACCTGGATGCGAAGTTGCGCGTCGAGACCCGCTCGGAACTGGTGAAGCTGCAGCGCTCGTTGGGCGCCACCTCGCTGTACGTGACCCACGACCAGGAAGAGGCGATGACCCTCTCGGATCGCATGGCCGTGATGAACGAGGGTCGGATCGTGCAGCTTGGCAGCCCGCTTGAGGTCTACGGCAAGCCGAACAGCGTGTTCGTGGCCACCTTCGTCGGCAGCCCGAAGATGAACATCATCCCGGGCGCCGTCGAGCTCGGTGTGTTCCGCACCGAGGACGGGGTCTTGGAACTGACCGTCGGTGGCACCGTTACCGGTCCCGTGCAGCTCGGTGTGCGTGCGGATGAGCTGGCACTCACCCCGACCGCGGACGGTGTCGCGCGTGTCGAGGTCGTTGAACTGCTCGGACCCCGCGCCATCGTCACCCTGACCGTGGCCGGTGTCGAGATCAAGAGCGTCGTCGAGGCCGACCGCATGGCCGGCATTGTCGAGGGTGCCCAGGTTGCGCTGTCGCTGCGGCCGGAGTCGGCGCACTTCTTCGACAGCGAAACCGGACAGCGTCTCGCCGACTAGGTGAATCTCCCGGGTGCCGCCGAAGTGCGTGGGTGGCGACACCCGGGATTCCTCACGTCGCTGCGATGACAGCGGGCTCCAGGCAGGTACCCTGGCTGGAGGTTGCTGCACCGCACGATCGGGCAGGTCAAGCCAAGCAGTGAAGGTGGGCGGGACATGGATGCGAAAACGCGTCGGACGCTAATTGCGCAACGTGTGCTCCAGCAGGGCGAAGTGGACTACGCCTCGCTGGCTATTGAGTTTTCTGTGTCCGAGATGACCATTCGGCGCGACATCGAGCAGCTGGAGGACGAGAACCTCGTCCGCCGCGTGGTCGGTGGTGCAATCTCGCTGGTCGGCAAGGCGAACGAACCGTCGTTCGCGGCGCGCGCCTCGGTGGCCGCGGTCGAAAAGGCGCACCTCGCCCATGCTGCGGTGGGTCTGCTGCAACCGCACGAGACGGTCATCCTCGATTCCGGCAGCACGGTGCTGGCGGTGGCGCGGGCACTGCGCGGTCGCAACCTTGGCCTCACCGTGGTGACGCCGAGCCTGCTGGTCGCGATGGAACTTGCCGACGAGCCCGACACGACAGTGCTGGTCACCGGCGGCAAGGTGCGCCCGGGTGAACTCTCGCTGATTGGTTCCGAGGCGGAAGACGCCTTCCTGCGCTACAACTGCGACGTCTACATCATGGGCGTTGCCGGGGTCGACGCCGATCATGGCGCCAGCGAGTACCACCGGGAAGAAGGCGCGGTGAAGCGCTACGCCGTGCGGGCCGCCGACCGCGTGATCGCGGTCGTGGATAAGAGCAAGCTCGGCCGCGTGCAGCTGATCAACGTCGCGCGCGCCAACGAGGTGGACGCGATCGTCACCGACGCGGACGACGACCACCCGGCGGTGCAGCAGTTGCGTGCCGCGGGCGTCAACGTGCTCTGCGTGCCGCAGCCGCATCCGCAGTCCGGCGAGGACCCCCGTCCGGTGTCGGCCTAGTCGACGTTCGTCACCAGTGGCGCGTTCGGGTCAGCAGCCCACTCATTCAGCGAGCCGTCGTAGACGGCCACATTCTGGTGGCCGAGTACCGTCAGGGCCAGCGCGTCCGCGGTTGCGGCGATGCCGCCCGCGCAGTAACTGATGACGCGGGGCGCCTGCAGCACCTCGCCGAAGGTGTCCCGCAGGGCCCCCTCCTCAGCGAAGGTGTTCGTGAGGCGGTCCAGGAGGGAGCCGACCGGGACGCTGGTGCTGCCGGGGATGTGCCCCAGGCGCGGGCGGGAGCCGAGTTCGCCACTGAATTCGCGGGCGGGCACGGCGCAGATGAGGGTGCCCTCCGCCTCGCCGGCGACGATTGCCTGCACGTCGGCCTTGTCCACCCACAGTTCCGGGCGAGGCTCGCCCAGCGTCAGCCGGGCGGGCGTGGGCTCGACGTGGCCCAGCTCGGTCTCGCGACCCTCAGCCAGCCAACGCGTGAAGCCACCGTTGAGCACCTTGACCTCGACGCCGTGACTGCGCAGTACCCACCACAGGCGCGCAGCCCACTGGCCGGCGGCGCGGTCGTACAGCACCACTGTCTTGCCGTCGCCGATGCCGAGCGCTTCGGCCGAGGCCTGCAGGCGTTCCCGGCTGGGACGCGTGAAGGGGTAGGCGCCGCCCGGCGCCGAGAAGTCTTCGATGATGTCCGCGAACACTGCACCAGGGATGTGACCCTCGAGCAGGTACAGCTCGTGGCCGGTCACGTAGCCGCCGGAGACCGGCAGCACCGTGCTCTCGACGAGGACGAGGTCGGGCTGGCCGAGGCGCTCAGCGAGCCATTCGGTGCTGACCAGGGGAGAGGTGCTGCTCATCGGGATTCCTCGGAACGTGCGCACACGGCCCCGGCCCCGCTGCAGCGGGACCGATGCACGCGGCTTAGCGGATGGTCTTGCGGGAGGTGATCTGGCCGGTGTCGAAGCCGAGCAGGTGCAGGCCGCCGTTGAAGCGGGCGTGCTCGATCTTGATGCAACGGTCCATCACCACGTTGAGGCCCTGTTCCTCGCCGTAGTACGCGGCCTCCTCATTCCAGATGCCGAGCTGCACCCAGATGGTCGGCGAACCCACGGCCACGACCTCGTCGATCACCGAAGGGATGTCGCTCCCCTTGCGGAACACGTCGACGATGTCCGGCACCTCGGGCAGGTCCGCGAGCGTCGCGTAGACCGGCTGGCCCAGGATCTCGGTACCGGCCAAGTTCGGGTTCACGAAGTAGACCCGGTAGTCCGAGGACTGCACCAGGTAGGTGCCGACGAAGTAGCTGGAGCGGGCCGGCTTGTCGCTCATGCCGACGATGGCGACCGACTTGGCGTTGCGCAGCAGCGACAGGCGCTCCTTGGCGCTTGGGCCGAGCCAGGTGCGCAGCGAGCGCAGGCGGCGAGCCAGTGGCGAGTCGGCCGGCAGCTCACAGGTCAGGCCGTTCGCCAGGTGAGTCTGGACGGTGTCGGTGGCAGTCATGCTTATGCCTCCTTCGTCGCGGCGGCGAGCGCCTGGTCGAGGTCGTAGATGATGTCGTCGGCATCCTCGATGCCGACGCTGATGCGCACCAGGCCCGGCAGCACGCCAGCGTCCAGCAGCTGCTGCTCGGTGAGCTGCGAGTGCGTGGTCGAGCCCGGGTGGATCACCAGGGTCTTGGCGTCGCCAATGTTGGCGAGGTGGCTGGCGAGGTTCACCGACTCGATGAAGGTGCGGCCCGCCTCGCGGCCGCCCTTGATGCCGAAGCTGAACACGCTGCCGGGGCCCTTGGGCAGGTACTTGGCGGCACGGTCGTGGTGCGGGTGGTTGGTGAGGCCCGCCCAGTTGACGAATTCGATGCGCGGGTCGGCCTCGAGCCATTCGGCGACGGCGCGGGCGTTGGCCACGTGCTTGTCCATGCGCAGCGGCAGGGTCTCGACACCGAGCGAGAGCTGCCAGGCGGACTGCGCCGACAGGGTCGGGCCGATGTCACGCAGCTGCTCGGCGCGCAGACGGGTCAGGAAGGCGTATTCGCCGAAGTTGCCGTTCCAGGTCAGGCCACCGTAGTGGTGGGCGACTTCGTGGAAGAGCGGGAAGCGCGGGTTGTGCCAGTCGAAGCGGCCGGACTCGACCACGACGCCACCGAGGGTGGTGCCGTGTCCGCCGAGGAACTTGGTGGCCGAGTGGATGACGATGTCGGCGCCCCACTCAATCGGACGCAGCAGGTAGGGGGTCGACACCGTGGAGTCGATGACCAGCGGGATGCCGGCGGCGTGCGCTACCTCGGCCAGGCCCTCAATGTCGGCGATCTCGCCCGAGGGGTTCGCGATCGATTCGGCGAAGATCAGCTTCGTGTTGTCCTTGATGGCCGCGGCGTAGTCGGCCGGGTCGGTGGAGTTCACGAAGGTGGTCTCAACGCCGAAGCGGCGCAGGGTGATGTCGAGCTGGGTGACCGAGCCACCGTACAGCTGGGCGGCAGCGACGATGTGGTCACCGGCCCCGGCGAGCGAGGCGAAGGTGATGAACTCGGCGCTCAGGCCCGAGGCAGTGGCGACGGCACCCAGGCCACCTTCCAGGCTCGCGATGCGCTCTTCGAAACTCGCCACGGTGGGGTTGGCCAGTCGCGAGTAAATGTTGCCGTACTTCTGCAGGGCGAATCGCGCAGCAGCGTCCGCGGTGTCGTCAAAGACGAAGGCGGTGCTCTGATAGATGGGGAGCGCGCGGGAGCCACTCACTGCGTCGGGGATGTTGCCGGCGTGAATTGCCCGCGTACTAAAGCCATATTCGCGATCTGCCATAGGGCTACGCTACCCCAGTGATTTCAGGGCTACTCCCGCGGGGAGGCCTCGGAAGGGCTCCGGCGTAACAGAGCGTCACACAGGCCCGAAAATGCTGGGTTACCAGCCAGGAAGCCAGCGGTGGGCGCCGTAAAACCACGTTGGTACTGGCAGCCCGGTCGACATCGGATACCACCAGGCCGACAGCAGAATCATGACGGCGAGGACCGCCCCAACCATCCCGATCCCACTCAGTCGGCGGGCGGCATGGCTGCGATCGCGTCCAGCCATCTCGCGCAGCAGCAGCCCGAGCGCCACCACTAGATAGGGCAACAGCACCACGGTGTAGAACTGGTACATCGTGCGCTCCGGCATGACCAGCCAGAGCAGCCAGCCGGCCGCGATCGCGAGCAGCAGCACCCCGGTGCCGGGGATGGTGCGGCGGCGGACTGCTCGCCAGCCGAGCCACGCGAGCGCGGCCCAGGCGAGCCACCACAGCAGCGGGTTTGGCAGCGGGGTGATGATGGTGTCGATGCCTGCGGCCTCATCGCGCTCAAACCACATCAGGGTCGGGCGCAGCAGCAGCGGCCACTCCCACGCGGGGGAGGCGTAGGGGTGGTCGGTGCTCAGGCTGGAGTGGAAGGCGAGGACCGCGGTTTGGTATTGCCACCACGACTGCAACGAGGTGGTCGCCGCCTCGAACCAGCCACCGCTCGCCTCGACCGCCTGCCGTCCCCAGCCGTCACTGCTGACGAACCAGCCGAGCCAACTGGCGAGGTGGGTGATCGCCGCGATCGGCACGAGTACGAGGAAGCTCACCGGGGCCTGCGCCAGCCAGGCGGCGACTCCGGGCCTCGGCAGGCCGGCGCGGCGGCGAAGCACGTGGTCGGCGACCACGGTCGCCAGCCCGAAGGCAGCCAAGTACCAGAGTCCGCTCCACTTGATCGCAGTGGCTGCACCGAGGGCGATGCCCGCCAGCAGCAGCCAAGGGCGGCGCCAGTGCACGAGGTGGGGCCGATCCGCGGTGCGCACAGCGCCAACCAGCCGGTGGCGACTGCGCTGCCGCAGCACCCAGCGTCGGTGCCGATCGTGATCCACCAGCCAGCACAGCACCCCGACCGCAACGGCGAGCGCGAGGGGACCATCGAGCAGGGCGACCCGACTCATGGCGATGCCGAGGCCGTCGATGGCGAGCAGTAGGCCAGCGACTGCGGCGACGCCGAGGGAACCCGTCAGCCGCCTCGCGATCAGCATGGTCACCGGGACCAGCAGCACCCCGCAGAGCGCGACCGCGAGTCGCCAGCCGGCCGGATCGCCCGGGCCGGTGACCGTCATGCCGAGCGCGATCAGCCACTTGCCGAGCGGCGGGTGCACCACGAAGTCGCCAATGCTGTCGAGGTCGCTGGTGTCGCCGGCCACGAACGCAGGGTTCGTCGTTGCATCGTCCGCCCAGACCCCTTCGTAGCCGAGGGTCAAGAGGCTCCACGCGTCTTTCGCGTAGTACGTCTCGTCAAAGACCAGATCGGCGGGCGAGCCGAGCCGCACCAGGCGCAGCACCGCAGCGATCCCGGTGACCAGCGCCGCGATCGCCCAGAACCAGCGCCCACGCGCGGGGGATCGTCCCGCCTCGGCAAGGCGGTTTCGGGCAGCGTCAAGCCGCCCGAGCACCCCCAGCGCTGCGGGCATTACCTCGCGTCCGAGACCAGTTCCCAGGACTGCACGAGCAACTCGGCGGCTTCCTGCGGGGTGAGTGCCAGGCGCTGCGCGCGGCTGGCGTATTCGCGGGCCGCGCGCTCCGCCTCGGCGCGCACCGGGTCAGCGCTATCAGCGATGAAGGAACCGCTGCGGCCACGGGTGACGATGACGCCGTCGGCTTCAAGTTCGCGGTAGCTGCGCGCCACCGTGTTCACCGCGAGACCGAGGGTGGCGGCGAGGTCGCGCACCGTGGGCAGGCGGCTGCCAGGGGCGAGGCGGCCCTCACGTGCTGCCGCGGTGATCTGCGCTCGAATCTGTTCGAACGGCGGGGTCGGGGAGTCGGGATTGATCCGAAGGTCCACGGAACCATTGTAGCGGGGATTGTCGCATGGTGCTCGGTCGGTTCTGTCGGTGCTGCTGGCCGCGCGGCCGTGGGACGTTCCGCGCAGGCTGGGCGGGGAAGTCCGTGACAGACTGGAGCGGTGTTGATCCTGGCTGCAACCCCCATCGGGAACCTCGGTGATGCCTCGCCGCGACTGCGTGAGGCGCTCGAGACGATCCCGGTGATTGCGGCTGAGGACACCCGGGTGACGCAGCGGCTGATGATGGCCCTCGGTATTCAGGCTCGGCCCCGACTGATCGCCCTGCACGATCACAACGAGAAGGTGCGCGCCGCCGAGGTGGCTGAGCTAGCCGCCGCAGGGGATGTCTTGCTGCTCTCGGATGCCGGCATGCCGGCGGTGTCAGACCCGGGGTTCGCAGCGGTCGCGCATGCCGTCGCGGCCGGGGTCGAGGTCCGTATTATTCCGGGGCCGAGCGCGGTGCTGGCGGCGCTCGCCGTCTCGGGGCTACCGACCGACCGCTTCACCTTTGAGGGCTTCCTGCCGCGCAAGGCTGGTGAGCTGGCCCGGACGCTGGCGGCGCTGGCCCAGGAGCAGCGCACGATGGTCTTCTTCGAGGCGCCGAGCCGCATTGCCGCAACCCTCACCGCGATGGTTGCCGCCTTCGGTGCCGATCGGCGCGCGGTGGTGGCCCGGGAACTGACGAAGCTGCATGAGACGGTCCATCGCGGCAGCCTCGCCGAGTTGGCTGCCTGGGCCGCGGGCGAGGTCCGCGGCGAGCTGGTGGTGGTCGTTGAAGGGGCCGCGGCGCAGGCGGCCGATGCAGGTACCGCCCTGGCCGAGGTGCTCGCCCGCGTCGCCGACGGCGAACGACTCAAGGACGCGGCGGCTGCGGTCGCGGACGCCACCGGCCTGTCCCGCCGAGACCTGTACGAGGCGGCCCTGCGTACCAAGAGTGCCGCCAAGCATCCGCAGCACTGATTTCTAGCCCGCTCGCACAGTCAGCGCAGGCGCGGATGCAGAAGCGAGGAAATGCCAGATTTTCCTTTACCGCGCCGCCATATTCCATCAGAATCGCCTCGGGGGATCTGCAGCGCCCGGCTGCAGCCCGTCAGTAGTAGGGGTGGGTCATGACGGAACAACAGAAGCGCCGATCACGCGCCGCACTCGCGGGCCTTGTCTCGGCCGCGCTCATCGGCGGCGGCCTGGCGGCGGCGACAGCCGCAGGGGCAGCAACCACGGTGAACGCGACGCTGCAGACGACGCCTGAGAAGATCGAACTCAAGGGCGAATGGGGGATCTACGACGACATGACCGGCTGGCCGGTTGTGGGTCCGAACACGACCGAGATCACTGTGCAGCTGCCGGATCAGATCCTCCCCACGGTGCCGCAACAATTGGAGTGGGCCTTGGTCAAGGAGCCGAACCTTGGGACGGTAACGCAGACGCTGGTGACACCATTCCAGCCGGCCGAGCTGTTCGAGACCGCCCAGGTACTGACCCTGGGTGCAGGCGTGCTCCAGGCCGCATACGAGGTGGATGGCTCCGGCGCCATTGAATTCACGTCCTGGGGTACTGATGGCAGCCAACTCGATGGCAACTTGGTGCAACTGCACGTGTGGTTCCAATACGACGAGAACTACCTCGGCGAGACGGCCAGCTTTGAGTTGACCAGCGACAACAGTGCTTCGTTCACCTGGACCTACAAGTACTATTCGAATGCGTCGGCACCCCTCGAGGTGCTCCCGGGCGACACGCTGGTGGTGCAGCGTGGTAGCGGCAGCTTGAGTTTCCTGCAGGGACCGAGCACCGCGCAATGGTCGACGAGCCCGACCGCGATTGCCGAGGAGAACTATCTGGGCGTGCGTCCGGGCTTTACCGCTCCGGTGACGGTGAAGTCCATCACCGCCTCGACGGTGACCCTGCAGCTGCCGACAACCATCGCGTCCAATGTGCGTGCGCAGAGTGACCTCGCGGTGGTCTTCTCGCTGCGCTATGGCGAGGGTCAGCTTGTGGGCAGCGTGCCCATCAAGCTCAAGGACCAGTTCAGCAACCCGGGTTCGCTGGACTTCAACACCCCGCACGTGGGTATCGAGGTCGGGATGCTCGGCAGCGTGCTGCTGGAGCCCACCCCCGACGAGGCCCTGTTCGAGTGGGTGTTGAACGGGGTCGTTGTTGCCAGCGGCGAACTGCCCTCGCTGAAGTACATCCCCCAGCCCGAAGACGTCGGCAAGACGCTGGTGTTCCGGCTGACGATGACCAAGGCAGGGTTCCCGACCCTGGTGGTGCAGAGCAAGCCGCAGAAGGTTCGTGCGGGAATCCTGCAGAACGATGGCGTGACCCTGCTGGGCACCCCTGCGGTCGGCGAGACGGTCGCGGTGGACACGGGATACTGGTTCCAGCAGAACGGCAGCAATGCGGTCACCGCGACCTATCAGTGGCTCCGTGACGGCAAGGCGATCGCCGGTGCCACCTCGGTCAGCTACAACCCGGTGGCAGCGGACGTGGGCAAGACCCTCTCGGTGAAGGTGACGTTTGCGGCACCAGGTCACGAGACCGTGACCGTGACGGTCAAGGCCGGCAAGGTGACCAAGGCCCTCGTGCCGAGCCCAGCGCAGTACACGCTGAATGGTTCGATGCTGGTGGGGGCGACGCTCTCGATCAACACCAGCGCGTGGGACGGCGGGGGCTACACCCTGAAGTACCAGTGGCTGGTGGACAATGCGAAGGTCAAGGGGGCGACGAAGTCGACCTTTGTCGTGCCAGCCTCGGCCTATGGCAAGTACGTGGGATTGTTGCTGACGGTCAGCAAGTCGGGCTACCAGACCGCGACCTTCCGCTACTACACGAGCAGCTGGGTCGGCTTTGGTGATCCGCTGCGCCCGAACAGCGGTGACTTCATCGTGGACCAGCCGGTTGTTGGCAAGAAGATCAAGGTGCGTCCGGATGCCAACAATGCCGGGTTCGTGTCCGGGACGACATTCCGCTACCAGTGGATCAAACTCAATGGCAACGTGCCGATCCCGGGTGCCACCTCCAGCACCTTCACGCCAACGCTCGACCTGCTGGGCCAGCCGATTGGCGTGATGGTGACCGCGCAGAAGACGGGTTACCCCCCGATGTATTTGCAGACCTATGCGTTGAGCCCCTACGTGCTCAACACCTACAAGACGGTCATACCGAAGATCGTCGGCACCGCCAAGGTGGGGCAGACGCTCAGCGCGGTGACGGGTGCCTGGTACCCGACTCCGGGCCTGGTGGGGCGCAACGACTACACCTTCCAGTGGCTGCGCAACGGCAAGGTCATTGCGGGTGCCACTGGCTCCACCTACACCCTGGTGAAGGCCGATAAGGGGAAGCAGATCCAGGTGCGGGTGAGCGTGGCTGCAAACGGCAACAGCGCGAAGGGCTATGGCGCAGCCAGCGCCACGAGCGCCAAGACGGCCAAGGTCAAGTAGCCCAGGAACAACCGCTGTGGGGTGTGGCATTCGTGCCGCACCCCACAGTCATACATCGGGCCGGAAACGGCCGCGCTGGCAGTCCTGTCGGCCTCGTCTGTAGGGCATCGCACAAAAATGTGAACCCAAGCAACAAATTTGCCGAGGTTACTAGACATCCATGTGGAAAACACCCATGATGCTGCATGGGGCGCGGGGTGAGCGCCCATCAGGATTGGGGTGGAATTGTGCTGAACGTAGCAAGTCGACGTGCAGCTCTGCGGAGCGCGATCGGTGGTGGATTGGCGTTGACGCTGGTCGTGTCAGGGCTGTTGGCAGCCTCGACGGCGGGGGCCGCGGTGATAGCGCTGGATGAGGCTGACGCGCCGGTGATCGCCTCGAATGGGGTCATCGACGCGGCCACGTCAGACCCGGCGCCGGCGGCGGGGGTCGACGACGAGACGACTCCGGGTGCGGGATCCGCGGTAGCAGGCGCTGCGGGGATCAGCGAGTCGACGGTCTTGCAGTTCCCGACTCCCTACGTCGGGCGCGCGGTCACGCTCAGCAACGAGTTCGAATTCGACTACGACACCGAGACGGTGATCCTCACCTGGTACGTGGGCGGCAAGGTGGCTGTGGTCGGCGACTGGCCGTATGAGCGATTCACTCCGACGCTTGCTGACGTCGGCAAGACGCTGCAGGCGCGACTTCAGGCCACCGTGGAGGGCGGACAGACCTTCGATGTCTGGAGCCTGCCGCAAACCATTCGCCTGGGCGTCCTCGATGCGTCGTCATTCATCGTCTATGGCGAAGCGAAGGTCGGGGAACTGCTGCAGGTCGACGGTACGTGGTGGACGCAGCAGTATCAGCCCGCTACCTTGCAGTACCAGTGGCTGCGCGATGGCGCCAAGATCAGCGGTGCCACGAAGGCCAACTACACGGTGTCCTCGAAGGACATCGGCAAGCGCATCGGCGTCCGCGTGACCGGCTCGGCCGAGGGCCACGAGACCCTCGTGCGGACGCACACCGTTGGCAAGGTGGTCAAGGGCACATTCCGGAACCCGGTCTCTTCGGTGCTCAGCGGCGACCTGCTGATTGGGGCGACGCTCGTTGCGCCGGATGGCACGTGGTTGGGCAACGGCACCACCCTCAAGTACCAGTGGTACGTAGAAGGCAAGGCCGTGAAGGGTGCAACCAAGCGCACGTTCAAGTTGCCGGGTTCCGCGTACGGCAAGTTCGTGTCCGTGCGCGTGACGGTCACGAAGTCCGGATACAACAAGCTCGTCTGGCGCTTCTCGGCGATCGACCCGGTGGACCGTGAAGGCGAACTGTATGTGGCCGACGGTTCGGTGCTGACGCTTGGGGAACTGGTCGTGGGCAAGAAGGCGACGGTCAGCCACGCGGACAACAACGGTGGCTTCGCGCCAGGGACCAAGTTCCGCTACCAGTGGATCGACATGAGCACGATGCAACCGATCCCTGGTGCGACGAAGGCGAGCTACACGCCGACGCGCGACATGGCAGGCAAGCAGGTGATCGTGCACGTGTATGGAACCAAGGACGGCTATGTCGGCAAGTTTGTCGCGGTCACGCCCCAGAACAATTACGTCGCCAATGCCTACAAGACGGTGACGCCAACAATCTCTGGCACCGCCGCCGTCGGCAAGACGCTGACCGCGAGCACCGGCTCCTGGAGCCCGACCCCGGGCAAGCAGGGCCGCGCGGACTACACCTTCCAGTGGCTTCGGAACGGCGTGGCGATTGACGGCGCCACGGGGAAGACCTACACGGTGACCGCGGCTGATCGAGGAGCGCAACTCCAGGTCCGAGTCAGCGTCGCAGCGTCTGGTGACTACAACACCAAGATCGTGGCCGCTAGCAAGACCAGCGCGAAGACGGCGAAGGTGAAGTAACCCGGCAACGTCGGTACGGACGCGAGGGGTGCGTGGCTTCGGCGCGCACCCCTCGCTGTTGCCCAGGCCCCGACCGATAGAATCAACACCGTGTCTGAGCGCTTCTACCTGACCACGCCCATCTTCTATGTGAACGATGTGCCGCACATCGGCCACGCCTACACCGAGGTCGCCGCCGACGTGCTGGCGCGTTGGCACCGCGGCCGTGGCGATGACACCTGGCTGCTCACCGGTACGGACGAGCATGGTCAGAAGATCCTGCGCACTGCCACGGCGAACGGCACCACTCCGCAGGCCTGGGCCGACAAGCTGGTCGCCGAGGCGTGGAAGCCGCTGTTGGAGACGCTCAACATCTCGAATGACGACTTCATTCGCACCACCGAGGAGCGCCACGAGGTCAACGTGCAGCGCTTCTTGCAGCACCTCTACGACACCGGCTGGATCACCACCGGTGACTACGAGGGGCACTACTGCGTCGGCTGCGAAGAGTTCAAGCAGCCCAGCGACCTCGTCCCCGGCACCGGCGGCTACGAGGGCGAACTGGTCTGCGCCATTCACTCGCGCCCGACCGAGTTGGTCAAGGAGCGGAACTACTTCTTTAAGCTCTCGGCGTTCCAGCAGCCGCTGCTGGACCTGTACGAGCAGAACCCGACCTTCATCCAGCCCGAATCGGCACGCAACGAGGTCATCTCGTTCGTGAAGGGCGGCCTGGACGACCTGTCGATCTCGCGCACCACCTTCGACTGGGGTGTCAAGGTGCCGTGGGACGAGTCGCACGTGGTCTACGTGTGGTTTGACGCGCTGCTGAACTACATCACCGCGATCGGCTACGGCCAGGACGACGAGGCGCTCGCCGCCCGCTGGCCGGGCGTCCACCTCGTGGGGAAGGACATTCTGCGATTCCACGCCGTGATCTGGCCGGCGATGCTGATGGCTGCGGGCCTGGAACCGCCTCGCGGCATCTTTGGTCACGGCTGGCTGCTGGTTGGCGGCGAGAAGATGTCGAAGTCGAAGCTGACCGGTATCGCCCCGACGCAGATCACCGACACCTTCGGCACCGACGCCTTCCGCTACTACTTCATGCGTGCCATCGCCTTCGGATCGGACGGCTCGTTCAGCTGGGAAGACATCGCGGCCCGCTACGAGGCGGACCTCGCCAACGGCTTCGGCAACCTCGCTTCGCGGGTCACCGCCATGATCGGGCGCTACTTTGACGGTGCGCTGCCGGCGGCGGGCGAGCGGACGGACGCGGACGAGGCGATCGTCGCCACGGCCCGCGCCGCGTTCGAAGCCGCGGACGCAGCCATCGAACGCTTTGCCATCCACGAGGCCATCGCCTCGATCTGGACGCTGGTGGACGACCTGAACGGGTACATCACCGATCAGGAGCCGTGGGCACTGGCCAAGGACGAGTCGCTGCGTGGGCGTCTGGGCACCGTGCTGAACACCGCCGCCGAGGGCTTGCGCGTCCTCGCACAGTTGCTGCACCCAGTGATGCCGGTCGCGACCGACACGCTGTGGACCACCCTGGGTGCGGATGCCGCACTGGGCGCTCTGTCGGCTCGTTCGCTGCAGGATGCTGGCGTCTGGGGCCTGCTGCCGGAGGGCACGCAGGTGTCGGCGCTGACCCCGCTGTTCCCGCGCGTTGATCCGGACGCGGTGCCGACCACGCCGGGGGCGACGCAGGCATGAGCGACGCAGCCGTGACGCCCGGCTCGACGTATCCGCCCGTACCGGAACCGATTGGGGTCCCGGTCTACGACAACCACACCCACCTGAACCTGTTCATGGGTGATGACCAGCTTGGCCCTGCGGCGCAGTTGGCGAAGGCGACCGAGGCGGGTGTCGTCGGCGTGATCCAGGTCGGGGTCGATCTGGAGACGAGCCGGGTGAGCGCGGCGCTGGCTGCTGAGCACGCGAACGTGCTGGCTGCGGTCGCGATCCACCCGAACGCCGCACCCGAGCTGGTGTTGGCCGGCAAGCTCGACGAGACGATGGCCGAGATCGAGGCGCTGGCGCGCCAGCCGCGCGTCGCCGTGATTGGCGAGACCGGCCTCGATTTCTACCGCACCGAGGGCGAGGACAACATCGCCGCGCAGACCCACAGCTTCGAGGCGCACCTCGAGTTGGCGAAGCAGCTCGGCATGCCGCTGCAGATTCACGACCGCAACGCCCACGATGCCGTCGTCGAAACCCTGCTGCGCGTCGGCGCACCCGAAAAGACCGTGTTCCACTGCTTCTCGGGCGACACTGACCTGGTCGAGATCTGCGCGAAGCATGGCTGGTACATGTCCTTCGCCGGCAACGTGACCTTCAAGAACGCGCAGGACCTGCGCGATGCCCTCGCCGCGGCCCCGCGCGAATTGGTGCTGGTCGAGACCGATGCCCCGTTCCTGACGCCGGCGCCGTGGCGTGGCCGACCGAACTCGCCGTATCTGATTCAGCACACGCTGCGCGTCATGGCTGAGGTCGCTGGCGAGGACCTGGAATCGTATGCCGAGCAGATCGCGGCGAACACGCTCGCGGTCTTCGGTCCGTGGGATGCTGCCCCGACCGGAGCGGCAGCCTAGTGCCGGGCGGCCTGCTCGGCCCGGCGGAGGTGCGTGACCTCGCCGAACTGCTCGACGTGAGCCCGACCAAGAAGCTGGGCCAGAACTTTGTTGTCGACGGCAATACGGTGCGCAAGATTGTGCGGGCCGCGCAGTTGGTGCCGGGCGAGACGGTGCTGGAGGTCGGTCCGGGCCTCGGGTCGCTGACCCTGGGACTGCTGGAGGCCGGCCACCCGGTGGCGGCCGTCGAGATTGACCCGCGCCTGGCCGCCCAGTTGCCGACCACGGTGGCGCTGCAGCAGCCGGACGCACCGGCGCTGGAAGTGCTGCTGCACGATGCGATGACGGTGACGAGCCTGCCGGAGCCGGCCGGGGCCGCGCCCACCGCCTTGGTGGCGAACCTGCCGTACAACGTGTCGGTGCCCGTGCTGCTGCACCTGCTGGAGCATTTCCCGAACCTGCAGCGCACCCTGGTGATGGTGCAGGCCGAGGTGGGCCAGCGCCTTGCTGCGCAGCCCGGGTCGAAGGTCTACGGTGCCCCGAGCGCGAAGGCCGCCTGGTACGGCCCGTGGCGCCTGGCCGGCACGATCAGCCGCCAGGTGTTCTGGCCAGTGCCGAACGTGGACTCGATCCTGGTCGGCTTCGTGCGCCAAGCGGCGCCGGGCACCGAGGAGGAGCGCAAGGCCACCTTCCAGGTGATCGATGCCGCCTTCGGTCAGCGTCGCAAGATGATGCGCCAGGCGCTCGCGGAGTTGATGGGATCGTCCACGGTGGCGGTCGAGGTGATGGAGCGCGCCGGGATTGATCCGACCGCGCGGGGTGAAGCGCTCGGGGTGCTGGACTTCTTGGCCATCGCGCGCGCCTGGAAGGGGTAGCCATGTCGCAGGGTGCAGGTTCGGGCGAGGCGGTGCTTGGGCGTGCACCGTGGCGCGGCTTCGCTGAGGCCAGCGAGTACGCGCAGTGGGTGGCCGCGGCCGAGGCGGCTGCTGCCGAACTGCTCACCGACGCGGTCGAGCGTGACCAGCTCGCCGGTCGCCCGGCCGAGGAAGTAGAGATCCTGCAGCGGCACGGCCTGCTGAACCTGCTGGTCCCCGCCGAGCACGGCGGCATCGGCGGTCACTGGTCGACCGCTGCCGCGGCCGTGCGGGCGATCGGCACGGCGGACGGCTCGGCCGCGCAGCTGCTGGCGAACCACTACCTAAATCAAGCCTGCATCGGCTTGGTTGCTGACCCCGAACGACAGGGGGAGTGGTACGCGAAGTCGGCCGCTGGCACCTGGTTTTGGGCGGCAGCCACCAACCCCGGTGACCCGCCGGTGCGCCTTACCCGCGACGGTGATGGCCTGCAACTGGATGGTCGCAAGCGCTATGCCACCGGGGTAGCGCAGGCGGATGTGCTGATCGTCGCCGCCGAGGACGTGGCGGGGGTGCTGCCCGGCAGCGAGCCCGGCAGGCGCATCCTGATCGCCGTCGAGACCAGCCGCGGCGGCTTCATCGTCGAGAACGACTGGGATCGGATCGGGCAACGTCGCACCGGCTCATCGTCGGTCACGCTCGAGGGGGTGCCGGTGACGGCGGCGGATGTGCTCGGGGATCCGGGACGCGACTGGTTCGCCGCGCTGACCGCGCCGCTGGTGCAGCTGTTGTTCGCGAACCTGGACGCGGGCCTCGGGCGAGGTGCACTGACGCAGGTGGCCAGCCTCGTCTCCGCCAGGACCCGGCCGCTCGCTGGCGGCGAGGTGGGGGCATCGAGCGACCCGCTGCTGCACCGACTGCTCGGCGAACTGGATGCACACCTTGCCGCGGCCGAGGCGTTGCTGGACCGGATCGGCGCCGACTTCGAAGTGGCGCTGGATCGCTTCTGCACGCCGGGGGCGCCGGCGGTCACCGAGGCGGACCGGCACGCCCTGACCATCGCGGCGGCTCGGGCCAAGGTGGTCGCGGTGGATGCGGCGCTGGATGCGGCCAGCCGCGGCTACGAGGCGCTGGGCGCGAGCGGGACCGAGCGGTCCCTCGGCCTAGACCGCTTCTGGCGGGACCTGCGCACCCACTCGCTGCATGACTCGCTGGAGCACAAGCGCCGCGAGATCGGCGCCGCCCTGCTGGGCGCCGCCGCCCACGAGCCGACCCTCTACCGCTAACCTGCCCGACGTTCCCACGTGGGAACGCCCGCGTCGGCGAGGAATCGCTCCCACGACCTGGCGTACGCTGAATCCCAGCATTGTTCACGCCCGATGAAGGGACCGTCATGGCTCTCGACCGCCAGAACTACGCCGGCAACGGCAGCGACATCAATGAGCCGTACCAGGCCGCGGCCAGCCGCTACGACGCGACCGAGTACCGCCGGGCCGGGACCACGGGCCTGTTCTTGCCGCCGCTGTCGCTGGGCCTCTGGTACAACTTCGGCGATAACCGCCCGTTCCAGACCATGCGCGAGGTGGCGCGTCGCGCCTTCGACGGCGGCATCACCCACTTCGACCTGGCGAACAACTACGGCCCGCCGCCCGGCAGCGCCGAAGAGAACTTCGGCCGGATCCTGGCCAAGGACCTCGGGCGCTACCGCGACGAGCTGATCATCTCGACCAAGGCCGGCTACCGGATGCATCAGGGCCCTTACGGCGAGTGGGGCAGCCGCAAGGCGCTGCTCTCGAGCCTGGATGCGTCGCTCGGCCGCATGGGGCTGGACTACGTGGACATCATGTACTCGCACCGCCCCGACCCGGACACCCCGGTCGAGGAGACGGTTGCTGCCCTCGACGCTGCGGTGCGCAGCGGCAAGGCGCTGTACGGCGCATTGTCGAACTACACCCCCGAGCAGACCGCGGCGGCGGTCGCCGTCGCACGCGACCTCGGCGTGCCGCTGGTGCTGCACCAGCCGCGGTACTCGATGCTCGACCGTCGCCCCGAGCCGGAACTCGCCCGAGTCACCGCCGATGCGGGCATCGGCATGATCGCGTTCTCGTCGCTGGCGCAGGGGCTGCTGACGGACCGCTACTTGGCGGGTGTCGAGATTGAGCGTGCCACTCCGCGGCCCTTCTTCGATCCGAAGCTGGCCGCCAGCGAGGAGATGGTCACCCGGCTGCAGGGTCTCGCCGCGGTCGCGAAGCAGCGTGGGCAGTCGCTCTCGCAGTTGGCCCTGTCGTGGCTGCTGCAGCGCCCGAACCTCACCAGCGCGCTGATCGGGGTCTCGACGGTGGCCCAGCTGGAGGAGAACCTCGGGGTGCTGGCGGCGGCGCCGCTGTCCGAGGCGGAACTGGCCGAGATTGATCGCCACATCGCAGCCCAGGGTGAGGCGCTGGTCTAGCCGCAGCACCGCCTCGCCGCAGCAGTGTCGGCTGGTCGAAGCGACTGACCGTCGACCCCCGCGCCGCAGCGAGCCCGAAGCACGAACAACGGCCGCACCCAGAAGGGTGCGGCCGTTGCTGTCGTGGGGCGCGCCCCCCCACTGCGGGGCTAATGCTGCGACGCGTGCAGAGCCGCGAGGTTG
>JAEZHW010000051.1 GCA_023436775.1 Actinomycetes bacterium
GACGACGCCCCGCACCGAGCCGTCCCCGGCCCCCTCCAGCACGAGCGGCGGCGCGATCGCGTTCTCCGGACCGGTGATCGGATCGTGCCGGGTGACGCCCTCACCGCTCCACATGTCGACCATCCGCTCGGCCACCGCGGGAGCGTGCTCCTCGAGGTGGTCGGCGATGCTGTTCAACTCCTCGGCGACCCGGTCGAGGTTCGCGTTGCCCCGGTCGGTGCGCAGCATCGCATCGATGACGCGCCGGGCCGCCGCGGTCGCCCGATCGACCGGCGCGTCCTGCGGCGCCGACGTCAGCACGGTGCCGTCCGGATGGGTGTCGGCCGTCGGGTGGGAACCGAGCTTCACGACCGGACCGTCATGCTCGCGTGGGTCAGCACCGGCTGACCGTCCCGCTCGGGGCACGTCGCGAGCAGCGTGAGCTGGTCGCCGTCCTGCCACACCGACGTCTCGATCGTCTCGCCCGGGTAGATCGATCCCGCGAACCGCACCGAGTAGCTCTGCACGCGCGTGGGGTCGCCGCCGAGCAGCCCGTCGACGACGGCCTTGCACACGACGCCGTACGACGCGAGACCGTGCAGGATCGGGCGGTCGAAACCGGCCATCTGCGCGAACGCAGGATCCGCGTGCAGCGGGTTCATGTCGGCACTGAGTCGGTAGACGAGCGCCTGCTGGGTGCTGGTCGGCGACACGAGCACCTTGTCCGCGTCACGCTCGGGCACGGTGGTGGTGACCTCCGGGCCGGCGTCGCCGCCGAAACCGCCCTCGCCGCGCGCCCAGATCTGCATGCCGGTGGTCCACAACGGATTTCCGTCGGGATCGGTGGCGGACTGCTCGAGCACGATGACGGCCGCCTTGCCCTTGTCCCACACGTCCGCGACCCGCGAGGACACGCGGGCCGAGCCGGCCGTCGGGATCGGGGCGTGCAGCGTCAGCGACTGTCCGCCGTGCAGGATCTTGCGCAGGTCGATGTCGATCCCGGGCAGGTTCATCCCGGCGGGCTTCAGGGTTCCGGCCGAGATGCCCTGTCCGGCAACCATCGCGAACGTCGGGAGGACCTTCAGGCCCTTCTCGTACACCCAGCCGAGCTCGGCCGGGTCCAGCGAGTCGACGCCGGCACCCAGCCCCAGGTGGTAGAGCAGAACGTCACGCTCGGTCCAGTTGGCTTCGCGCACGGTCGGTTCGGCCGTCAGCGCGGCCTGGACGTCGATCGGCATGGTCTCACGCCTCCTTCGTGATCGTGCCGGCCTGGTACAGCGTGACGACGCACGCGCCACCGAGACCGAGGTTGTGCTGCAGGGCCACACGGGCACCGTCGACCTGGCGGGCGTCGGCCTGGCCGCGCAGCTGCCAGTTGAGTTCGGCGCACTGGGCCAGACCGGTCGCGCCCAGCGGATGTCCCTTCGAGATGAGGCCGCCGGACGGGTTCACGACGACCTTGCCACCGTACGTGGTGGCGCCGGACTCGACCAGCTTGCCGCCCTCGCCGGGCTCGCACAGGCCGAGGCCCTCGTAGGTGATGATCTCGTTGATCGCGAAGCAGTCGTGCAACTCGATGACGTCGACGTCGTCGATGGTCAGACCCGACTCGGCGAACACCTGCTCGGCGGCCGCCCGCGTCATCGGGGCGCCGACGACGTCGATCATCGACTGGTCCGCGAATGCCTCCGCGGTGTCGGTGGTGAGGGCCTGAGCGACGATCTCGACGGCCTGGTCCTCGAGGCCGTGCTCGCGCACGAACCGCTCGCTGACGACGACCGCGGCGCCCGCACCGTCGGAGGTGGGCGAACACTGCGAGCGGGTGAGCGGGGCGTGGATCATCTTGTAGTCCAGCACCTGCTGCAGGGTGTACTCGTCATGGAACTGGGCGTAGGGGTTGTTCACCGAGTGCTTGTGGTTCTTCACGGCGACGGACGCGATCTGCTCGGCGGTGGTGCCGTACCGCTTCATGTGCTCGATTGCGGCATTGCCGAACAGCTGCGCCGTCATCGGCCCGCGGCCCCACTCGTACTCCGCGGTCATCACCTTCAGGTGCGGGTCGAGCGTCGTGACCTTCGGCAGCTCGCCGGTGACGGCCATCGAGCTCTTCGTCATCTTCTCGAATCCGACCGCGAGCGCGACGTCCACGAGCCCGCCCTGGACCCACTCCCGCGCCATCATCAGGGCCGACGAGCCGGTGGCACAGTTGTTGTTGACGTTGACGATCGGGATCCCGGTCAGTCCGATGTCGTACAGGGCGCGCTGGCCGGCGGCCGACGGCTGGAAGACGTAGCCCACCGCGGCGCGCTGCACCTGGTCGTACGTGATCCCGGCGTCGGCCAGGGCGGTACCCACCGCCTCGGAGACCATGTCCGGGTACTCCCAGTCCCGAGACTCGATCTTCTCGAACTTGGTCATACCCACGCCGATGACGAACGTGCGATTACTCATCTGGTGGAACTCACTTTCCGGGTTCGGGGTCGCGCGGCAGACCGAGGATCCGCTCGCCGATGATGTTGAGCTGCACATTGGTGGTACCACCCGCGATGGACATGCACTGCGAGTTGAGGAACATCCGGGTGGCCGAACGACGATGCTGGTCGCCGATCAGGGCCTTCGGTCCCGCCCATTCCATCGCGACCTCCCACACCTGCTGGATGTGTTCGACGCCGAGCAGTTTCGCGATCGAGGACTCGGCACCGGGCTGCGCGCCGGTGAGCGAACGCAGCGTGGTGCGCAGTCCCATCAGGCCCCCGGACTGCGCGTCGCACAGGACCTTGCCCAGAACGGTCAACTGTTCGTCGTCGAGCCCGCCGGGAGTCTCGGCGGCCAGAGACAGCAGCGCCTCGCCGCCCGAGCCGAGGGACGAGTCGTGCGACAGCGACACCCGCTCGTTGGCGAGCGTGGTGCGGGCCAGCTTCCAGCCGTCGCCGGGCTCGCCGACCAGGCACTCGTCCGGAACGAACACGTCGTCGATGAAGATCTCGTTGAACAGCGCGTCGCCGGTGATCTCCCGCAGCGGGCGGATGTCGAGGCCCGTGCTGTTCTTCATGTCGACCAGGAAGTACGACAGGCCCTTGTGCTTGGGCGCGTCGGCGTCCGTGCGCGCCAGGCAGATTCCCCAGTCGGCCTCGCGGGCCATCGAGGTCCACACCTTCTGGCCCTGCAGCTTCCAACCACCGTCGACCTTGGTGGCCTTGGTCGCCAGCGCGGCCAGGTCGGACCCGGCGCCGGGCTCGGAGAACAGCTGGCACCACACGATGTCGCCGCGCAGCGACTGCGGCAGGAACCGTTCGACCTGTGTGGCGCTGCCGTGCGCGAGCAGCGTCGGCACCACCCAGTTGCCGATGATCATGTCGTGCGGCGCGAGCGCGGCGGACCGCAGCTCCTCGGCGATCACGAGCTGGGTGACGGCGTCGGCGCCCTTGCCCCACGGCGTCGGCAGATGCGGTGCGGTGTAGCCCTTCTCCGCCAGGTAGGCCTTCTGCTCGGCACCGCCGAGCGCCGTTGCGGGCTCGAGTTCGGCGCGCACGTCGGCGCGGATCTGCTCCGCCTCCGGGGGGAGCTCGATGCTCAGGACGCGGCGGACCCCGTCGAGGGTCAGCTGCGCGACACAGCGCCTCCAGGACGCGGTGGAGCCGAGCAGGATACGCAGGGACTGCGCGCGGCGCAGGTACAGGTGGGCGTCGTGCTCCCAGGTGAACCCGATGCCGCCGAGAACCTGGATGCAGTCCTTGGTGACCTGGAAGGCCGACTCGAGTGCCACGGCGCCGGCGACCGCCGCAGCGAGCGAGGACTCGTCCGCGGCCACGTCCTCCCGCAGCGCCCGGGCCGCGTCCCATGCGGTGACCCGGGCCTGTTCGGTGAGGCTGAACATGCGGGCCGCCTTGTGCTTGACGCCCTGGAACTGGCCGATGACCCGGCCGAACTGCTGACGCACCCGCGCGTAGTCCGCGGCCGTGGTGGTCGCCCAGTCCGCCAGACCCGCGGCCTCGGCCGCGAACAGTGTCGCGGCGATGTCGAGAACTCGCTGTGGATCCAGTTGCAGGACATCGCCGTCGACGAGTTCGAGGCCGTCGACCGTCACTTCGGCGTTGCGCCGCACCACGTCGTGGCTCAGCAGGTCGGTGACCTCGAGGCGGTCCCGCGAGAGCACCACGAAGGCCGGGGTACCGGCGTCGTCGACGGCGAGCAGGAACACGTCGCCCACCTGGTCGCCGAGGATCGCGCTCGAGGTACCCGACAGGGTCGGTCGGCCCCCGTCGCGGATCAGCTTCAGGCCGCCCGGCTGCAGTGCCACGGCACCGAACAGCGTGCCGTCGGCCAGCCCCGGCACCTCGGCGGCGCGACCGGCCTCGGCGAGAACGGTGGAGACGACGACGGTCGGCAAGAACGGTCCCGGCACCATGGCCCGGCCGAGTTCCTCGGTGACGATGGCGAGTTCGACCAGACCGTAGCCCGCCCCGCCGACCTCTTCCGGCAGGTGCAGGCCCAGCATCCCGAGTTCGGCGAGCGAACTCCAGTACGCCGGACGGGCCTCGGTCTCGGCCGCGACGGCCTCCCGGATCACGGTCGGAGTGGCGTGGCGTGCTGCCCACCCGCGTACGGAATCGCGGAGTTCGCGATCTTCGTCGCTCAGTCCAATGGTCATGAATGCGTCCTCAGCAGTATTCGGGCTCAGCAGTATTCGGGACGGCTCCGCCGCCTAGATGCGTTCGATGATCGTGGCGGTGGACAGTGCCCCACCCGCACACATCGTGATCAGTGCCGTGGAGCGGTCGGACCGCTCGAGTTCGTGCAGCGCCGTGGTGATCAGCCGGGATCCCGTGGAGCCGACGGGGTGACCGAGCGCGATCGCCCCGCCGTTGACGTTCACCTTGCTCAGGTCCGCCTCGAGCACCTGCGCCCACGACAGGACGACCGCGGCGAATGCCTCGTTGATCTCCACGATATCGATGTCGCCCAATGACATTCCGGCCTTGGCGAGCACATGACGGGTGGCGGCGATCGGGCCGTCGAGGTGGTAGTAC
>JAEZHW010000014.1 GCA_023436775.1 Actinomycetes bacterium
GTCCTCCAACTCCACTAAATAAATCTATAGATATCAATTTCATATGTCGAATATCAGTTTTTCTAATATGGCTTACAACGTTTTGTGTATTGCCGAAGGCGGGGAAATCGAAGCTGTAAGTTTCGATTTTGCACCGAGGCTAGCCAAAACGATTTTTTATGAGTTAAATTTAAAAATAAAAAACGAATAAAATTCGTTTTTGGCGGAGATAGAAGCACAAAGTTGAATCTAGTACTTTCGCCCCGCTTCTGGCAATACCTTGTTAGTGGTAGTTTTATTCTGTTTCGTTAATACGTTTGTCAATTTCTATATCAATCTCATTTTCGTAATACTCTTCGTCTCCATACCATTCAGTCGTGTCTACATCAAACTCGTCAACTTCATATCTTTGAGAAGGAAAATCATCGTCTATTTCGTATCTTATATTAGTTTCGAAAGAAAAACACTCTTCTAAGTCAAGTCCATCGTCATCACGCCTTTCTTGCTTTGAGCCATATTCTAAAGTAACGTGTAAATAACCAAAAACTGAGACAATTATTTCTTGATCAGTTATTTCGGAAATATGATAGTCTTTCAGTTCACTATAATTAAAAGAATTATGAGGGGCTAAATGGTCAAGGCTTTCAAAGTAATTTGACACAACAGATGAAATCATATGTTCTTTTATGTGTCCGTCCAAAAACGTTTTTAATTGTTCTCGGTAACTTTCAATAGTTTGTACAAATTTTTTAAAAGCTGATAGAACCTCATTTTTGTTTTTCTCTATTTTGTCTTCTTGTAAGTCAAAAACATCAGGATTAATATGTGTGTATTTGCTTAAAGTGTCTATAACAGCCTTAATTTCTTTTATTGTTTCGTTTAATTCTTCGATGTCAAAGCCCCATTTTTCAAGTGTCTTAATGGTAATGCCACCTTGAATTGCATATCTAATTCTTTGCGACCGTGTTGGTTTTCCGTCTTCTGTTTCCTTTTTGTACCAACTACAATTTTTTACATTTTGTTCAGGTGCAAGTCTATGCAAAAAATGTCTGGACAATTCTCTAATAGAATAAGCAAAATTGTTATAACGCAGTTTGTTACCTATCTCGTCAAGGCTTGCTAATGAAGCTTCAAACAAATCGGTTTCAAACTGTGACTTCAATAGTCGTTTTATGTCGTTTAGGCTGTCCATAAAAATTACCGCTAACGTTTTGGGGCTTTGCGTTCGGGCGGGTTTCGGAGCACAAAGTTTAAATTTATTACTAAAGTTTATTAGAAGCACAAAGCTCCAAGTTTGCACGTCAGCCCGCCTGACGCAAAACCCGTGTTAGGTGTAGATTTTACATTTTCAGAATTCTTTTTACTTCAGCTTCCAATTCTAATATTTTCTTGGCTTTTATTATTATACCGAGATTGTTGGGAATTCTTGAAATTGCAATTGGTTCCTGTCTAGTAGGAATATTGACTACTTGAATACTTCCTGTAGCAGTATGCTGAGGTCCTGCGTATAATATGCCTAACAACTTTACTCGACTTCCCATTAATATCGCATTTTGAGTTCGGTAACTACCTTCATTAAGTAACATTACAGGCGAACCGCTCGAACCAGGAAAGCAAGCTGCGTCAATCATAAACTCCTGCTTTCCACAATAGTCTATTTTGGGATGGGTGGCAGTAATTCCACGTCTCATTATTGGTAGATTATTTACTGAATCCCATATTCCGTTAGGATATCCAACCATAGTAATATCTTCTAATGCCGTTAGCTGATTTAATTCCTCGTCTGACATTATTAATGATTTGTCTAAAGGGATATAAAAGAATTTAAGACCAGTTTTCTGTGCTTCATTTAGTAGTCCACCAATAGGCATTGCGCACAAGTCAATTTCAGGGTCTGGATGTCCAATCCATTGTTGTTGAAAATTAGGAATTTGATAGTCTCTATTACTTTTATGATCGGGTTGGCCGTCTTTAGCAATGGTAAACCTGAAACTTCCGTTTATAGAACCTTCAATTACGTGTTTGTTAGTTATAATAACTGGTATGTGTTCTCCGTTTTCCTTTTCAAGAAATTTAAAGAAAAATCCTGTCCCAGTTGAATTTCCTCCTGACGACAAATTCGTCAGTATTCTAATTGTGCTATATTGTATTTTTTCTGATAGTGTCATTGGTCGATAATTTTACGCATAACGGCCCACGTATTGGCGATAGTAGCGTATTAGAAAGCCTAAACTTTCAATTCCTGCACTGAGCTTGTCGAAGTGTGCCACTAAGCTAAGCATCAGCCTTTTATTATTTTCTAAATTTATAAAAAAAGGAAATATAAAAGTATTGTAAGCTCCCCATTTTATTCCAGCCCAAAACAAACCACACCACATTTGGCTACCCCACCCACCCCATTCCTATATACTTACAAAATAAAAATAAGACTATTCAAAATCATCAACTACCATAATTTTCATAGAAATAACGCCGTTAGCGAATTCCTTCCTCTATTCGTTAAATGAACCGGATATGTTGGGTCGAATTACCATTCGACCCTTTAGGTGGCGGGGGATTTGATCGTCAGGGATTTGGTCGAATTACCATTCGACCCTAGGGGTGGGGAATCTCTCGGTCCATCATAACTGATCGGTACTTCATGCCCCACTCTGCGATGGCATCTATGACCGGATCTAATGACCTACCAAACTCGCTCAATTCATACTCCACGGTAATGGGTTTACTGGAAACCACCGTCCTAATGAGCAGTTGATTCGCTTCCAGGTCTTGCAATTCCTTCGAAAGCATCTTTGCTCCTATGCCCTTCACTTCCCTCTGCAAATCCATGAATCGCATCTTCCCTCCATAAAGCAGTGTGCCTATGATGTGGATCTTCCATTTCCCGCTTAAAAGATCCATTCCGTCCTTTACCGAGCTCTTTCTAAAATGACAAAATTCCATACTACAAATATAAGAACCAGCACTTAAGTATACTGAATTATAGCACTTTCCTAAAGGGAAGTAATGCCCTAAATTCACGAAGACACCCCTACTTTTGGACATTAAAATTCAAACACAATGAGCGCAAGAACTGTAGTAGATGAAATGTTTTCCGCCTTTGAAGCAAAGGACCTGGAACGAATTATAAACACGTTTAGCGAAGACGCCACACTGATCTATCACGGCACCCAAAAGATGCCCGCAGCCAAATTCAAAGGCACAGATGGAGCCACAGGTTTCAACCTAAATGCCTTTGAGATCATCTATTTCCAAAGAGACGAATACATAGAAACAGAAAACAAAGTAGTGGTACTGGGGAAAGAACATTTTAAAAAAGATGGGGCTGACCTGAAAAATACTTGGGTACAGATCTATACCGTAAAAGATCACCCGAATGGAAGAATTTGCCACTTCCGCAGCACCTGAAGAATATGGTGGCATGTAAGGGATCGCTACTAAATCCACATCAACCTCTGCAGCATCATCATCTTTTGCCCTTAACCACTAGCCTGTAGAAAGATCTGCAGGCTTTTTCTATAATTCTAATGGATTAATAAGCTAGAGAAAAGTTTTTTCGCATATCATCCCTTATAGAAAGTTACAAAAAATTCTGGACATTTCCAAATATTTTTTACCTAATCCTTCTTCCTTCCCAATACATGTTCCAAACCAAAATCTATAATGGAATAGACTATGGGTAAAAGCTCCTTCCCCACTTCCGTCAAGGTATATTCTACCTTTGGAGGAATCTCCGGGTATACCGTCCTTTGGACCAAACCCTTTTCCACTAAAAACTTCAATTGACTGATCAATATCTTCTCACTGATCCCTACTATATTCCGCTTTAACTCCCCGTACCTGACCACCCTCTCATTGATCTGATAGATGATCAAAAGTGTCCACTTCCCACTGATCAATTCCAGTGTGCTTTTGAAGGAAATATAATATCTAAAACATTTATTTCCTTCTCTTTATATTAATGATTACCCCATTCTATACTCCTCATGGAACTGCACTAACAGATTAGTACACCATACGTTTTATGTTAAATGCCCATCTTAGGCACCAAAAAATTTCCTTTACGGAACAGCCCTAGTCTCCGTCAATTTTAAAACGATTTTCCAAGGTGCTTCCCTAAAGAAGC